>NZ_CP076023.1:2653571-3316964 GCF_018623035.1 Cellulomonas dongxiuzhuiae
CCGCCGGCGTCTGCCCCTCGACCACGACCGGCACCTCGTCGACAACGAGCGGGTCGAGCGGCTGCTCGGCGACCGGCGGGACCGCCGGCGCCTTCGTCGCGGTCGCGCCCGCGCCGGCGGCCGGTGCCGCGGAGGTGACGGACAGCGCGAGCGCGAGCGCGAGGGCGCGTGCAGCCCAGGGCCACGGGTGCCTGCGAGGGACGGCGAACCCCGGACGGCCGTGGCGTGCGGACAACGGTGCCTCCTTGCGATCCCCCGGTCGCACCGACCCCTCGAACCGGCCGTGCGCTGCGGGACGCAGTGTCAGCCCCCGCTGCGGGGCGGGTCAAGGACCGCGGCGGGCGTGGCGGCGACGGCCCCGGGCGCGCGGACCCGCGCGACCCGTGCCGGGCCGTCCCACCCCTACCCGCCGCGCCGATAGAGTGCAGCCCATGAAAAAGGCACTGGTGACCGGTATCACGGGGCAGGACGGCTCGTACCTGGCGGAGCTCCTGCTCGACAAGGGCTACGAGGTGCACGGGATCGTCCGACGGTCCAGCACCTTCAGCACCGACCGCATCGAGCACCTGTACAAGGACCCCCACGAGTCCGACGCCCGCCTGTTCCTGCACTACGGCGACCTGAGTGACGGCACCGGCCTGCGGCACATCCTCGAGAAGGTGGCGCCCGTCGAGGTCTACAACCTCGCGGCGCAGTCCCACGTCGGCGTGTCGTTCTTCCAGTCCGAGTACACCGCGGACGTGGACGCGCTCGGCACCTTGCGCCTGCTCGAGGCGATCCGCGACTTCTCTCAGCGGACCGGTCAGAACGTCCGGTTCTACCAGGCCGGCACGTCCGAGCAGTTCGGGTCGACGCCGCCCCCGCAGTCGGAGACGTCCGTCATGCACCCGCGCAGCCCGTACGCGGTGGCCAAGCTCTTCTCGTACTGGCAGACGATCAACTACCGCGAGTCGTACGGCATGTTCGCGTCCAACGGCATCCTCTTCAACCACGAGTCCGAGCGTCGCGGCGAGACCTTCGTGACGCGCAAGATCACACGTGCTGCGACGCGGATCTCGCTCGGGCTGCAGGAGAAGCTGTACCTCGGCAACCTCGACGCGAAGCGCGACTGGGGCCACGCGAAGGACTACGTCGAGGCGATGTGGCTGATCCTCCAGCACGATGTCCCCGACGACTTCGTGGTGGCGACCGGCCAGATGTACTCCGTGCGCGAGTTCGTGGAGAAGGTCTTCGGCCGGCTGGACCTCGACTGGGAGAAGCACGTCGAGATCGATCCCCGGTACTTCCGCCCCGCCGAGGTGGAGGCCCTGCAGGGCGACGCGACGAAGGCACGCACGGTGCTCGGGTGGGAGCCCAAGGTCGGCATCGACCACCTCGTGCAGCTGATGATCGACAACGACCTGGAGCTGGCCCGTCAGGAGCGCACGCTGCGCGACGCGGGCCACGCGGTGGCGCCGCGGTCCGGGGCCAACGATTGACACGCCGCATCTATCTCGCCGGTCACCGCGGGCTGGTCGGTTCGGCACTCCGTCGTGCGGTCCTGCGCCACGGGGACGACACGGTCCAAGGCAGCGAGCGTGTCGACTACCGTGACCGAGCACGGACGTTCGCCGCGCTGGCCGCCGCGAAACCCGACGTGGTCGTGCTCGCGGCGGGACGCGTCGGCGGTCTGGGCGCGAACCTCGCTCGCCCGGTCGAGTTCCTCGACGAGAACCTGCTGATCCAGTCGAACGTCCTGGCCGCGAGCCTCGCCGCCGGGGTCCGCCGCCTGCTGTTCATTGGCAGTGCGAACGCGTACCCGGCCGACGCGCCGCAGCCGATCACCGAGGCGTCCCTCGGGACGGCCGCGCTCGACGAGGGGACCCGCTCCTACGGGCTCGCCAAACTGGTGGGCACCACGCTGTGCGACGCGTACCACGCCGAGTACGGCGTCACATACCACTCCGTGATGCCGTGCAACCTCTACGGACCGGGTGATCGCTTCGACCTCGAGACCGCGCACGTCGTCGCTGCGACGCTGCGCCGGTTCGGCGACGCGGTCACGACCGGCGCCGACGAGGTGGTCGTCTGGGGCTCGGGCAACCAGCGCCGCCAGCTGCTGCTCGCCGACGACCTGGCGGAGGCGTGCCTGGTGCTCCTCGGCCTGGAACGGCCACCGTCGGTCGTCAACGTCGGTCCGCGCGGCGACACGTCGATCCGCGAGCTCGCAGAGCTCGCGGCGTCGGTCGTCGGATTCCGCGGTGCGATAGCCTTCGATGCCACAAAGCCCGAGGGTGTCCTGCGCCGCGAGCTCGACACGAGCCGGATGCACGATCTCGGCTGGCAACCTCG
The DNA here is from genome assembly GCF_018623035.1 of Cellulomonas dongxiuzhuiae. NCBI lineage: Bacteria > Bacillati > Actinomycetota > Actinomycetes > Micrococcales > Cellulomonadaceae > Cellulomonas > Cellulomonas dongxiuzhuiae. The sequence continues at coordinate 2,655,903 of NZ_CP076023.1, forward strand.
GCACTCGCTCGAGGACGGCATGCGCTCGACGTGGCGGTGGTACGTCGAGCAGCAACGACAAGCCCCTGTAACGGAGACCTCTGCATGACGGCGTCGCAGCCAGAAGTTCGCTATTCCCTGTCGCAGTCCACGTGGGACGACGCCGAGCACGCCGCGCTGCAGCGCGTCATCGCGAGCGGTCAGTTCACGATGTCTGCCGAGACCGCCGAGTACGAGCGGGTGTTCGCCGACTTCCTGGGCACCCCGTACTGCGTGGCCGTAAACTCGGGCAGCACCGCCAACCTCCTCATGACGGCCGCCCTGCGCTACCGCAGGTCCGACGCGCTCGCGCCCGGTGACGAGGTCATCGTCCCGGCCGTGTCGTGGCCGACGACGTACTACCCCCTGAGCCAGTACGGCCTGCGGCTGAAGTTCGTCGACATCGACGCCGAGACGCTCAACTACGACCTGGACGCGCTCGAGGCAGCCATCACGGACCGGACCCGGCTCGTGATGGTCGTGAACCTGCTGGGCAACGCGAACGACTTCGACAGGATCCGCGCCCTGTGCGAACCGCGCGGCATCGACATCGTCGAGGACAACTGCGAGTCGCTGGGCGCCACCTTCGGTGACCGGCAGTGCGGGACCCACGGGCTCATGGGCACCTTCAGCAGCTTCTTCTCCCACCACATCTCGACGATGGAGGGGGGCGTCATCTGCACCGCCGACGAGGAGCTGTACCACATCCTTCTCTCGCTGCGGGCGCACGGGTGGACGCGCAACCTCCCTAAGTTCAACCAGGTCACGGGTGAGAAGAGTGACGACCCGTTCGAGGAGTCGTTCAAGTTCGTCCTGCCGGGCTACAGCGTTCGACCGCTGGAGATGAGCGCGGCCGTGGGCATCGAGCAGATCGCGAAGCTCCCCGGTTTCGTCGCGGACCGCCGCCGCAACGCGGCCCGATACCTCGAGATCCTGTCCCGCTACCCTCAGCTGATGACGCAGCGCGAGATCGGCGAGGCGAGCTGGTTCGGGTTCAGCATGGTGGTGCGCCCGGGCGCGTCCTTCGGCCGCTCCGACCTCGTACGGGCGTTCCAGGCTGCCGGCATCGAGTGCCGCCCGATCGTGGCGGGCAACTTCGCCAAGAACCCGGTCATGCGGTGGCTCGACCACGAGGTGCACGGCACCCTGCGCAACGCCGACCTCATCGACACGAACGGGCTGTTCATCGGCAACCGTGAGGGTGACCTCGACGCCGAGCTCGACCTGCTCGCGTCGGTCCTCGACGAGGTCGTCGGCGCATGACGACGTCGAAGCGCCCCCACGTCCTGGTGGACATGCTGTTCTGGACCGGCACCAAGGGCGGGATCGAGACGTACGCCCGCGAGCTGTACTCGGCGCTGCGCGGCACCGACCGCTTCACGTTCACCGCGCTGGCGAGCACCGAGTTCGCAGCCTCGAGCCCGGACTGGTTCCCGGGGCCCGTGGTCGACTCGGGCGTCAGCGGCAACATCGCCGGTCTCAACCGGTTCCGGTGGTCGTGGGCAGAGCTCCAGGGCGTGTCGCGCTGGGCGGACCGCCTCCGCGCGGACCTGATCCATTGCCCGTCGCTCCTCGGACCGCGCAGCTCGAGGGTGCCGACGGTCGTGTCGATGCACGACCTGTTGTACTGGACGAATCCCGAGCACATGCCGTCGCAGCTGTTCGTCAAGCCTGCGCAGTGGATGGAGTCCATGGTCGCGAAGAACGCGACGCGGATGATCACGATCAGCCAGTCATCTGCACGCGACATCGACACCTACCTGCGGTTCCCGCGCGAGCGCCTCGACGTGATCCCGCTCGCTGGTTCCGTGCGCGAGTCGGCAGGTCGCCTCCGTACCGGGACGCCGGAGAACATGATCCTGGCCACCGGCAACCGCCTCGGTCACAAGAACTGGGCCTCCCTCATCCGGGCGCTCCCCCTCGTCCCCGAGGACGTGCGCCCGCGCCTGGTCGTCACGGGCAGCAAGGGCGACGACCCGCTGATCCCGGTCGTCGAGGAGGTCGAGATGCAGGACTGGGTCGACCTGCGCGGGTGGGTCACCACGGAGGAGATGGACCGGCTGCTCGCCAGCGCGGCGGCCCTGGCGATCCCCTCCTTCCACGACGGGTTCTGCCTGCCGGCGCTCGACGCGATGCTCATCGGCCTGCCCGTCCTGCTCAGCGACATCCCCGTCTACCGGGAGGTCGGCGGCGACGCCGCCCTGTACGTCGACCCGCACTCGCTGGAGTCCATCGCCGCGGGCATGACCGTGGTGGCCACCGACCCCGGGCGGATGCGACGGGCCGCGGAGCTCGGGCGGGAGCAGGCGGCCCGGTTCTCCTGGGCCACGACCGCCGACCGCACGCTCGACGTGTTCGACAAGGCGCTGGCCCGAGCCGCATGAGCGAGGTCGCGCAGTCGGCAGCGCTGCGCCGGATGTCGTTGCTGTCGTTGGTCGGCGGCGCGGCCTCCGGCGTCGGCATGTTCGCCCTGAGCGCGGTCGTCGCCCGCTCGGCCTCCACGAGCGACTTCGCCGACTTCGGGTTCGTCCTCGCGCTGTCCCAGGTGTGGTTCATCCTCACGGTGGCGGGGCTCGAGCTCGCCGCGCCGCGGCTTCTCGCGGGGCGGTCCCCGGAGGACCGTGGTGTCATCGTGGGCAGCGTGCTCGCGGTCACCGCCGCACTCGCCGTCGGTGCCGGCGTCGTCGCGCTCCTCGTCGCGGACCCGCTGGCCGGGGCCACGAGGTCGACGCGGGTGCTCGTGCTCATGGCGGCGGCGTTCGGTGTCGCGACAGGTTGGCGGGCCATCGTCGAACGACTGTCGGCCGCGCACGGGCGGATCGGCGCGGTGGCGGCGGTGAAGTTCGCCGAGGCGGCCGTCATCGTCGGTGGCGCGGCCGTCGCTGTCCTGGTCCTCGGGCGGCCGACGTGGAACGTGTTCGCCGGTACGGCCGTGCTCGCGGCACTCGTCGCCGTCGGCGCCTACCTCGCCGTCCTGCACCGAGGCACCGCTCCGTGGCGGGTGAGCGCAGGCACGGGTCGGCAGCTCCTCGCGTTCGCGCGGTACTCGGCGCCGACCACGGTGTTCGCCGTCGCCATGATGTACATCGACAAGTTCGCCCTGCGCATCGGCGGCGACGACGCGCAGTACGCGCAGTACACCGCCTACTTCTCCGGCTCGCTCCTCCTGGCCGTCCAGGCGGTGTTCGTGCTGCAGAGCATCGTGCTGCCGGCCACCGTTCGCGCCGCCTCGGGCGTGGACGTGCGCCGTCACCTGAGGCGTGCCGTACCGGTGCTGCTGCTCGCCCTGCCGCTGTCCTTCGTGTGCTCGGGATGGCTCGTCGTTCAGGTGCTCGGCCCCAAGTACCACTACGTCCTGGGCGAGGGGGCGGTCTTCGCGGTGTGGGCGACGCTCTACACGATCAACATCCTCGGCATGACCGCGTGCGTGGCGCGGTCGTCGCGCGCGATGCGGCAGGAGTCCATCGTCCTGGTCGCTCGCACGGCCGTGGCAGTCCTCGCCCTCGGAGCGCTCGTCGTGACCGGCCGGATCGACATCCCCACAGTCGCACTGGTGATGGTGGCGCTCGAGCTGTGCGAGTCCGTCAACGTCATCGCGATGGCGCGGCGCCACCTGGTGTAATGCCGCTCTCCCTGCTCACGGCGGCCCGGTCCCGTCACCATCCGGCGCGACGGCAGACGGGGGCGCGCCCGTCCGAGGCCGTTGAGCGGCGCTAGGCTGATGCCCTCAACGATCCCCTCGGAGGTTGCACCCGTGCACGTGCTCGTCACCGGCGGCGCCGGTTTCATCGGCTCCAACTTCGTCCACCAGACGGTGCGCGAGCGCTCGGACGTGCAGGTCACCGTGCTCGACGCGCTGACCTATGCCGGCGACGAGCGCAGCCTGGACCCGGTGGACGGCAGGATCGTCTTCGCCAAGGGCGACATCGCGGACCCCGACATCGTCGACGGCCTGGTGAAGGACGTCGACCTCGTCGTCCACTTCGCGGCCGAGTCGCACAACGACAACTCCCTGCACGACCCGTGGCCGTTCCTGCGCACCAACGTGATCGGCACGTACCAGCTGCTCGAGGCCGTGCGCCGCCACGACGTGCGCTACCACCACGTGTCGACGGACGAGGTCTACGGCGACCTCGAGCTCGACGACCCGGCCAAGTTCACGCCGGACACGCCCTACAACCCGTCGAGCCCGTACTCGTCGACCAAGGCGGCGTCCGACATGCTCGTCCGCGCGTGGGCGCGGAGCTTCGGTGTCCGCGCGACGATCTCGAACTGCTCGAACAACTACGGGCCGTACCAGCACGTGGAGAAGTTCATCCCGCGGCAGATCACGAACGTCATCGACGGTGTGCGCCCCAAGCTCTACGGCACCGGCGAGAACGTGCGCGACTGGATCCACGTCGACGACCACAACTCCGCGGTCTGGTCGATCATCGAGAAGGGCCGGCTCGGCGAGACGTACCTCATCGGCGCCGACGGCGAGATGGACAACAAGAGCGTCGTCGAGCTCATCCTCGAGCTCATGGGCCAGCCGGCGGACGCGTACGACCACGTCAACGACCGCCCGGGTCACGACCTGCGGTACGCGATCGACGCGTCGAAGCTGCGCACCGAGCTCGGCTGGGAGCCGCGCTACACGACGTTCCGCGACGGCCTCGCGGCGACGATCGACTGGTACCGGGCGCAGGAGGCGTGGTGGCGGCCGCAGAAGGACGCCACGGAGGCGAAGTACACCGTCCTCGGACGCTGACGCGCCCTTCTCCACGAATCCTCCACGCCGTCACCGGGCGACCCCCCACCTGGGCGCACGCGCGCGACCTACGATCAGGTTCGTGACCTCCCGCCATGCTGCCGTCCGGCGAGCCCGCGCGCCGCGACACGCCAGGTCCCACGCCTCCCACGTGGTCCTGCGCGGGGTCGCGCTCGCCGTCACGACGGTCGTCGTGTTCGGCGCCGCCGGGGCCGCAGCGGTGGCCTCGCGCATGAGCGGGAACGTCGAGCAGCTCGACCTGGGCGGGCTGGTCGAGGCGGGGCCCACCGCCACGCCCGACCCGTCGGACGCGCACGCCGGTCAGCCCGTCAACGTCCTGATCCTCGGGTCCGACCAGCGCGACGGCGTCAACGAGCAGATCGGCGGCGCGGAGGAGGGGATGCGGTCGGACACGACGATCCTCGTGCACGTGTCGGCTGACCGCTCGCGCGTCGAGATGGTCTCGCTCCCGCGCGACTCGCTCGTCGAGATCCCCAGCTGCACGCTCACGAACGGCCAGACGACGCGCGCGCAGAAGAGCGCGATGCTCAACTCCGCCTTCGCCACCGGCTGGGACCAGGGCGGCGACCTCGACTCCGCCGCCGCGTGCACCGTGAGCACCGTGCAGGCGAACACGGGCGTCCCCATCACCAATGTCGTGGTGGTCGACTTCGCCGGGTTCCAGAACATGGTGAACGCGATCGGCGGTGTCCCCATGTGCATCGCGGAGGACCACTACGACACGTACACGGGGCTCAACATCACCGCCGGTCAGCACGTGCTCGACGGGGTGACGGCGCTGCAGTACGCGCGCGCCCGGCACGGGACGGGCTTCGACGGCTCGGACACCATGCGTGCGGGCCGCCAGCAGACGCTCGTCGCCAACGTCGCGAACGAGGTGCTCTCGAAGAACCTGCTCACCGACGCCGGGCAGCTGCTGCAGTTCCTCAGTGCCGCGACGCAGTCGGTGACGACGAACCTGTCGGTCGTCGACCTCACCGGCCTCGCCTTCAGCCTGCGGGGCATCGACCGTGAGAACATCACGTTCATGACCGTGCCGTGGGCGCCCGCCCGCAGCGACAAGAACCGGATCGAGTGGACGTCCGCCGCCGACGAGCTGTGGGCGAACATCGCCGCCGACGTCCCGATGCTCGGCGTGCCGGACGTCCCGCAGGTGCCGGAGGCCCCCGAGGTGACGGACGTCCCCGCTGCGACCGAGCCCGGGAACGCGACCCCGACCGCGCCGCCCGTGACCGAGCCGACCCCGACCGAGAGCAAGACGCCCGGCGTCGACGCGTTCACGGCCGCGGACGCGTCCACGAGCTGCTGAGCGGGCGCATGCCTGGCCGCCGCGACGAGGACGCGACTCCTCCCCCCAGCTTCGCACCCGAGCCCGGACGCCCCCGCCCCGGAGCCGACGACGCCCGCGTGGTCGGCCGGTCGACGGCTCGTCCCGCCGCACCTGCACGGGTCGCCCGGCCGGCGACCCCCTCGGGTGGCGGCGGGCGCGGCACGCCACCGCCCCCGTCCGTCACGCGCAGCAGCATGCCGCCGCCCGGGGCTCGCAGTCCCCGCGGCACGCCACCACCCGCACCGCGCAGCGCCACGACGGCGCGCACGGGCACAGCCCGTCGGGGCGCCGCGCCCGAGGGCACCCCCGTCGGCCGGACCGCGACGCCCACGGGCGGCCCCCCGGCCTCGTTCGCTCCCGCAGCCGGGGACCGCCGGCCTGGGCGCGCGGCCGGCGCGTCGACCGCACCGGGCCGGGCGGCACCGCGCTCGACCATGCCGCGTCCGGGGTTCCGGTCCTCCGCACCGGCGCCCACCCTGCCGGATGCGGACGCCCCGGGCGTGGTGTCCGCGTCGCGCCGCCGGCTGCGCCGCGGCCGCACCGTGGCGATCATCGCGCTCGTGGCGCTCGTGGCGCTCGTGGCGTGGCCCGTCGGTCTGCTGGTCTGGGCGAGCGGCCTTCTTCAGCACACGCCCGCTCTCTCCGGAGCGACGGACACGCCCGGCACCACGTACCTGCTCGCGGGCACGGATGCCCGAGGCGGCGAGGGCGGCATCGCCGAGGACGGCACCGAGGGGCAGCGGACCGACACGATCCTGCTGCTGCACGTCCCGACGAGCGGCCCGACGGCGATGATCTCGCTGCCTCGCGACTCCTACGTCGAGGTGCCGGGACGCGGCGGCTCGAAGCTCAACTCCGCGTTCGCGTGGGGCGGGGCGCCGTTGCTGGTGCAGACCGTCGAGGGCCTCACCGGGCTCACGGTCGACCACTACGCCGAGATCGGCATGGGGGGCGTCTCGCACCTCGTGGACGCCGTCGGCGGCGTGAACCTCTGCTACGACGGCGACGTCGACGACCCGGACTCCGGCATGGTGTGGACCGCCGGCTGCCACGACGTCGACGGGCCTGCTGCCCTGTCGTTCGCCCGCATGCGCAAGGCGGACCCGCAGGGTGACGTCGGTCGTGCCTTGCGGCAGCGTCAGCTGATCGGTGCGGTCATGGGCAAGGTCAGCCCGAGCTCGCTCGTGCTCGACCCCCGCGGGCAGGTCGCCCTCGTCGACGCGGGGACGGGGGCCCTGACGTTCGACGAGGACGCCGGCGTGCTGGACGTCGCCCGACTGGCATTGGCGTTCCGGGCTGCGAACGCGGAGGGCGGCATCACGGGCACGCCGCCGATCGCGAGCATGGACCACCGCCCCGGGGGCATCGGGTCGACCGTGCTGCTCGACCCCGAGGCGACCCCCGAGTTCTTCGCCGCCATCCGCGACGGCTCGCTCCCGCCGGGGCAGGTGGGCGGGGTCCCCGGCGCCTAGCCGGGCCGCGCGCACCGCGGTCGCGGAGATCAGGCGGAGAAGCCCACCGCAGGTCGGGTGGTCCGGGCGCGCAGGCGCTCGCCCTTGGCGTCGGCCTGCTCGCGCAGGCCTTCCTGGAAGCCCAGCATCGCGGTCCGCAGCCGGTCGGCCTCGGGCCCCGAGCCGGACGCCAGGATGCGCACGGCCAGCAGTCCCGCGTTGCGTGCGCCGCCCACCGACACCGTGGCGACGGGCACGCCCGCGGGCATCTGGACGATGGACAGCAGGGAGTCCATGCCGTCGAGGTGGGCGAGCGGCACCGGCACGCCGATGACCGGCAGCGGCGTCACCGCCGCGAGCATGCCCGGCAGGTGCGCCGCTCCCCCGGCGCCGGCGACGACCACGCGCAGCCCGCGGCCGGCTGCCTCACGGCCGTAGGCGACCATCTTGTCGGGCTGGCGGTGCGCCGACACGACGTCGACCTCGACGGCCACGCCGAACTCGGCGAGCGCGTCCGCTGCGGCCTGCATCACGGGCCAGTCGGAGTCAGACCCCATGACGATGCCGACCTGGGTGCCACCGGACGTGTCGTCGCTCATCTCGTCCCTCAGCTCTCGGTGCTCTCGCCGCGCAGTCGCGCGACCGCCGCGCGCGCCCGCGCACGGACGTCGTCCAGGTCGTCGCCGGACACGTTGACGTGCCCCAGCTTGCGTCCTGGACGCACTGCCTTGCCGTAGAGGTGCACCTTGGCGCCGGGGTCGGCGCCGAGGACGTCCCGCAGCGCGTCGGTGGGGTCCTCGAGCGCGCTGCCGAGGAGGTTGACCATGACGGTCCATCGCGCGACAGGTGCCACGTCACCCAGGGGCAGATCGAGCACCGCGCGCAGGTGCTGCTCGAACTGGCTGGTCACGGCGCCGTCGATCGTCCAGTGCCCCGAGTTGTGAGGGCGCATGGCGAGCTCGTTGACGAGCACCCGCGGCGCACCGCCCTCGGGATCCGGCACCTCGAACAGCTCGACCGCCAGCACGCCGGTCACGTCGAGACCGTCCGCCACGGTCCGGGCGATCCGCTCGGCCTGCGCAGCGGTCCCGGGGTGCAGCGCCGGTGCGGGCGCGACCACCTCGGCACACACGCCGTCGCGCTGCACCGACTCGACCACGGGCCACACGGTGCTGCGTCCCGACGGCGTGCGGGCGACCAGCACGGCCAGCTCACGGCTGAAGGGCACGAGCTCCTCGACCAGCAGCGCGGGTCCGGTCCCGTCGGCCGCGGCGGCGCACCAGCCGCGCACGTCGTCGGGCAGCGGTCCGTCGACGACGACACGGACGCCCTTGCCGTCGTAGCCGCCACGGGTCGTCTTGACGACGGCCCGGCCGCCGTCGACGGCCCGGAAGCGCTCGAGGTCGGCGATGTCACCGACGGCCGACCACCGCGGACACGGCACACCGAGCTCGGTGAGCCGCCGCCGCATCACCGACTTGTCCTGGGCGTGCAGCAGCGCGCCAGGGCCCGGGTGCACCGGGACGCCGCGGGCCGCGACCGCCTCCAGGACCGGTGAGGGGACGTGCTCGTGCTCGAACGTCAGCACGTCGGCGCCGTCGACGAGCGCGAGCACCGCGGCGACGTCCGACGCAGCGCCCACGGGGGCGTCGGCGACGGCCTGGGCCGCGGAGGCGTCGGCGGCCTCGGCCAGGACCCGCAGGTGCAGTCCCAGGGCGGTCGCGGGGCCCGCCATCATGCGGGCGAGCTGCCCGCCGCCGACGACGGCCACAGTCGGAGGTGTCACGGGCGTCGAGGGTAGCCGCTGCCAGGCAGGTGTCCGCGCCCGTCCCGCGTCACGGGACGGAGGCCTGGATCAGCCGTCCCTCGCCCGTGACCGTCAGCGCGCCGTCGGCGGCGGGCACGAACGCCGCGCCGCCCGTGCTCAGGTCGAGCTCGTCGCCCGTCGCAGCCCGCAGCCGCACCGGGCCCTCGATGCACAGCACCACCCGGGGACCGCTGCTCGGCAGCCGGCAGGCGCCGGACGAGGTCACGCTCGTGACGGAGAGCTCGAAGTCGTCGACCGGGACGTAGTACACGTCCGTCGCGTCGTACACGTGCTCGGGCGCGATGCGGATGGGCGGCGCGGCGACGCAGTCCACTGCCCGCAGCAGCTCGGGGATGTCGACGTGCTTCGCCGTGAGCCCCGCACGCAGCACGTTGTCCGAGTTGGCCATGACCTCGACGGCGACCCCGTCGAGGTACGCGTGCACCGCGCCGGCGGGCACGAAGAGCGCCTCCCCGGGACGCAGCGTCACGGGGTTGAGCAGGACCGCGGTCACGGCGCCGGGGTCGCCCGGGTACGCATGCTCGAGGAGGTCGACGGCGTGGTCGGTGCGCGGCGAGGGCGAACCGGAGCGCAGTCGCGCCCGGAACTCCTCGGCGAGCTCCCTGACCTCCCGCGGCGTCGGCCGGGTCCCCACGCTGACCAGGCGCGTGAAGGCCTCCTGGACCCCGGTCGGGCTGGGGTCCGCGGTCACCGTCTTGTGCAGCTGGCGCGCGACGGGGTGCTCGAGGCCGCGCAGGATCTCCGCGGTGCGCCGCGGGGCGCGGAAACCCACCAGCGCCTCGAACGCGGTGAGCGCGTAGACCAGCTCCGGCTTGTGGTTGCGGTCGCGGTACGACCGCCGCGGGTCATCCAGCGGGACGCCGCGGGCGTCCTCCCGCGCGTACCCTTCCTGCGCGAGCTCGACGCTCGGGTGCACCTGCAGCGACAGCGGCCGGACGGCGGCGATGACCTTGAGCAGGAACGGCAGCTGCTCGCCGAAGCGCGACGCCACGTCCGCGCCGAGGAGCGCACCGGGCCGGCGCGCGATGGCCGTGTGCAGCGACTCGCCCCCGTGGCCGGTCAACCGCGACGAGGAGGACGGGTGCCCACCGAACCACGCCTCGGCGACCGGCTCCGTGCCGGGCGCGAAGCCCAGCAGCTCCGGGATCGCGGTCGTCGACCCCCAGGCGTACGCCTGGAACGTCGGCTCGAGACCCTGCACGCTGGCTCCCCACCTCTCCTGGTCCTGACGACCTGGTCGGTAGCCTAGCGGGCGAGGGGCGCCGGAAGGGTGTGACTTGCGCCTTTCAATCGCATGTCACCACCGCCGGTCCCGGCGGACGGAGACGACGGCACCGCGCGGCAGGACCACGTCGGGCCGCAGCGACGCGGGCACCCCCGAGAGGAAGAGCGCGAACACCGCAGGCCGACGCTGCGCGAGCTCGAGCCGACCCCCGTCCGCGCTCGCGAGGTCGCGCGCGAGCGCCAGGCCCAGGCCCGTGCCGGCGCCCGACGTGACGTCGCGCTCGAAGATGCGCGGTGCGAGGTCGTCCGGCACGCCCTCGCCCTCGTCCCCCACCTCGACGACGACGGCGCGCGACGACCCGCCGGCGCGTGACCGCACGGTCGTGGTACCCGCACCGTGCTTCAGGGAGTTCTCGATGAGGGTCGCCAGCACCTGGGCGAGGGCACCGGGCGTCGCGAGCACCTGCGTGGCGGGGTCGACGTCGACGACGAGGCGACGACCGGCCGCCGCGAACGTCGGCGCCCACTCCTCCTCCTGCTGGTGCGCGACCTCACGCAGGGAGATCGCCTCGGTGGTACCGCCCTGGGCGCGACGCGACCCGGCGAGCAGGTCGTCGACGACGCGCACGAGGCGCTCGACCTGCTCGAGCGCGATGCGGGCCTCCTCGCGCACCTCGTCCTCGCCCGCGGTGAGCATGATCTCCTCGAGCCGCATCGACAGCGCCGTCAGGGGCGTGCGCAGCTGGTGCGACGCGTCGGAGGCGAACTGCCGTTCCGCCGCAAGGCGGCCCGCCATCCGGTCGGCGCTGCGGGCGAGCTCGGCGGCGACCAGGTCGATCTCCTCGACACCGGACGGCTCGAGCTGGGGCCGGACCTGCCCGGACCCGAGCTGCTCGGCGGAGGCGGCGAGGTACACCAGCGGTGCCGCGAGGCGGTTGGCCTGCCAGATCGCCATGGCGATCCCGGCCGCGAACGCCACGACCGCGGCGACCACGACGAGCGCGATGACCTGGGTCGACATCCAGAAGACGTCCCACCACGAGACGTAGAGCAGCACGGTCGCCCCGGTGTCGGAGGTGCTCTGGACCGTGAGCCGGCGCTGGTCGAGGTTCGGGCCGGCCCGGTAGGTCTCGCCGTCGGGCGTCCGCACCACGACGGTCGAGCGGAGCCCGCCACCCGGACCGCTGGCGTCGTCGCCGCCGGTGTAGGGCTCGAGCATGCGGTCGGAGAGCGCGATCTGCTGCTCGACCCGGAAGTCGACCGTGCGGGCGACCGACTCGGCACGGACCTCGAGCCCGTACAGCGCGTTCTCCCGCACGAGCTGCGCGCCGAGGAAGGCGAGCGGGAACCCGAGCAGGACCACGGCGACCGTGACGGCGGCGATCGTCGCCTGCAGGACGCGACGGCGCACGCGTCAGGCCTTGTCGAGCGGCCCCGCGGCCGCACCGGGCATCGCCGCGGCGGCGTCGGCGGCGCTGCCGGTCTCGAACCGGAAGCCCATGCCACGGACGGTCGAGATGTACCGGGGTGCGTTCGCGTCGTCGCCGAGCTTGCGGCGCAGCCACGACACGTGCATGTCGAGCGTCTTCGTCGAGCCCGTCGGGTCGGACCCCCAGACCTCGCGCATGAGCGTCTCACGCGACACGACGGTGCCCGCCGCCGCGACGAGGACCCGGAGCAGGTCGAACTCCTTGGCCGTCAGGTGCAGCTCGCGCTCGCCCTGGAAGGCGCGGTGCGCGGCGACGTCGACGCGCACGTTCTGCGCGTGCAGCTCGTCCTCGTCGGCCGGGTCCCCGACCGTGCGGCGCAGCAGCGCGCGGACCCGTGCCAGCAGCTCGGCGAGACGGAAGGGCTTGGTGACGTAGTCGTCGGCGCCGGCGTCGAGCCCGACGACCAGGTCGACCTCGTCGGCGCGCGCGGTCAGCACCAGCACGGGCGTCGTGAGGCCCTGGCTGCGGATCGCCCGGGCGACGTCGAGCCCGTCCATGTCCGGCAGGCCGAGGTCGAGCACCACCAGGTCGGCGCTCGCCGCACCGTCGATCGCGCCTTGACCCGTGCCTTGCACGCGCACGTCGTAACCTTCACGCCCCAGTGCCCGTGCCAAAGGCTCGGCAATCGCGGGGTCGTCCTCCGCCAGCAGCACCTGCGTCATTCGGCCATGCTAGGTCACGAACTCCCCCTGGCGGCCAGCCCTCGGTCCCGGACGCGCCGCGAGCTTCTCGTTCGTCGCGCACGGCGCGGCGGCATGCGCCCGCCCCTGCTCCCCCGGGTGGACCGGCCCCCCGCCAGGTCCACCCGCGGGTGCACGCCGACGCCCCGCACCGCACCTACGCTCAGGGGATGTCGTGGTGGGACCGGTTGTGGCAGTGGGAGGACACCCATCGCCACGGAGTCGACGTCACGCTCGCCGTGCTCCTCACGCTCGCGCTGGTCCCCGTGTCCATCGCCGCTGTGGGCACTCGGGCGTCCGGCGCCGGCGCGGTGCTCGTGTCGTTGTGCGTCCTCGGCGTCGTCGCACCGGTGGCCTGGCGCCGCACGCGCCCGGCGGCGGCGGTCACGGTCGTGTACACGTGCGCGCTGCTGCACGTCGTCGCCGGCTTCCCGGTGCTCCCCGTCGACGTCGTCGTGCCGTTCGCCCTGTACTCGGTCGCGCTGCACGGTCCGCGCTGGGCCCACCGCACCGGCATCGTCGCCGCGATGGTCGGCTCGTTCGTCGTCGCCGCCGCCCTCGTCATGCCGTACGGCCGGGCCGTGGCGGTGATGGTCGTGGTGCTCATCGCCAGCATCTTCCTCGTCGCCTGGGCGTTCGGCCTCGTGCGCCGCAGCCGGCGCGAGCACCTCGAGGCCCTGGTGGACCGCGCCCAGCGGCTCGAGGTCGAGCGTGACCAGCAGGCGATCATCGCGACGGCGGCGGAGCGCTCGCGCATCGCGCGGGAGATGCACGACATCGTGGCGCACAGCCTCTCCGTGATCATCGCGCAGGCCGACGGCGGCCGGTACGCCGCCGCGCAGGACCCGCAGGCCGCGACCCGCTCGCTGGGCACGATCGCCGAGACGGGACGTGCCGCGCTGACGGACATGCGCCGTCTGCTGGGGGTGCTGCGCGAGGCACCGACGCCCGGCGGACCGGGGCGCGCCGGAGCCGACGGGGCGGGGGCCCCCGGGCGTGCGGGGAACGCCGGTACGGCACCCGGCGTGGCCACGACGACGCCGCAGCCGGCCGTCGAGGACATCGAGCAGCTCGTCGCGCAGGTGCGCGCGAGCGGGATGCGGGTGTCCTTCGTCCGCCTGGGCACGCCCCGTCACCTGCCGCCCGGCGCCGGCCTGACCGTCTACCGCATCGCGCAGGAGTCCCTGACCAACGTCCTCAAGCACGCGGGGCCCGACCCGGGCGTCACCCTCATGCTGCAGTGGCAGCCCACGTCGGTGACGCTCGAGGTCAGCGACGACGGGCGCGGCGCCGCTGCCGACACCGACGGCCTCGGGCAGGGACTGGTGGGGATGCACGAGCGCGCCACCATGTTCGGGGGCACGGTGACCGCCGGTCCGCGCCCCGGCGGCGGCTTCCGCGTGCGTGCGACGCTGCCCACCCCGGGCTCGTCGACGGCACCGGCACCCGGCGCCGTCGAGACCGCCACGCCCACACCCGCACCGACCCACGACCCAGCCGGAGGACGTCTCCCGTGACCACCCCGCTCCCCGACGCGGCGACCGTCCGCGTCGCCCTCGTCGACGACCAGCAGCTCGTCCGTGCCGGGTTCCGCATGGTCATCGACTCCCAGCCCGACCTCGAGGTCGTCCTGGAGGCCGGTGACGGCGCGCAGGCCGTGCGCGCCCTGGACCCGGCGGCGCGGACCGCGACCGCCCCGGTCGACGTCGTCCTCATGGACGTGCGCATGCCGACGATGGACGGGCTCGAGGCGACCGAGCGCATCGTGTCGCGCGCCACACCGGACGCTCCGGCGCCCAAGGTCATCGTCCTGACGACCTTCGACCTCGACGAGTACGTCCTGGCAGCGATCCGCGCCGGTGCGAGCGGCTTCCTGCTCAAGGACGCCCCGCCGGAGGAGATGCTCGCGGCGATCCGCACCGTGCACCGTGGCGACGCGGTGATCGCACCGTCCAGCACGCGTCGCCTGCTCGAGCACCTGGTCACGGCCCTCCCCGACGACGCGCCGGCGGTCAGCGACCACCCGGCGCACCAGGCTGTGGCCCAGCTCACGGAGCGTGAGCGCGAGGTGCTGGTGCTCATGGCGCGCGGTCGGTCCAACACCGAGATCGGGCAGGACCTGTACGTCGCCGAGGCGACCGTCAAGACGCACGTCGGGCGCATCCTGGCGAAGCTCGGGGCGCGCGACCGCGTCCAGGCCGTCGTCGTCGCCTACGAGGCGGGGCTGGTGCGCGCCGGGTCCTGACGCGACCTGCGGGGGACGCGCCGGACGACGGGCCTGCGGCCTGGGGATGACGCCGCGGCCGCGACGACCCACCCACGGCCGGACGCCGGCGGGGGTGCGGCGCGCGAGGCTGGGGGCACCCCTTCGAGACAGGAGCACCCGTTGCACACCACCCCCCGTCCTGCCGACCCGGCCGCGGTCGACCCGTCCGCACCGGCGTCCCGCGCCCGCGCGCTGACCAAGGTCTACGGCACCGGAGCCGCTGCGGTCCGTGCGCTCGACGCCGTCGACGTGGACTTCGCCACGGGGGCGTTCACCGCGATCATGGGCCCCTCGGGCTCGGGCAAGTCCACGCTGATGCACCTGCTCGCCGGCCTCGACGACGCCACGTCGGGCACCGTGCACCTGGGCGCCACCGAGATCACGGCGCTCGGCGACGACGCGCTGACGCGGCTGCGGCGCGACCGCATCGGCTTCGTCTTCCAGTCGTTCAACCTGCTGCCGATGCTCACCGCCGAGCAGAACGTGCTGCTGCCGCTCGACCTCGCGGGACGCGCACCGGACCGCGCCTGGCTCGACACGCTCGTGGGGACGCTGGGCCTGCAGTCACGCCTGACGCACCGGCCGAGCGAGCTGTCCGGCGGGCAGCAGCAGCGGGTCGCCATCGCGCGCGCGCTCATCGCCGAGCCCGAGGTGGTCTTCGCCGACGAGCCCACGGGCAACCTCGACTCCCGCTCGGGCGCGGAGGTCCTGAGCTTCCTGCGGCGCTCGGTCCGCGAGCTGGGGCGCACGGTCATCATGGTGACGCACGACCCGACCGCCGCCGCCTACGCCGACCGTGTGCTGCTGCTCGCCGACGGTCGGATCGCCGGCGACATCGCGGACCCCAGCCCCGAGTCCGTCCTGGCGGGCCTCGAGGGCCTGCGGGTGCTCGAGGCGCCGGCCGGCGCCCCGACGGGTGCGACGCCGGTCGTCGACGTCGCCGCGGGGGGTCGTCGCTGATGCTGCGGCTCACCCTCGCCCAGATGCGCCGCAGCCTGGGCCGCCTCGTCGCGGCCGGTGTCGCGATCCTGCTCGGGTCGGCGTTCGTCACCGCGACCCTGACCGCGGGCGACGTGATCACGCGCGGCGGCTACGACGCCATGACCGCCGCCTACGGCACCGCCGACCTCGTCGTCCCGCCCGTCGACACCCCGATCTCACGGGTCCTCGCCACCGCGCGGGCCGTGCCCGGGGTCACCGCCGCCGACCCGCTGCTGATGGGCTGGGGAACCTTCGAGAGCGGACGGCGCACGGTCAACGAGACCCTGGTCTCGGCCCCGTCCACGCCGTCGCTGGGCTCGCTCGAGGTCGTCGAGGGCCGCGTGCCCACGTCCGCGACGGAGGTGGCCCTGCCCGCCGCGTCCGCCGAGCGCCTGGGCGTCGGCGTCGGTGACACCCTCCAGGCCCGGTGGTACGTGTGGCCCGAGGAGCCGACCGGGGACGTCACGGCGGAGCCGGCCGGCGAGGACGCGGAGGCCGGCGACGCGGTCGCGGCCCCGGCGGACGACGATGTCGAGGAGCTGACGGGCGACGTCGTGCTCGTCGGGCTCGTCGAGGACCCGAACAACGCGTGGTCCCGTTACGGCGGGGCCGGCCTGGCGACCGTCGAGGCGATCACGCGGTGGGGCGGTGCGACGGACCCCGACGCGTTCGGGCCGACGAACGTGCTCGTCGACGTCGACGGCGACGTCGAGACGGTGCGCGCGGCGCTGACGCAGGAGCTCGCCGGGGCGGACGTCCTGACGCGCGACGAGGCCGCCGCCCGCGCGGTCGAGCAGTGGGGCGGCGGCAACGTCATCGTCATGGTCGTGCTCGGCTTCGCTGCCGTGGCGATGCTGGTCGCCGCGCTGGTGATCGCGAACACCTTCCAGGTCATCGTCGCGCAGCGCACCCGCATGCTCGCGCTGCTGCGCTGCGTCGGCGCGCGCCGCGGTCAGCTGCGCACCGCGGTCCTGCTCGAGGCCGGCATCCTGGGTGTCGTCTCCGGCGTCGCGGGCGTCGTGACGGGGCTCGCCCTGGCACAGGGTGCGCTCAGCGTGCTGTCGCGGACCCAGGACGGCGTACCGCTGCCCACGACCGTCACCCCGACGTTGGGCAACGTGCTGGTGCCCGTGCTGGTGGCGGTGCTGGTGACGGTCGGCGCCGCACTGGTCCCGGCTCGGGCCGCGACGCGCGTCTCCCCCGTGGCGGCGCTGCGCCCCGCCGACGCACCGTCGGTCCGGGCACGGCCCGGGCGGGTCCGCCTGGTGCTCTCGCTGCTGCTCACCGTGGGCGGTTTCGTCGCCCTGGCAGGCGGCGTCGCGCTCGCCCGCGCCGGCATCGCGGTGGACGCGATGCTGCCCCTCGCGATCGGGGTGCTCGGCGGTGGGGCGTCCTTCGTCGGCCTGCTCGTCGGCTCGCCGCTGTGGGTCCCGAAGGTCGTCTCGGCCCTCGGCCGGCCGGTGGGGGCCATCAGCACGAGCGCACGCCTGGCGGCGGCGAACACGCTGCGCAACCCCCGGCGCACGTCGGCGACCAGCACCGCGCTGGTCATCGGCGTCACGCTGGTCGTGATGATGAGCACGGGGGCCGTGTCCGCGCAGCAGTCGCTCGCCCGCGGGTTCGACGAGAGGGGACCGGTCGACCTCCTGGTGCTCGGGACGCCGGGCGAGGCGCTCGACGCGGCCGGCCGGGACGACGTCGCCGCCCTCGACGGCGTCGAGACCGTGGCCGTCTCGAGCGTCGCGGACGTCGAGACGCCCGACGGCCGCGCGACCGAGGTCCTCGTCCTCGACGTCACCGACGCCGGTGTGCTGCGTGACGACGCCGCAGCCGCGGCGCTCACCGACGGCCGCAGCGTCGTCCCGCGCTGGTGGTCGGGCGACGTGGTGCGCATGGAGCTGCACGCGGGGGACAGCGCGGTGCTCGACGTGGTGGCGCGTGGCGGCGACCGGGCACTGCTGACGCCGCAGGCGGCGCAGGCGCTGGGGATCGACGAGGCGCCGTCCGCGCTGCTGGTCCGGCTGACCCCGGGCGCCGACGCCAAGACCGTGCTGGGCGACGTGCGGGACGTCGTCGGAGACGACTCGGTGCGTGTCGAGAGCGCGGCGGCCGAGCGGCAGAGCGACGAGCAGATCGTCGACGTGGTGCTGGCCATCGTCATCGGCCTGCGGGGCGTGGCCGTCATGATCGCGCTCATCGGGGTCGCGAACACGCTGTCGCTGTCGGTCATCGAGCGGCGCCGGGAGTCGGCGACGCTGCGTGCCGTCGGCCTGTCGCGACGCGGGCTGCGGTGGATGCTCGCGACCGAGGGGATGCTCATCTCGGGCGTGGGTGCGCTGATCGGCGTGGCGCTCGGGCTGGTGTACGGGTGGGCGGGCGCCGCCACCGTCTTCGGCCCGATGAGCGAGGTGCGCCTGTCCGTGCCGTGGGCGCAGCTGGGTGGGGTGCTGCTGGTCGCGCTGGTCGCAGGCTTCGTGGCCTCGGTCCTGCCGGCCCGCGCCGCTGCCCGCACACCTCCCGTCGCCGCCCTCGGCGTCGACTGAGAGCCACGGCCGCGGAGCGGTGCGGAGGAGGGCCCGCCGCTCGGTCGAGCCGACCACAGACCCGGGGCCGGGAGGTGTCACCCACACCTCCCGGCCCCGGGACGTCCCGGCGCACCCCGTGGGGCGGATGCTCCCGGGGTGCGCCTCACCCTCCCCTCCCCCGTCCTGCCCGGTCGGCACCTCGACGTCGAGGTCGAGGCCGGGCTGCCCGCGGGTGACCTGCGGCGCCGGCTCGCGGTGCTCACCGGGGACACCCGCTGGGCGGCACCGCGAGCGCGTCTCGAGGTCGCGGGCCACGTCCTCGACGACGACCACCCCGCGGGCGCTCCACCGCTGCTGCCGGGTGCCCACCTGGCGCCCGGGCCCGCGCCGCACCACGACGTCGATGCGGCCGTGCGGGCCGGGAGCCACCTGGCCGTGCTCACCGGCCCGGGCGCCGGACGCCTGCTGCCGCTGCCCGACGGCGGACGTCTGACCCTGCGGCCCTACGGACCCGTGCGCGTCCAGGTGCGTCGCCGCGGCGCCCGCACCACGGTCCGGACGATCGGCGCGCGCGGGTCGATGACGGTCGAACCGCGGCCCCGGCTCGCGCGCGCCCGCACGCGGTCGCGCCGGCCGACGGTCGGGCGCCTCCCCCGCCGCTGGCCCACCCACGCCGACGTCCGGGTCGGCCGGACGCACCTGCGGCTGCGCGTGCCGGCCGAGGACGAGCCCGCCCCCCGTGGCCGGGGGCCACGCGTTCCGCCGTGGGCCTGGACCGCCCTCGCGTCGTCGGCCGCCGCGCTCGCCCTGGCAGCCGCGCTGCGGCAGCCGCTGCTCCTGCTCACGGCGGTCACGGGCCTCGTCGGGCTCCTCGGAGCGCGGGGGGCGCGCGCACCGCAGCGGCGCACGGTGCCGCAGGACGCGACCGTCGCGGCGTCCTCGGACGTCCCGCTGCTGCGCCTGACCACGGGCCTGCGCCTGCGCGACCTCGCCGGACCCGTCCCCGGCGACGACGCGCTGTGGCCGCCCGACGCCACGTTGGCGCTGGTCGGCTCGCGGGGCTCGGCGCTCGGGGCCGCTCGCGCCGTCGTCCTGCGCACGCTCGGTGCGGGCGCACCGGTCCGGCTCGTGCTGCGGACCGGTGCCGCGGCGGACTGGGAGTGGACACGCTGGTGGGAGCCCGACGCCCACCTGCCGGCGGCCGGCGACGACCACGACGACATCCTGGTGGTCGCCGACGGCAGCGACACCGCACTGGCGTCGTGGCGCCTGGCTGCGCCGCACGCCCGGCTCCTGCTGGTGGTGCCACCGGGCTCGTCCGCACCGGCCTGGGCGTCCACGGTCCTGCGCACCGACGACGGCACGTCGCCGGGCCCGGCCCCCGAGCGGGTGGACGCGGACGTGGCGGACGCCCAGGCGCGCTCGGCGGCCGCGCTCAGGTGGCTGCTGTCCACGCACGGCACCTCGGGCGCGCGCGCCCCGGCGCTCGCCCCGGCGCTCGGGGACCTGCCCCGGGTCCCGGCTCCCGACGCGGCCGCCGTCGCGTCGTCCTGGCGCCGTCCCGGCGCTCCCCGCGTGCTGGCCACGGCCGTCGGCACCGGGGTGGCGGGCCGGCCCGTGGTCCTCGACCTCGTGCGGGACGGGCCGCACGCCCTGGTCGCGGGCACGACGGGCGCGGGCAAGTCGGAGCTGCTCACGACGGTGGTCCTCGGGCTCGCGCTGACCCACCCCCCGTCCCGCCTGGCCGTCCTGCTGGTGGACTTCAAGGGCGGCACGGGCCTCGGACCGCTCGCCCGGCTGCCGCACGTCGTCGACCACGTCCACGACCTCGACGTCGCCGCCGCGCGGCGCACGCTCGTGGGGCTCCGGGCGGAGCTGCGCCGCCGCGAGCGCCTGCTTGCGGCCGCGGGCTGTGCCGACGTCGCCGACCTCGACCGCGCGGGCACCGCGTCGCCCGCCCGCCTGCTCGTGGTCGTCGACGAGCTGCGCGCCCTGGTCGACGACGTGCCCGAGGCCGCCGCCGCGCTCGCCCGCCTCGCCGCGCAGGGCCGTGCGCTGGGCATGCACCTGCTGCTCGCCACGCAGCGTCCCGCCGGTGCGGTGCCCGCGGACCTGCGCGCCAACGTCGGGCTGCGCATCGCGCTGCGTGTCGCCGACGAGGACGACTCGCGCGACGTCATCGGCTGCGCGGACGCCGCGCACCTCGACGTCGCCCACCCCGGCAGCGCACTCGTGCGGACCGGGGCCCGGCCGGTGGCGCCGCTGCAGGTGGCGCGCGCCCGCCACCGGCGTGCGGCACCACCGGTCCGCGTCGTGCCCTCCGTCCCGGCGCGGCAGGCGCCCGCCTGGCGCATCGCCCGCCGGCCGGACGACGACGTCTCCGCCTGGGTGGCCGCGTGCCGTCAGGCGGCGCGGGACCTGCCCGGCACGGGTGTGCCCTGGTCACGCGCCCTGCCGGACCGCGTCACCGCCGACGAGGTGGGCGCCGGGGCGGACGCCGACGGCCTCCTCGTCGCGGTGGCCGACGTCCCCGACGAGCAGCGCTGGGCCCCCGTGCGGTGGGGCCCGGGGCACGGCCACCTCCTCGTGCTCGGCGGACCACGCTCGGGACGGTCCACGTCGTTGGTCACCGTCGGTCACCACGCGCTGCTCGACGGCGCCCACGTGCACACCGTCGGCCTGCCGGACGGTCCGGTCCGCCGCCTGCGCGAGGCCGCGGGACCCCTCCTGGGCACGACGCTGCCGCTCGACGACGTGCATCGCGCGCTCCTCCTGCTCGACCGCCTCGCGACGCGTCGCGACGGGGCCGGGGCCGTGGTGGTCCTGGTCGACGGGCTCGATGCCCTCCTGGACACGCTCGCGACGCACGCGCGGGGCCTGGGCGTCGACCTGCTCACGACGCTCCTGCGCCATCCGCCCACCGGCGTGCGCGTGGCGGCCGCGGGACCGGTCGTGCCTGCGCTGTCGCGGCTGGCGGGCACCTTCGGGCTGCGACTGGTGCTGCCGGTGCCCGACGCCTCGCTCGATGCGCAGGCCGGGGTCCCGCACGGTCTGGTCGGCGCCCGGTCCACCCCGGGCCGCGCGGTGGCGTCCAGCACGCAGGGCGCGCTCGTGTGCCAGGTGGTCCTGCCGGGGCCCTCGGCGGCCGGCGCACCGGCGGCCGCCGCGGGCCACCGCGCCGGGGCGGCGCTGCGGCTCGGCGTCCTCCCCGAGATGGCGGCACCGCCGCCCGCGTCAGCTCCCCCGGGCGGCGGGATCCCCCTCGGCATCGGCGGCGACGGTCCGGCGCCGGTCGTGGTCGACCCGGACCGGCCGCTCGTCGTCACGGGTGCGCCCGGCACCGGGCGCACGACGGTGCTGCGCACGCTCGCCCACGGCTGGGCAGCGAGCGGCCACGACGTGCTCGTCGTGACGGCGGACGCGCGCCCGGGACGGGTGCGCGGCCGATGGCCCGGTGCACTCGCCGTGCCGCCGTCGGACGCGCTCGCCCACCTGGACCGGGCCGTCGGGCGAGCACCCGGACCGGCCCGCCGCACCGTCGTGCTGCTGGACGACGTCGACGTCCTCGAGCGCGACGCCCCGGAGGTGGCGGAGCGTGTCGGACGGCTGCTCGACCCCGGCTCGCCGGACGTCCGGGTCGTCGCGCTGTGCACCACGAGCGAGCACGCCGCCGCCGGCTGGCGCGGCCCCGTCGCCACGGCGCTGCGCGCCCGTCAGCTGCTGGTGCTCGACCCCCACGGCCCGGCGGCAGCCGACCTGCTGGGGGCGGGGTCCGCTCTCCACACGGACCCGCGGGTGCGGCCTGCGGGCCGCGGCGTCCTGCGCCGGGACCGCGGGCTCGTCCGCGTCCAGGTGCACCGTCCCCCCGCGCCGCACCCGGCGCAGGGTGCCGCGTGACGGGGCGCGCGCCGGGACTCAGGCGCCCGGTTCACGCCCCCCGGAGGTGACGGCCACGACACGAGGGCTCAGCACGGCGACCACGACGACCAGCGCGACGACGCCCGGCAGGGCGGCCCAGGCACCGCCCCCGGAGGCCCACCACGTCGCCGCCGTCACCAGCAGGAACACCTGCGCGGTCACCACCGGGGCGCGGCCCCAGCGGCGCCCGGACCACAGGGCGCGCGCCGCGTGCACGAGGAGCACCGCGGTCCCGAGAGCGAGCGTGCAGAGGAACAGCACCGGGGCGACGTCGCCGCCCTGCACGAGGGCCACCACGCCGGCGACCACGGCGACCGCGAGCGCCGTCGCCTCCACGAGGACCAGCGCGCACGCCACGGTGAGCATCGTCGGGCGCCCGGCGACACCGGGACGCGGCGGGCGCGGGGCGCCGGGGCCGGTGACCGGCTCACGGCCGGGAGGCGTGCTGCGCATGGCACGACCCTAGGCGGCGTCACGCCCACGGTCCCGTGCCGCGCGCCGCGGCGTGCGCAGGATGCGGCACCACCCCGGCCCGCGACACCTCATACCAGAGACCGGACGCGCCTTCGACCACACGACGTCACCGCGGCACCCTGCACGACCCCACGGGCGCGGCGACGGCCGCAGGTGAACCTCGTCACTCCGGCGCTGCCGGCGCCCGTGCGTGACCGACGACACCCCGGGCCCCGTCCTTCACTACCCAGTGATCTCCCAGGTCAGCGGCACGCTGTGTCGCTCAGGGCCCTGACCTGGACGTTCGACCGACACGCGCCGCCCGGATCCTGCGGGGCGCGTGGGACGAGTCGGACGAGGCAGCCGCCCGTGTGATGAACGCCTCAGTCGTTATGGACATGAAACGTTGCCGTAACCCTTGTGCCCCGACGCCCCGGGTGTGACCCTTGGTGCAGCACGTTTCCCCCACCATTGATCCCATGCATTGTCGCGCGCGCTCCTCCGGGCGTGCAGACATGCGTGTGCCAAGGAGATTCCCCATGGATTGGCGTCACCGCGCAGCCTGCCTCGACGAGGACCCCGAGCTGTTCTTCCCCATCGGGAACACGGGTCCTGCGCTGCAGCAGATCGAGGAGGCGAAGGCCGTCTGCCGTCGCTGCGACGTCGTCGACACGTGTCTCAAGTGGGCCATCGAGACGGGCCAGGACGCCGGCGTCTGGGGCGGGCTGTCCGAGGACGAGCGCCGCGCGCTCAAGCGCCGCACCGCGCGCCAGCGCCGCGCCGGCTGACACCGGGCACCCACCGGCGACGACCGCCGACCCACCCGACGGGGCCGCCGACCACGGCGGCCCCGTCGTCGTCTCGACGGGACCGTGCCCGCACCGGCCGGCCTCACGCGACGTCACGCGACGGTCGCGGCGTCCCTCCCCTGGCGCAGCTGCGCCTCGATGACGACGGACGTGCCCCCGCCGTCGCGCGCGAGCCACGCGATCGACCCGCCGAGCTCGTTGCGGACGAGCGTCGAGACGATCTGGGTGCCCAGCCCGGTGCCCTCGCCCTTGCCCTCCGGCACGCCGCCGCCGTCGTCGGCGACCTCGACGCGCAGCCGGTTGCCCTCGCGCTCCACGACGATCTCGACCGTGCCCTGGTCGCGGCCGGCCAGACCGTGCTCGACCGCGTTCGTCACGAGCTCGGTGAGGATGAGCGCGAGCGCCGTGGCGTCCTCCGCCGGCACCGCGCCGAACGAGCCGCGGACCGTGGTGCGCACGTGCGCGCCCGCGGTCGCGACGTCCGCCGCCAGGCGCAGGCTCCGGCCGACGAGGTCGTCGAAGGGCACGCTCTCGTCGAGGGTCTGCGAGAGGGTCTCGTGGACGAGCGCGATCGTCGCGACACGACGCATGGCCTCGGCGAGCGCGTCGCGCGCCTCCGGCGAGCTCATGCGACGCGACTGGAGCCGCAGGAGCGCGGCGACCGTCTGCAGGTTGTTCTTCACCCGGTGGTGGATCTCCCGGATCGTCGCGTCCTTGGTGATGAGCTCGCGCTCGCGGCGCCGCAGCTCCGAGACGTCGCGGCACAGCAGGACGGCACCCGTGCGCTGGCCCCGCTCGGTCAGCGGGACCGCGCGCAGCGAGAGCGCCACGCCGCGCGCCTCGACGTCCACGCGCCAGGGCGCGCGGCCCATGAGCACCAGCGGCATCGACTCGTCGACGGTCGCGTTCTGCTCGATGAGGTCCGACGTCACCTCGATCAGCGACCTGCCGACGAGGTCGCCCAGCACACCGAGGCGGTGGAAGCAGGACAGCGCGTTCGGGCTCGCGTACAGCACCTCGCCCTCGCCGTTGAGCCGCACGAGTCCGTCGCCGACGCGTGGTGCCCCGCGGCGCGGACCCGTCGGCGCGTCGGGTGCGGGGAACTCGCCGCGCGCGACCATGCCCACCAGGTCGTCGGCCGCCTCGACGTAGTTGAGCTCGAGCCGCGACGGCGTGCGCGCGCCCCCGAGGTTGGTCTGGCGCGCGAGCACAGCGATGGACCTGCCGCCGCGCACGACCGGGACGGCCTCCTCGCGCACCGCGTACGAGCCGAACCAGCGCGGCTCGCGCGAACGCTGGGGCGCCTGCTCCTCGAGCGCCCGGCGCAGCTGGGAGACCTGCCCCTCGGGCGGGCGGGAGCCCACGACGTCGTCGTAGTGCACGGTGGCCCCGGTCGACGGCCGGCACTGCGCGACCGCCACGAAGTCGCCGTCCGACATGGGCAGCCAGAGGACCAGGTCGGCGAACGCGAGGTCCGACACGACCTGCCAGTCGCCGACCAGGAGGTGCAACCACTCCACGTCGGCGGGGTCGAGCGCACCATGACGCGTGACGAGGTCGCTCAGCGTGGACACCCGCCCAGGGTACGCAGCGGCGGCTACGCTCGGGGACGACGGGCGCCTCGCGGGCGGACGCCCGTCGACGGTCCGCGCGGCCGCTCGGACCGGAGCCCACCACCCCGGGGGTCAGCGGTGCAGCTGCACGTGACGATCGACCTGCCCACCGACGTGCGCGGTGCGGCCCATCTGCTGGCCGACCCGGCGTACGTCCACGCGAAGGTGCGGGCCTCGGGCGCCGTCGAGGAGCAGGTGGACGTGTCCGGCACCGCCGCGGGCGCCTTCACCGTGACGACCCGGCGCGCCGTCCCCACCTCGCAGATCCCCGCCCACCTGCACCCGTTGGTCGGGGCGCGGATCGACGTGCGCCAGGTCGAGGCCTGGGGGGCACCGGCCGCGGACGGCTCACGCACGGGGACCGTCGTCGTCGAGATCGCGGGCGCACCGGTGCGCGTGACGGGCCGGACGTCGCTGGTGGCCACGGGGCCCGGCGCGTCGCGCGTGACGTACGAGGGGGAGGTCCGCGCCGCCGTCCCGCTGTTCGCGAGCGCCGTGGAGGAGGCCGCAGGTGCGGCCGTGCGGGCGGCGCTGCGCGAGGAGCAGTCCGTGGCCGCACGGTGGCTCGCGAGCGCCGACGGGACACCGGCGGTCGGGCCGGCAGCGCCCTGACACCTGCGGGGAGGCGCGCCGGCCGACGGCGCACCTCCCCCGCACGGCCGGTGCCCCATTCGTCGCGATATGGCCCCGGGCCTGTCGGGGGCGGGGCACGGCCGCGCCCGGGTCGCCCGAACGGGCCACGGCGAGGGTCTCGGAGCCGTAACGATTGGATAACGTGGGAGCCGTGGGAAGGGGCCCTGACCTGCGCTGACGCCCGCGTGGGACCGCTACCACCGCACCGTTGCGCCGCACCGTCCTTGACACCCGACCATCTCCGGGACAAAGGTGTCCCGCAGTGCGTGGGAACGCTCCCGCGAGACTCATGCGGGAGCGCACCCACGCCGGGGCCCGACAGCCCCAACGCGCGAGGTCCGCCCAGCCGCAAGGGACGGGCGGGCGGCACGCGGACAAGGTGTACGGCGACGCAGCCGTCCGACTGACAAGGGAGTCATTGTGCGCAAGACCACACGCAAGGCGTGGGCGCTCGCAGCTGGTGTGACGAGCATGGCGCTCGTCGCCACCGCCTGCTCCTCGAGCAACGACGCGGGCGAGGGTGACGAGACCGCGGACGGCGGCAACGTCACCCTCACGGTCGCCACCTTCAACAAGTTCGGCTACACGGACGAGATGTTCGACCGCTACGAGGCCGAGCACCCGGGCGTCACGATCGAGCAGAAGGTCGCCGCGACGTCGAACGAGGCGCGCGAGAACCTCAACACGCGGCTCGCGGCCGGATCCGGCACCGCCGACATCGAGGCCATCGAGGTCGACTGGCTGCCCGAGCTCATGCAGTTCCCCGACTACTTCGAGGACCTCGCGTCGCCCGAGGTCGAGGGTCGCTGGCTCGACTGGAAGGTCGCCCAGGCCACCACGCCGGACGGCAAGCTCATCGGCTACGGCACCGACGTCGGCCCCGAGGGCATCGCCTACCGCGCCGACCTCTTCGAGGCTGCCGGCCTGCCGAGCGACCGCGAGTCCGTCGCCGAGCTCTTCGGTGGCGACGCCGCCACGTGGGACACGTTCTTCCAGGTCGGCAAGGACTACACGGCCAAGACGGGCAAGCCCTTCTTCGACTCGGCCAGCGCCGTCTACCAGGGCATGGTCAACCAGGAGGAGGCGGCCTACGAGGACCCCGACTCCGGTGACGTGATCGCGCTCGAGAACCCGCGCATCAAGGAGATGTACGACCAGGTCACGGCCGCTGCCACGACGGACAACATGTCCGCCCACTTCAGCCAGTGGAGCGACGACTGGACGAACTCGTTCCAGACGGACGGCTTCGCCGTCATGCTGGCACCGGGCTGGATGCTCGGCGTCATCGCGGGCAACGCGGCCGGCGTCACCGGCTGGGACCTGGCCGACGTCTTCCCCGGCGGCTCGGGCAACTGGGGCGGCTCGTTCCTGACCGTCCCGTCGCAGGGCGAGAACGTCGAGGCCGCCAAGGAGCTGGCCGCGTGGCTGACCGCTCCCGACCAGCAGATCGAGGCCTTCAACAACGAGGGCACGTTCCCGAGCCAGATCGAGGCGCTCGAGTCCGACGAGATCAAGTCGGCGACCAACGAGTTCTTCAACAACGCGCCCGTCGGTGAGATCCTCGCCAACCGTGCCGAGGGTGTCGTCGTGCCCTTCAAGGGCCCGCAGTACTTCACGATCCAGGACGCGCTCTCCAACGCGATCGTCGAGGTCGACGTCAACGGCGCCGACCCCGCCGCCCAGTGGGAGACCTTCGTCGGGGTGGTCGAGGGTCTCGGCTGACCTGACCTGACCTCAACGCTCCGGGGCCGGGTCGGTGGTGACCGCCACCGACCCGGCCCCGTCCGCGTCGCCCCTGAGTCTCCGGAGGACCCCCATGGCCACCTCGACCACGCAGCCGCGCGCCGGGCGCCGGCTGCCTGACTCCCCGCGCGAGCCACGCCGCGTCGGCTTCAGCCAGAAGCTGGGCCGCTGGGACGTCAAGGTCTCGCCCTATCTGTACATCTCGCCGTTCTTCATCCTGTTCGGCCTCACCGGCCTGTTCCCGCTGGCCTACACCGCCTACGTCTCGGTGTACGACTGGCACCTGCTCGGTGGCCAGGGTGAGTTCGTCGGCCTCGACAACTTCGCCTTCCTCTTCCAGGAGCCCAACTTCTGGAAGGGCCTGCGCAACACCTTCAGCATCTTCCTGCTGTCGACGATCCCGCAGCTCATGGTCGCGATCGTGCTCGCGGCGATCCTCGACGCCAACCTGCGCGCCAGGACGTTCTGGCGCATGGGCGTGCTGGTGCCCTACGTCATCGCCCCCGTGGCCGTCTCCCTGATCTTCGGCAAGGTCTTCGCGGACCAGTCCGGTCTGGCGAACTCCGTGCTCGGGCTCGTGGGCATCGACCCCATCAAGTGGCACGGCGCCGTGCTGCCGTCGCACTTCGCGGTGGCCACCA
The DNA here is from genome assembly GCF_018623035.1 of Cellulomonas dongxiuzhuiae. Taxonomy (NCBI): domain Bacteria; kingdom Bacillati; phylum Actinomycetota; class Actinomycetes; order Micrococcales; family Cellulomonadaceae; genus Cellulomonas; species Cellulomonas dongxiuzhuiae. The sequence goes on from NZ_CP076023.1 coordinate 2,684,277, forward strand.
TGGTGAACTTCCGCTGGACCGGCTACAACACGCTCATCCTGCTGGCGGCGATGCAAGCCGTGCCGCGGGACCTCTACGAGGCGGCCGTCATCGACGGCGCCGCCCGCGTCCGGCAGTTCTTCTCGATCACGATCCCCCAGATCCGGCCGACCCTGATCTTCGTCGTCATCACGTCGACCATCGGTGGCCTGCAGATCTTCGACGAGCCCCGCATGTTCGACCAGCTCGGGCAGGGCGGTCCCGGTCGGCAGTGGATGACCGTGACGATGTACATCTACGAGCTCGGCTTCGGCAACCAGAAGAGCTTCGGACGAGCGGCTGCCGTCGCGTGGGTGCTGTTCCTCATCATCCTCGCCGTGGGCATGCTCAACTTCTGGCTCACCCGCCGCATCGCGTCCGACGCGACGCCGAAGGAACCACGACGGAAGAAGGTCAAGCGATGAGCGCGCCCTCGGTCCCCTACATCCGGCAGACCGCCGGCGCCGGCGCGGCGCGCGCGGCGAACCGTTCGCGGGGGCACGGCTCGGAGCGCCGGCCGGGCTGGGTCACCTACGCGCTGCTGGTGCTCGCGGTCCTCGTGTTCGCGTCACCGATCTACTACGCGTTCCTGCTGGCGAGCTCGGACTCCGCGACCATCGCCCAGAACCCGATCCCGTCGCTCGTCCCGGGCAGCAACTTCCTCCACAACGCCTCCGAGGTGCTGAACGCGGACATCAACTTCTGGAAGGCGCTGACGAACTCGATCATCGTGGCCGTCATCACCTCGGTGTCGGTCGTGCTGTTCTCGACGCTCGCCGGGTTCTCCTTCGCGAAGCTGCGGTTCCGCGGGCGGTCCGGGCTCCTCCTGTTCGTCATCGCCACGACGGCCGTGCCGACGCAGCTGGGCATCGTCCCGCTGTTCATCGTCATGGCGGAGCTGCACTGGCTCGGCAAGCTGGTCGCCGTCATCGTGCCCGGCCTGGTCACGGCGTTCGGCGTCTTCTGGATGACGCAGTACCTCGAGTCCGCACTCCCCTACGAGCTGATCGAGGCGGCGCGGGTCGACGGCGCCTCCATGATCCGCACGTTCTGGAGCATCGCGCTGCCGGCCGCCCGGCCTGCCGCGATCATGCTCGGTCTGTTCGCGTTCGTCGGTTCGTGGACGAACTTCTTCTGGCCGTTCATCGTCCTCGGCTCGACGAACCCGACGCTGCCAGTGGCTCTCCAGCTGCTGCAGGCCACGTACTTCGTCGACATGTCCCTGATCATGGCGGGCGTCGTGCTCTCGGCGATCCCGCTGCTGCTGCTGTTCGTGTTCGCCGGGCGCCAGCTCGTCGCGGGCATCATGGCGGGGGCGGTCAAGGGCTGACGCGGCACGATGTGCCTGGTCGGGCGCCCGCCACGCGGGCGCCCGACCGCCGGACCGGACGGTCCGCAGGTACCCTCACGTCGTGCGGCGCGCGGGTCATGGCCAGATGAACGTTCACGCTGCCTCAGCGCAGCCACAGAGGGGATGACCAACGGTGGTCGACAACTTCGCGATCCGCACCGACCCGTCGCGGCCGGCCGCGCCCACCCTCGAGCAGGTCGCCGAGCGTGCCGGCGTCTCGCGGTCGACGGCGTCCCGCGCGATCAACGGCGGGCTGCGGGTCTCCCCCGAGGCGCTCTCGGCGGTCGAGGCCGCCGTCGCCGACCTGGGCTACACGCCGAACCGTGCCGCGCGCTCCCTCGTGACGCGTCGCACGGACTCGATCGCTCTGGTCGTGCCCGAGCCGGACGAGCGCGTGCTGTCGGACCCCTTCTTCGCGGGCACGCTCAACGGGTTGAGCACGTCGCTCGCCGACTCCGACATCCAGGTCGTCCTCGTCATCGCCCGCCCGGGCGAGAGCGAGCGGACCATCCGCTACCTGCGCAACGGGCACGTCGACGGGGCGATCGTGGTGTCGCACCACCGGGACGACGAGCTCGACCGTGCGCTGCTCGCCTCGCGCGTCCCCAACGTCTTCGTCGGTCGCCCGCTCTCCGCCTCGGACGAGGACGTCCAGTACGTCGACACCGACAACACCGAGGGCGGGCGGCTCGCGACGCAGCACCTCATCGACCGTGGCTGCCGACGCGTGGCCACGATCGCGGGGCCGCAGGACATGTCCGCCGGCATCGACCGGCTCGCCGGGTGGCGCCTGGCGATGGCGGCCTCGGACCTCGACCAGTCGGCGGTCGTCCACGGGGACTTCACCATCACGTCGGGCGCGCACGCCGCACGCGACCTGCTCACCCGCTTCCCCGACGTCGACGGGATCTTCATCGCCTCGGACCTCATGGCGACCGGAGCCCTCGGCGTGCTCGCCGAGCTCGGGCGCGAGGTGCCCGGTGACGTGGCGATCGTCGGCTACGACAACCTCGGCGTGGCCGCGACGACCACCCCGCCCCTGACGAGCGTCATCCAGCCCGTCGTCGCCATGGCGCGTGCCGCCGGCGCCCGGTTGCTCGACCAGCTGCACGGGGCCCCCGCCGCGGAGCCGCTCATCTTCGCCCCCGAGCTCGTGGTGCGCGCGTCCGCCTGACCCGTCGCGGGCGACTCCCAGCAATGGCCCGCCCTGACCCAGTGCTGTCGCGCCTTGACAGCACAGGTGGCGTCGCGTCAGGGTGGGGCCGGCGCCGCACGACGGGGTGCGGCGCCGCCCCGTCAGCGCCTCGGCGGGAGCCGAGAGGAGACGCGATGCTCCGCAGCACGCACCACGCGCGCCACGCCGCAGTCCCGGCCACCCGGCACGAGCGGCTGCACGCGGCGCGCGGCAGGCGTGCCCGTCGCCGCGTCACGACCGCGCTGGCGGTCGCGGCGGTCGTGGCGACCACGCTGCCGAGCGCGGCCACCGCGCGCGACGCCGGGGCGGCCCGGTCGGCCGCCACGAGCACGGACCGGAGCGTCGCGGCCCCGCCGGCCGCAGACCTCGACGCCGTCACCACGCCGGGCACCGAGGACGCCGAGATCTGGTGCGACTACCTCTCCTCGTACTACCTGGCGTTCCCGTCGCCGTGGACCGCCCGCGTGATCAACTGCCGCTCCACCAGCCTGCTCGTCGCGCCCGTCCGCTCCGACGGGTCGCTCGGGACGTGCGTCCTGGTGCCCGCGCGTCACAGCCGTCACCTCGGGGGGAACGTCGTCAGGTGGGTGACGGACACCCGGCTCTGCTGACGGGTGGCGGGCTGGTCGACGTGCCAGGGTGAGGCATGGGCCACCCCTCGACCACGACCACGGACGGCGCGACCGTCCACCCGCACCCCGACCCGGACACCGCCCCCCTGGCGACCGCGCAGGCGCAGCTGAGGCGCGCGGTCGAGATCCTGGGGTACGGCGAGGACCTGCACGAGGTGCTCGCGACCCCGCGCCGCGAGCTGCGCGTCGCCGTGCCGCTGCGGCGCGACGACGGTCGGGTCCAGGTCTTCACCGGCTACCGCGTGCAGCACAACATCTCGCGCGGACCCGGCAAGGGCGGTCTGCGCTACGCGCTCGGCGTCGACATCGACGAGGTCCGTGCGCTCGCGATGTGGATGACGTGGAAGTGCGCCGTCGTCGACGTCCCCTACGGCGGTGCCAAGGGCGGCGTGACGGTCGACCCGCACGCCCACTCGACCGGCGAGCTCGAGCGCATCACCCGCCGCTACACCAGCGAGATCATGCCCATGATCGGCCCCGAGCGGGACATCATGGCGCCCGACATCGGGACGAACGAGCAGACCATGGCCTGGGTCATGGACACGTACTCGGTCAACCGGGGGTACACGATCCCGGCGGTGACCACGGGCAAGCCGCTCGCGGTCGGCGGGTCGCTCGGACGCCCGACGGCCACGTCGCAGGGCGTGGTCCACACCGCGCGCGCGGCCCTGCGGGCCGACGGTGTCGAGCTGTCCGAGGTCCGTGCGGCCGTGCAGGGGTTCGGCAAGGTCGGGTCCCACACCGCCAGGCTGCTGCACGAGGCCGGCAGCCGCGTCGTCGCGGTCAGCGACGAGCACGGGGGCGTGCGGCGGGACGACGGGCTCGACCTGCCGGCGCTGCTCGAGCACGTCGCGAGCACGGGCTCCGTGACCGGGTTCGCGGACGCCGACCCGCTGAGCAACCAGGAGCTCCTGGCACTGGACGTCGATCTGCTGGTGCCGGCCGCCGTCGAGGGGGTCCTGGACGGCGAGACGGCCCGGCAGGTCAAGGCGCGATGGGTGGTGGAGGGCGCCAACGGACCCACCACGAGCGAGGGCGACCGGGTGCTCGCGGAACGGGGCGTCGTGGTGGTGCCCGACGTCCTGGCGAACGCCGGCGGGGTCGTGGTCAGCTACTTCGAGTGGGTGCAGGCCAACCAGGCCTACTGGTGGACCGAGGGCGAGATCGCCGAGCGGCTCGAGCAGCGCATGCTCGCGAGCCACGCGGCGGTCGCCGCGCTCGCGCGCGCCGAGTCGGTCACGCTGCGGGAGGCCGCGATGACGATCGGCGTCCGCCGGGTGGCGGAGGCGCACCTGATCCGCGGTCTGTACCCCTGAGCAGGTCGCTACTCCTGAGCAGGGACGTCAGGCGCGCGCACGAGCTCGAGGACCCGTCCACCGGGCGTCCGCAGCGTGAAGGTGTCGGGCTCGGACGTCACCTGCCCACCGTCCTGCAGCACACCGAGGACCGTCCGCTCGGTGGCCGTCGCCCCCGGCGGACCCGCCATGAGGGTCGCGACGACCGGCCCGAACGTCAGCGCCGTGCCATCGAGCCGCCACGTCCCGCGCACGCGGTTCACGCCCGCGTGGCCGAACACCATGCCGTCACCGTCGAAGGTGAGCCACGGCGGTCCCTGCATGCCGTCGGCGAGCGGCGCCCCGTCGCAGCGCACGACCCGCCACGTGCCGTGCAGCCACGGAGCGTCCTGGCCGGCCCCCGGGGGGTCGACGGAGGTCGGTCGGTCGTGCCCGTCGTCGCGCATGGTCGATCATGGCACCTGCGGTCTCAGGCGCGCGGCAGGAGCTGCGCCCACTCCTCGAGCTCGACGCGCGGTCCCGTGTAGAAGGGGACCTCCTCGCGCACGTGCCGACGCGCCTGCGTCGCACGCAGGTCGCGCATGAGGTCGACGATGCGGTGCAGCTCGGGGGCCTCGAAGGCGAGCACCCACTCGTAGTCGCCCAGCGCGAAGGACGACACCGTGTTGGCGCGCACGTCGGCGTAGTCACGCGCGGCGGCGCCGTGCTCGTGGAGCATCTGCCGGCGCTCGTCGTCGGGCAGGACGTACCACTCGTACGACCGCACGAACGGGTAGACGCACACGTAGTCGCCGGCGGGCTCCCCGGCGAGGAAGGCCGGGACGTGGGCCCGGTTGAACTCCGCGGGACGGTGCAGGCCGACGACCGACCAGACGGGCGTCAGCACCTCGCCGAGCGCGCTGGCGCGCAGCCGGTGGTAGGCGCCCTGGACCTGCTCGACGGTCTCGGCGTGCCACCAGACCATGAGGTCGGCGTCCGCGCGCAGCCCCGCGACGTCGTACCAGCCGCGCACGACGAGCCCCGGGTCGGACGCGACGGCACGCAGCGCGTCGGCGACGACGTCCGCACGCTCCGCCGCGTCGGCGGGCAGCGGGCCGTCGACGGCGAACACCGACCACATCGTGTAGCGGATGGTCGTGTTGAGCGCGTCGGGGTCGGTCGGGTGGGCGGTCACGTGCGTGGTCACAGGGGCTCCGTCATCGGGTGGGCAGCAGGTCGGGTGGGGTCAGGACCAGGGGTCGACCGAGCACGCGGCCGGGCGGCCCGAGTCGACGCCCTCGCGCATCCGGCAGCACCCCGGGACGCAGACCGAGCGGAACGCGGGCAGGTCGCCCGTCGTCGCCTCGGCGGGCCGCGGCGCACCGGCGTCGTCGGCCCGGGCGATCGCGGCGCGCTCGAGCAGCAGGTCGACCAGGCCGCGCACGAAGGGCTCGCGCACGCCCACGGAGTCGGCCCGTACGGCGGTCATGCCCAGCTCGTGCGCCGTGGCCAGCGCCTCCGTGTCGAGGTCGAACGCGACCTCCATGTGGTCGGACACGAAACCGATCGGCGACAGCACGACCGACGTCGTGCCCGCCGCCGCGAGGGCGCCGAGGTGGTCGTTGACGTCGGGCTCGAGCCACGGCTGGCTGGGCGGGCCAGAGCGCGAGCAGAAGGCCAGGTCCCACTCGACGGGGCGACCGAGGCGCTGCCCGGCCGCTGCGGCGACGGAGCGGGCGACGTCGAGGTGCTGCTCGCGGTACGACGCGCCGGCGACGGTCGACGCGGCCTCCATCGTGTCCGGGATCGAGTGCGTCACGAAGACCAGGCGGGGCCACGCGGCGTCGGCGGCCGTCGCCTCGTACGCCTCGACGACGGCGTCCACGTTGGCCTGCACGAAGCCCGGGTGGTTGAAGTACGACCGTGCCTTGTCGACGACGAGCGGCTCCCTGTCCGGGGCGGCCACCGCGTCCAGCGCCGTCCAGAGGTCCTCGCGGTACTGCCGGCAGCCGGAGTACGACGAGTACGCCGACGTCACGAGCGCGACGATGCGGCGCGCACCGGCGGCGCGGGCCTCGGCCAGCGCGTCGCGCGTGTAGGGCTCCCAGTTGCGGTTGCCCCACACGACGGGGACGTCGAGACCACGCCGCGCCAGCTCGTCCTGCAGCGCGGCCCGCAGCGCGAGGTTCTGCTCGTTGATCGGGCTGCGCCCGCCGAAGTGGTGGTAGTGCTCCGCGACCTCGGCCAGACGCTCGTCGGGGATGTTCTTGCCCGCGGTCACGTTGCGCAGGAACGGCAGGACGTCGTCCGGGCCGTTCGGGCCGCCGAAGGAGAACAGCAGGACGGCGTCGTACGGCGCCAGGCCCGCCGTGCCGGCGTCCGGCGTCGGGTCGGTCGAGGGGGGCGTCACGAGAGGCACCCTCCGATCATCCCACCGTGCCCGCGGGACGCCCTGCGGGTTCGGCCGCCCGGCACGTGACGTTGTCGGGACGGTTTGTCACCTCCTGCACGTCGACGCATCACCCGTTCGGTGGGCTCCGCGTGCGCCCTCCCGGGGACGGCTCTACCGTCGTCGTGGCGCGCGGTCCGCGTGCCGAGCCGTGAGGAATCGGAGCCCCACCGATGAGCAAGCCGTGACGCGCGCCGGGCGGCACGCCGCGCCCGAGCTGGCGCACCGCTACGTCCTGGGCGAACGGCTCGGCGAGGGCGGATCGGCACAGGTGTACCGGGCGGTCGACACACGTCTGGACCGTCCCGTCGCGATCAAGCTGTTCCGCCTCGCAGGGGCCGACCCCGCGCAGGTGCGCCGGTACGCGCAGGAGGCGCGGGTGCTCGCCGAGCTGTCGCACCCGTCGCTGGTGGCGCTGCTGGACGTCGGCGCGGACGTCACGCCGGGGACCGGCCCCGTCGCGTTCCTGGTCATGGAGCTCGTCGAGGGTCGCACGCTGCGCGAGCTCGTCGCGGACGGTCCGCTCGACGCGGCCACGACCGCGGACATCGGGCACCAGCTCGCGCAGGGCCTGGCCCACGCGCACCGTGCCGGCGTCGTCCACCGCGACGTCAAGCCGTCGAACGTCCTGGTGGCGGACACGACCCCGGCCTCCGGCCGGCGCGACGCCCCGACCCTGCCCGTCGTGCTCGCGGACTTCGGCATCGCCGCGTCCGACGCGGCACCCCGCACAAGCCGCACGGACGACCGCGCGACGGCCAGCTACCAGAGCCCCGAGCAGGCGCTCGGAGAGCAGGCCGGACCCGCGAGCGACATGTACTCCCTCGGTCTCGTCCTGCTCGAGTGCCTCACGGGCCGCCGGGCGTACCCGGGCGACCCGCTCACGGCGTCACTGGCCCGCCTGCTGCACGGTCCGCAGATCGCCGACGACCTCGACCGCGACTTCGCCGCGCTGCTGCGCGCCATGACCCGCACCGACCCGACGCAGCGCCCGACCATGGTCGCCGCCGCCGCCGAGCTGCGCGGGCTGCGCCGCCAGCGGGAGCGGGCGCTGCGGGTCTCCTGACCCGCTGCCCCCGCCGCGCGGCCCGAGACCCTTCCCCGGCCCGCTCGGGCCGGCACGCTCACCCGCGACGCGACGCCACGGGAGGGTGCACGGGTGCGGTGCCGAGCGCGTCGGCGATCTCGTCGGCCCAGGCGGCGACGGCCGCCATGTCCCGGTGGTCGCCCTCGCGAGCACGGCCGCCGGCGATGATCGCGCGCTCGGTGAAGGACAGCAGCGAGCGGTCGAGACGCCCGCGGAAGCTGCGGTGGGCGCGGGCCCCGATCCGCTCGCGCAGCGCCGCCACCTCGAGCGGCGAGTTCGCGGAGTTGGCCGGCTGCGTGGCGAGCCCGGACGAGAACATCCACACCGGCCGGGCGCGCAGCCCGTCGACGCAGCGCTCCGCCACGTCGCGCGCGGCGGGCAGCCAGTGCGCGGTGTAGACCGCCGACCCGAGCACGACCGCGTCGTAGTCCGCGACGCTCGTGACGTCCTCGGGGGCGCGCAGGTCGACCTCGTGACCCCGGTCGCGCAGGCGACGCGCGATCACCTCGCCGATCTCCCACGTGCCCTGGTGGCGCGACGCCACCGTCAGCAGGATGCGCATCGTTCCTCCTCGCCGTCGTCGTCGGGCGCCGTGCCCTCCGGGTCTTATCGTCACCGGGGTGGAGCCGCACGGCGTGGGCCGGAGGTCCCCGTGGCGGCCTCAGACCTCGGGCGGGTCGTCGCCCGTGAGCCCGACGGGGTCGGGCAGGTCGGCCTGCGCGAGGCGCAGCCGGTCGCACAGCCGCTCGAGCGTCGCGAGCTCGTCGGCGTCGAGCGCCCCACCGACCAGGGCGGCGATGGAGCGGGCGTGGCGCCGGCCGATCTCGCGCTGCCGTCGCCGCCCGGCGTCCGTCAGCTGCACCGCCTTGCCCCGCCGGTCACCCGCGACGGGTCCGCGCCGGACCAGGCCCTCGGCCTCCAGCCGGTCGACGAGCCTCGACAGGCTGGGCTGCGTCAGCAGGCTCGACCCGGCGAGCTCGCGCAGCCGCATCGCCCCGCCCTCGGCGAGCGACAGGGTGTAGAGCACGTCGTACTCGCGCATGCTCGTCCCGCCCCACACGTCGTGGCGCGCGAACCGTCGCACGAGCGTGACCTGGGCGCGGAACAGCGCCTCCCACGCGGCCACCGACGCGCGGACGTCGACGTCGCCGCGCGGCGGACGGTCGGCGCGCGCCGCCGGTCCCAGGTCGTCGTCGGACATCACCCGGTCCCTCCTCGCGCCACGGCGACGTGGTGCCCGTCACCGGTCCTCGCCCGGACGAGGACAGATCATGTCACCACACCGCGTCGCCCGCTGCCGTCGCGCGGCCCGTGCGCGTCTAGGCTGGGACGATGAGCGAGACGGGCACCACGTACCTGCTGGTCGACGGCGAGAACATCGACGCCACGCTCGGCTCCTCGATCCTCGGCGGACGGCCGACGCCCGAGCAGCGACCCCGCTGGGAACGGGTGCTGAGCTTCGCGCAGCAGACGTGGGACCAGCCGGTCAAGGCGCTGTTCTTCCTCAACGCGTCGAACGGCTCGCTGCCGATGTCCTTCGTGCAGGCGCTGACCGCGATCGGGTTCGTGCCGATCCCGCTGTCGGGCGAGTCGTACGAGAAGGTCGTCGACATCGGCATCAAGCGCACGCTCGACGCGATCGCGGACCGCGAGGGCGACGTCCTGCTCGCGAGCCACGACGGCGACTTCGCCCCCGAGGTCGCCGATCTGGTGGACGCGGGGCGCCGCGTGGGGCTGCTCGCGTTCCGCGAGTTCACGAGCCAGTCGCTCGCGGGCCTGACGGCTCGTGGGCTGCAGACGTTCGACCTCGAGAGCGACGTCGCCGCCTTCAACGTGCAGCTGCCCCGCCTGCGGATCATCCCCCTCGAGGAGTTCGACCCGCTGCGCTACCTGTGAGCCCACGGCGGCCGCCCCGGGGACCCGGGTGCGGCCGTCGTCGGACGCGGGTGGCTCAGCCCTCGCCGAAGCCCTGGCTGAGCGCTGTGTCGATCGTGCCGCGCACGTGCTCGGCGTGGTAGCCGTCGGGCGCCATGAACTCGATGCCGTGGGCGGTGCCGGACACCTCGGTGACGATGGAGGTCTTGTCGTTGCGCACGACGAGCGCGCTGTCGGCCGCCGGCACCTGGGGGTCGTCGGTCGAGGAGAAGACCTGCAGCGGGCCGGTGAACTGGTTGGCCTCGACGCGCGCGTCGACGTCGCCGTACTGGGCGGGCGGGCTCAGCGCGACGACGGCGACGGCGGCGAGGTCGTCGGCCAGCCCGGCGGCCAGGGTGCCGCCGGCGGACGCGCCGACGAACGCCACGCGGTCGGCCCCGGTGGCCTTCAGCACGTCCAGCGCCGCCTGGAAGCCCGCCTGGCCCGACGCGCCCCAGTCGTAGGTCGCGACGAGGTACCCGGCGCCGGCGAGCCGCGCGACCTCGGCGGACCACTGGCAGACGTCGCCGTTCTCCTGCGGGGCGAACAGGACGCCGCGGTCGCCCGCGCCGGCCCAGGCGACCGTGGTGGCGCCCCCGTCCTGCCCGACGGTCGCGTAGGCGATGCCCTCGGAGAGGCACTCGGGAGGCTCGGCGGCCGCCAGGTCGACGGGGGCGCTGGCGAGCATCGTGGGGGTCTCGGCCGCGGTGGCCTGCGCGGGGTCGCCGGTCTGCGGCTCGGTGCCGGCGGAGCACGCGCCGAGCAGGCCGATCGCGAGAGCGGCCACGACGGCCGACCTCACGTGCGCGCTCGTGGGACGGGGGGACACGGTGACGGGTTGCAGACGCACATGCGATTCCTAGGCGGTCGTCGGCGCGGGGACAAGACGCACGGCGGGCCCTAAACGTTTCACAGACCCTGTGCGTGACGACGCGCTACCGTGTGGGCCATGCCGACGCTGTTCACGCGCATCATCGACGGCCAGATCCCCGGGCGCTTCGTCTGGGCGGACGACCGCGCGGTCGTCCTCCTCACGATCGCCCCCATCACCGACGGGCACGCCCTCGTCGTGCCCCGCGACGAGGTCGAGCAGCTGACCGACGCGCCCGACGACCTGCTGGCCCACCTCGTGCAGGTCGCCAAGGCCGTCGGCCGCGCGCAGCGCGCCGCGTGGGACGCACCGCGCGCCGCGCTCCTCGTGGCCGGCTTCGAGGTGCCGCACCTGCACCTGCACGTGCTGCCCGCGTGGGACGAGTCGAGCCTCTCGTTCGACCAGGCGCGCCACGACGTGCCCGCGGCCGAGCTCGACGCCGCCGCCGAGCGCCTGCGCGACGCGCTGCGCGCCGCCGGGCACGGCGACCACGTCCCCACCGACGTCACCTCCCCCGCCCTCTGACCGCGTGACCGGCCCGGGGAGCACGCCGCCCACCGTCGAGACGGCGCCGAGCGCCCGTCCCCCGCTGCGCACCCGGGTGCTCGGTGGGCACGGTGAGGGTCGCAGCGTCGCACCCGCGCTGCGCAGGTTCCTCGCCACCGAGGCCGGCAGCGCGGCCGTGCTCCTCGTCGCCACGGTCGCGGCGCTCGTGTGGGCCAACTCCCCGTGGCGCGACACCTACACCGCCCTGTGGCACGCACCCGCGGGCGTCTTCGTCGGCGGCGCCGGCATCGAGATGGACCTGCAGCACTGGGTCAACGACCTCGCGATGGCCGTGTTCTTCGCCGTCGTGGGTCTCGAGATCAACCGGGAGCTCACGCGCGGCGAGCTGCGCGACCCTCGCGCGGTCGCCGTGCCCGCGTTCGGCGCGATCGGTGGGCTGCTCGTGCCTGTCGTCGTCTACCTCGCGTTCAACGCGGGCACCGACGCCGCGCACGGGTGGGGCGTCGTCATGTCGACGGACACCGCGTTCCTCGTGGGCGTGCTGGCGCTGTTCGGTCCCCGCTGCCCCGACCGGCTGCGGCTGTTCCTCCTGACCCTCGCGATCGTCGACGACATCGGCGCGATCACGGCGATGGCCGTGTTCTACACCGACGACGTCGACCTGCGGGCGCTCGCGGCGGCGGCCGTCCTGGTCGTCGCCCTGGTCGTGCTGCGACGCCGCGGCGTGTGGCGCCTGGCACCGTACGTCGCCGTCGGGCTCGCCCTGTGGGTCGCGGTGCTCGCGTCGGGCGTGCACCCGACGATCGCCGGCGTCCTCGTCGGCCTCCTCGTGCCGACGTCGCTCCCCCATGAGCGACGACGTCAGGCGGTCGCGGTGCACGCGCGCCGGTTCCTGTCGGAAGGGGGCGCCGACCGCGAGCACGCCGCCGAGGTCGCGGGCCGCGCGGCCGTGCCGACCGGTGACCGGCTGCAGCGCGCGCTGCACCCGTGGAGCGCGTTCGTGGTGGTCCCGCTCTTCGGTCTCGCCAACGCGGGCGTACGCCTCGACCCCGCCACGCTCGCGGACGCCTTCTCGTCGCGCCTGACGGTCGGCGTGGCGGTCGCGCTGGTGCTCGGCAACGCCGTGGGTGTCGCGGGTGCCGCGACACTCGCGCTGCGCCTGGGGCTGGGCGACCTGCCCGGCCGGGTGCGCTGGGGTCACCTCATGGGGGGAGCCGTCCTGGCGGGCATCGGGTTCACGATCTCGCTGTTCATCGCGCAGCTCGCGTTCGACGACCCCGTGCTCCTGGAGCGCGCGAAGATCGGTGTGCTCGCGGGCTCGCTCGTCGCGGCCGTCGCGGGCTCGCTGCTGCTGCGCTGGCTCGGCGAGCGGCTGCCGCTGTGCACGCCGCCGGACCTGCCGCCGACGCTGCCGCCGCTGCCGTGGCGCGCGGACGCCACGCGCGCGGACGCCGCCGCGACCGACTGACGCCCGGCCCGCCGCCGGGCACCCGCGCTGCCGCCGCGGTCCGCGACGTCACACCGCCGGGTCGTCCGGACCCCAGGTCGACAGCCGCAGCGTGCGGGCGTCCGTCGCCACGATCACGTCGGCGTGCTCCCGCAACGAGGCGACCGTGTCGACGCCCGCCCGCACGAACCGACCCGACAGCGCGTCGAGATCCCCCGCCGCGAACCCCACGGCGAGGGCCGCCACCTGCTCGGGCGACGTCCACTCGGTGCGCTGCGCGTGCACCGGCATGGCGGCCGTCATGTCGGTCGCCACGACGCCGGGTGCGAGGTCCAGCACCCGGATGCCCGCCCCGACGTACTGGCGGTGCAGCTGGGTCGTCAGACGCGCGAGCGCACCCTTGCTGATCGCGTAGCCCGTGTAGGAGGTCATGGCGCGGTGCCCGGCGCCCGAGTTCATGTTGAGCACCCGCCCGCCGCCGCGCGCCAGCATGCCCGGCAGGACCGCGTGGGTCGCGAGCAGCGGGCCGCGCACGTTGGTCTCGACCACGCGCCAGACGTCCTCGACGTCGTCGGCCGCGAACGGGAGCTCGGCGTGCTCGATGACGCCGGCGTTGTTGACGAGCAGCCCGATCCCGCCCTGCGACGCCAGGCCCGCCTCGACGCGCCCGACCGCGTCCGCGACCGCGGTCGCGTCGACCAGGTCGGCCGCCGCCACGGTCACCGGCGCGCCGAGCGCGCGGGCCTCGTCGGCGACCTCCTCGAGGCGTTCCCGCGTGCGGGCCACGAGCCCGAGCGCGTACCCCTCGCGCGCCAGCGCCAGGGCCAGCTCACGGCCGATCCCCCGGCCGGCACCGGTGACCAGTGCCGTGCGCGGGACGGGGGGACGCGTGGGCAGGTCGGGCGTCGTCGCGGTCACGAGCCCATCGTGGCGCAGCGCCCGGCCCGGCGCGCGCCGCGGCTCCTGCGGCGCCGGTCACACGGCGTCGACGACGCTGCGCAGCTCCTCGAGCGCGATGCGACCGCGGTACGGCACGCGGTCCACGAGCAGCGTCGGCGTGCCCGGGACGTCGAGCTCGATACCGCCCTCGTAGTCCGCCTGCACCGCGCGGGCGTACCGGTCCGCCGGCGCGCCGACGATCTGCTCCGGGTCGAGCCCCAGGTCGTGGGCGTACCTCGCGAGGTCGTCGTCCGTCAGGGCGTCCTGGTGCTCGAACAGCAGCCGCTGCATCTGCCAGAACTGCCCGTGCGCACCGGCAGCCTCGGCCGCGAGCGCCGCCGCGAGCGCGTGCGGGTGTACCTGGAACAGCGGGAAGTGCCGCCAGACCAGGCGCACGCGCCCGTCGGACTCCTCGACGAGCTGCCGCAGCACCGGCTCGGCGTCGCGGCAGTACGGGCACTCGAGGTCGCCGTACTCGACGATCGTGACGGGCGCGTCGGGATCGCCCAGGACGTGGCGGTCCGGGTCGGTGATCACCGCGGCGGTGCTGTCGGGCGACGTCATGCGCCCAGCGTGCCGCGCGACGCGCGCACCCGCACGCGGGGGCCGGTCACCGCCCGCGCGGGCGCAGGGGCGGGCTCACCGTGCCCGCGCCTGCGGCGATGCCCGTGAGGACCTCGTGCAGTGCCTGGACGCCCGAGCGGCGGGGACGCCAGTCGAGCTCGCGTTCGGCGCGCGCCGTGTCGAGCACGGGTGCCGACATCGCCATGTCGAGCCAGCCCGGCCCCACGGGCACCGCGCGCGCACGCCACCCGACGGACACGGCGGCGCGCGCGAGGCCGACCGGCACGTCGCGCAGGCGCGCGCCGGACACCAGCGCCGCGACGTCCGGCCCCCGCACGATCCCGGGGCCCGCGAGGTTGAACGCACCGCGCACCTGGCGGACGACGGCCTCGCGGTACGCGTCGGCGAGGTCGTCGGCATCGACGGCCTGCAGCCGCAGCCCGTGGGGCCAGGGCAGCACGGGGACGCGGCCGTCCAGGACGCGCTGCGGCACGAGCGGCCCGAGGAAGTACCGGGCGATCTCCTGGCCCGCGTCGTGCTGGAACACCAGCGCGGGGCGCAGCCGTGCGATGACGAGGTCGCCGCGCGCCTCCGCCCGGTCGAGGAGCGCCTCGACGGCGGCCTTGTCGACGCTGTACGACGAGGACGGGACGCCGTCCGTGGGCCACGTCTCGTCGCGCGGGACGTCACCGGGCGACGGCGAGTACGCGCCCACGGACGACGCGACGACCAGGTGCGGCACGCGGGCACGCTCGGCGCCCTCCACCACGCGCTGCGTGCCCACGACGTTGGTCGCGCGCAGCCGCGCCCGGTCGTGACTGGGCTGGATCGCCCAGGCGAGGTGCACGACGGCGTCGGCGCCGGCGAACACGCCCGCGAGCGCGGCCGTGACCTGCTCGTCGGGGGCGTCGGCGCCGATGTCGCAGGCCACCCACGTCGCGACGTCGTAAGGGGCCGGCGGGCGCACGCGCGGCGCACGGCGCGCCACGCCGACCACCGACGTCACCGTGCTGTCCTGCGCGAACCGGCGCAGCAGCGCGGTGCCCACGTTGCCGCTGGCGCCGACCACGACGACCCTCATGCGCACCTCCTCGGACGGGACACGCCCGTCACGACGTCGGGTCCAGGACGACCTTGATGCAGCCGTCCGCCTTGCGCTGGAACACGTCGTACGCGTGCGGCGCCTGCTCGAGGGACACGCGGTGCGTGCGCAGGTCGGCGACGGCCAGCGGGTCGGACGGGTCGGTGACCAGGGGCAGCAGGTCGTCGTACCAGCGCCGCACGTTGGCCTGACCGAACCGCAGGGTGAGCTGACGGTCGAACACGTCCATCATCGGGATCGGGTCCAGCGCGCCGCCGTACACCCCGACGACCGACACGGTCGCCCCGCGACGCGCCACGGCGATGGCCGTGTGCAGCGCCGCCATGCGGTCCACCGCGGCCCGTTCGATGAGGGGCCGCGCGAGCGTGTCGGGCAGGAACGCCGCGGCCCGCTGCCCGGCGGCCGCGAGCGGCGAGCCGTGCGCCTCCATGCCGACGGCCTCGACGACCGCGTCCGCGCCGCGACCGTGCGTGCGGTCGCGCACCGCGGCGACGACGTCGTCGGTCCGGGCGGCGTCGATGACGTCGACGCCGTGCCGCGACGCCATGAGCAGCCGCTCCGCGACGAGGTCGATGCCGATGACGCGCTCGGCGCCGCGGTGCAGCGCGATGCGCGCGGCCATCTGGCCGATCGGGCCCAGGCCCACCACGGCGACCGTGCCGCCGGGCGGCACGTCGGCGTACGCGACCGCCTGCCATGCGGTGGGGAGCACGTCCGACAGGTAGAGGTACGTCTCGTCCGGCCGGCCGTCGTCCGGCACCACGACCGGCCCGTACTGGGCCTGCGGCACCCGCAGGTACTGCGCCTGCCCGCCCGGCACGCTGCCGTAGAGCGAGGTGTAGCCGAACAGGGCGGCGCCCTTGCCCGCGCCGCGGACCTGCGTCGTCTCGCACTGGCTCTGCAGACCCAGCGCGCACATGTGGCAGGTGCCGCAGGCGATGCCGAAGGGGACGACGACCCGGTCCCCCACGCGCAGGCGCGTGCCCGCCTCCGCCCCGACCTCCTCGACCACGCCCATCGCCTCGTGACCGAGCACGTCACCGGGCTTGAGGTACGCACCGAGCACCGAGTACAGGTGCAGGTCGGACCCGCAGACGGCCGTGGACGTCACGCGGATGACCGCGTCCGTCGGTTCCTCGACGCGCGGGTCCGCCACGTCCTCGACCCGCACCTGCTCGCGTCCCTGCCACGTCAGCGCCCGCACCTGTCCACCGTCCTGTCGCTCGTTGCTCGTTCGTCGCCACCGTGGCACCCGTCCGCCCGGCGCGCATCCGCAGACGGCCGACCCGCGCGCCCCCGGGCGGGACGGGTTCGCGCGACGGCTCCACATCCGCGCCGCGAGCCGCGTTTCCACGGTGCACGCGGTCACCCGAACCAGGAGGAACACCATGAACGCGACTCCCGCCCGCACCCCCGCCCGGCACCGACGGGTCATCGCCGTCGGCGCCGTCGCCGCCGGTCTCTCCGTGGCCTGCGCGGGAGGAGCGATGGCCGTCGCACCCGGGTCCGCCGTGTCCCGCACCCTGTCGGGTGCCCTGCAGAGCGTCGGCATCGAGTGGCAGGGCATGCCCGAGGGCTACACGCCCGAGCAGTACACGGCGTTCTGGGACGCCGGCTACACGTGGGGCGACGCGCAGCACCTCTCGGAGCTGTGGCAGCTCGACATCATCGAGACCAAGTCCCAGGCGGGCCGGCTGCTCGCCGACGGGCAGACCCTGCCGATCACGCCCGGCACCTACCCCGAGGCGGGCGCCGACCCGCAGTCCGTCGCCCTCGACGCCTTCTGGTCCGTCGGGTACACCTACGAGGACGCCGAGCAGCTCGCCGCCCTGTGGGGCGTCGACGTCTCCGAGACCAAGGCGCGGGCCGGGCAGGCGCTCGTCGACGGGCAGACGCTGCCCGTCGAGCCGAGCGGCACCGCCACCACGGGGTCCTGACCCGATGACGTCCGGCATGCTGGGGCACCGCCACCGCGAGGAGACGACCATCGACACGTGTCGAGATGCACGACAGATTGATCGAAGCCGAGCGTCGTACTCTGACCACGAGCGCGCCGACGGGGCCGGTCGGTCAAAGTAGGCATTGGCAGTGCCGACCTTCAGGCTGAAGGTGCGAATGGCCGCAACCGTAAGGACGCTGCTCGCCATCGACTACGCGTCGTCAGGCGCCGGGGCTCCTGCCGACCAGCTAGGTCGCGACGCTCGAGCGGGGACTCACGCGCATTCCGGCGCTCTAGCTGGGACTCACTGCGTTACACCGACACCAGTGATTCTGCGGTTGTCGGCGGGCTAGCTGAGGATCCGGCTCGTGGTGGCGTCGAGGCCGGTCGTGCGGGCCAGGAGCCAGAACGTCAGCACGGCCAGCGCCGGCGCGACCACCCAGCGCTCGAGGGCGTGGTCGGGTATTCCCGCCGTCGTGCGAGCCGCCGCCGCGAGGACCGCCTGGCCCGGCACGTATCACCGGCGCCGACCGCGTGCCCCTTCCCGAGAGTGTGAATGAGCACACTCAGCGGCCCGGCCCGAGGAGTCAGCGTGGAACCGACGGTGGTGTACGTGCACGGCATCGGCAACAAGCCGAGGCGTGAGGCGCTGGTGGCGACGTGGAACACCGCGCTCGCGCTGCGACCCGCGGTCGGCGCACAGATGGCGTACTGGGCGGACCTCCGGTATGCGAGCCCGCTGCCCGGCGGTGGGCTCGAGGGCTTCACGGACGGCGGTCTCGCGGCGGGCGGCGGCGCCCTGGAGGCCGGTGGGGTCGAGCCCACGGAGGCGTTCGTCGAGAAGACCGCCGTCGAGCTCGGCGGCCTCGACGCCTCGGCCGCCCCGCTCAAGGGCGTGCTCGAGCGGATGGCCTATGCCGCCGACGCCGCCGCGTCCGGCTCCGACTCGCTGCCCGACGACTTCGAGGTCATCCCAGGGCCGAAGTTCCTGCGGGTGGCCGCCTTCCGCGCGCTCGTGAAGGCCACGCTGCACGACGTGCACGCCTACTTCTTCGACCAGGCCCAGGCCGAGGCGATCCGCGACCGCGTGCGCGCGGTGCTCGACGACGCCCACGGGCCCGTCGTCGTCGTCGCGCACAGCCTCGGCACGGTCGTCGCGTACGACGTCCTCAGCGAGCCGCGGTTCGCCGGGCTCGACGTGCCGCTGCTCGTGACGCTCGGCAGCCCGCTCGGCATCCAGGAGATCCAGGACCAGGTCAAGGGCCGTCCGCTCGCGGTGCCCCCGTCGGTCGGCGCGTGGCTCAACGCGGCCGACGCGGCCGACGTCGTGGCGCTCGACCCGACGATCCGCCCCGAGTACCGCCCGGCGGACAAGTGCTCCGACGCGCTGGTGGTGAACCGCAGCGCCAACCGTCACGGCATCGCGGAGTACCTGGCGGCCGACATCGTGCGGCGCACGATCGCGAAGCACGTCGGGCGACCGGTCTGAGTCGATGGCGCTCACCGGACGGCAGTGGAAGCAGTTGAGCGACGCGCTGCGGCAGGCGTTCACTCTCGCGCGCTTCGACGAGCTGCTGCGCTACTCGCAGAACCGCAACCGCGAGGACATCGCGCTCGGCGGCGACTACCAGGAGATCGTCTTCCGGGTCATCCAGACGGCGGAGGCCGAGGGCTGGACCATGAGGCTGCTCGCCGCGGCGCGCGAGGCCCGGCCGGGCAACGCGGAGTTTCTCGCCGCCGCGATGGACCTCGGGCTGGCGTCCGCCACCCCGGACCTCGAGACGCGGGTGCGCCAGGACGCCCCGTTCGTCGATGTCACCGCGTGGCGCGAGACGCTCGGCCGGCGTGAGGCGCAGGTGTGCCGCGTCGAGGTCGACGCCGGCGTGCACTCGGGCGTCGGCACCGGCTTCCTAGTCGGGCCCAATCTCTGCCTCACCAACCACCACGTCGTCGCGGCGCTGCTCGACGGCCACGCGACGCCCGCCGACGTCATCCTGCGGTTCGACTACAAGCGTGCGCAGGGGGTCATCGTCAGCGCGGGGACGGAGCTGCGGCTCGCGCCGGCCGACTGGCTCGTCTCCTCGGCGCCGCCCGGCGCGGCCGACTCCGCGGCGGACGGCTCCCTGCCGTCACCGGACGAGCTCGACTACGCCTTGCTACGCCTCGCCGGGCGCCCCGGGGAGGAGGCCACCGGTCGCGCCGTCGCCGATCCGCAGGCGACGCCGCGCGGCTGGTTCGGCGGGCTCGGCCAGGGACCGGCCGACGGGTCGCCGATGCTCGTGCTGCAGCACCCCGAGGGCGCGCCCCTCAAGCTATCGCTCGGCTCGAGCGGCTCCGTCAACGCCAACGGCACCCGCGTGCGCCACCTCGTCAACACCGAGCCCGGCTCGTCGGGATCGCCGTGCATGGACGCGCGGCTCGACGTCGTCGCGCTGCACCACGCGGGCGACGGCACCCGCCCCCCGGGTCCCGGCCCGGCCTCGAACGGCGCCGTGCCTCTCAGCGCGGTCGTCGACCACCTGCAGCGCACCGGCTGCACCGAGAAGATCCTCACCCCCAGCGTCTAGGTGGCCCGTCGATGCCCGCCCTTATCCTCACCGGAATCGTCATGCAGCACCTCGCGTACGCCCTGGCCGTGGCGTATCCCGAGCGCAGCGCCCTGCAACGTGTGCTCTTCGAGCGGACCGGCCGACGCCTCGACGACATCGTCAGCGTGAACGTCGGCAACACGGACATGCGGCAGCAGCTGCTCATCGCCGCGAGCGACGGCGGCTGGGCGACGGAGGTCTTCCAGCTCCTCCAGGACAGCGAGAACCTCAGCGTGCGGCAGTACGTGCGCCTCGCGCGGGACGCGTTGGACGTGGTGTCGAACGCCGTGGTCGACCGCGAGGATCCGTTCCTCGTCCACCGCGTCGCCGGCCGGCCGTTCCTCGACCGCACCGAGCTGCGCAAACAGCTCACCGAGCTCCTGGCGCGCGACGAGAAGCGGGTGCTCGTCGTCACCGGCGAGCGGCCGTGCGGCAAGACGTACGCGTGGCCGTTCCTGGACACCCTCGGTCGGACGCACGGATTCGACCCGGTACTGATCGACGTCGCGAGCCTGCCCGCCACCGAGCGCATGCCGGTCGACGTCGTGAGCAACGTCGCGCGGCAGCTCGGGCTGCCGAGGCTACCCGAGGTCGACCCGCTCGCCCAGGGCGCCAGCCAGGCGCAGCGGCTGTTCACGTGGCTCATCGGTGAGGCACGCCTCGCGCGGCAGTCCGGCGCGGCGTCGCGCTGGCTCCTCGTCATCGACAGCCTCGACAAGTTCCCGCTGCCGGCCGAGACGGAGGAGCTCTTCGTGCTCATGGGCAAGGGCGCCGCCGAGAACCGGATCGCCGACCTGCGGGTGGTGCTGCTGGGCTACGAGCACCAGCTCCCGGTCGACCTGTCGAGCTGGGTGCTCACGGACACGTTCAGCGACATCGACGAGCGCGCGCTGCGCGACTACTTCGACTTCCTCCTGAGGACCGCGCGCGGCGGCGGCATCGGCCCAATGAGCGCCGACACCGCGATCGAGGACGCGGTGCGGCAGGTCGAGGAGGCGCTCGCCGGAGCCGACCGGGTCGACCGGTTCAGCCGCCTCGCGGCCGAGGTGGACCGGGTGGGACGCGCGCTCCAGGACGCGAGGACCCGGTGATGAACGCGACCGGCTGGATGCGGCCCGCCGGGGTGGGGCGCGGGTTCGCCGACGCGCCCGAGGCGCTGCACGCTTATCTGCGCGCCGCGGCGATGCTCTCGAACTTCGACCCCATGGAGTTGCGGCCCCTCGACGGCGCCGACGACCCGAAGGCGCTCGAGCAGCTCCTCGAGCTCAGCGAGCCCGTGTTCTCCCGGCGGATCCCGCCCGGACGCTGGCAGCTGCCCGACTCGCTGCGCCGGTCGGTGCTGCGCTCGATGCGCGGCACGCCGGACCTGCACCGCGCCGTCGCCGCGACCACGGCGACCGACACCCCGGAGCAGGGGGCGCTGCGCCGCTACGTCGAGGGCGCCGCCGCGCCGATCGAGGGCCAGTCGGTCGAAGAGCTGCGCGCCAGCGCCCAGGCCGTCGCCTGGCTCGACGGGGTCGTCGACGGGCTGCCGTCGCTCGAGGACATCGGGGCGCGCCTCGCCCTGCTGGAGCTGCTGGCGCCGCTGCGCCGGCTCGTGGGCGACCACTTCGCGGGGCGCGAGGAGGTGCTCGACCGGCTCGCTGACCACGTCGCCGTCCTGCCCCCCGGCAGCCGGCTGCACTCGGTGCGGCGGCGCGTGCGTGAGGTGCTGTCGCTGCGCGACCACCCGCCGCTGTGCCTGTGGGGGCCGGGCGGCGTCGGCAAGTCGACCGTCCTCGCGAAGTTCGTGCTCGACCACGTGGACCTCGCCGACGACCAGGTGGCGTTCGTCTACGTCGACCTCGACCGCGCCGGGCTCACGGTGTACGAGCCGCTCACGTTGCTGCACGACGGCCTGCGCCAGCTCGCGTTGCAGTTCCCGTCGATCCGCGACGAGGCGGAGGAGCTCCGGCAGGAGTGGGCAGAGGAGATGGAGGCGCCCGACGTCAGCACCTACAGCACCGCGGTGCTCGGCGCGCACCACCCGCAGGGGCCGCGCGCCACGGGCGTCGACCGCGGCCGGTTCTACGCCCAGTTCGCCCGGCTGGTCGCGGCGGCGGCGCCCGACCGCCCGCTGCTGTTCGTCGTCGACACCTTCGAGATGGCGCAGCGCCGCGGCGCGGACGTCGTGGCCGACGTGTGGGCGTTCCTCGACGGCCTGCAGGCGCACGTCCCGACGCTTCGGGTGGTCGTCGCGGGGCGCAAGGGCCTGCGCGAGGACGGGCTGCGCAGCAGCGATCTCGCGCTCACCGAGTTCGACCCCGCGTCGGCGCGCGCCTACCTCAGCCGAGCCCTCGGCGGCGCGCTCGCGCCGGATGACCCGGTGCTGCGCCGCGTCGTGACGATCGTGGGCCGCAACCCGCTGAGCCTCGGCCTCGCCGCGCAGCTGCTCCAGCTCGAGGGGGTCGACGCGCTGCGGGCCGGCGAGCCGCACCTTGTGTTCCTCCGGCTGCACGAGGGCCAACTCCAGGGCGTCCTCTACCGCCGCATCCTCGACCACATCGAGGACCCGGTCGTGAAGAAGCTGGCCTACCCGGGGCTCGAGGTCCGCAGGATCACGCCCGGGATCGTGCGGCACGTGCTCGCCGGCCCGTGCGGGCTCGACGTGCCCGACGACGACGCCGCGCGCGAGCTCGTCGCGGCGGCCGCGCGCGAGGTCACACTGCTCGACCGCGCCGACGACGGCTCGCTGGTCCACCGCCCCGACGTGCGCCGACAGATGCTCGCGACGCTGCGCCAGGGTGACCCGGCGCGGGTGCGCGCGATCGACGAGGCCGCCGTCGCCTACTACGCGCAGGCCGACGACCTCACCTCGCGCGCCGAGGAGATCTACCACCGGCTCGTCCTCGACCAGCCTCGCGAGGTGCTCGACGCCCGGTGGCTCGGCGGCATCGAGCACCACCTGTGGGGCGCGCTCGAGGAGCTGTCGCCGAACGGCGCCGTCTACCTCGCGTCGCGGCTCGGCACCGCGCTGTCCCCAGAGCTCACGAGCCAGGCGGAGCAGAGCGTCTGGGAGCGGCACGCGCAGGCCCACGCCGCCCGGCTGCTCGAGCGGGAGGATCCGGCCGGGGCGCTCGCGGTGCTCCGCGAGCGCACGAAGCGACTGCACGGCAGCCCGCTGCTCGCGCTCGAGGCGCGAGCGCTCGAGGACCTCGGCCGGTTCGGGGAGGCCAGCCACACGCTGCGGCGCGCGGGCGCCGAGGCCAGCGACCTCGGGCACACGCGTGACGTCTTCCGCGCCCTCTACGGTCAGGCGCTGCTCGCGCACCGGCTCGGTGACCGAGCCGGGGCGCTCGCGCGGCTCGAGGAGTGCCGCGTCGTGGCCGCGCGCGTGGACGAGCCCATCGACAACCTCCGCCTCGCCACGCTCGACCTGCTCGTGCACGAGGCGGCCGGTGACGTCCGGGAGATGGACCGGGTGCACCTCGCCGCGGTCCTGGCCGACACTCCCCGCGCCGAGCTGCGCCGCGACCGCAGCCTGCTCGCGGAGGTCGCGGCCGCGGTCGGCGGCATGGACTCGCAGATCATCGGCGAGGCGCTGCGGGCCGTCGGGCTCCAGTCGCTGCTCGCGGTGGAGCGGCGACGGCTGGCGCAGGTGCTCGCGCGGTGGGACGCGCGGCTCGACGGCCGGCTGGCCGACGCCGCACACCTGCCGCCGCCCGAGTCGCCGTCGGAGCCGGCCGAGGACCCGGGAGCCTGGGAGCTGTGGCTCGAGGCGTCGACGCTGCCCACGGTCGCCGGCTGGATCGCGTCCGCGCTGTCGTCCTACCCGGGCGGGGAGGCCGTCAGCGCGGAGGTCTCGAGGCTCTACCGCGCCTGGCTCGACGAGGGGGCGCAGCCGTCGGCGCCGCCCCCGCAGGACAAGGCGTCCAAGTGGCGCGCGAAGCGGTGAGCCGCGGCGCCGCGACAGGCCCGGACGGTCCGCGCCGCACGGCCGGCCGGCGGGTGCCGGGTGTCGGGCTCAGGCGTCTGGCGCCGAGGCGGCCGCGGCGGCACGGGCGGCCGCCGGCAGCGCGTCGAGCACGCGGTTCACCGCGTCGTCGTCGTGCGCGGCGGAGACGAACCAGGCCTCGAACGCCGACGGCGGCGCCGAGACCCCGGCGTCGAGCAGCGCGTGGAAGAACGCACTGCTCGGGCGACGGGGTCCACGCTCTGGCCTGCCGCCCGGTGCGCACGGGTCGCGAGGTCGGCAAGCTCTTAAGCTGCGGCGTTCTCGCCGCGCTCGGCCACAACACACGGACGGCCTGACGCTGCGCACCGGCGTCGAGATCGAGCTGCGCGCACCTGCGGGCTCCGACCGGCAGGCGCTGGCCGACGTCCTCGCCGCCCGGAGCGGCGGCGCCGTGCGGCGGTCCTTCCACACCGACAGCGAGCCGTCGGCCGTGCCGGGCGTCGGTGTCTTCCGGCACCTGTCCCCCGCCTTCGACGTCGTCGACGGGCGCGGGCGGCCGCTCGCCCGCCTCGTCGACGACGTCACCATCGAGGCGGACCTCGTCCCGGTGCCCGGCAGGCGCGACCTGCCCGGGCACCGGGGCTGGTACCGGGTGCTGTGCGACGACCCGCGTCTCCTGCGTCTCGTCGAGCGGCACGTGGACCCGCAGGCGTCGCTCGCCGACGTGCTGCGGCCCGTGGCCGACCTGTTCGGTACCACGCTCGACGTGTTCCCCGGCGCCGCGCGCGTCAACGACGCGACCGGCGCGAGCATCGCGGTGGCGATGGCCCTGCCACCGGGCCGCGAGCGCCCCTGCGAGATCGTGACGCCCCCGCTCGAGCGGGCGCACGCCCGCACGCTGGAGAACCTGCTGGCACCGGCGCGCGACCTCGGGTTCACGGTGCCCCACGAGGCGGCGGTGCACGTGCACGTCGACGGGGTGCCGTTCCGCCGGCCGGAGTCGTTCGCCAACCTCGTGCGCCTCTTCGCGCACTGGCGCGAGCCCCTGTGGGAGGCCCTGGGCACCAACCCCGCCTGCCGCCGGCTCGCGCCCCTCCCGGACGCGCTCGTCGACCTCGTCGAGCAGGACCGTCCGGCGACGCCCGACGCCTGGGCGCAGCTGCAGCGCGACGCGCGCGCCGTCGGCCTGACCAAGTACGCCGACGTGAACCTCACGCAGCTGGTGGCCGCACGGCCCGTGCGCGACACCGTGGAGGTGCGCGTCCTGCCCTGTTCGATCGACGGGCACGACGTGGTCCGCCGTGCCCGGCTCGTCGAGCGTCTGCTGCTGTGCTGCCTCGACGCGCGTCCCGTCCCACGGCCGGACGCGGACGCCGCGCACGACGCCGCCGGGGCGCTCGACGCCCTCGCGGGCGGGCACCCGGCGGTGGCGCGATGAGCGTGTGGACCACCACGTCCCCCGACAGCGCCGCGATCCCGGCGGTCCGGCCGCTGCGCGCGCCGACGGGCGCGACGTCCGCCGGCACCAGCTCGCCCGGGCACCACCTCGACGAGGTCGTGCGCGCCCACCTGCCCGGGCTGCTGCGGTACGCCACCGTGCTGACGGGTGACGGGCACACGGCCGCGGACCTCGTGCAGGAGGTCCTGCTGCGCGCCCACGTGCGCTGGACGCGCATCGGCCTCCTGGAGCGCCCCGACCTGTACCTGCGTCGCATGGTCACCAACGAGCACCTGTCGTGGCGGCGACGGTGGCACGTGCGCACGGTGCACCCGTCGAGCGACGACGTGCTGGCCGCACACGCCGACCCGGCACGCGACCACGCCCACCGCGTGGTCGAGGACGACGCGATGTGGCGTCGCCTGTCCGAGCTGCCCCCGCGGCAGCGCACCGTCCTCGTCCTGCGGTACTACGGGGGCCTCGCCGACCCGGAGATCGCCCAGGTCCTCGGGACGTCCGCCGCGACCGTACGAGGCGTTGTGGGGTGCGGGCTACGAGATGGAGGACGTCACGGCGCTCGAGGAGCTGTGGGGCACGGACACGACGGAGACGAAGGCGCGGGCCGGGCAGCTGCTGCTCGACGGGCGCAAGCCGCCCGTCGCGCCCGGCACCGTCGCGCCGGGCACCGTCGCGCGCAGCACCGGCGCACCCGGCACCGAGGCTCCCGGCGCCGGGGCGACGGCCGTCACCGGCGCCCGGCTGGAGGCGCTGTGGGCGGCGGGCTACGTGTGGGAGGACGCGCTCGCACTGGCCGACCTGTGGGACGTCGACGTGAGCGAGGCGAAGGCGCGCGCGGCGGTCGCGGTCGCCCAGGGCCAGGCGCTGCCCCTGCCGCCGTCCGGTCCGCCCGGGGGCGACGGCTGAGCAGGGTCAGGCCGGTTCGTCGGCCATCCGCGCGAGCGTCGTCACGGTGCGCCAGTTGCGTGACGTGCCGGCGGGACCGGGGCGACGCGCGAGGCGTGCCGCCAGCGGGCTGCGCCCGATGCCGTGCGGCAGGTACAGGTACACCTCACGCCCGGCGACGGCGAGGTCCTCGGGCGGGGTGACCTCGACGTCGGGGTCCCGGGCGGGTGCCGTGCCGGGCAGGAAGACGACGTGGTGGTGCGTCGGGTCGTCGTCGCGGTCGAGGAACGGGTTCGCGGCGAGGACGGCGTGCAGCTCGTCCCGGGTGCGGACCACGACGTCGGGGGCCACCGGGAACGCGGCCGCGCACGCCGCGCGCAGCGTCGCGGCGACGGCCTCCGTGTCCGTGCCGTCCGCCGTCAGCACGACGTTGCCGCTGTTGACGTACGTGCGGACCGCGCCGTAGCCGGCGTCGACGACGACGCGCCGCAGGTCGGCCATCGGCACCCGCGTGGTGCCCCCGACGTTCACGCCGCGCAGCAGCGCCACCATCACGGTCATCGTGGTCCTCCCCTCGACGCTCAGAACAGCGTGCCCGCGCCCGACGCGACGCGTGCCTCCAGCGCCAGGAGCTCGCGCTTGCGCTCGACGCCTCCCGAGAAGCCGGTGAGGGTGCCGTCCGCGCCGATCACGCGGTGGCACGGCACGACGATCGGCAGGCGGTTGGCGCCGTTCGCGGCGCCGACGGCACGGGCCGACGTCCGCGGGTCCAGCCCGAGCGCGGTCGCGAGCGCACCGTACGTCGTCGTGGTGCCGTAGGGGACGGCACGCAGGCCCTCCCACACGCGCTGCTGGAACGGGCTGCCGCGGTAGCGCAGCGGCAGGTCGAAGCCGCGCAGCTCGCCGGCCAGGTACGCCGTGAGCTGCTGCACCGCGGCCGCCAGCACCGGGTCGTCCGCCGGCGCGGCGGGCTCGCCGAGACCGTCGGTCGCCGCGGAGCCGTCGAGGTGCGGGAACCGGACGTCCGTCACGGCGCCGTCGGCCACGGCGACGGTCACGGGCCCGAACGGGGCGCGCACCACCGCGTACGTCGTCGTCACGCGGCCATCCTGCACCGGACCACCGACACGCGACAGGGGCTGGCGGCGCTACAGCGAGTGGAGCGCCGCGAAGCCGGTGCACGCGAGCGCGGTGGTGGGCACCAGCCACCGGGCGATCGCGCCGTGCTGCCGCCCGTGCCGCCCCAGCAGGACGAACGTGACGGCACCCGCCCCGACGAACGCGACCGCGTGCCCGGTGTACCGCAGCACGACCGCGTACGTCACGACCGCCTCGGCGAGCCACGCGGCCACGAGGACCGCCCCGCCGAGCCCGCGCTCGCGCGCCGCCCACCGCGACGGTGCCGGCGCGTCGCCCGACCGCCACCACGACCAGCCCGCCGCCCCGGCCGCCAGACCACCGGGGAGTGCGCACGCGAGCCACATCAGCACCCACCCGGTGCCGACCGGGAACCCGCGCAGGTGCGCCGTCGCGTAGTAGCCCATCACCTGCGCCGCGCACGCCACGACCCCCACCACGAGTGCCCACCGACGCCGCCGTGGGGTCGCGCCGACCACGAACGGCACCACGAGCCACGGCGCCACCGCGTTCGCGAAGCCCGCGAACGGGAACGGGAGGAGCCCTTGCGCGAACGACGTGATCACGCCGGACACCGTGCCGCCCGCGACCGCGAGCGCCAGGGCGCCGGCCGGACCGTACCCGCGCAGCGCGGTGGACCGCAGGGGCAGGGTGCCGGTGCTCGCCATGCCCGCAGTCTCGCGACCGGACGCGCACGTAGGCATCGGCCTGCGGTCGCGCGCGTGCGCGTGCCCGTCCACCCGCGGGTGGACGGGCACGCGCAGGGATGCCGTCAGTCCGTCGACGCGAGGATCGCGCGCACCCCCACCACGAGCCCGGCGACGGCCGTCAGGCCCGCGGCGAGGAAGCCCCACGCCACGGCCGACGCCGCCAGGTCCCCCGCGAAGAGCGCACGCTCGGCGTCGACGACCCACCGCAGCGGGTTCACGTTCGACGCGACCTGCATCCACCGCGGGCCGGTCTCGAGGGGCAGCAGCAGGCCCGAGAGGATCATGAGCGGGAACAGGAACGTCTGCTGGACGGCCCAGAACACCCACTGCTGCGAGCGGACCGCGAGCGCGAGCGCGTAGCTGAACGCCCCGAGGCCGACGCCGAGCACCGCGAGCAGCACGAGGCCCAGCACGACGCCGACCGGGTCGGGCCGCAGCCCGAACGGCAGCATGACGAGCACGACCAGGAGCGCCTGGGCCACGAGGGGCACGACCTCCTTGAGCGCCCGCCCGACGATCTGGGACGAGCGCGACAGCGGCGTGACGAGCATGCGCTCGTGGGATCCCGCGATCATCTCGTCCTGCAGGTTGGAGCCGGTGGTGGACGTGCCGAACAGGGTCGTCATCACCAGGACCGAGGGCACGAACCACAGCCACACGTCGGGCGCCGGCAGCCCGGCGCCCACGCTGCCGACGAGCAGCGGCCCGAACAGGGCCAGGAACACCAGGGGCTGCACCAGCCCGAAGACGAGGGAGAACGGCTCGCGGACGACCGGGCGCAGCTCGCGCGCGAGCACGAGCCACACGTCGGACCACCAGGAGCGGCGCCTCTCGCGCGTCAGCGGTGCGGCCGTGCCGGTGTCGAGCGTGGTGGTGGTCATGCTGCGTCCTTCCCGGCGGAGTCGTCCGCCCGGTCCTCGGTGGTGGTGGCGGTCTCCCGCAGGCTGCGGCCCGTCAGGGCCAGGAAGACGTCGTCGAGCGTCGGCCGCTGCGTCCGGACCTCGGTGACGTCGACACCGGCGGCGACCGCGGCGCGCACGACCTGCGCCGCGGCGCTCGCGGCGTCGGCGACGCGCGCGGTGACGCGCGGGCCCTCGACCTCGACCTCGCGCGCGCCCGCCGCCCGGCCGACGACCTGCGCGAGCGCCGCGGCGTCCGCCGTCCTCGCGACGGCCAGCGCGAGCCGGTCGCCGGCGAGGTCGCGCTTGAGCGCGTCCGCCGTGTCGTCGGCGATGACGCGGCCGTGGTCGACGACCACGACGCGCTCGGCGAAGGAGTCGGCCTCGTCGAGGTAGTGGGTCGTCAGCACGATCGTCACGTCCTGCTCGGCACGCAGCCGTCCCACGTGCTCCCACAGGTGGGCACGGGTCTGCGGGTCCAGGCCCGTCGACGGCTCGTCGAGGAACAGCAGCCGGGGGCCGTGGACGAGCCCCAGCGCGACGTCGGCACGCCGCCGCTGGCCGCCGGACAGGCTCTGCACCTTGCGGTGCGCGAGGTCGGTCAGGTCGAGCGCGTCGAGCAGCTCGTCGGCGCGGCGCCGTGCGGTGCGGGCGCTCAGACCGTGGACCCGGCCGTGGAGGACGAGCTCGTCGACGACGTGCTGCGAGCGCCCGGCACCGTTGCCCTGGCCGACGTAGCCGATGCGGCGGCGGACCGCGGCGGGGTCGGCCAGCACGTCGGCGCCCGCGACGGTCGCGGTGCCCGCGGTGGGTCGCACGAGTGTCGTGAGCATGCGCATCGTGGTGGTCTTGCCGGCCCCGTTGGGACCGAGGACCGCGACGAGCTCGCCGGCGCCGACGTCGAGGTCGATGCCGCGCACGGCGTGCACGGTCCGGGTGCGGCCGACGACGAAGTCCTTCGTCAGCCCTCGGGTGCGGATCATGGCGGTCTCCAGGTCTCGTGCCGATCGGGACGACGTCGATGCTGCTCCGGTTAGCGGTCAGCTCCTGTCCGCCACCGGTGGCACTGTGGAGGCATGTCGTCGCCGTCCTCGCGTCTCCTCGCGCTGCTGTCGCTGCTGCAGTCCCGCCGCGACTGGCCGGGTGACGTCCTGGCCGACCGGCTCGGCGTGAGCGCCCGCACCGTGCGCCGCGACGTCGACCGGCTGCGAGCGCTCGGGTACCCGGTGCACGCCACCAAGGGACCGGACGGTGGCTACCGGCTGACGTCCGGCGACCGCATGCCGCCGCTGCTGCTGGACGACGAGCAGGTCGTGGCGCTCTCGCTCGCGCTGCAGACGGCCGGCACGGGCGTCGACGGCGTCGACGAGGCCGCGCTGCGTGCGCTGACGACCCTGCGCCAGGTCATGCCGACGCACCTGCGTGCCGCGTCGGACGCCCTGGCGGTCACGGTGGTGCGGCGCCGCGAGCACGACGTCACCGTCGGCGCGGACGTGCTGCTCGCGGTCGGGACCGCCGTACGCGCGCGGGAGGTGCTGCGCTTCGACTACGAGGGCGGCAGCGCCCCGCTGATCGGCGCGGGCGACGCCGCGTTCCGACCGCCGCGGCGCGCGGAGCCGCACCACCTCGTGACGTGGGGCGGCCGCTGGTACCTGGTGGGCTACGACCTGGACCGTCAGGACTGGCGCACGTTCCGGGTGGACCGCATGACACCCCGCACGCCGACCGGACCCCGCGTGCCGCCGCGCGGGGTTCCCGGGGGCGACGTGGCGACGTTCGTCGCCGCCCGCCTCGGCGCGCGGCCCGCGAGCCCCTGCCGGGGCGAGGCCGTGCTGCGCATGCCCGCGGCCGAGGTGGCGCGGTGGGCGGGCCGCGACGCCGTGGTGGAGGCGGTCGACGCCGCGCACGCCCGCCTGGTCACCTCGGCGTGGTCCTGGGACGCGCTGGCGGCGGTGCTGGGGATGTTCGGCGTGCCGTTCGACGTCGTCGCGCCGCCCGAGCTCGCCGACGCGTGCCGTCGCCTCGCCGCCCGCTACGGGGCGGCCGTCGCGTCGCCGGGCAGGGCGCCCGTGCCGTCGCGGTGACGTGCCCGGTGCGGACATGACCGGTCCCGCCCCCGACGCTGGGAGCGGGACCTGGCGGGAGAGCCGTCTCGCCGGCACGAGGCGTGGCGGACTCTCTGGCCCCGAGGGGCCGGCCCGGCTCTCGCCGGACCCTGTACGACGTGCGGAGTGACGTGGACGTCGGAACCGCGGGTGGCCGGTCGCGGTGGTGCCGCGATCGGCTGATGACCCGAGCATGGCACTGCTGCGTGACCTCCGCATCTCGAACGTGCGACCAGTTCGCGACCGGGTCTTTGCCGTCATGCGCCCTCCGTCACGCCATCCCCAGCCGGGGTCCGTCCGTCGACCGCACTAGCGTGATCCGGTGCGCGCACCCCTCGAGCCCGGCCCCGCCCTCGCCTCGCTGGCGGCCCGGGCCGTACCCGGCGTCGAGGAGGTCGACGTGGCCGCGGGCACGGTGCGCCGCCTCGTCGACCTCGGTGCGGGGCCGGTGCCCGTCACGGCCCGCGTCACGGCGGCGGGGGTCCACGTCCGCACCGACGGGCCGGACGCCACCGGTGCGGGCGACCGGCTCGCCGCGCGGTGGTTCGGGCTGGACGACGACCTCGCACCCGTGCACGACGCGCTGGCCCACGACCCGACGCTCGGCCCGCTCCTGGCCGCCCGTCCGCACCTGCGCGTGCCGGGGCACCCCGACGGCTTCGAGGCCGCGGTGCAGGCCGTCCTGACCCAGCAGGTCTCGCTGCGCGCGGGGCGCACCACCGGGGGCCGGCTCGCGGCCGCGTACGGCCGGTCCCACGCGTCCGGTCTGACGGCGTTCCCGCTCCCCGGCGACGTCGCCGCCGCCGACCCCGTGGCGCTGCAGGCGGTGCTGCGCGTGCCGCACGTGCGGGCGCGGGCCGTGCACGCGCTGGCGGTCGCGTGCGCGAACGGTCTGGTGCTCGCACCGGGGGCGCCCGTCGGCGAGGTCCGCACCGCGCTCCTGGCGATCCCGGGCATCGGGCCGTGGACCGCCGACGTCGTCGAGCTGCGGGCGCTCGGCCACCGCGACGCCTACCCGTGGGGCGACCTCGTGCTGCGCCGGGCGCTGGGCGTGCCGGACGCGCGGGACGTCGCCGCCGCGGGTCGGGCGTGGTCGCCGTGGCGCGCGTTCGCGGCGACGCACCTGTGGTCGTCGGTCGGCTACGCCGAGGAGCGGCCGGGCGGGTCCGCCCCGGTCGCGCACGCGGTGCGGCCGGACGGGTGAGCCCGGCATCGGTGCGGGCGCGATCCGGTGTCGAGGGGGTCACGATCCCGGTGTTCGGGCCCGGGCGGGACGCGCCGCACCTAGCGTGCGGCCATGACGACCCGCACCCGCACCCTCGTGGCCACCCTCGCCGTGCTCGCCGCCCTCACCGGGTGCAGCGCCGACCGCTCGTCCGACTCCGGCATGACCGCGGCGGAGGCCGCGGCCGACGACGCCGCAGCGCTGAGCGCCGCCGGCGACGGTGGCGGGCGCGGGCAGGACACGGCCGCCGACACCGGCGAGGACCAGCAGGTCGTCCAGACGGCCCGCGCCACCATGACCGCCCCGGATCCCGTCGCCGCGGCGCGCGAGGTGGTGACGCTGGTCGCCCGGCTCGACGGTCGCGTGGACGCCCGCTACGAGCGCTCGGGCAGGGGCGAGCACGACACGGGCAGCGCCACGCTGACGGTGCGGGTGCCGTCGTCGGCGATGGCGTCCCTCCCGGAGGACCTGGGTGAGATCGGCGAGGTCGAGGAGTACCTCGTCGAGACCGAGAACGTCACGAACGCCGCCCAGGACCTCGACGCGCGCATCACGGCGACCGAGCTCTCGGTCGAGCGCATGTCCGCGCTGCTGGCGAGCGCGTCGACCAACCGCGACATCATCGAGGCCGAGGGTGCGTTGACCGAGCGGCAGGCCGAGCTCGAGCGGCTGCGGTCGGAGCGCGCACGCCTCGCGGACCGCGTCGCGCTGTCCACGGTCGACGTCGAGATCTACACGCCCGAGCAGGCGCCCGAGGCGCTCGTCGAGGAGCCCGCCACGTTCCTCGACGGGCTCGAGACGGGGTGGGGTGCCTTCGTCGCGACGGTGCGCGGCGTCCTCGTCGTCATCGGCGTGCTGCTGCCGTGGCTGGTGCTGGGCGCCCTGGTCGGGGCCGGCGTCCTGGTGTGGCGCCGCCGCCGGCCCGCGGCCCCCGCGGCGGCCCCCACGGCGCCGACCACGCCCCCGACGCCCGGCCCCGCAGCCGGAGCCTGACGGCGTCGCTCGCTCCTCGACGGCCCGAAGGTCCCGCCGACGGCGCGCCTTCCCGTCCTAATCTCTTGGCAAAGAGCAGACCGCGACCGCGAGGTCGCCGGACTGCCTGCCGGGTGGCGTCGCCACGACCGTTCCCGGCTCCCGAGGCGAAGGAGCTGCCATGAGCGTCACCGTGACCGGTCCCCTGGCGGACGTGTCTCTCGCACCCGAGGTGCGTGCGGCCCTGGAGGCAAGTCCGCGTCTGGTCGTCCCCGCGACGCGCGAGGAGCTCTACCGGCTCGCGCTGGGGCCCGAGGGCGGACCCACGTTCACCGTGGAGTACGACGTCGACGGCACCATGGTGCCGGAGGCCACGATCACCCGCTGCCGCAACGGCGTCGCGGTGAACTACCCCGAGGACTACATGCGCCGGCGCGACCCGGACTGCATGCGCATCGCCGACGACCTGCCGACCGACAAGCCGCGCTACCGCGACGTCTTCGGCGCGGAGTTCGACCCCACGCGCACCGAGACGCTCGAGTGGCTCGCGACCCAGGAGCTCGTCGTGGTGCCGTTCAAGGCCGGCGGTCCGCGGTTCGGCTACCCGTCGCTGGCGATCGTCCCGCTCAACAGCGCCTTCTTCGCGCTCACGCTGGTCGACCTGCAGGGCTGGGTGACGTTCGACGAGATCGGGCCGTTCACGCCCCGCTCGATCCTGTACGTCGCTCCCCCGTTCCGGCACACGCACTTCGGCGGCCGCCAGGTCGTCGTCCACAACCGCTCGCGCGATCTGCACGAGGTGTGGGCGTACAACCTGTACCCGGGGCCGAGCGCCAAGAAGGGCGTGTTCTCGGTCCTGCTCGACATCGGCGAGCAGGAGGGCTGGCTCACGGCCCACGCGTCGAGCGTGCGCGTCACGACGCCGTACGAGAACGAGACCGTGATCATGCACGAGGGCGCCTCGGGCGGCGGCAAGTCCGAGATGTGCCAGGAGATCCGGCGCGAGGACGACGGCCGCATCCTCGTGGGGACCAACGTCGTGCGCAACGAGCCGTACCACATCACCCTCGGCGAGACCTCGGCGCTGGCGCCGGTGACCGACGACATGACGCTGTGCCACCCGTCGGTGCAGAAGGGCAACGGCCGGCTCGTCGTCGCCGACGCCGAGGCCGGCTGGTTCGTGCGCGTCGACGGCATGACGAGCTACGGCGAGGACCCGGCGTTCGAGCGTGCCGTGATCCACCCGCAGGAGCCCGTGCTGTTCCTGTCGATCGACGGCGTCCCCGACGCCACCGCGCTG
Organism: Cellulomonas dongxiuzhuiae; assembly: GCF_018623035.1. NCBI lineage: Bacteria > Bacillati > Actinomycetota > Actinomycetes > Micrococcales > Cellulomonadaceae > Cellulomonas > Cellulomonas dongxiuzhuiae. The sequence goes on from NZ_CP076023.1 coordinate 2,718,777, forward strand.
CCGTGGGAGCACACGCTCGACTCCAACGGCAAGCGGTGCCCCAACCCGCGCGTCGTCATCCCGCGCTCGTTCATCAAGAACGTCATCTCCGAGCCGCAGGAGGTCGACGTCCGCACGTTCGGCGTCCGGATGCCCCTGTGCACGCGCGACAAGCCCAGCTACGGGATCATGGGGATGATGCACATCATCCCGCCGTCGCTGGCGTGGGTGTGGCGCCTCATCGCCCCGCGCGGGGACAAGAACCCGTCGATCGGCGAGAGCAAGGACGTCAAGAAGACGCTCAAGCACGGCGGCATGGTCGCCGAGGGCGTCGGGTCGTACTGGCCGTTCTCGACGGGCACCAAGGTGGCCGCCGCGAACCTGCTGCTGCGCCAGATCGTCGAGAACGACCGCACGCGGTACGTCCTGGTGCCCAATCAGCACATCGGTGCGTACAAGGTCGGGTTCTCCGCCGAGTGGCTGACCCGCGAGTACATGGCCCGCCGCGGCGGCGGACGCATCCATCCCGAGCACCTGACCCCCGCGCGCTGCGCGCTGTTCGGCTACCGGCCCAAGGACGTCAAGCTCGACGGGCAGCAGATCCGCCCGACGCTGCTGCAGCCCGAGTACCAGTCGCAGGTGGGCCTCGAGGCCTACGACGCCGGCGCGCAGATCCTCACGGACTTCTTCCGTTCGGAGCTCGAGCAGTTCCTCACCGACGAGCTGGACCCGCTGGGTCGCCAGATCATCGAGGTCGTCCTGCGGGGCGGCACCGTCGAGGACTACGAGGCGCTCACACCGCTGTACGTCTGAGACGTCGCGCGGCACCGGGGCCGCACCCTGCACGTGGGGTGCGGCCCCGGCCTGTGTCGCCCCGACGCCGGGCGTGCCACGATGCGAGAGGACGTCCGGTCCTGCCACACCGACCGAGGTGACGCATGACGAGCACGGCCCACGACCACGACCGACGCGGCACGGACCCCGCCGCCCCGGACGGCGTCGACGACCTGCCCTACGCCCAGGAGCCGGACGCGGTGCTCGAGCGGCTCGGCACGACGACGTCGGGACTGAGCGCCGACGAGGCGGCCGCCCGCCTGCGGACGGTCGGCCCCAACCGGCTCCCCACGGCGCCGCGCCCCTCGGCGCTGCGCCGGTTCCTGTCGCACTTCGACGACGTGCTGATCTACATCCTGCTGGCCGCCGCCGTGCTCAAGGCGTTCCTGGGCGACTGGGTCGACTTCGGCGTCATCCTGGTGGTCGCGCTGGTCAACGCGCTCGTGGGCTTCCTGCAGGAGGGGCAGGCCGAGCGTGCGCTCGACGGCATCCGCACGATGCTCTCGCTCACCGCGACCGTGCGGCGCGACGGCCGGTGGACCGAGGTCGGCGCGGAGACGCTCGTGCCGGGCGACATGGTCCGCGTGCGCTCGGGCGACAAGGTGCCCGCGGACGTGCGGCTCGTGCGCGCGACGAACCTGCAGGTCGACGAGTCGGCGCTGACCGGCGAGTCGGTGCCGGCCGTCAAGGACGTGGCCCCCGTGGGCGCCGACGCGGGCGTCGGGGACCGCGCGAGCATGCTGTTCTCGGGCACCATCGTCGCGGCCGGCACCGGCAGCGGCGTCGTGACGGCCACGGGTGCCCGCACCGAGATCGGACGCATCCAGGCGCTCATCGCGGCCGTCGACCACCTCGACACGCCGCTGACGCAGCAGCTCGGGCGGCTCGGCATGCTGCTGTCGCGCGGGATCCTCGCCATGGCGTTCGTCATGCTCGTCGTCGGTCGGGTCGTCCACGACTTCGCGCTCCCGGACCTCGTGTCCGCCGCGATCGGGTTCGCCGTCGCGGCCGTCCCCGAGGGCCTGCCGGCGCTCGTGACCATCACCCTGGCCCTCGGCGTCCAGCAGATGGCGCGGCAGCACGCGATCACGCGCAAGCTGCCCGCGGTCGAGGCGCTCGGCTCCGTCACGACGATCTGCTCGGACAAGACCGGCACGCTGACGCGGAACGAGATGACGGCCCGCACGGTCGTCACGGCGGAGCGGACGTACGCCGTCGAGGGCCTGGGCTACGAGCCGACCGGGAGCGTGACCCTCGACGGGTCCCCCGCGCCGCTCGCCGAGCACGCGGACCTCGCCGCGCTGGTCCGTGCCGGTGCGCTGTGCAACGACGCCCGCGTGACGGCCGGCGACGACGGCCGGTGGACCATCGTCGGCCAGCCGACCGAGGCCGCGCTGCGCACGCTCGCCCTCAAGACGGGCGCCGACACGGCGGGCACGCAGCGGCTCGCCGCCGTGCCGTTCGAGTCGGCCCACAAGCTCTCCGCGACGCTCGACCGCCTCGCGGACGGCACGCTGCGCATCCACGTCCTCGGGGCCCCGGACCGGCTGCTGGACCGCTCGACCACGCAGCGCGGCCCGGACGGCGCACCGGTGCCGCTGGACCGCGCGCACTGGGAGCGCACGATCGACGCGCTCGGCGCGCAGGGCCTGCGTGTGCTCGCCGCCGCGCAGCGTGCCGCGGCGCCCGACACGTCCGGTCTCGCGCTCGAGGACGTCGCGACGGGGCTCACGTTCCTGGGCGTCGTCGGCATCGTCGACCCGCCCCGCCCCGAGGCCGTCGCCGCCATCGCCGACTGCCACCGCGCGGGGATCGCGGTCAAGATGATCACCGGCGACCACGCGGGCACCGCGGTGGCCGTCGCGCGCGAGCTCGGCATCGTCCCGCCGGGCGAGGACGTGCAGTCGCTCACGGGCGCCGAGCTCGAGGCCATGAGCGCCGAGGACCTGCGCCGCCGCGTGCGAGACGTCGACGTGTACGCGCGCACGAGCCCGGAGCACAAGATCCGCATCGTGCGGGCCTTGCAGTCGCACGGCGAGGTCGTCGCCATGACGGGCGACGGCGTCAACGACGCGCCCGCCCTGACGCGCGCCGACATCGGCATCGCGATGGGCATCAAGGGGACGGAGGCCACCAAGGAGGCGGCCGAGATCGTCCTGGCGGACGACAACTTCGCGACGATCGAGCGAGCCGTCAAGGAGGGGCGGCGGATCTACGACAACATCCGCAAGTCCGTGGTGTTCCTGCTCCCGACGAACGGCGCGCAGTCCCTCGTCATCCTCGTGGCCGTGCTGCTCGGTCTCGCGCTGCCGCTGAGCCCGGTCCAGATCCTGTGGGTCAACCTCGTCACCGCGGTGACCCTGTCGCTGGCGCTCGCGTACGAGCCTGCGGAGGCGGGGATCATGGACCGACCGCCCCGCTCGAGGAAGGAGGCGGTGCTGTCCCGGCCCTCGCTGGCCGTCGTCGTGTGGGCCTCGCTGCTCATCGGCGGCGCCACCCTGCTGCTCTACCTGGTGGAGCAGCAGCTCGGTGCGGACGACGCGGTGGCCCGGACCGCCGCCGTCACGATGCTCGTGCTCGGCCAGATGGCCTTCCTGTTCTCCTGCCGGTTCCTCAACGGCTCGAGCCTCACCTGGCGCGTCCTGACCGGGAACCGCGTCGTGTGGGTCGCCGTGGGGTCGCTGCTCGCGCTGCAGCTGGTCTTCACCTACGCGCCGTTCATGCAGTCGTGGTTCGGCTCCGCCGCCATCGCACCGCGCGACTGGGGCCTGGCACTGCTGATCGCCGTGGGTGTGTTCCTGCTGTGCGAGGTGGGCAAGGTCCTCGCCCGCCGCATGCGGGCCTGAGGCGCGCGCCTCACGCCGGCGTGCGCTCCGGCGGCACGAACCAGCTGATCGAACGCGCGACGTCGCCGGCGCGCAGCCACGTGTGCCGTTCCGAGCGCGGGTCCGTGTCGTGCTCGCGCCACGCGACCATGACGTGCGTGCGCGTCCACCGGATCGCCCGGGCCGCGCGCCACTCCTCGCCCCCGTCGGACCAGACCAGCCGCACGACGACCGCGACGTCCCCCTGCGGACGGGTCGGGATGCCGTCGGGGACCTCGCTGTTGGCGACGTCGCGGGCCGGCGGTCGGGGTGGGAGCGGGCGGTCGGACATGACGTCAGGATAGTCGAACACCTGTTCGATCGATCCGCCGCCCCGGCAGAATCACCCGCCGGTGGCGCGCTGCACGCCGAGGGCCGTCAGACCTGGTTGATGCGGACCATGTTGCCCGCGGGGTCGCGGAACGCGCAGTCCCGCGTGCCGTACGGCTGGTCCATCGGCTCCTGCACCACCTCGGCGCCCCCGGCCTGCACCTTCTCGAAGGCGGCGTCGACGTCGGACGTCGCCAGCACGACCGACGCGTAGGAGCCCTTCGCCATGAGCGCCGCGATGGCGCGCCGCTCGTCGTCGGTGATCCCGGGGTCCGCCGCGGGCGGGTGCAGGACGATCGACGTCTGCGGCTGCGCGGGCGGGCCGACGGTGATCCAGCGCATGTCGCCGTACCCGACGTCGTTGCGGACGTCGAAGCCGAGCACGTCGCGGTAGAACGCGAGCGACGCCTCGGGGTCGTCGGCGGGGAGGAACGTGTAGTGGATGAGGAGGTCCATGGCCACCACGCTAGGAGGACGCGTGCGGCTGCCGCTTCTCGGATCCTGACCGATCCCGCTGCGGACGCATCACCTGCTTGGCGACGCAGCTCGGGATGCCGGCACCGTCCGCGGCCGCGGTGCGGCGGTACTCCGACGGCGGGACGCCGACCAGCTCGGAGAAGCGCGTGCTGAACGTCCCCAGCGACGAGCAGCCGACCGCGAAGCAGACCTCCGTGACGGACAGGTCGCCGCGCCGCAGCAGCGTCATCGCCCGCTCGACGCGCCGCGTCATGAGGTAGGAGTAGGGCGACTCGCCGAACGCGGCCCGGAACCGGCGGCTCAGGTGCCCGGCGGACATGTGCACGCCGCGGGCCAGCGCCTCGACGTCGAGCGGCTGCGCGTAGTCGCGGTCCATGCGGTCACGCACGGTGCGCAGCAGGCGCAGCTCCTGGAGGCGCGCGTCGCCACGGGTCGTCCCGCTGGTCGTGCCGGTCGCCATCCCCCCAGCCTGCCGTGCGGGACGCCGGATGCCCAGCACCCCGGGGAGTGCTCGCCACGGACGCGTGCGAAGGTGGCAGCGGCGAGCACGACGGACAGCGGACGGGGTGCCATGGCGACGCGGCGCGACGAGGGACGCGGGCCGGGGCTGCTACGCCCGCACGACGTGCTGACGCTGCTCGCGCGCCTCGACCGCGCGGCGCACGCACGGACGTCGGCCTACCGCCTGGGCGCGCGCGTCGACGCCGCGCTGGTCCGGCTGTCCACCGCCGCCGACCGCTCGCGCCTGTGGTGCGCCGTCGCCGCCGGCCTGGCGCTGACGGGGTGGCGGGGGCAGCGGGCCGCGCTGCGCGGCCTGGGTTCGGTCGTGGCCGCGAGCGCGCTGGCGAACCTGCTGGGCAAGCTCGTCTTCGGCGGCCGACGTCCGGACGCGTCCCACCTGCCGTGGGTGCGGCGGCTCGCGCGGCAGCCGACGTCCGGGTCGTTCCCGTCGGGTCACAGCGCCTCGGCCGCGGCGTTCGCCACCGGTGTCGCGCTGGAGTGGCCGGCGGCGGGGGCGGCCGTGGCGCCCGTGGCCGCCGCCGTCGCGTACTCGCGGCTGCACGTCGGTGCGCACTGGGTGTCGGACGTGGCCGGCGGCGTCGCGCTGGGTGCGGGGGTCGCGCTCGCGGGGCGCCGGCTCGTCCCCAGCCGCCGGCTGCCGGGACCGGACGCGCCCGCGGGTCCGCCCGTGCGGCTCCCGGCCCTGCCCGACGGGGAGGGCCTGACGGTCGTGGTGAACCCCCGCTCGGGTGCGGCGCGCGTGCGCGTGCACCCCGTGGCGGACCTCGTGCGCCGCGCGCTCCCCCGCGCGCACGTCGTCGTCCTGGACGAGGGCACGTCGGTCGCGCAGGTGGTGCGGGAGGCCGCGGCGCGCGGCGCGCGGGCGGTCGGGGCGGCCGGCGGCGACGGCACCGCGGCCGTCGTCGCGGACGCCGCGCGCCGGCAGGGGCTGCCGCTGCTGGTGCTGCCCACCGGGACGCTCAACCACTTCGCGCTGACGCTGGGCCTGTCGTCCGTCGGTGCCGCCGCCCGCACCGCCGCGGCGGGCACCGGGACGGTCGTGGACGTCGGTGAGCTGACCGTCGGCGACGGTGGCCCCGTGACGGTGCTCAACACGTTCTCCGTCGGGGTGTACCCGCAGCTCGTGACGGTGCGCGACCGTCTGACGCCACGCATCGGCAAGCCCTCGGCGACGCTCGTCGCAGCGGCCCGGGCCCTGCGCGCGGCCTCACCGGTGCCGCTGGTCGTCGACGACGAGGACGGCACCCGGTGGTCGCTCTTCGCCGGTGTCGGCCGCTACCACCCGCGGACCCTGGCACCGGTCGCCCGGCGACGCCTCGACGACGGCGTGCTGGACGTGCGCGACGCCGGGGCCGCGGCCGTGTACAGCCGCCTGCGTGCGTTCCTCGAGCTCGTGGCCGGGGACCTCGGGGCCCGCGTCCTGGCGGCCGTGCCGCCGGTGCGCCGGCGGCTGGTCGTGCGGCAGCGCACGGCTGCGAGCCTGACGGTGGGCACGGGCGTACCCGCCGTCCTGGCCCACGACGGCGAGACCACACCGCTGCCCCCGGCGTCCGTCGCGCGGCTGCGCATCGTGCCCGGTGCGCTGCGGGTCTACGCGGCGCACCACCCGCACGACGACCGGCACGACCGCCCGCCCGCTGAGCGCCCGTGACGGACGCCATCACCTCGCCGTCGTCACGGGGGGGCGAGCGCACGCTCGTCGTGACGCCGGCGGACGTCGTCGAGCGCCTGCTTCCGCAGGCCACGCGGACGGCGCAGGCATGACGGGACGGCGACGGCTGGGTGAAAACCCGGCCGTCGCCGTCGTACCTGCGGCCCGAGCGGGTCAGAGTGGTGACGTGCACACGGATGACGACGTCGACGACAGCCGTGGGCACGCGCCGTCGCGCGCGTCGCACCCCTACTTCGACGACCCGAGCGGGGTCGTCGCGCTCGCGCACCGCGGGTTCGCGCTCGACGGGCGGGAGAACTCGCTGACGGCGTTCGGGGCCGCCGTCGACCTCGGCTTCCGGTACGTCGAGACGGACGCCCACGCGACGTCCGACGACGTCGCCGTCGCACTGCACGACGAGACCCTGGACCGCACGACCGACGCGGAGGGGCTGGTCTCCGAGCTGCCGTGGTCGGTCGTCGGACGCGCGCTCATCGGCGGCGTCGACCCCGTGCCGCGGCTCGAGGACGTGCTGGGCACGTGGTCGGGGCTGCGCGTCAACATCGACGTCAAGAGCGAGCACGCGATCGTGCCCGTGGCGCACGCCATCGAGCGCACCGCGTCGCACGACCGCGTGTGCGTGACGTCGTTCTCCGTGTCCCGCCGCCGCGCGACGCTCGCCCACCTCAGCCGGCCGGTCGCCACGTCGGCGGCGTCGGGCGAGGTCGCGCGGTTCCTCGCGTCGCACCGCGCGCGCGCCGGGCGCCTGGCGGCCCGCGCGCTGCGGGACGTGGACGCGCTGCAGGTCCCGGTCGCGCAGGGGCGCCTGCGCGTCGTCGACGCGGGCACCCTGGCCGCGGCGCACGTGGCCGGCCGGCACGTGCACGTGTGGACGGTGAACGACCCGGTCGAGATGCACCGCCTGCTCGACCTGGGGGTCGACGGTCTGGTCACCGACCGCGCGGACCTCCTGCGGGACGTCCTGCGCTCACGCGGCCTCTGGACCTGACCCCGGACGAGCGGGGCGCCGTGCAGACCGGGGCTGTGGACGGCGCCCGCGGTGTCGGCACGGTTCGCTAGCGTGCGACGCGTGACGACGACGGGGCACGCACGGGCGCAGGGATCCCCCGGCCTGCTGCGCGTGCACACGTCCGAGCGCGCGGACGTCCTGGTGGACGCGCTGGCCGACGTGCTCGCGGACGTCCCGCCGGGCGTCGACCCGTTCGCGCGCGAGGTCGTCGCCGTGCCGACGCGCGGCGTCGAGCGCTGGGTGGCGCAGCGGCTGTCCCACCGGCTCGGTGCCGGGCCGGACGGCGAGGCCGGCGTGTGCGCACGCATCGACTTCGACCCGCCGACGCGGCTCGTGCGCGACGCGGTCGCCGCCGCCACGGGCACGGAACGCGACGACGACCCGTGGGAGCCGGAGCGGCTCGTGTGGCACGTGCTGCGGGCGGTCGACGACGCGGTCGCGGCCGGGACGCCGTGGGGTGCGCCCCTCGCCCGGCACCTGCAGGACGACCCCGGGGCGCGCGACGCCGTGCGGGCCGGGCGGCGCCTGCGCCTCGCGCAGCGGATCGCGGGCGCCTTCGCGGCGTACGCGGCGCAGCGTCCGTCGCTGGTCGTCGCCTGGGCCGCCGGGCAGGACGAGGACGGCGCGGGCGCACCCCTGCCGGCGGACGTCGCGTGGCAGGCGCCGCTGTGGCGCGCGGTGCGGGCAGCGGTCGGCGCGGCGAGCCCGGCCGAGCTGCTCGCCGACGCGTGCCGGGTGCTGCGCGCCGAGCCCGACCGGTCGGACCTGCCGCCGCGGCTCTCGGTGCTCGGCCCGACGCGGCTGCCGCAGGCGCACGTCGACGTGCTGACCGCGCTCGCGCTGCACCGCGACGTGCACCTGTGGCTGCCGCACCCGTCGCCGGTCCTGTGGGGGCGCGCGGCGGCGGCCGGTCCGCGGCCCGGGGCGTCGTCGCCGACGGCGCCCCGCCGCGCCGACGTGCCGACCGTGGCCGTCCACCCGCTGCTCGCGTCGGCCGCGCGCGACGCGACCGAGCTCGGCGTGCGGCTGACCGCGTCCGGCGCGCGGGTCACGCACCACCCGGCGCCGCCCCCGCCGCCGACGGTGCTGGGGGCGCTGCAGGCGGCGCTGCGCGCGGACGAGCGGCCCGCGACCCGCGCGGCGGCGGCCGAGGACGACCGCACGGTCCAGGTCCACGCGTGCCACGGCCGCGGCCGGCAGGTCGAGGTGCTGCGGGAGGCCCTGCTGGGGCTGCTCGCCGACGACCCCACGCTCCAGCCGCGCGACGTCGTCGTGCTGTGCCCGGACGTCGAGGCGTTCGCACCGCTCGTCGTCGCCGCGTTCGGCGCCGCCGCGACGCCGGGCGAGCCGGACGACGCGGGCGGGCCGCGGGGTACCGCACGCCCGGCCGTGCACCCCGGTCGCACGCTGCGCGTCCGCGTGGCCGACCGCGCGCCCGCACGGACCAACCCGTTGCTCCGGGTGCTGTCCGCGCTGCTGGCGCTCGCAGGCTCGCGCGTCACGGCGTCGGGCGTCGTCGACCTCGCCGGGCTGCCCGCGGTGCGTCGGCGCTTCGGGTTCGACGACGCGGACACCGAGCGGCTGCGCGCGTGGGCGCTGGAGTCGGGCGTGCGGTGGGGCGAGGACCAGGACCGCCGCGCACGGTACGGCCTGGGCGCGGTCGCGCAGGGGACGTGGCGCACGGCGACCGACCGCCTGCTGCTGGGTGTCGCGATGGCCGAGGAGGACCACCGGTTCATCGGGTCGGCGCTGCCGCTGGACGACGTGGACAGCACGGACGTGGACCTCGCGGGCCGGTTCGCCGAGCTGGTGGACCGTTCGACCGCGCTGCTCGACGAGCTCGAGGGCGTGCGCCCGGCCGGCGCCTGGTTCGACACGCTGGAGCGCGCGCTCGTCCTGCTCACGGCCGCCGACCCGACGGACGCGTGGCAGGAGGTCGAGGCGCGCCGGGTCCTCGGCGACGCACGCTCGTCGGCCGCGGACGTCGACGTGCCGCTGCGCCTGCCGGACGTCGTCGCGCTGCTCGACCCGCGCCTGGCGGGCCGCCCGACGCGCGCCGGCTTCCGGACGGGCGCCCTGACGGTCTGCTCGATGGAACCCATGCGCGCCGTGCCGCACCGCGTCGTGTGCCTGCTCGGCATGGACGACGGCGCGTTCCCCCGCTCGGGTGCGCCCGACGGTGACGACGTGCTCGCCCGCGACCCCCTCGTCGGCGAGCGCGACCGCCGCGCGGAGGACCGCCAGCTGTTCCTCGACGCCGTCATGGCCGCGGGCGACCACCTCGTGGTCGTGCACAGCGGCGCCGACGAGCGCACCGGCGCACCCCGTCCGCCGGCCGTACCCGTGGGTGAGCTGCTCGACGCGGTCGACGAGGCGGTCGAGCTGCCCCGTGGCCGCACGGCGCGCGAGGCTCTCGTGGTGCACCACCCGCTGCAGACGGTCGACGAGCGCAACTTCGCACCCGGCGCCCTGGGGCGGCCCGGCCCGTTCAGCTTCGACGACGTGGACCGCCGTGCCGCGGCCGTCGCGCGCGAGCCCCGCCACCCGCGACCGCCGCTGCTCACGGCACCGCTGCCCCCGCTCGACGAGCCTGTGGTGGACCTCGACGACCTCGTGTCCGCGCTCGAGCACCCGGTCCGGGCGTTCGTCCGACGCCGGCTGGGCGTGCTGGTGCCGGGCGAGACGCAGGACCTCGACGACCGGCTGCCGTTGACGCTCGCCCCGCTCGACGGGTGGGCCACGGGCGACCGGCTGCTCGCGGCGGTGCTCGACGGCGTCGACCTGACCCGGGCGGCGGCGGCCGAGCGCCGCCGCGGCAAGGTGCCGCCCGGCAACCTCGGGGGCGCGGCGCTCGCTGACGTCGCGACGCGCGTCGCGGCCGTCGCGGACGCCGCCGTCCCGGTGCTCGCGGTCCCGGCCACGACCGTCGACGTCACGGTCGCGCTGCCGGGCGGACGCACCCTGACCGGCACGGTCCCCGGCGTGCACGGGGACGTGCTGGTCCGCGCGGTGTACGCGCGGCTCGGCGCCAAGCACCGGTTGCGCGCGTGGGTCCGGCTGCTGGCGCTGGCCGCGAGCCCGGGGGCGCCCGCGGTTCGCGGGGCGGCGACCGTGGGGCGGGGCCCGGGGTCACGCGCCACGGCGGCGACCTCGTGGCTGTCGCCGCCGTCCGCCGAGGACGCGCGGCGCCTGCTCGCGGACCTCCTCGCCGTGCGCGACCGCGCGATGTGCGCACCGCTCCCGCTGCCCGTGGCGGCCGCGGGCACCTACGCGCAACGGCGGCACGGGCACGACGACCCGGCGGGTGCGCTGGCCGATGCGGAGCACACGCTGCGGGACCGGTTCGAGCACATCGACGAGCACCACGTGCTCGCGTGGGGCGACGGGTTCACGCTCACGGCCGTGGCGGGTGACCCGGGGCCGGCGGACCGCGCCGCGTGGCCCGACGAGCCGACGCTGCTCGGTGCGCTCGCGCGCACGGTGTGGGACACCCTCCTGACGCACGAGGGACGGGGGCCCGCGTGAGCGCGACGACCGGCCCCGACGTGTTCGACGTCCGCGGCCCCCTGCCCACGGGGACCACGGTCCTCGAGGCGAGCGCGGGCACCGGCAAGACGTTCACGATCGCGGCCCTCGCCGCCCGGTACGTCGCCGAGGGCCACGCGCGGCTGCCCGAGCTGCTGCTGGTGACGTTCGGCCGCGCGGCGACGAGCGAGCTGCGCGACCGCGTGCGCGCGCGGCTCGTGGACACCGAGCGCGCGTTGCGCGACCCCGCGGCGCGGACCAGCGACGACGTGCTCGTGCGGCACCTCGCGGACGTCGACGACGCCGAGCTGGTCCGCCGGCGCGACCGCCTCACGGTCGCGCTGTCCGAGGTGGACGCCGCGACCATCACGACGACGCACGGCTTCTGCCAGCAGATGCTGCGCGCGCTCGGCACGACGACCGGCGGGGGCGTCGTCGAGCCCGGCGCGGCGCTCCTGCCCGACGTCGCGGACCTCGAGGCGGAGGTCGTCGACGACCTCTACCTGGCCGCGTACGCGGGGGCCGAGCGGCCCGTCCTGACGGTGGCCGACGCACGTGAGGTGGCACGCGCCGCCGTGAGCGACCACGCGGCGCTGCTCGCCCCCGACGACGCACCCGCGGGCACACCCCCCGACCACCGGTTCCGCCTCGCACGCGCCGTGCGACGCGAGATCGTCCGGCGGCGCCGCGCCGCGCACGTCGTCGACTACGACGACCTGCTCACGCTGCTGCACGCCGCGCTCACGGACCCGACGACCGGTGCGGCGGCGGCGGAGCGCGTGCGCGCGCCGTACCGGGTCGTCATGGTCGACGAGTTCCAGGACACCGACCAGGTGCAGTGGCAGATCCTGCGCACCGCCTTCCACGGGCACCGCACGCTGGTGCTCATCGGTGACCCCAAGCAGGCGATCTACGCGTTCCGCGGGGCGGACGTCCACACGTACCTCGAGGCCCGCGACGTCGCGACGACCTCGACGCTCGCGCGGAGCTGGCGCGCCGACCCGCCCGTGCTCGACGGCCTGTCGCACCTGCTGGGCGGCGCGGCGCTCGGGGACCCGCGGATCGTCGTGCACCCGGTCGAGGCCGCGCGCACCGGTCGCCGCCTCGAGGGCGGCCCGCCCGTCGTCGTGCGCCGGGTGACGCGGCGAGCGGTGAACGCGGGCAGCGCGGCGCCGCGGGTGGACGTGGTGCGTGCGCTCGTGCACCGGGACGTGGCCGCGCAGGTGGTGCGCACGCTGCGTGACCACCGGCTGCGCGAGGGCGGCGGGTGGCGTCCCGTGCAGCCCGGCGACATCGCGGTGCTCACGCGCCGCAACGCCGACGCCCTGGCCGTGCGGCAGGCGCTGGCCGCGGCGGGCGTGCCGGCGGTCGTCTCCGGGCTGTCGAGCGTGTTCACGACGTCGGCGGCGCGCGACTGGCTCGTGCTGCTCAGCGCGCTCGCGTCGACGGGCGACTCCGCGCGCGTCGCTGGGGCGGCGCTCACGCCGTTCGTCGGCTGGGACGCCGCCCGGCTGGCCGGCGCCCACGACGTCGAGCGCGAGGACCTCGCGGACCTGCTGCGCGGCTGGTCGCACGTCCTGGCCGGTCAGGGTGTCGCCGCCCTGCTGCAGGCGACCGCGGCGGCGGGGCTGCACGAGCGCCTCGCGGCACGCGTCGACGGCGAGCGCACGCTGACGGACGTGCGTCACGTGGGTGAGGTGCTGCACGCCGCCGCGCGGGACGGGGGCCTGGGCGCGGCGGCGCTGACGGAGTGGCTGCGCGCGCGCATCGACCAGGCCGCGGGCGACTACGCCGAGGAGCGCAGCCGGCGGCTGGAGACGGACGCGGCGGCCGTGCAGGTGGTGACCGTGCACGCCGCCAAGGGCCTGGAGTTCCCGGTCGTCATGGTCCCGTTCGCGTGGGACCGGTTCGTGCCCCGCCTGCCGAACGTGCTGCGCTACCACGACGCGGACGGCAGGCGCCGCCTGCACGTCGGCGGGCCGGCCAGCCCCGGGTACGACGACGCGCGGACGCGCCACCAGGCGGAGGAGGCGGGTGAGGACCTGCGGCTCGCGTACGTCGCACTGACCCGCGCGAGCAGCCAGGTGGTCGTGTGGTGGGCGCCCAGCACGGTGTCGGCGTCGGGTGCGGTGGGCCGGCTCGCGCTCGGCGCGCGCGACCCGCAGGGGCTGCCGCCGGCCACGGTGCCCGTGCCACGGGACGACCAGGCGGCGGCGGGCTTCGACGCCCTCGCGGCACGCTCCGGCGGGACGGTCGTGCACGAGACGGTCGACGCGCCGCCGCCGGTCGTGCGGTGGGAGCGGGGACGCGGTGCCGAGGTCCCGCTCGAGGTCGCGCACCTGCGGCGGGGCGTCGACACGACGTGGCGGCGCACGTCGTACTCGGGGATCACGGCCGCCGCGCACGACGCCGGCCCGGCCGGGCCCGCGGCACCCGACCGCGTCGGTGTCGCGGACGAGCCGGAGGAGCCGGGGATCCAGGACGAGGCCGACGGGCCCGTCCCCGTGCGCCTGCCGCACGCGGGGTACGGCGACGAGCCCGACCCGGAGGTCCTCGCGCGCACCACGCCGGACCCGGTCCTCGTGGCGGCGCTGCGCGCCGTGCGGTCCCCGCTCACCGACCTGCCGGGCGGCACGGCGTTCGGCACGCTCGTGCACCACGTGCTCGAGCGTGTGGACACGTCCGCCGACGACCTCGTGGGCGAGCTGCGCGCACGCTGCGCCGAGGCGGCCGGGCACGGCGGCGGGCTCGGCCTCGACCCCGACGCCCTGGCCGACGCCCTGCTGCCCTCGCTGCACACACCGGGCGGCCCGCTGCTGGGCGGGCGCACGCTCGCGCAGGTCCCCCCGCACGACCGGCTGGCGGAGCTCGACCTCGAGCTGCCGCTCGCGGGGGGCGACCTGGACGCGGACGGCCGGCGTCCGGCGACGCTGCGCGACGTCGCGGACCTGCTGCGTGCGCACCTGCCGCCCGGCGACCCGTTCGCGGCGTACGCCGGCCGGCTCGACACGCTGCACGCCGACCCGGCGACGCGGCCCGGTGCCCTGCGCGGCTACCTCACGGGCAGCATCGACGCGGTCCTGCGCGTCGACGTCGACGGGGACCCCCGGTACGTCGTCGTGGACTACAAGACCAACCGCCTGGGCCCGCCGGACGAGCCGCTGACCGCGTGGCACTACCGTCCCGAGGCGATGCGCGTCGCGATGCTCGACGCGCACTACCCGCTGCAGCTGCTGCTGTACACGGTGGCGCTGCACCGGTTCCTGCGGTGGCGGCTGCCCGGGTACGACCCGCGGCGGCACCTGGGCGGCGGCGCGTACCTGTTCGTGCGCGGCATGTGCGGTCCGGCGACGCCCGTGGTCGACGGGTCGCCCTGCGGGGTCGTGTCGTGGCGTCCGCCCGCGGAGCTCGTGGTGGCGCTGTCCGCGCTGCTGGACGGCAGGGGGACGGGGCTGTGAGGGCCGACCGGGCGGGCGCCGGTGACCGTGCGGGCAGCGTGTCGGACGTCGACCTCGGCGACCCGCGCCGACCGTGGCGTGCGGAGCCGCTGCTGGCGACGTTCGCGGCCGCGGGCGTCCTGACGTCGGCCGACGTGCGCGTCGCGGAGCGCCTGGGCGAGCTCACGGGCGAGGACGACGCGACCGTGCACCTGGCCGCCGCGCTGGCGGTGCGGGCCGTGCGGTCCGGATCGGTGTGCGTCGACCTGGCCGACGCCCCGACGCTCGCGGCCGAGGGCTCCCCCGACGACCCCGACGCGCCCCTGCCGGACGTGCCGCTGCCCTGGCCCGACCTCGACGCGTGGACCGCCGCGGTCCGGCGCAGCGCCCTGGTCGCGGACGGCGTCGACGGGCCGGCGGACCGGCCGGTGCGGTGGGTCGACGGGCGCGTGTACCTCGACCGCTACTGGCGCGACGAGCAGGTGGTCCGCCGGGACGTCGACGCCCGGCTCGCCTCGCTGCTCGACGTCGACGACGACGCGCTGCGCACCGCCGTGCACGCCCGGTTCGACCGGGCGCAGGACGCGCGGCAGCGGCTCGCCGCGGCGACCGCCGCGCTGTCACGGCTGACCGTGCTCACCGGTGGCCCGGGCACCGGCAAGACGACGACCGTCGCGCGTCTCGTGGCGGTGCTGCGGGACGTCGCCGGGCCGGACCTGCGGGTGGCGCTCGCCGCGCCGACGGGCAAGGCCGCCGCGCGGCTGCAGGAGGCGGTCAACGCCGAGCTCGAGCGGATGGTCGAGCGCTCGGGGGCCGCCGCCGCGCCGCTCACGGCCTCGACGATCCACCGCCTCCTCGGGTGGCGCCCCTCGAGCACGCGGTTCGCGCACGACCGCACGCACCGCCTCCCCCACGACGTGGTCGTCCTCGACGAGGCGTCGATGGTGTCCCTCCCGCTGCTCGCGCGCGTCCTCGACGCCCTGCGCCCGGACGCGCGGCTCGTGCTGGTGGGCGACCCGGACCAGCTCGCGTCGGTCGAGGTCGGCGCGGTGCTGGGCGACCTCGTGGCGCGTCCCGTGCGACCGGGCCCGCTGCCCGGCCGGCTCGCGACGGTGCTGCCCGCCGACGTCCCCGACGCCGCGGCGGACACCCGCGACGCGGCGGCGCTGCACGGTGGCGTGGTGCGCCTGGTGGTGGCGCACCGCTTCGGCCACGAGCTCGGTGCCCTCGCGGACGCGGTCCGACGCGGTGACGCCGACGCGGCGCTGGACCTGCTGCGCGCGGGCGGGGCGCACGCGTCACTGGTCGAGCCGGCAGGCGACGTACCGCAGGACGACGAGGTCCCGGGGCTGCGGCTCGACGTCGGGGCGACGGGCGCCCGCATCGCCGCGTCGGCGCGCGCAGGTGACGCCGCCGGGGCGCTCGAGGCGCTCGGGACGCACCGGCTGCTGCTGGCGCACCGGCGCGGACCGGCGGGCGTGGCGCGGTGGGCGTCGCTCGCGCAACGCTGGGTCGAGCAGGCCTCCGGCGAGCTGCACCCGGGACCCTGGCCGGTCGGCCGCCCGCTGCTCGTCACGACGAACGACCGGACGACGGGCCTGTCCAACGGCGACACCGGCGTGGTCGTCGCCGACGGCGAGGGCGGGGTGGTCGCGGCGTTCGGTGAGCCGCGCGCGCCGCGGCTCGTGCGCCCGCACCGGCTGCCGGCGGTCGAGACGGTGCACGCGATGACCGTGCACCGCGCCCAGGGCAGCCAGTTCGCGCTCGTCACCGTGGTCCTGCCGCCCGCGTCGTCCCCGCTGCTGACGCGCGAGCTGCTGTACACGGCGATCACGCGGGCACGCGAGCACGTGCGCGTCGTCGGCTCGGCCGATGCCGTGCGGGCGGCCGTCGAGCGCCCGGTCCGCCGCGCGAGCGGCCTGCGCTTCGCCCGCTGAGCGGCCTCAGCAGCAGCGTTCGTGGGCCATCGACTCGCGGGCGTCGTCGCGGGCGCGCCACCACTGCGCCCGGGTGAGGGGTGCGTGGTCCGGGTGGGTGCGGGCGTGCGCGGCGACGTACCGGTCGTACGCCGCCTCCCCCGTCAGCTCCCGCACGTACCACCGCACCCCCCGCCCCACCCTCCCGACCCGCGAGAGAGCAATCCGGCACACCCCCGATGCGCGTGAGAGAGCGATCCGCTCGCGTCCCGCCGTCGCCACCTGACCGCTCATGTCAGTGCCTCCCGCCCGCCAGCAGGCGCGGGTCGCCCACCACCGCGTACTCCGCCTGTACCTTGCGCTCCAGGGCATCGGCCCCCAGCCCCGACGGTGCGTAGAAGTGGGACGGCGCGAGCGGGTCCTCGCTCGTCCCGACGTCCTCGCCCCGAGCGGCCCCGGCCCGCAGCGCCGTCACGACCGCCATCAGCGCGGTGACCATGAGCAGCGCGACCAGGACGACGAACGCGATGGACAGCGTCCCCTGGATCGCGGTGTTGCGGACGGTGGCCTTCGCGTCGGCGAGCGCCTTCGCGTCGAGCCCCCCGGCGGCGACCTTGTCCTTCGTGGCCTGGTGCAGCGCCCAGTACCCGACGGCCAGGTCGCTGGAGAAGATCTTCTGGTACGAGGCGGCGAAGGTGGTCGCGGTGTCGAACGCGAGGGGCAGCAGCGGGATCCACGCCCACCTCACGTAGCCCTTCTTGACGACCATCACGGTGACGACGGTCAGGGCGCACGCGGCGATGAGCTGGTTCGCGATGCCGAACAGCGGGAACAGCGTGCGGATGCCGCCGTTGGGGTCGGTCACGCCCATGAGCAGCAGCGAGCCCCAGGCGGCGACGACGACGCCCGTCGTGAGCCACGACCCGAGCCGCCAGCTCGGGTCCCGGAACCGCGGCACCGCGTTGCCGATGGCGTCACCGAGCTGGAAGCGGGCCACGCGCGTCACGGCGTCGACGGCGGACAGGATGAACAGCGCCTCGAACATGATCGCGAAGTGGTACCAGAACGACATCATCCCCTTGCCACCCACGACGTCGTGCATGACGTTGGCGATGCCGACGGCGAGCGTCGGCGCACCGCCCGTGCGGGAGACGACCGACGGCTCGCCGACGTCGCTCGCGACGGCCTCGAGCGCGGCGGCGCCGGTGAGCGTGACGTCCTCGCCGTCGACGACGGTGTCCCACGCGATCTCCGGCTGGTTGCCGGCGGGGTCCGAGACGCGCAGGTTCGCGATGGCCGCGGCCGCGTTCTCCTCGGGTGTCGCCTCGGGTGAGAACTGCTCCCCGGCGGTCGCCTCGATCGCTGCGGGCGACATGTTCATCGAGAAGTACACGCCCTGGTTGAGCGACACCGCCGCGGCCAGCGCCATGATCGCGACGAACGACTCCATGAGCATGCCGCCGTACCCGATCATCCGGACCTGCGACTCCTTCTGGATCATCTTGGGAGTCGTGCCCGACGCCACCATGGCGTGCATGCCGGACAGGGCGCCGCACGCGATGGTGATGAACAGGAACGGGAACAGCGCACCGGCGAACACCGGACCCTCGGTGTTGAAGGCGAACTCGGTGAAGTCCGGCATCTGCGCGATCGGCCGCACGACGACGATGCCGACGGCGAGCACGACGATCGTGCCGACCTTCATGAACGTCGACAGGTAGTCCCGGGGCGTCAGCAGCAGCCAGACGGGCAGCACGGCGGCCAGGAACCCGTAGACGACCATGCACACGACGAGCGTCGTCGGCGAGAGCAGGAAGAACTCCCCCCAGGACGACTCGGCGACCCACCGCCCGCCGACGATGGCCGCGATCAGCGCGAGGAACCCGATGACCGACACCTCGGTGACCCGCCCGGGCCGCACGAATCGCAGGTACAGGCCCATGAGCAGGGCGATGGGGATGGTGCAGCCGACGGAGAAGACGCCCCACGGGGACTCGGCGAGCGCGTTGACGCAGACCAGCGCGAGCACGGCCAGCACGATCATCAGCATGACGAACACCACGACGATGGCGACGGTGCCCCCGAACCGCCCGATCTCGTCGCGGGCCATCTGCCCCAGGGACCGCCCACCGCGGCGCATCGAGTAGAACAGCACGAGCATGTCCTGCACGCCGCCCGCGACGACCACGCCGAGGATGATCCACAGCGTCCCGGGCAGGTACCCCATCTGCGCGGCGAGGACCGGCCCGACGAGCGGACCGGCGCCGGCGATCGCCGCGAAGTGGTGCCCGTAGAGCACCCGCCGGTCGGTCGGGTCGAAGTCGCGGCCGTTGTTCACGCGCTCGGCCGGGGTCGCACGGGTGTCGTCGGGACGCATGATGCGCCGCTGGATGTACAGCGCGTAGAAGCGGTACGCGATCGCGTACGTCGCCACCGCGGTGACGACGAACCAGATGGTGTTGACCCGCTCCCCGCGGACGATCGCCAGCATCGTCCAGCCCAGTGCGCCGACCAGCGAGATCGCGACCCACAGCGCGACCTTGGCCGGCGTCCACCGCGGCTTCTCGACGACGCCCACGGGGACCCCGCGGTCGTCGCGCAGGATCTCGGCCTGCTCCTCGGGCGTGTACTCGGGCAGCTGCGCGTCACGCGTCGTCGTCATGTCAGCTCCGTCGATGCCGCGGGGCAACCCGCGTCGGTCCCCCCGACGGCCCCGTCCCCCGATCATGGCCCGTTCGCGGTCACTCCGGCGGGTGACCGGGTCCCGGCGTGTCGTGACAGTGCGCTGCCGGACGCGCTCCGCCCGGGCGGGACGCACGCCGCCGACCCGTGGACAGGAATTCTCATCTACGGTGTCCCATTGAGAACGACATCGGGTCGGACGTTCGGGAGGTGCGCATGATCGGCCAGCGGGTGACGCGCCAGCGCGTCGCGATCGCGGAGCTGCTCGAGGACGTGGACGAGTTCCGCAGCGCGCAGCAGATCCACCAGATGCTGCAGCAGCGCGGTCAGGAGATTGGGCTCGCCACGGTCTACCGGACGCTCAACGCGATGGCCGAGCAGGGGCACCTCGAGGTCTTCCTGCAGCCCACGGGCGAGCACACGTACCTGCGCTGCGAGCCGCGGGCCGAGCACCACCACCACCTCGTGTGCCGCACGTGCGGTCGTACGGTGGACGTCGCGGCACCGGAGCTCGAGCAGCTCGTCGAGTCGCTCGCCTCGAGCCACGACTTCACGGATGTCGAGCACTCGATCGACTTCCTCGGCACCTGCCGGGACTGCGCCCGCGCCTGAGGAGGAGCCATGACCGACACCGCGACGCACGCGGACGCGGTCGTGGCGCTCGTCCGCCGGTGGCTCACGCAGGCCGCCGACGCACCCGTGGACCCGGCCGCCCGGCAGCTCGCCGCGCTGCTGCGCGAGCCGGACGGCCTGGCGTTCGCCGTCGGGTTCGTCGACGGCGTCGTGCGGCCCGAGGACCACGCGGTCGCCGCGCGGCGCCTGCGCGAGCTCGCCTCACGTCCGCCCGCGTTCCTGCCCCCACCGCTGCGGGTCGCCCTGCGCGTCGGCGGCGTGCTCGCGCCGACGCTCCCCGGCGTCGTCGTGCCCGTCGCGCGCCGCGTCCTGCGGCACCTGGTCGGGCACCTCGTGGTCGACGCGACCGACCGGCGGCTCGGCGCCACGATCGCCCGCCTGCGCCGCGACGGCACGCGCCTGAACGTCAACCTGCTCGGCGAGGCCGTCCTGGGTGGTCGCGAGGCCGCGCGGCGGCTCGCCGGCACGCGGCGCCTCCTCGCGCGCGACGACGTCGACTACGTGTCGGTCAAGGTGTCGTCCGTCGTCGCACCGCACGCGCCGTGGGCGTTCGAGGAGGCCGTCACCGACGTCGTCGAGCGTCTGGCCCCGTTGTTCGAGCAGGCGGCCGCGGCCACGACACCGAAGTTCGTCAACCTCGACATGGAGGAGTACAGGGACCTCGACCTCACGGTGGAGGTCTTCACGCGGCTGCTGGACCGCCCCTCGCTCGTCGGGCTCGAGGCGGGGATCGTGCTGCAGGCCTACCTGCCCGACGCGCTGCCCGCGATGCAGCGGCTCCAGACGTGGGCGGCACAACGACGCGCGGCAGGCGGCGCGCGCATCAAGGTGCGGCTCGTCAAGGGCGCCAACCTGCCGATGGAGCGCGTCGAGGCCGAGCTGCACGGCCGGCCCCTGGCGACGTGGGGCACCAAGCGCGAGACGGACGCGCACTACAAGCGCGTCCTCGACTGGGCGCTGCACCCCGACCGCATCGCGAACGTCCGCCTCGGCGTGGCGGGTCACAACCTGTTCGACGTCGCGCACGCCTGGCTGCTGGCCGGCGAGCGCGGCGTCCGCGACGGGGTCGAGCTCGAGATGCTGCTCGGCATGGCGCCCGGCCAGGCCGACGCGGTGCGCCGCGACGTCGGCAGCCTGCTGCTGTACACGCCGGTGGTCGCGCCGCAGGAGTTCGACGTCGCGATCGCCTACCTGGTGCGCCGGCTGGAGGAGGGCGCGTCGGACGACAACTTCATGTCCGCGGTGTTCGACCTCGCCGACGACGACGCCCTGTTCGCGCGCGAGCGCGACCGGTTCCTCGCGTCCCTCGCGGACGTCGACCGGCCCGTCCCGGACCGGCACCGCGTCCCCGACCGGCACGCGGCCGTGCCCCCGTCGGCGCCCGGTGCGTTCACGAACACCCCCGACACCGACCCGGCGGTGCCCGAGCACCGCGCGTGGGTGCGCGACGTGCTGGCGCGGGTGCCCGCGTCACGCCTCGGCTCCCCCGCGATCGAGGCCGCGCGCGTGCACGACGCGGGCGACCTGGACGCGCTCGTCCGCGACGCGCGCCGCGCCGGCCGGGAGTGGGGCCGGCGCCCGGCGTCCGAGCGTGCTGCGGTCCTCGACCGTGCCGCCGACGCCCTCGAGGCGCACCGCGGCGACCTGCTGGAGGTCATGGCGTCCGAGGCGGGCAAGACCGTCGACCAGGGCGATCCGGAGGTCTCCGAGGCCGTCGACTTCGCGCACTGGTACGCCGAGCTCGCACGCGGGCTCGAGCACGTCGACGGTGCACGGTTCGTGCCCGCCGCGCTCACGCTCGTCACGCCGCCGTGGAACTTCCCGGTCGCGATCCCCGCGGGCTCGACGCTCGCGGCGCTGGCCGCGGGGTCGGCGGTCGTCCTCAAGCCGGCCGGGCCCGCCGAGCGGTGCGGTGCGGTGCTGGCCGAGGCGCTGTGGGAGGCGGGTGTGCCGCGCGACGTCCTGCGCCTGGTGCAGGTCGAGGAGGCGACGCTCGGCCGCGCGCTGGTCGCCCACCCCGCCGTGGACCGGGTCATCCTCACCGGTGCGTACGAGACGGCCGAGCTGTTCCGCTCGTTCCGCCCGGACCTGCCGCTGCTGGCGGAGACGAGCGGCAAGAACGCGATCGTCGTGACGCCGAGCGCGGACCTCGACCTGGCCGTGCGTGACGTCGTCGCGTCCGCGTTCGGGCACGCGGGGCAGAAGTGCTCGGCCGCGTCCCTGGTGGTGCTCGTCGGGTCGGTGGCGACGTCGCGCCGGTTCCGGTCGCAGCTGCTCGACGCGGTGTCGTCGCTGACCGTCGGGCTGCCGCAGGACGCCCGCACGCAGGTGGGGCCGCTCATCGAGCCCGCGACGGGCAAGCTGCTGACGGGCCTGACCGAGCTCGAGCCGGGCCAGGTGTGGGCGCTGGCGCCCCGCCGGCTCGACGACGCGGGCCGGCTGTGGACGCCGGGGGTCGTGACGGGGGTGCGCCGCGGGTCGCGTACGCACCGGACCGAGTACTTCGGGCCCGTGCTGGGCGTCATGACCGCCGCGACGCTCGACGACGCGATCGACCTCGTGAACGACGTGGACTACGGCCTGACCTCCGGCCTGCACAGCCTCGACGCCGACGAGGTGGCGCTGTGGCTCGACCGCGTCGAGGCGGGCAACCTCTACGTCAACCGCGGCACGACCGGCGCGATCGTGCGCCGCCAGCCGTTCGGCGGGTGGAAGCGGTCGGCTGTCGGACCGGGCACCAAGGCGGGCGGGCCCAGCTACCTGGCGGGGCTCGGCTCGTGGACGTCCGAACGCGCCACCACCGGCACGGCCGTGACGCACCCGCGCGTGCTCGCGCTGGTCGAGGCCGCGCGCACCGAGCTGCCCACCGCCGACGCCGAGCGCGTCGAGCGCGGCGCCCGCAGCGACGCCGCCGCCTGGCGCGACCTGTTCGCGGCGCGCGACGTCAGTGCGCTGGCCTGCGAGCGCAACGTGCTGCGCCACGTGCCGGTGAGCGAGCCGGTGCTGGTGCGACAGGCCGTCGGCGCCCCGCTGGCCGACCTGGTCCGCGTCGTCGCCGGTGCGGCGCTCGCCGGGTCGCGCGTCGTCGTGTCGGTGCCCGCAGCGCTGCCGCCGCGGCTGACGGCGGCGGTCTCGGCCGTCGGGCCGCTGCAGGTCGAGGACGACGCGGTCTGGGCGGCTCGCGTCGGCGGGCGACCCGGTGGCCGCGTGCGCCTCGTCGGGGGGACGGCCGCCGACCTCGCGGCAGCGACGGAGGGCCGCCCCGACGTCGTGATCTGGGACCACCCCGTGACCGAGGCGGGCCGCGTCGAGCTGCTGCCGTTCGTGCGAGAGCAGGCGGTGAGCGTCACGGCCCACCGGTTCGGCACGCCGCACCACCTCACGGACGATGCGCTGCCGCTGGGTGGCTGAGGTGCAGGGTGGCTGAGGTGCAGGGCGGCTGAAGGGCAAGGCGGCTGAGCGCCGGCGCGGCGCCGTTCAGTCCCGCGTGAGGGGCGGGTGCAGCGTCGTGACGTCGCCCCGCCGGTAGACGGTCGCGGGGCGGCCCCGGCCCTCGGTGCGCGTGCGGCCCGTGTCGACCAGCAGACCGGGCACGCCGGTGAGCTTGCGGTGGAAGTTGCGGGGGTCGAGGGTCGCACCCCACACCGCCTCGTAGACGCGCCGCAGGTCGCCGATCGTGAACTCCGGCCCGCAGAACGCGGTGGCCAGCGAGCTGTACTCGAGCTTGGCGCGGGCGCGCTCGAGCCCGTCGGCCAGGATGCGCGCGTGGTCGAACGCGAGGGCCTCGCGCTGCGCCCGCACCACGGGGACCCAGGCGGCCTGCGCGGCGTCCGTCCCGGCCCGCGGTTCGGGCAGGTCGGGGGCGAGCGCGAGGTACGCGACGGAGACGACGCGCATGCGCGGGTCGCGCCCGGGGTCGCCGTACGACGCGAGCTGCTCGAGGTGCCCGGGGACGTCGTGCACGCCGGTCTCCTCGGCGAGCTCGCGCTCGGCCGCGGCGTCGAGGCCCTCGTCGGGCCGCACGAACCCGCCGGGCAGCGCCCAGTGCCCGCGCCACGGCTCGGCGCCGCGCTCGACGAGCAGCACGTGCAGCTCTCCGCCGCGCAGCGTGAGGACGACGAGGTCCACGGTCACCGCGAACGGCGGGAAGTCGGCGGGGTCGTACCCGGGGAGCGTCACACGACCACCATATCTCGTCAGGTTGACATCAAACCAGCAGCCATTTATCGTCGCCATGACATCAAATCACTCAGGGCTCCGAGCCCACCACGGAGGCACCGACATGGCCACCATCACCCGCTACCCCCTCGTCCGGCACCTGCGCTCGACCCCCACGGCCCACGTCATGCAGATGACGGACGGGCAGCTGCGCCGCTCGGGCATCGGCCTCGCCTTCTGGTTCCGCCCGCTGACGGCCGTGCTCTCGGAGGTGCCCGTCGACGACCGCGAGCTGCCGCTCGTCGCCCACGCCCGCACCGCCGACCTGCAGGACGTCACCGCGCAGGTGACGGTCAGCTACCGCTTCGAGAACCCCGAGGTCGTCGCGCAGCGCCTCGACTTCAGCATCGACGCCGGCACCGGGCGCTGGACCGCCGACCCGTTGCAGCAGGTGGGGCAGCTGCTCGGCGAGCTCGCCGCCGGGCACGTCATGGACGCGCTCGCGGGCAGCACGCTGCGCGAGGCCGTGTCGTCGGGCACCGGCCCGCTGCGCCACCAGGTCACCGCCGCGCTGCTCGCCGACGAGCGCGTCGCCGCCACCGGGCTGCGGGTCCTCGGGGCGCGCGTCGGGTCGGTCCGCGCCGACGCCGACCTCGAGCGGGCGCTGCAGACCCCGGCGCGCGAGGGCGCCCAGGCCGAGGCCGACCGGTCGACGTTCGAGCGGCGCGCCCTGGCCGTCGAGCGCGAGCGGGCGATCGCCGAGAACGAGCTGAACAACCGCATCGAGCTCGCGGGACGCGAGCAGCAGCTCGTCGCGCAGGAGGGCACCAACGCCCGTGTCCGGGCCGACGAGGCCGCAGCCGCGGCCCTCATCGCGGCCCGCGCCACGGCCGAGCGCCGCCACCTGCAGGCCACGGCGGACGCCGAGGCCACCCGGTTGCAGGGCGAGGCGGACGGCGCCGCCGAGCGCGCCCGCATGGCCGCGCTGGCCGATGTCGACCAGGGCGTGCTGCTCGCGGTCGCGCTGCGCGAGCTCGCGTCGCACCTGCCGGCGATCGGCCAGGTCACGGTCACGCCCGACCTGCTGACCGGTGCGCTCGCCGCGCTCACCGCGGGCCGGGGCGAGTGACGTGGCACTGGCACCCCGCGCGGTCGTCGTGCACCGGCGCTCGGAGCTCGAGGAGCTCGTCGACCGGCACGGCACCCGCGGTCAGGTCGAGTTCTTCCTGCGCACCCGGGGCCGGGACCTCGCCGACGTGCAGGCGCGCCACGACGCCCTCGACGACGCGCTGCGCGAGGTCCGTGCCGCCGTGCCGACGGACTGGCGGCGCGGCGACGTCGAGCGTGGCGACCTGCACCGCTTCGCGTTCGACCCCGGTGACGTGTGCCTCGTCGTCGGCCCCGACGGGCTGGTCGCGAACACCGCCAAGTACCTGCGCGACCAGCTCGTCGTCGGGGTCGACCCCGAGCCCGGGCGCAACGCCGGCGTGCTCGTGCGGCACCGGTCCGCCCAGGTGGCCGGCGCCCTGGCGGACGTCGTGCGCGGCGCGGCGGTCGTCGAGGGGCGCGCCCTGGTGCGGGCGGTCCTCGACGACGGCACGTCGCTCGACGCGCTCAACGACGTGTACGTCGGGCACGTGGGGCACCAGTCGGCCCGGTACGTGCTGACGTCGCCCGACGGCAGCGAACGGCAGTCGTCGTCGGGCGTCGTCGTGACGACGGGGACGGGGTCGACCGGCTGGGCGACGTCGCTCGCACGTGGTCGCGCGGGCGCACCGCCGCTGCCCGGACCGGCCGACGACGCGCTGGCCTGGTTCGTCCGCGAGGCGTGGCCGTCCCCGACCACCGGCGCCTCCCGGACCGCGGGGCTGCTGACGCACGACCAGCGGCTCACGCTCGTCGTCGAGTCCGACGCGCTCGTGCTGTTCGGCGACGGGCTCGAGGCCGACCGGCTCACCGCGACGTGGGGGCAGACCGTCACGCTGGACGTCGCCGAGCGGCGGCTGCGCCTGGTCGCGCCGTGAGGACGCGTCAGGCGTCGTCGCCCTTGGCGACGAGGTACACGCGGCCGGAGGCGTCGCGCACGCGCTCGAAGCCGTCGTGCAGCGCTCCCTCGCGCTCCTGCTCGGCCTCGGTGGTGTCACGTCCGGTGCGGCGCGGGTCGCTGACCTGCGCCGGGCCCAGCAGGTGGCGCGCGAGCCAGGCGGTCGCGTCCAGCCGTTCGCGGGGCTGCTTCGTCACGTCCGCTCCTCCGATGCTCCGACCGCTGCCACGCTACCTCGCCCTCCTGGTCCTGTGGCGGCCCGCCCGCCGACCGGTCAGGGGCTGTCCCCGCGAGGCGCCGCGGGTGTTTCATGGGCGCGTGACGCCGAGCGACGCACCGAGCGCCGACCCGCCGGCCCTGACCCCGGGCTTCCGCGGCCGGCCCCGCACGTCGGGCGTCGCGCTGCCGCCCGGGCAGTACGAGGTCCACGACTTCCCCGTCCTGTCCGCCGGCCCGACCCCGAACGTCGACAGCGCGACCTGGCAGCTGGAGGTCAGCACCGAGGACCGCACGACCTTCCGGTGGACGTGGGCCGACCTCATGGCCCTGCCCCAGGAGGACGCGGTCGTCGACCTGCACTGCGTGACCCGCTGGTCGAAGTTCGGGACCCGGTGGCGCGGCGTCAGCCTCGACGTGCTGCTGGCCGACGTCCCGTCCGCCGCGCAGTACGCGCTCGTCGGGTGCTACGGCGGGTACACCACCAACCTGCCCGTCGCGGACCTGCTGGGCGGCAAGGCGTGGGTCGCCCACACCTACGACGGCCGCCCGCTCGACCCGCTGCACGGCGGCCCCGCACGGCTCCTCGTGCCGCACCTGTACCTGTGGAAGTCCGCCAAGTGGGTCCGGTCGATCACGCTGCTCGACGCCGAGCAGCAGGGGTTCTGGGAGCGCAACGGCTACCACGACTACGGCGACCCGTGGCGCGAGCAGCGCTACCAGGGCGACCCGTGACGGCTGCCGCGACCGCCGACGAGGCGCCCGACGTCGCGCCGCGCGCCGCCCGCCTGGGCGAGCGCTTCGCCACCACCGCGGGGTGGCGCGTGGCGCGCGTCGTCGACGCGTGGCACGAGACCCCGAGCGCCCGCACGCTCGTCCTCGACGTCCCCGGCTGGCCCGGCCACCGCGCCGGGCAGCACGTCGACCTGCGGCTGACCGCGGAGGACGGCTACACCGCGTCGCGCGCCTACTCGGTCAGCGCCCCCACCGACCCCGCGCACCCGGGCCACGTGCACGTGACCGTCCAGCGCGTCGTGGGCGGCGAGGTGTCGACGTACCTCGTCGACGACCTGCCGGTGGGCGCCGGGATCGAGGTGCGTGGACCCGTGGGCGGCTGGTTCGTCTGGGAGCCCGGCACCGCGCACGGCGCGCCGGTCCTGCTGCTCGCCGGCGGGTCGGGGGTCACGCCGCTGGTCGCCATGGTGCGCGCGCGTCGTGCCGCGGGCGACCGCACCCCGTTCCGCGTCCTGTACTCGGTGCGCATGCCGACCGACGCGCTGTTCCTCGACGAGCTCACGCGCGGGCGTCTCGACGGCGTCGACGCCGACGTGTGGTTCACGCGCGCGGCTCCCCCGGACGCCCCCCGCCCGCCCGCCCGCATCGGGCTGCGGGACCTCGCGCACCACGGCTGGCCGGCCGCGCTCGAGCCGGTCTGCTACGTGTGCGGAC
The DNA here is from genome assembly GCF_018623035.1 of Cellulomonas dongxiuzhuiae. Lineage (NCBI taxonomy): Bacteria > Bacillati > Actinomycetota > Actinomycetes > Micrococcales > Cellulomonadaceae > Cellulomonas > Cellulomonas dongxiuzhuiae. Next base: position 2,746,524 of record NZ_CP076023.1, read on the forward strand.
CGACCGGGTTCGTCGAGGCGATGACGCGGATGCTGCTCGTGCTCGGGCACGACGCACGCGCGATCCGCGCCGAGAGGTTCGGGCCCTCGACGGACTGAGCGCCCGGACGACCCGCGTCGTCAGTGGGCCGCGGGTGCCGCGTCGCCCTCGGTGTGCGGGTGCCGGCGCTTGTGCACCTGGTGCACGACCAGCACGACCACCGCGCCGACGACCACGCCGATGAGCGCCGAGGCCAGCGTGTTGACGAACCAGGCGAGGAACCCGCCGACCCCGGCGACCCCGTGCACGGCCTCCTCGAGGTGGTGCACGACGTCGTACAGGCCGTGCCACCCGAGCTCGTCGACGCCGACGAGCAGGATGTGCCCGCCGACCCACAGCATCGCCGCGATGCCCACGGTCGACAGGACCGCCAGCACCTTCGGCATGGCGTTCACCAGACCACGCCCGAAGCCGGCGACGAACCCGTGGCGGGTCGCGGCGAGCCGCACGCCGACGTCGTCCATCTTCACGATGAGCGCGACGATCCCGTACACGACGGCCGTGATCGCCAGCGCGACGACCACGAGGATGATCGCGCGCGACAGCAGCTCCTCGTCGGCGACCTCGTTGAGCGCGATCACCATGATCTCGGCCGACAGGATGAAGTCGGTGCGGATCGCGCTGGACACCATGCGCGTCTCGGCCTCGGGGCCCTGCTCGGGCGCGGGGAGCGCGGGCTTGTCGTGGTGCTTGCCGCTGACGGCCTCCCACAGCTTCTCGGCACCTTCGAACGCGAGGTACGTGCCGCCGACCATGAGGATCGGCGTGAGCAGCCACGGCAGGAACTGGCTGAGCAGGAGGATCGCCGGGAGGATGAACAGCAGCTTGTTGCGCAGCGAGCCGCGTGCGATCTTCCAGATCATCGGCAGCTCGCGGTTCGCCGCTGCGCCAGCCACGTAGCGCGGCGTCACCGCGGTGTCGTCGATGACGACGCCCGCGGCCTTCGCGCTCGCGCGTCCCGCCGCCGCGCCGACGTCGTCGATCGACGCCGCAGCGAGCTTCGCGAGCGTCGCGATGTCGTCCAGGAGCGCAGCGAGACCGCCTGCCATGAGCCACCTTCGTCCGTGCTGAGCGCGGGCCGGGCCGGACCGCGCAGGGACAGGGTAGGGCCATGCGCCCGGCCCGCGCCCGACGGTCAGGCCGTCAGGTCCCGCCGCCGCAACGCCGCCGTCGCCACGGCGGCGAGTGCCCCGGCCACCGCGGTCGTCGCGACGAGCGGCAGCGCCGTGACCGCCTCGTGCGGTGCCTGCGGCGCCAGCGCGAAGGGCGCGGCGTCGACGACCGCGTCGGGCAGACCGAACAGCGGTCCGTACAGGCCGACGAGGATCGAGGCCACGAGCAGCAGCCAGACCCACCACGCTCCCGTCCGCAGGCCGTGCGCGACGGCCGCGAGGCCGACGAAGCACAGGACGACCGGCAGGTGGACGAGGCTCGCGACCGTCAGCTCGGCGACCAGACCGGCGTCCCCCGTCGCGCTCGCCGCCCCCAGTCCCAGACCGAGCCCCGAGGCGAGCAGCAGCGCGGTGGCGCCGGCGACCGTCACCAGGAGCCGCCCCCACAGCCAGGCGGGGCGACTCACGGCTCCCGACAGGACGACGCCCGTCCGCCCCTCGGTCTCCTCCCGGGTGAGGCGGTTGACGCAGACGACGCCCTCGACCGCGACCGCCATCGCGAAGAACCCGAGGAACGCCGACAGCGTCGACCCCAGGACGTCGCCGCTGCTCGCCCCGCCGATGATGGCGGCGAGCTCGGGCTGCGACTCGAAGGCGTCGACGATGCCCTGTCCCATCGACCCGGTCAGGACGGCGAAGACCAGCAGCCCGACGGCCCACCCGGCGATCGAGGCCCGCTCGAGGCGCAGCGTCAGCCCGGCCGGGCTCAGCAGCCCGCGCCGCGCGTCCGGGCGGCCCCGCCGCGCCGGCAGGAGCCCGGCGCCGACGTCGCGCCGCGCCGCGAGCGTGAACCCCACGAGGACCAGGACCACCGCCAGCGCGACCCCGGGCAGCAGCGGCCACCACCGCAGGTCGACGAACGCCCGGGTCTGCTGCGCCCACCCGACGGGTGACACCCACGACAGCGCGCTGCCGCCGCGTTCGGTCGCGTCACCCACGCCGCGCAGCACGTAGGCGAGCCCGAGCAGGCCACCGGCGGCCCCCGACGCGGTCCGTGCGTGCTCGCTCAGCTGCGCGGCCACCCCGGCCGCGGCCCCGAACACGAGGCCCACCACGGCGCAGCCGACCGCGACGGCCAGGGAGTCGGGCAGTGCGAGACCGGCCGCGAGCTGTGCGCCGAGCAGCACGAGCGCGACGACCGCGTTCGCGACGACGAGGACCACGAGGGCCGCCGCCAGCGGGGCGTCGCGTCCCACGGCACCGGCGCGCAGGAGCTCCGCACGCCCGGCCTCCTCGTCGGCGCGGGTGTGACGGACCACCGTGAGGATCGACATCACGGCCACCGCGACCGCGATCATCCCGAGGAGCTCGTTGGCGAGCATGGCCCCGAACGTGTAGTCGTCCAGGCCGTACCCCGGCCCGGACAGGAACGCGCCCGACGGCTGCTTCATGATCTCGGCCTGCGCCTGCAGCGCAGCGGCGTCCGGGTACGCCACCGGCATGGCGGCCGCGAGGTACCCGACGAGCCCACCGACGGCGAGCGCCCACACCACGATCCGCAGGCGGTCGCGCCGCAGCGCGAGACGCACGAGCCGCGCGGTCCCCGCCCACGCAGGGCTCGACCCGGTGGCGCCCGTCGCCCGCTCCCCGGGCACGCGGTCCGCGCGCGCCGGGGTGGCCGTCGTCATCGCGCACCGCCCGCGGCGCTCGTCGCGGCGAGGGCCGCCGGTGTCCCGTAGTGGTGGACGAACAGCTCCTCGAGCGTGGGAGGGCTGACCACGAGGTCGCTGATCCCGGCCGCGGCGAGCACCGCCATGACCCGCGACAGCGCCGCGTCGTCGACCGTGAACGTCACCCGCCCGCCGTCCGACGCGACGTCGTGGACGCCGTCGAGCCCGGCGAGCACCGCCGGGCTCGAGGGTGTCGTGACCCGCACCGTGCTGCGCGTGAGGTGGCGCAGGTCGTGCAGGGTGCCGCTCTGCACGGTCCGACCGGCGCGGACGATCGTGACGCGGTCGCAGAGCTTCTCGACCTCGGCGAGGACGTGGCTCGACAGCAGCACGGTCGTGCCGCGGGCGACGGCCTCGCGGACGCACTGCTGGAACACGAGCTCCATGAGCGGGTCCAGGCCCGACGTCGGCTCGTCGAGGACCAGCAGCTCGACGTCGCACGCCAGCGCCGCGACCAGCGCGACCTTCTGCCGGTTGCCCTTCGAGTACGTCCGCGCCCGCCTGCCGGGGTCCAGGTCGAAGCGCTCGAGCAGCTCGGCCCTGCGGGCGCGGTCGACCGGGCCGCGCAGGCTCGCGAGGAGGTCGATGACCTCGCCACCCGTGAGCCTGGGCCACAGGTTGACGTCGCCCGGGACGTACGCGAGACGCCGGTGCAGCGCCACCGCGTCGGACCAGGGGTCGCCGCCCAGCAGCCGGACCGTCCCGGCGTCGGCGCGCAGCAGGCCGAGCAGGACGCGGATCGTCGTGGACTTCCCGGCGCCGTTGGGCCCGAGGAACCCGTGGACCTCACCGGGTGCGACCTCCAGGTCGAGCTCGTCCAGCGCCCGCACGGCGCCGAACGACTTGGTGAGTCCCCGCACCTCGATGACGGGGGACGTGGTGCGGTCGGTTGCCATGGCTCCACCCTCTCGGGAGTGATCGGCGGGGGTCTGTGACGGTCAGGCGAGGTCGGCGGGCCCCTGTCCTTCGGGGGCGTCGTCGACGTAGCGCAGGTACGCGTCGAGGACGCGGTCGTCGGTCATGAGGCCGTGGGTGAACAGCTCCATCGCGGGCAGCATCATCCGGTCGCGGTACCGGTGGAGGACCCCCAGGACGTCGGTGGGGTCGTCCGGCGGGTGCAGCGTCATGTCCAGGAGCAGCGCTCCGAGGCCCTGCACGGTGAGGTAGCGGGCGCGTGCCTTCTCGTCGCGGCTGGGGCGCATGGAGCCGGCGGCGACCGCCTCGGCGATGTAGACCTCGGCGTCGGCCACGAAGTGCTCGACGAACTCCCGCGCGGGCGCTCCCCCGGCCTGCATGGTGCGCAGCGCGTACCCGACCAGCGGTGCGTACTCGTCCATCGACGCCAGCTGCAGGAGCAGGTCCTGCGCCCCGCCGGTCACGAGTGCCCGCTCCTTGCCCTCCCGGACGAGACGCAGCACGTGCGCATCGCACGCGGCGCGCAGCCCGTCCTTGGAGCCGAAGTGGTGGAGGATCAGCGCCGCACTCACGCCGGCGTCCTCGGCGACCGCCCGCAGCCCCACACCGAAGCCCTCCCGCGCGTACCGGGCGACCGCGGCGTCCCGGATGCGCGCGCGCGTCGTGAGGTCGGGGTTCGGCGCGAGGTCGTCCCGAGGCGTTGAACTCATGTTCAGTAGATTAAACGGTCGTTCACCGTGCCGCAAGGGGTGCGTCGACCACTCTTCCGTTGCGGTAGATTTGGCCTCATGAGGTCGACCGAGGGCACTGCGTGAGCGCCGCCCACAAGCAGATCGGCGAGGTGGCCGAACGCACGCGGTTGTCGCTGCGCACCATCCGCTACTACGAGGAGGTCGGGCTGGTCGTCCCGTCGGCACGCTCCCAGGGTGGCTTCCGGCTGTACTCCGAGGCCGACATCACCCGCCTGCAGCTCGTCCGCCGGATGAAGCCGCTGGACTTCTCCCTCGACGAGATGCGCGAGCTGCTCGAGACGATCGACGCGCTCGCCGACACCGCGACGCCCGCCCCGGAGCGCAGCACGCTGGTCGACCGGTTGGACACGTTCCGCATCGCCGTCGACGAGCGCTGCGCGAGCCTGCGGCAGCAGCTCGAGAACGCCCAGGCGTTCGCGGACGAGCTGCGCACCGAGCACGCACGCCACGAGGTCGGGACGGAACCGAAGCAGTGACCACCGATCCTCAGGACGTCGGACCTGCGCCTCGTCGCAGCATCGCCGTCATCTCCCACCCCGACGCGGGCAAGTCCACCCTCACCGAGGCGCTCGCGCTGCACTCGCGCGCCATCACGCGCGCAGGTGCGGTGCACGGCAAGGCCGGCCGCGGCGGGGTCGTGTCCGACTGGCAGGAGATCGAGCAGAAGCGCGGGATCTCGATCTCGTCGGCTGCCCTGCAGCTGCGCTACGGCGACACGGTGATCAACCTGCTCGACACGCCCGGGCACGCCGACTTCTCCGAGGACACGTACCGGGTCCTCACCGCGGTCGACTGCGCCGTCATGCTGCTGGACGCGGCGAAGGGCCTGGAGCCCCAGACCCTCAAGCTGTTCGAGGTCTGCCGCACGCGCGGCGTCCCGGTGCTGACCTTCGTCAACAAGTGGGACCGGCCCGGCAAGGACGCCCTGGAGCTCTGCGACGAGCTCGAGCAGCGGATCGGCCTGGTCGCGGCGCCCGTCACCTGGCCCGTCGGGGAGTCGGGCGACCTCCGCGGGCTGCTCGACCCCCGCACGGGGTCCGTGACGACGTACCACCGTGCCCCCGGTGGTGCCACCCTCGCGCAGGAGCAGCACCTCGCGCCCGACGAGGCGGTCGACGCCCTCGGTGACGACGTGACCGACGCGATCGACCAGGTGGGCCTGCTGCCCGCCCCCGACGTCGCGTCCTTCCTCGCCGGACGGACGACGCCCCTGCTGTTCGGCGTGGCGCTGACGAACATCGGCGTGCGCGAGCTCCTCGACGCCGTCCTGCGGTTCGCACCCGCGCCCGGCCCCCGCGCGACCGCCGACGGCGGCGAGCGCGCCGTCGACGAGCCGTTCAGCGCGGTGGTGTTCAAGGTGCAGGCCGGCATGGACCGCCAGCACCGCGACCAGGTCGCGTTCGTCCGCGTCGTGTCCGGGGTCTTCGAGCGCGGCATGCCGGTCGTGCACGCGCAGACCGGACGCTCCTTCGCCACCAAGCACGCGGCCACCGTCTTCGGACGCGACCGCGAGATCGTCGAGACGGCGTACCCCGGCGACGTCGTGGGACTCGTCAACGCCACCGCGCTGGCGGTCGGCGACACCCTGTACGACCCGGAGGGACCGCCGACGAGGTACCCGGCGATGCCCGCGTTCCCCCCTGAGCACTTCGTCACCGCGCGCGCTGCCGACCCCGGGCGCTCCAAGCAGTTCCGCAAGGGGATCGCCCAGCTCGCCCACGAGGGCGTCGTCCAGCTGCTGATCTCGCCCGACCGGGGCGACGGCGAGCCGATCCTCGGCGCCGTCGGACCCCTGCAGTTCGAGGTCGTCACGTTCCGCATGGAGCACGAGTTCGGTGCACCCGTCCGTACCCAGCCCTTGTCGTACGGCCTCGCCCGCCTCGCCACCGACGAGGACGTCACCGCCCTCGCCGGCGCCCGGGGCGTCGAGGTCGTCACCCGCACCGACGGCACCCGGCTCGCGCTCATGCGCGACCGCTGGGTGCTGCAGGCACTGCGGCGTGACCGCCCGACGCTCACCCTGCCCGAGCTGCTCGTGGGCGCCGCCTGACCGTCAGGACCCGTTCCGCGCACCGCTGCGCACCCGACCTTCCCGTGGCCGTGTCGGCCACCGCTGTGTAGAGGAGAAACATGAACCGAACACCTCAGAACCGGCTGCCCGCCCTGCCGCCGCGCGGCCTGCGCGTCACGCCGCTGGGCGGCCTGGGCGAGATCGGACGGAACATGACCGTCCTGGAGCACGCCGGACGCCTGCTCGTCATCGACTGCGGCGTGCTGTTCCCGGAGGAGGACCACCCCGGGGTCGACGTGATCCTCCCCGACTTCGCCTCCCTCGCCGACCGGTGGCAGGACATCGACGCCGTCGTGCTCACGCACGGGCACGAGGACCACATCGGCGGCGTGCCGTACCTGCTGCGCGAGCGCCGGGACATCCCCGTCATCGGGTCGCGGCTCACGCTCGCGTTCCTCACCGCCAAGCTCACCGAGCACCGGATCACCCCGGCGACCGTCGAGGTCGCCGCCGGCGACCGCCTCACGATCGGTGCCTTCGACCTCGAGTTCGTGGCGGTCAACCACTCGATCCCCGACGGCCTGGCCGTCGCGGTGCGCACGCAGGCCGGCATGCTCGTGAACACGGGCGACTTCAAGATGGACCAGTTCCCCCTCGACGGGCGCCTGACCGACGTCCGCCACCTGGCCCGGCTGTCCGACGAGGGCATCGACATGTTCCTCGTCGACTCCACCAACGCCGAGGTCCCCGGGTTCACGATCTCCGAGCGTGACCTGACGCCCGCGATCGGCGAGGTGTTCGCCTCGACGAAGCGCCGCGTGGTCGTCTCCAGCTTCGCCAGCCACGTGCACCGCATCCAGCAGGTCGTGGACGCCGCCGTCGCGCACGGCCGCAAGGTCGGGTTCGTCGGACGCTCGATGGTGCGCAACATGAAGATCGCGCAGGACCTGGGCTACCTGACGATCCCCGACGGCGTCGTCGTGGACCCCAAGGAGCTCGAGCGCATGCCCGACCACAAGGTCGCCTACGTGTGCACGGGCTCCCAGGGCGAGCCGCTCGCGGCGCTGTCCCGCATGGCGCGCGGTGAGCACCAGATCGAGGTGGGCGAGGGCGACACGGTGCTGCTCGCGTCGTCGCTGATCCCGGGCAACGAGACCGCGATCTACCACGTGATCAACCGGCTGACGGACCGCGGCGCGCGCGTCGTGCACAAGGGCAACGCCCGGGTGCACGTCTCCGGGCACGCCAGCGCCGGCGAGCTGGTCTACCTGTACAACGTGCTGCGCCCGCGCATCGTCATGCCGATCCACGGCGAGTCCAAGCACCTGCGCGCGAACGCGGACCTCGCGCTGCGCACCGGCATGGCACCCGAGAACGTCCTGGTGGTGCGCGACGGCGACGTCATCGACCTCGTCGACGGGCGCGCGAAGGTCGTCGGCCGGGTCCCCGCGGCCGAGGTCTTCGTCGAGGACGGCGTGGTCGGGCGCACCGACGAGAAGCTGCTCGCGCAGCGCCGCGAGCTGCGCGACGGCGGCGTCGTGACGGTCGTGGCGGTCGTCGACTCCGACGCCGCCACCCTGGCCGAGCCGGTCGAGCTGCTCTCGACCGGTGTCGCGCACGCCGCGGACGCGCAGGCGTCCGTGGACAAGGCGATCCGCACGGCGCTCGCCCAGGCACCCGCGAGCACCTACGCCGACGCCGACGCCCTCGACGCCCTGGTGCGCCGTGCGGCGGAGCGCGTCCTGCGGCGGCGCGGTGGCCCGCAGCCCGTGGTCGTCGCGGTGACCGTCGAGTCCTGACGCGTGCGCGGACGGGCTCCCCGACCTCGTCGGGGAGCCCGTCCGCGTGCCTGGGCTGTGCGGGTCCGGCGGCGGCCCGGCATGGGGCAGAGTGGGCACCATGCGACGCCGCCGGTTCGAGGAGCTCGACCACCAGGAGACACCGATCGGCGCGGTCAGCCTGCGGCGCCGTATCGACCCGCGGACCGACGAGGACGTCTTCGAGGTCAAGCTCGACGACGACTTCCTGATGTCCAGCATGTTCACGACGTCGGAGACCGAGCTCGCCCACGCCGCGCTCGCCCACGCCCCCGACCGCCCGCTCGACGTCGTCGTCGGGGGTCTCGGCCTGGGCTACACCGCGGCTGCCGTCCTCGACGACGAGCGGGTGCGCGAGCTCGTGGTGGTCGACGCGCTCGCCCCCGTGATCGGGTGGCACCGTGACGGGCTCGTCCCGCTCGGGCCGCGCCTCACCGGCGACCCGCGCTGCCGGCTCGTGCACCGCGACTTCTTCGGTCTCGTGCTCGGCACGGACGACGCCGACGACCCCGACGCCGCAGCGCTCTTCGACGTCGTCGCCGTCGACATCGACCACTCGCCGCGGCACCTCCTCCACGAGCGGCACGCGCCGTTCTACACCGACGAGGGCATCGGGCGCGTCGTCGCGCGGCTGCGCCCGGGCGGCGTCTTCGCGCTCTGGTCCGACGACGCGCCCGACGACGAGTACCTCGCACGGCTCCGGCGCGCCATGCCCGACGCCCGTGCCCAGGTCGTCACGTTCCCCGACGCCACCCGGACCGGGGAGGCCACCAGCACCGTGTACGTCGCGTCGGTGCCGCAGCCCTAGCCCTCGCCTCCGCACCCGGCGTCGGTCACGACTCAGCCCACCACGACTCAGCCGACCGGGGCGACGTCGTGGTGGGCGCCCGCCGTGAACCCCGGACCCTCTCACGTCACGTCCTCGCGACAGCAGCTGCCGCTCCCCTGGCGCGGCAGCGCCGGTTGCGGCACCGTGGCCGCGCACCCCGTCGACCCACCGGAGGCCCCCATGACGAGCACCGTGACCGACCCGACCGTCGCCGCCTTCCTGGCGGCGACCAACGGCTCCGACGCCCGCGGACTCGAGGCGCTCTTCGCACCGGGCGCCGTCGTGACCGACAACGGCATCGAGTTCACCGACGCGGGCGCGATCGCGACGTGGATCGCGGACGACGTCGTGGGCTCGCACATCACCTTCGAGCCGGTCGAGTACACGGGCGGCGCCGTCCCGGTCCTGGTGGCCGACGGGGACGGGACCTTCCACGGCGGCGTGCGCGGGCCGTTCCGCTTCGAGCTGCGGTTCGTGCCGCAGGAGGGGCGGATCGCACGCCTCGACATCCGACCCCTGCACTGAGCAACGGCGCCGGGCAGCCGCGGCGCTCGGATCACACCCACAGGGGGCTCGGGACCCGTGGTCCTACGACCGACATCCTGGGTGGTGCGCGTCCGCCCCGTCACCGCCCACAGTCAGGACCGACGTTGAGCGAACCGGCCATCCCGGCACCGTCGACCGATCGCTCCTCGGGCCTCGTCGACGCGATCGACCAGATCGAGCGCCTCCGCTCGCGCGTAGAGGCGGCCGTCGCACGCCTCGGTGGCACCGTTACCCCCGCCGTGGGTCCGGGCTGACGACGCGGCTCGGCATCGCGCCACCGACGTGGGGCACCGAGGCGCTCGACTGCCGCCATGGATTCAAGGACCTCTGGCAGCACCGCTCCGGATTTGTGGCCTACACCCGCGGGTGGCCACCCTTCTGTGTCACCGTCGACTGGGTGGCGGCAGCGCTGCTTGTCGTCGCCCTCGCCGCAGGGACTCCCCTGCGCTGACCCTGCACGGTCGTAGCCCGTCATGACCACCGACAAGCTCGCTACGAGCACAGCTGGGTGACGAGGCCGCGGCGACGATCGGGAAGTCGCCGACCGAAAGTGACCAGGGTCGGTGCCGACCCTTCGAAGGCCGACGCCGACGCCGGCGAGAGACACCCGAGGTCCTGGTCCGAGAGTCAGGCAGCCGCGTCGCGTCGGCAAGCGAAGGCGCCGCCGACAACCGGGGGAAACGTCCGACTTTCGGCACGGCCGGATCGGTGAGGCACCGACCGTCCCAGGTCCCGTGCGTGCTTGCGTGCGTGCATGTAATAGCCCTCCGGGAATGCCACTCAGGGCGGTGGATCGCTTCGGACCAAACATCTCCGCTGTGCAGGAGGTCGAATTCGCCCGCTTCAGGCTCCCGGTTGTTCAAGCGACGTTGGTGGCCGGGACGAGGGTGGGATCGGGTCCTGCGTCGATGATCTGCTTGAGCAGATCGAGGCCGGGACGGTCTACAGATCGGTTGTTGGCGTTGAGGATGACGATTGCGGCGTCGTGTTCAGGCGCTATTGCCAGCAGACTGCGATAGCCGCCGGTGCCACCGTTGTGGAACATGACCGGATACTGGCTGCGGGGCAGGTTGGTTCCGATCCACCCGGGATGGATTGCGGCTCTCGCGTTGACGCGGTGCGCGGTGGCGCGATTTAGAGCGATGGCTTCGGCGAGTGCCTCCGGTGCGGGGCCGAGGTGGGCCTGCGCGAACTTGAGCAGATCGGGAACCGTGGAGTGCAGGCCGCCGGCACCCGCAAGGGCGGCCAGGTGCCAGGGTGGGCGTGGTCGTCCCGTGCGGGAATGGCCCGGGGCCAGCTGGGCTAAGCCTTCGGGGTCCAGACCCACGCGGGTGTCGCTCATGCCCAAGGGCCGGCAGATCTCGTCCTGAACCAACGTGTCGTAGTCATTGCCGGTCCGGCGTGCAAGGACGAGTCCCAGCAAGCCGGCACCGAGGTTGGAGTAGTGAAAGCGAGCGCCCGGCACCGATCGCAGACGGGTGCGCCGCAATCCGTCCATCAGGAGTTCCCCTGTACAGCCGGCGTACGGGTCGGATCGAAACAGGCCCCGGGCCAGGAGTCCCTTCGGCAGGCTTGGAAGACCAGAAGTGTGGCAGGCCAAGTGCCTCAGCCTGATGACTTCACCGCCGCGGTCCGGAGCCTTGATGTCGCGAGGTAGGAGGTCGTTCAGCGGTTGGTCCAGCTCGACGACACCGCGCACGACGAGTTGGGCCAAGGCAAGCGCGGTGAACGTCTTGGTAACGGAACCGATCTCAAACGACGTGCCGGGATCTGCGCCGTGCACTGCGGAGTGCCCGCGGTGCAGGGCGCCCACCATGACGACACCACGCTGCTTGGCGCCGAGTCGATCCGCTGTTCGTCCTGCCAGATCGTCGAGGAGCGAGTTCGTCATCGTCATGCCTCCGACCGGCCGAACAGGCGCCGGCCGCCGTACTTCTTGTGAACGGCCTGCTTCGACACGCCCAGCGCCTCGGCAATCTGCGTCCACGTGGTCCCTGACACGCGGGCGCGGTGCACCAGGACCTCTTCGTGTCCTTCCAGTCGGCGGCGCAGCGCGGTGGTCTCGCGCAGTGCTTGGAGCGGATCGCTGTTCCCGGTGATACGGGCAAGGTCAACATCGGTCATGAAGTCAACCGTAGTTGACTTTCGGGAAGACGGTCAACTCATGTTGACGCCCACCCGACGATCCGGGCGGGTTGGCGCAGCGCGCGCGGATCGTGCTGCTCGCCGCGGACGGGCGTCAAACCGCGCGGTCGGGCGGATTGACCGCCGTGGCGAGCGCGTCGCCGGAGGTTGGGCAGCGGATCGCGGCGGAGCGGGCGACCGGCTAGACGTGCCCCGTTCCATCCGCGCGCGGCACCGCTGTCCGCCGTCCGCCAATCGGATGCCACGGAGGAGGCGCTCGAGCCGCCAAGCGCCGCTGGAGACCCCAGTCCTGGCGGTCTGGATCGGTCTGGCGCGGTCCCACAATGGGCTGAGAGCCCGCCGTTTGCCCACACCAACGCCAGAGGCCCTCCCGATCCGAAGATCGAAAGGGCCTCTGAACTGCTACTTCACAAGTAGCGGGGGCAGGATTTGAACCTGCGACCTCTGGGTTATGAGCCCAGCGAGCTACCGAGCTGCTCCACCCCGCGTCGGTGTCTTAACCATACGTCAGGTGTGCCGGGCGTCCAAATCGGTTCCCTGGTCAGGGGCCGTGACGGCCGTCACGGCGTCGGCGGGCGCGCCCGGACGGACCACCTCCGGACGCGGGCGCGCACGCTGCGCGATCACCACCCCGAGCACGACCACGAGCCCACCGACGGGCTCGTACCAGTGCAGCTGCTCGCCCAGCAGGACGATCCCGAGCAGGACACCGACCAGCGGCGTCAGGTACGTGACGGTGGACGCCCGCTGCGGGCCCCAGGCGTCGATGATGCGCGCCATCCACACGTACGCCAGACCGGTCCCGAGCGCCCCGAGCGCGACCATGGACAGGACCACAGGCCAGGTCAGGTGCACCGGTCCGGTCGCGACCAGGGGCGATGCGAGGGTCAGGAGCAGCGCACCTGCGCTCACCTGCCCGGCGGCCACGGTCTCCGGAGGCAGCCGCAGCGGCACGACGAACCGGCGCTGGTACGTCGTGCCCAGGCCGTAGCAGGCGGTCGCACCCAGGCACGCGAGCACGGCGGGCAGCGGCGCGGCCGTGGCCACGTCCGCGAGGTACGCCCACGGTCCCACCACGACGACGACGCCCATGCCACCCACGGCGAGCCCCACGCGCTGCACGGCCGTGAGCCGCTCGACGGGCAGCAGCACCGCGACGGCCGCCGCGGTCATGAGCGGCGTCGTCGCGTTGAAGATGCTCGACAGGCCGGACGCGAGGTGCTGGCCCGCCCACGCGAACAGCAGGTACGGGACGAGGCACAGCAGCACGCCCAGCACGGTCAGGTGCCCCCACGTGCGCCGGTCGCGCGGCCACGGCCGACGCGCCACGGCCATGACGACGACGAGCGTGAGCGCACCCAGCAGCAGTCGCGAGAGGGCGACCTGCGCAGGCGAGAGCCCGTCCAGCCCCACCTTCATGAACAGGAAGCTCGAGCCCCACACGAGCGCCCCGCCGAGGTACTGGGCGAGGACGCGGTTGTCAGCGGTCACGCCCCGAGGGTCCCTCACGGCACCGACATCGCGACAGCCGCAACACCGCCATCGACCGCCGGATCTGCGTCACACCGGGTCGGGCGGCCGTCGGCGCCGTCACACCGGCCCCGCCGCGCGCCGCGCCGACCGCACCCGGGCACGACGACACCCGCCGCACCGCGCCTCGAGGGCGGGTGGGCGGGCGTCGGGGGCGGTCAGCCCGCCAGTCGCTCCTCCGCGGCGATCGCGTCGGCGATCGCCTGGTCGAGGCGGTCCTGCGCCTCGCCGTACGCGGCGAAGTCCTGCTCCGCGAGCGCCTCCTGGCCGTCGGCGATCGCCTGGCGTGCGCGCTGCAGCGCCTCGTCCAGCGCCGTGCGGGCGTCCGGGTCGGCCGTCGCGCCGGCGTCGGGCGTGGCCGCGTCGGTCGGCGCCGGCGTGGCCGCGTCCGTCGGTTCGTCACCGGTGTCCTCCCCGCCGGTGTCCTCCCCACCCGGGGCGGGCACCGGTTCGGCCCCGGCGTCCCCGGCGTCCGCACCGGAGTCACCGCCGAACACCTGGTCGAGCGCACCGTCGAGCGTCTCGGCGAACCCGATCTCGTCACCGAACGAGACCAGCACGCGCTGCAGCAGGGGGAACGTCGTCCCGCTGGCCGCCTGCACGTACACGGGCTGCACGTACAGCAGACCGCCGCCCACCGGCAGCGTCAGCAGGTTGCCGCGCCGCACCGTGGAGTCACCGCGCTGCAGGATGTTCAGCTCGTTGGACACCCGCGGGTCGGCCGTGAAGTTGGCGCTGGCCTGGCCGGGCCCGGGCACGGTGGAGTCGCGTGGCAGCTCGAGCAGGCGCATCTTGCCGTACGTCTCGGAGACCTCGCCCGGCGTGTTGCCGGCCTCGGCGTCCACCGCGAGGTACCCGGTGAGGACGTTGCGGGCGTTGCCGCCCCCCGGGATGAACGTCGACATCAGCGAGAACGTCGCCTCGTCCTCCCCCGGCATCTGCAACGTCAGGTAGTACGGCGGCTGCGGCACGTCGGAGTTGGTCGCCGTCGGGTCGCCCGGGTTCTGCCAGAAGTCGTTCCCGGAGAAGAAGCCCGCCGCGTTGGTGACGTGGTACTGCCCCAGCAGCGCCCGCTGGACCTTGAACAGGTCCTCCGGGTACCGGATGTGGCTCATGAGGTCGCCCGAGATCTCGGACATCGGCTGCAGCGACGTCGGGAAGACCTTCGTCCACGCCTGCAGGATCGGGTCCTCGGTGTCCCACGCGTACAGGTCGACCGAGCCGTCGTAGGCGTCCACCGTGGCCTTCACCGAGTTGCGGATGTAGTTGACCTGCTTGGGCAGCAGCGCCTGCACGGTGCTGCTGCGCTCGGTGAGCGAGTCCGTCGTCGCGTCCTCGAGCGAGCGGACGGCGGCGTACGGGTACTGGTCCGACGTCGTGTAGCCGTCGATGATCCACTTGACGCGACCGTCCACGACGGCCGGGTACACGCGACCGTCGAGGTCGAGGTACGGCGCGATCTTCGCGACACGGTCCCGCGGGTCCCGGTCGTAGAGGATCTGCGAGCTCTCGTTCACGCGCTCGGAGAACAGGATCTGCTCGTCGCCGAACTTCAGCGCGTACAGGGCCTTGTTCCACAGCCCGCCGACCGACGGGCCGGCGGAGTCCTCCTCCGTCGGGAAGCGGTACGGCACCGACCCGGTGCCCGTGTCGTCGTCCGGGTAGTCGAACTCCCAGCCGTCCGTGCCCTCGGGCCCGCCGACGATCGAGTACTCGGGCGACGACTGACCGAAGTAGATGCGCGGCTCGTACTCGCCCAGCGCGCCCTGCGAGGGGATGCCGCCCTCCCAGAAGGCGGGCGCGCCACGCGCGCCGCGCGTGTTGCCGTACGCGGCCACGACACCGAACCCGTGGGTGTACACCGTGGTGTCGTTGGTCCAGTTGCGCTGCCCCGCGTTGAGGCCGTCGAGGTCGAGCTCGCGGACCGCGATGACCGTGTCACGGCTCTCGCCGTCGATCATGTAGCGGTCGACCGACAGCGAGTCGGGGAAGTCGTAGAACCCGCGGATCTGCTGCAGCTGCTTGAACGACGGCGAGACGATGTTGGGGTCGAGCAGCCGGATGGACGCGGTGGTCTCGGCGTTCTCGCGCAGCGCACCGGGCTCGGCCGTGACGTTCGCGTCGTACTCGCTGATCTCGACGTCGTCGAGGTCGTAGGCCGCCAGCGTGGCGTCGATGTTGCGCTGGATGTACTCCGACTCCGCGTCCTGCTGGTTCGGCTGCACCTGGAACCGCTGCACGATCGCGGGGTACACGCCACCGACGACGATCGCCGCGACGACCATGAGGCCGACGCCGATCGCCGGCAGGCGCCAGTTGCCGCTGAACGCGGTCGCGACGAACGCGGCTGCGACGACCACGGCCGCGACGGCCAGGATCGCCTTCGACGGGATCACCGCGTGCACGTCGGTGAAGCCGGCGCCCTGCCAGCGCTGCTCACCGGTCTGCTGCTTCGTGAGGATCGAGTACCGGTCGAGCCAGTAGCTGGCGGCGACGAGCAGCAGCACGAGCGCGCCCAGCACCGACAGGTGCACGCGCGCGGCGCGCGTCGTCCGCGGACCGCCCGCACCGCCACCGATCCGCAGGCCGCCGTACAGGTAGTGCGTGGCGACGGCCGCCACCGTCGAGAGCACCAGGACCGCCATGAGGAACGACACGACGAACCGCAGACCCGGCAGCGTGAACAGGTAGAAGCCCAGGTCGACACCCCACTGCGGGTCCTTCACGCCGACCGGCTCGCCCTTGAGCCAGAGCTGGACGGTGCTCCACTGCTGGGATGCCGCACCGCCCGCGAACAGGCCGAGGACGACCGGGCCGACCACGAGGACGAGCCGGCGCAACGGCTCGATGGCCTCGCGGTACTGGTCCAGGTTGGCCTGCTCCTGCGTCGACGGCGCGTAGACCGGACGGGCGCGGTAGCCGTAGTTGAGCGAGAAGCCGACGCCCGCGGCCATGACCGCGAAGCCGGCCACGAACAGCAGGCCGCGCGTCACCCACTCGGTGCGCAGGACCTCGGTGAACCCGAGCTGCGAGTACCAGAGCACCTCGGTCCAGACCTGCGCGAGGACCAGGAGCAGCACGACGAGCACGGCGAGCGTGATCAGTGTCGGGACCAGGGGGCCGCGGCGGCGAGGCGCGACAGGTCGAGGGCGGGGCGGGGAGGCGAAGGTCACAGCGTTGCGGTCCTCGATGTTGGGCGGGCGGCTGGGGCGCGACACGCGCCTGACCAGACGAACGGGCGTGACGGCCCCCAGGTTCCCACACGGGTGGGACGATGGGGCGCGTGAGCACGAGCCCCACCCCGCCCCCGTCCCTCGACGCCGCACCCGAGGCACGCGCCCGCCGCGCCCTGGCCGACGCGGTCCGCGAGGTCGAGCACCACGTCGCCGCCGCCGGCTGGGACGCACCCGTGCGGGTGTTCGCCCTCGTGCGCACGCAGGAGGCGCTCGCGGCCGAGCCCGGCCTCGCCGACCAGCTCGCCCCCGAGGTCCTCGCGGCCGCGCTCGCCGACGACCAGCACCTGACCTCGGTCGAGCAGGAGGGGCTGCCCGCCGCCGACGACCTCGAGGCGCTGCTGGGCGGCCTGACGTGGCCGCCGACCGTCCACGGCGCCGCCGTGACCGTCGAGCGCGTCGTCCTGCCCCCGGGCGCCGAGGACGACCTGCCGAGCGACCCCGACGCGGCGGTCGCGGCGCTGCTGGCACACCCGCAACGTCAGGACGTGCGGCTCGCGGTGGCGGTGCTGCGCGGCGGCCCGTCGTGGTGCGCCGTCCGCACGCGCGCGCACGACAGCGACGACGCCGTCGGCGACGGGCCCGACCTGGTGCCCGGTCTGGTCGCGGCGGTGCGCGCCACGCTCGAGTGAGCGCAGCGGGTCAGCCGGCCGTGCAGGTCGGCAGGTCCTCGCCCTCGCCCGCACCGATCGCGACCATCGCCTCGCGGGCCTCGTGCAGCGTCGAGACCTCGACGACCCGCAGTCCGTCGGGCACGTGGCCGACGACCTCGTCGCAGTTGTCCGACGGCGCCAGGAACCACTCCGCCCCGTCGCGCACCGCGCCCGCCAGCTTCTGGCGGATCCCGCCGATCGGGCCGACCGCGCCGGTCACGTCGATCGTGCCCGTCCCGGCGATCACCTGACCGTTCGCCTCGTCCTCCGGCGTCAGCAGGTCGACCAGCCCGAGCGCGAACATCGTCCCGGCACTGGGCCCGCCGATGCCCTCGATGTTGATGCTCACGTCGACCGGCATGTCGAACGACGGGTCGATGAACACCCCGATCTGGGCGCCGCCGCCCTCGCGCTCGCCAGTCACCACGGGCACGTCCACGGTGCGCGAGTGGCGCGTGACCGTCAACGTCACCGTGTCGCCGGGCTCGACCTCCGCGAGGCGGGCCACCAGCGACTGGTAGTCCGGCAGCGCCTCGCCGTCCATCGCGGTCAGGACGTCGCCCTCCTCGAGCTTGCCCTCGGCGTCCGTCCCCTCGACCGTCCCGGCGACCACGAGCGTGGCCGGGACCTCGAGGCCGAGCTCCGTCAGCGCCGCCACGGCCGCGTTCTCCTGCGAGGAGACCATGAGCCCGGCGTTGGACTCCTCGATCTCCTCGCGCGAGGCGTCCTGCGGGTAGACGTCCTCCACGGGCCGCACCACGGACGCCGGCGAGAGCCAGCCGCGCAGCACGTTGAGCAGGTACGCGGGGTACCCCGGGCCGCCGACGCCGGAGATGGTCGTCAGCCGCAGCTCGCCCGTCGAGGGGTACGTCGACGCTCCCTCGACCTCGATGAGGGGCTCGCCGTCGACCTCGCCCAGCACGTCCGTCGTGGGACCGGGACCGTTGACCGCGTAGGGCGCGGGCATCACCGCGAGCACGCCCACGAGGACGGCCGCGGCGAGCATGCCGAACGACTGGACCACGGCACGCGGCGTGGGGCGGGGCTGCGGGGACCCGTGGTCGGGTTCGACCGCGTCCTGCGCGGCGTCGCGCGGGCGCAGGTCGTCGGCGGGGTCGTCCGTCGGCAGGTCGTCGAGCACGGGAACGATCATCCCCCACCGGCACGGACCGACGACGCACGACGCGTGTGCGCCCAGAGCGAACCGTGGCCCCGTGCAGGTTCGGCCGCGTCGGGACGTGGTTACCGTGGTGCTCCCCCGGCCACCCAGGAGGCCCGCATGACCCCCGACGTCCCTGCCGCCGCCGACGGCCCCGGCGGAGCACCGCAGTGGGAGCAGATGCTCCGTGCGATGCTCGGCCCCGCGGCCGACGACGCGATCCGCGAGATGCGCGAGATGGGCGTGGACCCGGCCGCCATGGCTGCCGCGTCGGGCCTGCCCACGGACCCGGTCGCGCTGCAGCAGGCGCTCGCTCAGATGCAGCAGCTGCTCGCCAGCTCCGGCGACGAGAGCGTGAACTGGCAGATGGCCCACGACCTCGCGCGCCAGCAGGCAGCGGTGGGCGGTGACCCCGCGCTCTCGCCGGGCCGCGTCAAGGACGTGCGCGACGCGCTGTCGGTCGCGGAGCTGTGGCTCGACGCCGCGACGGACCTCCCGCCGGCTGTCGGAACGTCGCACGCCTGGAGCCGCGCCGAGTGGGTGGAGGCGACCCTGCCGACGTGGCGGACGCTGACCGAGCCGGTCGCGTCGTCCCTGTCGGCGGCGCTGGCCGACGCGCTCGGCCCGGCGATCGGCGAGATGGGCGAGCGGTTCCCCGACGGGCCGCCCGCGGGTGGCCTCGGGGGCGACCCCACGCAGATGCTGCGCGGCCTGGGCTCCGCGGTCTTCGGGCTGCAGGTCGGGCAGGCTGCCGGCACGCTCGCGCGCGAGGTGTTCGGCACCACCGACATCGGTCTGCCGCTGCTCGAGCGTCCGGTGCCCGCGCTCGTGGCTGCCAACGTCGACGCGTTCGCCGAGGGCCTCGACGCGCCCGTCGAGGAGGTCCGGCTGTACCTCGCGCTGCGCGAGGCGGCCGCGAGCCGGTTGTTCGCCCACGTGCCGTGGCTGCGCGCGCACCTGCTCGACGCGGTCGCGGAGTACGCCCGCGGCATCGCGATCGACGTGGACCACCTCGAGGAGGCCGTGTCGGCGATCGACCCCACGGACCCTGCGGCGCTGCAGGAGGCGCTGTCCGGCGGCGTGTTCGCCCCTCAGACGACGCCCGCGCAGCAGGCGGCGCTCGCGCGGCTCGAGCACGCGCTCGCGCTGGTCGAGGGCTGGGTCGACGAGGTCGCCACGACCGCCGCGGCGCCGCACCTGCCGCACGCGCCGGCGCTGCGCGAGATGGTGCGTCGCCGGCGTGCCGCGGGCGGTCCCGCCGAGCAGACGTTCGCGAGCCTCGTCGGGCTCGAGCTGCGCCCCCGGCGGCTGCGCGACGCGGCGACCGTCTGGGCGCACCTGACCAGCACGCGCGACGTCTCCGGGCGTGACGCCGTGTGGGCGCACCCCGACCTGGTCCCCACCTCCGAGGACCTCGACGACCCCAGCGGCTACGACGCGCGTCGCCGGGCCGAGGTGGACGAGTCCGCCGACCTGGACCGTGCGCTCGCGCAGATCCTCGACGCCGCGGAGACCCCCGGCGAGGACGACGGCACGAGCCCCGCCTAGAGCCCGTCGACCTGGAGCCCGTCGACCCGGAGCCCGTCGACGGGCGTGTCAGTGTCGTCGTCGACGGGCTCGTCGGGCACGTCGCCGTCCTCGGCACCGTCCCGCGCGAACGCGTACCCCTCGAGGAAGCCCCGGGCGCGCTGCGTGTGGGGATAGCTCGCGATCTCGGCCCAGAACGCCTCGCCGTGCCCGGGCTGGAGCAGGTGCGCGAGCTCGTGCAGGAGCACGTAGTCGAGGACCCACCGCGGCATGCCCTGCACCCTGTCGGAGATCCGGATGGTGCCCTCGGCCGGGGTGCAGGAGCCCCAGCGCCTGCCCTGGTTGGAGGACCACCGCACGCTCGTGGGCACCGCGCGCCCGGCCAGGTACCGCCGGGAGAGCTCGGTCGCGCGCGCCACGAGCTGCGCGTCCGACGGTCGGCGGCGGCGCTCCTGCGCAGCCAGCCGCTCGACCATGCGGCCCACCCACTCGCGCTCCTGCGCCCGCGTGAACCGGGCCGGGATCGCCACGATCGTGCGGCCGCCCTCGCGCCACGCGCTGACGGTACGGGCGCGGCGCCGGGAGCGCCGCACCTCCACGACGGGCGGCTCAGCGGTGTCGTCGTGCGTCCCCGCCGCCGGCAGCGCCGAGCGCTCAGGACGTGCAGGGTCGCGCGGCGTCGCCTCGCGCGAAGTCGGCACTCTGGCACGCTAGCGCGCCCGCAGGGCCGGCGCTGCGGCGACACCCCGCTTCACCCGCCTGCGCCGCACGACGCGGCGCGGACGGCCGGTGGGCACGCGAGGCGCGCACTACTGTGTGACCGCACGGAGGCCGTCATGGTCCCTGCCCCGGGCGCGATGCCACCGCTCGGTGAGGAGCACGAGGAGGGACCACATGGCCGACACCTGGGCGGGCGAGTTCTACTGCGTGAAGTGCAAGGAGAAGCGGGAGACCGAGGGCGAGGTCGTCGTCTCGGAGTCCGGTCGACGGATGGCCAAGGCCGTGTGCCCGGTCTGCGGCACCAAGCTCAACCGGATCCTCGGCAAGGCCTGACACCTCGGGCCAGGGCGGGCCACGCGCCCGACCACGACCGACCACGAGGGCACCGTCGCGCGCGACGGTGCCCTCGTCGCGTCCGGGGCGCCCGCCGTGCGTCGCCCGGGATACGGCCTGTGGACGACGGCCGACGCGTCGCACCGCACGGTGCCATCGTGTCGCGATGAGCCGGCCGACCCGCGACGACGTGCTGCTGCGACCCGGGCTGCGTGTCCTGCCACGCGCGGACGACGAGGTGCAGGTGGGCACCGACCCGCGCTGGGCCGTGCGCCTCACGGGGCTCGCCCCGGCCGAGGCCGTGCTGTGGTCGCAGGTCGACGACACGACGGACCTCACGCGCCTGGCGGACAAGGCCCGTGCCGCGGGCCTCGACGCCGAGTTGGTCGCGGCGACCGTCGCCGAGCTGCGTCGGGCGGGGCTCACCCGTGCGCGGCCCGACGCGACCACGGCCGTCCACGGTCCGGCCGCTGCCGACGCCACCGCGTGGTCGCTCCTGCTGCCCGACGCCACGGGTGATGCCGTCGTCGCAGCGCGCGCCCGCGCCGTCGTCGGCGTCGTCGGCCTCGGCCCCACCGGGCTGGGGGTGGCCCGGCAGCTGGCCGTCGCCGGCGTCGGCGGCCTGCTGCTCGACGACGACGCCCCCGTGCGCTCGCCCGACGTCGCCGCCGGGACGCACCGGTGGGCGGACGTGGGGACGCCGCGCGTGGTGGCCGCACGCCGCCTGCTGCGCGAGGCGTCGCCCGGCGTGCGCACGGACGGCGACGGCGTCCCGGGGGTCGTCGTCGTCGTGGAGCACGAGGCCGCCGACCCCGTGCGCGCGGTGCGGCTCATGGGCGAGGACCTGCCGCACCTGTCGGTCGTCGTGCGCACGGCCGACGCGCTGGTCGGTCCGTTCGTGCGCCCCGGGACCGACCCGTGCCTGCGGTGCCTCGACCTGCACCGCACCGACGTCGACCGCGGCTGGCCCGCGGTACTGGGCGCGCTGACACGCGGCAGCCGTCCGGGGGCGACACCGCCCGGCGAGGTGGGGGTCCTCGCGGGGGCGTGCGCGGCCCTGGCCGCGGCGCAGGTGCTGGCCCTGCTCGCCGGGACGACGCCGTCGCTGTGCGGCGCGACCGTCGAGCTGGCCCTGCCGGACCTCGTCGCCCGCGAGCGACGCTGGGCGGTGCACCCCGCGTGCGGCTGCCGTCGGCTCCCGCGGTCCGCCGAGGCCGGGCCGCACGAGGGGTGACCTCGCGCGGCCCGGCGTCGGGGCCGGTCAGGCGGCGCTCGCGTCCTTCCGCGGCCGGCCACGGCCGCGCTTGGTGGCCACGATCACGCCACCGACGAAGACCTGCCCGCCCCACACGCCCCACGGCTCGGCGCGCTCGACGGCACCCGCGAGGCAGCCCTCGATGAGCGGGCACTCGCGGCACAGGGCCTTCGCCTGCTCCACATCGGCCTGGCGCTCCGCGAACCACAGCTCGGCGTCGTAGGACCGGCACGGGATGAGGTCCGCGACCATCCGGTCGAACTGGTCGTTCGTCGTGGCGGTGCTGCTGGTGGGCCAGGGGCCGGATCCGCCCTGGTTCACGTTGTCGAGCAGCGTCGTGAGCCGCACGATGTCCTCCTGGTGTCCTTGCGAGGGTGAGCTGTGGGTGCCGGATCGGGCCCGCTCTGCCCCCGGTGGAGACCGGAGATACGAGAGAGGCCGCGGATCCGAGTTCGGACTCCGCGGCCTGCCTGCGTGCTGAGGCTGGTGCTACGGAGTCCTGTGACCGAGATCGGTGCCGAACGTCACGGGGCGAGGACGGCGCGTGCGCCCGGACATGGGCACAGCGATCCCCTGGAAGGTGCCGCCGGTGGGTGCGAGGACGCGCGTGTACTCATGACGCCACGACGGCTTGACGATCGTGTTGATCTCCACGGTGCAGCACCTCCTCTCCAGGGTCGGGTCCCGCCTCTTCGGCAGCACCCCGCGAACAAGGACGTGACCACCCTAGGGCGGCCCGTCACGGCGTCACAAGCAATTAACGGAACTTCGTCCCGACGCCGCCGTCGGGTCGCCCGACGGGCTCGTCGGCGACCACCCGCAGCAGGTCGTCGCCGTACTCGCGCAGGCGCGTCTGGCCCAGGCCCTGCACGTACCGCAGGTCGGCCGGCTGCGTCGGCATCGCCGCCGCGACCGCCTCGAGCGCCACGTCCGGCAGCACGCGGAACGCGGGGACTCCGCGCTCGTCGGCCACCTGCGCGCGCCACTGCCGCAACCGGTCGAGCACCACCGGGTCGGCGGCCGCCGAGGCGCGGCCCCCCGCACCGCGGCGCGGTTCCTCGCCGGGCCACAGCCCGGCGAGGAACCGCGAGCGCGAGCGCGAGGCGCGCGACCCGGGGGTGCGCGCCGCGGCGTACGACATCTCCAGGTGGCGACGCGCACGCGTCACGCCGACGTACAGCAGGCGCCGCTCCTCGGACACGGCGGCCTCGGTCTGCGCGAGCGAGATCGGGAGGAGCCCGTCGGACAGGCCCGCGAGGAAGACCGCGTCCCACTCCAGACCCTTCGCGGCGTGCAGGGACGCGAGCGTCACGCCGTCGACCGTCGGGGCGTGCTGGGCCGACGCGCGGTCGTCGAGCTCCGCCACGAGGTCCGGGAGCGTCGCCTCGGCGCGCAGCGCGACCATGTCGTCGGCGAGGCCGACGAGCGCCTGCATCGCGTCCCACCGCTCGCGCGCCGCACCGCGTGCGGACGGGGGCTGCGGCGACCAGCCGACGGAGGTGAGGATGTCGCGCACGGTCTGCCCGAGGGGGACGTCCCGGTCGGCGGACCGCGCGCCGCCGCGGAGCAGGACGAGCGCGTCACGCACGTCGCGGCGGGCGAAGAAGCGTGTGCCGCCGCGCACCTGGTACCCGACACCGGCGGCTGCCAGCGCCTGCTCGAAGGCCTCCGACTGCACGTTGGTGCGGTACAGGACCGCGATCTCGCTCGCCGGGACGCCGGCCGCGACGAGCCGCGCGGCGCGCGCAGCGATGCCGGCCGCCTCCGCGTCGTCGTCGTCGTACGCGGTGAACCGCACCTGGGGGCCGTCGGGCTGCTGCGCGACCAGGTGCAGCGGCACGGGGTCACCCGGCCGGCGCGTGGCCGTCAGCACGCGGTTCGCCAGCGAGACGACCTGAGGGGTCGAGCGGTAGTCCCGCACCAGGCGCACGACCTGGGCGCCCGGGTGCTTCGAGGCGAAAGTCAGCAGGTGGTGGGGCGACGCGCCGGCGAACGAGTAGATCGTCTGGCTGGGGTCCCCCACGACGCACACGTCGTGCCGTCCCCCGAGCCACTGGTCCAGCAGGTACTGCTGCAGCGGGCTGACGTCCTGGTACTCGTCGACCACGAAGTGCCGGTACTGCGCCCGCACCTCGTCCGCGACCTCGCCACGCTGCGCGAGCATCGCGGCGAGCAGCAGGAGCACGTCCTCGAAGTCGATGACGCCCCGCTCGGTCTTGACGTCCTCGTACGCCGTCATGAGCCGGGCCACCGCCTGCGCGTCCTGGCCCGCCGGGGCCGGGCGTCGCACCGCCGCGGCCGCGCGCTCGTAGTCCTCCGCCGTGACGAGCGACACCTTGGACCACTCGATCTCGGCCGCGAGGTCGCGCACCGTGACGCGGTCGACCGCGACGCCCACCCGACGCCCGGCCTCCGCGACGAGCGTCGCCTTCTGTTCGGCGAGGCGCGGCGGCGCGCCGCCCACGACGCGGGGCCAGAAGTGGCCGAGCTGGCGCAGCGCGGCGGCGTGGAACGTGCGCGCCTGGACGCCGGAGGCACCGAGGTCCCGCAGCCGGACCCGCATCTCACCCGCCGCGCGGGCGGTGAACGTCACGGCCAGGACCGACGCCGGGCGGTAGACGCCGGTGCGCACGCCGTAGGCGATGCGGTGGGTGATCGCGCGGGTCTTGCCGGTGCCCGCACCTGCGAGCACGCAGACGGGACCCGTCAGGGCGGTCGCGACGGCGCGCTGCTCGGGGTCGAGCGCGTCGAGGAGGGAGTCGGCAGACATCGGGGACAGTCTCCCAGCCCCCACCGACAGCGCGTGCGAGGATCTGTGGAAGGCACGACAGCGAGCACCTGCGAGGAACCATGACGCCCCCCACCCCCGCCCCCGGCAGCGTGACGATGTACTCCACGACCTGGTGCGGGTACTGCCACCGGCTGCGCAAGCAGCTCGACTCGGTCGGCATCCCCTACGACGTGATCGACATCGAGCAGCAGCCCGACGCCGCGCAGTTCGTCGAGACCGTCAACGGCGGCAACCAGACCGTGCCGACCATCGTCTTCCCCGACGGGTCCGCCGCCACCAACCCGTCGCTCGCGCAGGTGCGCGAGCGCCTCGGGGTCTGACGGGCGGCACGGGTCGGACGGGCGGCACGGGTCGGACGGGCGGCGTGCCCGCGTCACGCTCCCGGGCGTGACCACCACTGCTCGACGAGCGCGCGTGCGATCGACGCGCCGCCCGGCAGCAGCACCTCGCCGGAGTCGACCGCGGCGGTCAGCTCGTCGCGCGTGAACCACCGGGCGTCGGCCATCTCGACGCCGTCGACCTCGACGTGCGTGCTCGTCGCGCGCGCCCGGAAGCCGAGCATGAGCGACGCGGGGAACGGCCACGGCTGGCTGCCCACGTACGCGACGTCGCCGACCAGGACGCCCGTCTCCTCGAGGACCTCACGCCGCACGGCCTGCTCTGCGGACTCGCCCGCCTCCACGAAGCCGGCGAGGGTCGACCAGCGTCCGGCGGGCCACGCGGCCGCGTGGCCGAGCAGGAGCCGGTCCGCGTCGTCGACGACGGCCATGATGACCGCCGGGTCGGTGCGCGGGTAGTGCTCGGACCCGTCGACGTCGCAGACCCGGGACCAGCCGGCTTGGGCGACGCGGGTCGGCGCGCCGCACCGGGGGCAGCGGGGGTGGCGGTCGTGCCACGCGTCCAGGGCGACCGCCGCCGTGGCCAGCCCCGCGTCGTGCGCGTCGAGCGACGCCCCCACGGCGCGCAGCGACGCCCAGCCCCCGGGCCCCGCCGGTCCGTCGGACAGGTGGACCAGGACGTCCGCCGGCTCGCCGCCCGCCGTCAGCGGGTGCTGGTCCGGCAGGCGCAGGGCCAGGACCCGCGTGCCGTCGTCCTGCTCGCCCAGCAGCAGCCAGGCGTCCGACGTGGGACCCGGCATCCCGGCGTCGGGGTCGCCCGCGGCGATCAGCGCACCGGCCGACGCGGGGTCGAGCCAGCGGACGCGCCCGTCGTCGGTGAGCAGCAGGCCCCCGTCGCGGACCGCCAGGACGCGTGTGCGCGGGTCGGCGAGCGCGTCGGCGACGACGTGCGGGACCTCGCGCAGGTGCGCCGCACGAGGCACCGTCGAACGCGCGAGCGGGAGGCCGGACAGGACGTGGTGGGTCACGCCCGCCACGCTACGCGGCCCGCCTCGGGCCCCGGCCGCGCCGTCGCGCGCCCGGCCGCCCCCCCCGGTCACCACCCGGCCACCGCAGGACGAACCGGACGCCGACACACCGCGCGTCGTGGCCGTGCGGCGAGCACTGGGACCTACGCTTGCGGTCGTGAACCGTTCGCCGCTCGCACTCGCCGCTCTCGCGACCGTCGCCGTCCCGGGTCTCGACGCGTACGACGTGCGGCGCCCCGTGCACCCGGGGGCGGACTTCGACGTGGCCGTGGTGGTCGACTCCGTGCGCCAGCGCTGGGTCGTGCGGGCACCGCAGCACCCGGCCGCCGGGGCCGCGCTCGAGGCCGAGGTCGCCCTGCTCGACGCGCTGGGCACGCTGGTCGACGACGGCCGGCTGCCGTTCGCGGTCCCGCGTCCCGTCGGCTTCGCGCACCTGCCGGAGGGTGGGCGCGCGAGCGTGCACCGCGAGCTTCCCGGCCGCGCCCTGCAGCTCGAGACGCTGCGTCCTGGACCGGGCCTCGCTGCGGCCGTGGGACGCGCCGTCGCCGCCATCCACGAGCTGCCGACCTCCGTCGTCGAGAACGTCGGGCTGCCCGTCTACGACGCCGCCGGGTACCGGGAGCGCCGGCAGGCGGAGGTCGACGAGGCCGCCCGGACCGGTCTGGTCCCGCCGTCGCTGCTGCGCCGCTGGGAGGAGCTGCTCGAGGACGTCGCGATGTGGCGCTTCCGCCCGACCGTCGTGCACGGCGACCTGTCGAGCAACCACCTGCTCGTGGCCGACGGCGCCGTGGCCGGCGTGCTCGGCTGGGGCTCGACGATGGTCGCCGATCCCGCCGACGACCTGTCGTGGTTGCTGGTCGCCGCACCGCACGACGCGGTCGACGCCATCCTCGAGGCCTACCTGCTGCGCCGCACCGAGCTGACGGACCCGCACCTCGCCGACCGCGCCCTGCTCGCGGGCGAGCTGGCGCTCGCGCGGTGGCTGCTGCACGGGGTCCGCGCGCACCGCCAGGACGTCGTCGACGACGCGGTGCAGATGCTCCGCGACCTCGAGGAGCACACCCTGGTCGACGAGGCCGCGGGCCAGTACACCTAGCGCACGGGTCGCCCCCGCTCAGCCGCTCCTGCGGCGCCGGGAGGCCGTCGCGCCCGGCGTGGGACCACGCCGCGCACCGCGCTGCCCCGGCGGGCGGCCGTCGGGGCCGGGACCGGCGGCCGGGCGCACGCTCGCCGCCCCGGGCGCGGCGTCGGCGAGCAGGCGCGCCACCTCCGCCTCCCCCGGCAGCTCCTCCGGGACCACGGTGAGACCGGCCCCCACGTAGCAGAACGCCGCCCGCACCAGGTCCGGGTCGGTGCCCGTCAGGCGCGCCCAGGCGATGCGGTACACCGCCAGCTGAAGGTCGCGCGACGCGCGGTCCGCGGTGCTCCGGGGCGGCGAACCCGTCTTCCAGTCGACCACCACGACGGCTCCCGGCACGTCCGGCCGGTCGGGGTCGGCGAAGACGGCGTCGATGCGGGAGCGCAGGACGTACCCGCCGATCGTGGTCTCGACGTCGACCTCCACCGCCACCGGCGACCGGTGCGCCCACGGGGTCCGCAGGAAGGCGGCGCGCAGCTCCGCCTGGCCCGGGTCGCCCGGCAGGACGTCGTCGTCGGCGCCGGGCAGGTCGTCGACGTCGACCAGGGTCGCCTGCCCGTACCAGGCCTCCACCCAGGCGTGGAACGCGGTGCCGCGACGCGCCTGAGGAGACGGCTCGCGCGGGACGGGACGGCGCAGGCCGAGTGCGAACTGCTCGGGATGGGCGTCGAGGCGCACGAGCGACGACGCCGACAGGTGGGCCGGCAGCGCGACGCGTGCGTCACCACGGCGCCGCGCGGCCTGCTCGGCAAGGAGCCGGTCCGCGAGCACGTCCCAGTCCTCGCCCTGACGTGACGCGGTCGCGACGTCCGAGGCGCCGGCTGTGCCCGGGCCGAGGCTCGGGTCCGCACCGAGCGTCGCCCCGGCGTCGAAGGTCGGCCGGGCGTCCGCGTCCGTGGCCGTCGGCGATCCGCCACCCTGGGGCAGGTCGGCCAGCGCGGCACGCACGGCCTCGGCAGCGGCCGTGACCGCGGCGCGGCGCGGTGCGGCACCGTCGCGCGCGAACGGGTCCGCGGGCCACACCGCGGTCGGCGTCGACGCGCCGCGCGGGTTGGGGGTGCCCGCGTCGGGCGCCTCGGCGTGCGCCACCACGTCGACGAGACCCGCGTCGACGAGCTCGGTGAGGAACGGCGACAGCCGGCGCGGCGTCTTGGGCTCGCCCCAGTACGCGGCCGAGAGCAGCAGCGCCTCGCGCGCCCGCGTCAGCGCGACGTACGCGAGCCGGCGCTCCTCGGCGACCTCGTGGTCACCGGCGTCCAGCCGGAACCTGTCGAGGCGCTCCGCGAGCTCCTTGGGCGACTCGGCGCCCGCGCACTCGAGCCGGGGCAGGTCGTCGGCGTCGCCGCGCAACGGGTACGGCAGCACACCGAGGCCCGTGAGCCACGCGGAGTCCTTGGGCCCGTCCTTGCCGAGCATCGCCGTCGCCGGCAGGCCGCCGTCGACCATGCCCGCGACCGCGACGGCGTCCCACTCCAGCCCCTTCGCCGCGTGCACGGTCGTGACCTGGACGGCGTCGGGGTCCGGCTCGGTCACCGGCAGCTCCAGCCCGTCCTCGCGCGCGTCGGCGGCCTCGAGCCAGGCGAGGAACGCACCCAGCGTGGGACGGTCCGCGCCGCGCGCGAACTCGGCGGCGACGTCCGCGAACGCGTCGAGGTGGGCGCGCGCACGGCCCGGTGGGACGTCGGCGCGCGCCTGCACCTCGATGTCGAGACCGAACAGCCGCTCGGCCTCCCCGACGAGCTCGGGCAGCGACAGGCCCTGCTGCGCGCGGACGGCGCGCAGGACCATGGCCAGGTCGGTGAGCCTGCGTCGACCCTCCGCGCTCACCACGCGTCCGGCGGGGCTGCGCCACCCGGGCGGCGGCGGGTCGTCCAGCGCGTCGACGAGGCTGCGCTCGTCGACGACGTCGGCCTCGACACCGGCACCTCCCGGGGGACGCGCGCCCGCCGGCCGCGCCCCGAGGCGCGCCCACTCCCCCAGCGCGTGCAGGTCCGCCGCGCCGAGCCGCGTCCGCGCGCCCGTCAGCAGCCGGACCACGGCGTCGCCCCGCGTCGGGTCGTACGCCGCCTGCAGCACCGCGACCAGGTCCACGACCTCGGGGGTCGCCAGCAGACCGCCCAGCCCGACGACCTCGACGGGCAGGCCGGCGGCCCGCAGGGCGCGGCGCAGCGGCTCGAACTGCGAGCGCTTGCGGCACAGCACCGCCGCCGTGCGCCGTCCCGCCGGGTGCAGCGCGGGGCGCCACCGCCGCGCGACCCACGCCGCGACGGCGTCAGCCTCGTCCTCGACCGTCGTCGCCACGAGCGCCTGGACGGTGCCGTCCCCCGCTCCCGGGCGCGGGGCCAGGCGCGGGACGTCGACGCGTGCCCCGCCCGTGCGCAGCGGTGCGGCCACCGCGTTGGCGGCGTCCAGGATCGCGACGTCGTTGCGCCACGAGGTCGACAGCGGGACGACGTCGGCGGGACGGCGCCGCTCGCGGCCGTCAGGTGCGGTCTCCACGACGGGGAACGCCGCAGGGAAGCGTGCGAGCCCGCCCGGGCTGGCGCCGCGCCAGCCGTAGATCGACTGGTGCGGGTCGCCGACCGCGGTCACGGGATGACCCGCCGTGAAGAGCGCCTGGAGCAGGACGAGCTGCGCGTAGGACGTGTCCTGGTACTCGTCGAGCAGCACGACGCGGAACCGGTCCCGCTCGCCGGCACCCACCTCGGAGACGTCGCGTGCGATGCGTGCCGCGAGCGCCACCTGGTCCCCGAAGTCGAGACTGTCGGCGGCGCGCTTGCGAGCACGGTAGTCGGCGACGAGGTCCAGCACGCGCGAGCGCTCCCCGAGGGAGGCCACGAGCTCGCGCACCTTGGCGTAGGGCGCACGCGGCGGCGTGCCGGCGGGCGTCGCCTCGAGGCTCGCGACGAGCGACTCGATGCCGTCGCGGGCGCTCGCGGGGTCCAGCAGGTGCTCGTCGAGGGCACCCGACAGCGCGAGCACGGCGTCGACGACGGTCGACGTCGCGGCCGACGTGTCGAGGTCGCCGGACCACGACTCGACGACCTGCGACGCGAGCTGCCACTGCGCGGCCTCGCCCAGCAGCCGGGCACCGGGCTCCACGCCGAGGCGCAGCGCGTGGTCGGTCACGAGGGACGCCGCGTACGCGTGGTAGGTCGACACGTGCGGCCGTGCCAGCTCGTCGACGACGTCCGCACCCGTCGGCAGCGCGACGCCCTCCGCCGCCGCCGCGCGCACCAGCCCGCGCAGCCGGCGACGCACCCGCTCCGACAGCTCGCCGGCCGCCTTGCGCGTGAACGTCAGGCCGAGCACCTGGTCCGGGGCGACCAGCCCGTTGGCGACGAGCCACACGACCCGTGCCGCCATCGTCTCGGTCTTGCCCGACCCGGCACCCGCGACGACGAGCGACGGGCGCAGGGGTGCCTCGATGACGGCCCGCTGCTCCTCGGTCGGCGGGTGCTGGCCGACCAGCTGCGCGATCCGCAGGGCCGACAGGCCCGCGACGGCCGGCACGACGTCGGTGCTCACGCGACCACCTGTCCGCCCTCGCCGCGCAGCGGGCACGCGCGGCGCACGGAGCAGCGGTCGCACAGGTCGTTCGCGCGCGCCTCGAAGCTCGAGGCCGCCATGCGGTCGGCGACGTCGTCGACGAGCGCGCGCGCCCAGCTCGGACCCCCGTCCTGCGGACCCAGCGCGTCCTGCCGGCGCTGCGTGGGCCCGCCGGAGCCCTGCGCGAGGTGGACGAGCCGCGCGGCGACGCTGTGCGTCCCCGGCTCGAGCCCCGGGACGGCGCCCGCGTCGACCGCCAGCTGGTAGGCGCCGAGCTGGGCGTGCTCCGCGGCCTGCGCCAGGGTGGGCACGCGGGTGCCGGTCTTGAGGTCGACGACCTCCACGGCGCCGGGTGCGCCGTCGCCCTCGGCGACCGCGCGCTCGATGCGGTCGACCGACCCCCGCACGACGGCACGGTCCGTCTCGAGCGTGAAGGGCGCCTCCACGAGCACCGGCTCGCCGGCGTCGCGCAGGTAGGCGGCCAGCCGCGCGACCATGGCGTCGGCCTTGCGCCGTGCCGAGACCGCGGGCCAGCCCTCCCCCAGCCCGAGCTCGTGCCAGCGACGGTCGAGCTCGGCGCGCAGTGCCGGCAGGTCCGCCGTCGGGTGCTCCTGCGCGATGGCGTGCACGAGCGTCCCGAGGGACTGCTGGGCGGAGGACGCGGGAGTGCCCCCCGCCGCCTCGAGCGCCCACCGCAGCGTGCAGCGCTGCGCCGTCTCCAGACGCGAGGGCGACACCGGCACCTTCGCGTCCGCCGGCCACAGCGGCTCGTCGCTCGACGACTCGGGGAGGCCGAACCAGGACGCGGGGTCCGCGCCGGGGACGCCGTGGGCGGCGAGACGCGCGAGCGTCCGCGCCGCGGCCGTGTCGGTCCCGCCCTGCGCCGCCGCGCGCTCGAGCGCCGCCCGCAGCCGGGCGACGAGCCCACGCAGGTCGAGCGGTGCGGGCGCGCTGGTCCGCCGGGGGTCCGGCCCGTCGTCGTCGGAGCCGGGCTGCACGAGGTCGAGGAACGGCGACGGCGTCGCGTCCTGGTCGTCGACCGCCGTCACCATCAGGTGCGTGCGCGCACGCGAGCACGCCAGCGCGAAGGTGCGCAGCTCGTCGGCCAGCACCGCACCGCGCGCGGCCCGCGCGTGCTCCTCGCCCGGGCCGCCGGCCGTCGCGCGACCGGCCAGGACGTCGACCAGCGTCTGCGCACCGAGCAGCGAGTCGCGCAGCCGCAGGTCGGGCCACACGCCCTCCTGGACGCCGACCACCGCGACGACCTCCCACGACCCGCCGGCGGCACCGGCCGGGGTGAGCACGCTGACGCCCGCCGCGCGCGACGCCGCTGCCAGCGAGTCCGCGGGCAGGTCCTGCGCCATCACCCAGTCGACGAACGCGCGCGGCGTCGCCTGCGGCATGCGCTCGACGAAGGTCTCCGCTGCACGGAACAGCGCGAGGACCGCGTCGAGGTCACGGTCGGCACGCTCGCCGCCGGAGCCGCCGGCGAGGGCCGCACGCCGCCACGGCTCGGCGAGTCCCGCGCGGTCCCACACCGCCCACAGGACCGCCTGCACGTCCGCGCCGGGCAGCGCGGCCGCGTCGCGCCCCGCCTGCAGCAGCTGCGCCAGACGCTGCACCGGCCGCCCCACGTGCGGCTCGAGCGTCGCGGCACGGTCGGGCGCCGCGAGCGCCTCGACGAGGAGCACGTCGCTCGACCGGCCCCCGCCGCCCGCGAGCTCCTCGGCCCGGAGCGCGCGGCGCACGCGGCGCAGGCCCACGGCGTCCAGGCCCCCCAGGGGCGAGCACGCGAGCCGGGCCGCGACCTCGGCGTCCAGGGCATCGGGCTGCAGCGCGACGCGCACCGCGTCGAGCAGCGGCCGCACGGCCGGCTCGTCGCGCAGCGGCACGTCGCTCCCGACGACGCGGACGGGGACACCGGCCTGCGCGAGGGCGCGCCGGACCGCCGTCACGCGGCCCCCCGAGCGCGCGAGCACGGCCATCTCGTCCCACGGGACACCGCCCTGCAGGTGCGCGCGGCGCAGGCGGTGCGCGACCCAGGCGGCCTCCTGCGCCGCGCTGGGCAGCACTGCGACGCGGGGCGCGGGGCCCTGCGCGCGGTCCTGCGGGACGACCGCCCGGCGGTGCGCGACCGTGCCCGACGCGGCGACGCGCTCGGTGATGCGCGCGGTGACGTCGCGCAGCGGAGCGCTCTGCCGCCACACCGTCCGCAGGACCACGTGCTCGGCCGCGTGCTCGCCCGGGCCCGCCGCGGTCGCCCGCGCGACGAGCGACGGCTGCGCGCCGCGGAACGTCTGCACCGCCACGTCGGGGTCCCCGAGCAGCAGGAGCCGCGCGCCGCCGTCGGCGAAGGCCCGCAGCAGCCGCGCGGTGGCCGCGGTGCTCTCCTGGTGGTCGTCGACGACGACGAGCCGCCGCCGCGGGCACGGCACGCCCGGCACCTCGTCGTCCCAGCCGCGCAGCGCGGCGACGGCCGCGTCCACCACGACCGCGGGGTCGAGGCGCTCGCCCGCGTCGGGCGTGGCCGTCGCGAGCGCCATCACGTCCAGGTACTCCTCGTACACGCGGGCCGCCGCGGTCCACGCGGGACGCTGCTCGCGCCGCCCGAGCGCCGCCAGGTCCGTCGGCGCCAGACCGCGCTCGGCCGCCCGCATCAGCAGGTCGCGCAGCTCGTCCCGGAACGCGCGGGTCCCCAGCGCCGCCTCCGGGACGCCGGGCGGCCACGCGGGCCCGGGGACCTCCCCCGACGCGTGCCCGGCCAGCAGCTCGGCCAGCGCCAGGTCCTGCTCGGGCCCCGACACCAGCACCGGCGTCGGCTCGCCGAGCGCGCCCGCACGCGCGCGGAGCACCGCGAACGCGACGGCAGCCGCCGTCTGCACGAGCGGCCGGCCCGCCGTGCGCCCCAGACGCACCGCGAGGCGGTCGCGCAGGTCGGCCGCCGCACGGCGGCTCGCCGCCAGCACCAGCACGTCGTCGGGCGCGAGCCCCGCTGCCACGGCCGCGGCCGCGGCCTCGAGGGCGACGGTCGTGCGGCCCGTGCCGGGTGCCCCGGTGACGAGCAGCGCGTGGTCGGTACCGGCGGCGACGCGCTCGACGACCTCGCGCTGCCGATCGTCCAGCCGGGGCCGGGCCGCCGCGCCGAGCGCCGCGCGCTCGACGAGGGGCGCCGCCACGAGCCTGGTCGTCGGTGCCGTCGTCACGGGCCCGATCACATCACGCCCCACCGACATCCCCGGCAGGCACGCGCCGCGAGGGCACGCACCCCGAAAGGCCACGGACGGGACGCCTGCCCGCAACACACCGTCGCTACGATCGGCGGATGACCGACCCCCAGGACGCCTCCGGCAGCCGTGCCCGCGGGCGGCGGATGGCGCGGGCCGAGCGCAGGTCGCAGCTCCTGACGATCGCGCTCGACCTGTTCGCCACCGAGGGGTTCCACCACGTCTCGATGGACGACATCGCCGAACGGGCCCAGGTCAGCAAGCCCGTGCTGTACCGGCACTTCCCGTCGAAGCTCGACCTCTACCTCGCCGTCGTCGACCAGCAGGGCGCGGACCTCCTCGCGGCCGTCGAGCGTGCTGTCGCCCCGCTCGAGGCCGGGCCGGTCGCGCGGGGCGAGGGCCGCACGGTCGTGGCCGCCGTGGTCGAGGCGTACCTCGCGTTCGTGCAGGTGGCGGG
Source organism: Cellulomonas dongxiuzhuiae (assembly GCF_018623035.1). Taxonomy (NCBI): domain Bacteria; kingdom Bacillati; phylum Actinomycetota; class Actinomycetes; order Micrococcales; family Cellulomonadaceae; genus Cellulomonas; species Cellulomonas dongxiuzhuiae. The sequence goes on from NZ_CP076023.1 coordinate 2,781,355, forward strand.
CGAGTCCTCGACGCTCCTGTTCGAGTCCGACGTCACCCGAGACACGCAGGTCCGTGGCCGCGTCGAGCACGCGGCGGCCGAGGTGACCCGGCGCATCGCCGAGGTGCTCAGCGGTGTCACCGGACGGGGTCGCGCCGACGCCGACGTCCTGGCCGCGGCGCTGGTCGCCACCGCGCAGGGTGCCGCGACGTACTGGCTGCGGCACGGCGGCGGCCAGGGCATCGAGCGCGTGGTCGAGCTGGTGACCGACCTGCAGTGGCGGGGCCTCGCCGGCCTGGTGCGACCCGACTACCCGTACGGGGACGCCTAGGATCGGGGACACCAGCCCGGCGCCGTGCGTCGGGTCCCGTCCGATGAGGAGTGCCCGTGGAGATCACGATCGGCGTGCAGCACCACTCGCGCGAGCTGACGCTCGAGTCCGACCAGTCGGCGGACGAGATCGTCGCCGCCGTGCAGGCGACGCTCGACGGCAAGGCGGCGACGCTCGACCTGACCGACGTCCGCGGACGTCGCGTCATCGTGCCCGCCGCCGTCCTCGGCTTCGTCGAGATCGGCGCCGAGATCAAGGGGCGCGTGGGCTTCGGCCAGGTGTGACCTCGTCCCGACGCCCGGCTCGCGCCGGGCGTCGGGCGCGTCCGGCCCTCGACCCCGGCATCAGGACCGTGAGACGGTCAGACCTGTCAGGCCGTCAGGCGCAGCCGTGACATGCGGCGCGTGTGCTCGGCGGTCAGCTCGTTGAAGACCGTGGCGGGCGTCTGCGCCGCACGGGCACCCGTCGCCGGTGCGCCGGACGTCGCCTCCGCGGCACCGGCACGGTCGAGCACGCGTGCGACCTCGGGACGCTGCGCGACGCGCTGCACGACCCCCAGCGCCTCGCCGACCAGGCGCCGGCCCCACAGCGCGAGCCGCGACGACAGGACGGCGTCGCCCGCGCACGCCTGGTCGAGCTCGCGCACGGCGAGCTCGCTGCGCGACACGTCGTCGAGGACGTCCGCCACCAGCCGCGCCGACTCGTCGTCGAGGCCCCGGGCCACGAGCCGGCAGAAGTCGTCCGCCACGCCGTAGCCCACGTAGGCCTTGAGCAGCCGCTCCGCCCACGTGCTGGAGGGCGTGCGCGTGTCGAAGTCCGTGAGCACCCCGTCGAACCTGCCCAACGCCGCCGCGGCGTCCCCACCCAGCTCCTCGATGCGCGCGAGGACCCGGTCGCGCCGCTCGGTGCAGCGCGCGGCCAGGCGGCTGAGCGCCAGCGACTGCTCGAGCCGCGGCGCCTGGCGGCTGTCGTCGGCGAGGCGTGCGAAGGCCTGGTGCTCGAGGCTGGCGACGAGGCCGAGGACCTCGACGGCGTCGGCGACCTCGAGCGCACGCACGGCCTCGACGTCCTTGCCGGCACGGTTCGCGGACCGGCCGTCGGCGCCCTCCTGCTCGGGACGCAGGGGTCGGGCGTTGCCTGCGCTGGTCGTCATCGGGCGATCGTAGCGCCGGGGGGCGCGCCGACCACCGCCTCGACCGGGGGTGCGGCACCCGCGTCGGATAGACTGGCGTGGTACATCCCGTACATCGGTTGCCCGTTCGTCTCGGTTTCCCGGTCCGGCCCCGTGCCGCGACCCTCCCCGCACGATGCGCACCGGCCTGACGCCCGCAGGGCTTGACGCCCGCGGACGCGCCGGCAGGGTGCGCCGCGCGGGGCGACTTCTACGATCGGCTGCCGGCCAACCCGCGTGGCGCAGCCCGCTGTCGCCCGGGGCGGACGAGCGCATGCCGCGCCGCCGGCCCCCGGCCGCACCGTGAGCCGCCACCCTGGCAGTGAAGAGCCGCACGTGACCACCGACCAGACAGTCGACCAGCAGCCGCGCACCGACGCTGCCGTCGACCCCGCCGTCCCCGAGTTCCGCACCGCGGCCGACGCGGTCCCGACCGAGTCGCCGACCGGGTCGCGCCGCGCCACGTCCGTGCAGGCCGTCGACGCCTCGTTCGCGGACTTCGACGTCCGGCCCGAGATCGTGGCGGCGCTCGCCGCCGCCGGGATCACGCAGCCGTTCCCGATCCAGGCCATGACCCTGCCGGTCGCGCTGGCTGGCCACGACATCATCGGCCAGGCCAAGACGGGCACCGGCAAGACGCTCGGCTTCGGCGTCCCGCTGCTGCACCGCGTCATCGCGCCGGGCGAGCCGGGCTACGAGCAGCTCGCGGCGCCCGGTGAGCCGCAGGCGCTCGTGGTCGTGCCGACGCGTGAGCTCGCCGTGCAGGTCGCTGGCGACCTCGCCATGGCGTCGACCGGCCGCAAGGTCCGCATCGTCCAGGTCTACGGCGGACGCGCGTACGAGCCTCAGGTCGAGGCGCTCAAGCGGGGCGCCGACGTCGTCGTGGGCACCCCGGGCCGCATGATCGACCTGCTCAACCAGCGTCACCTGCGCCTCAACCACGCGACCGAGGTCGTGCTCGACGAGGCCGACGAGATGCTCGACCTCGGGTTCCTCCCCGACGTCGAGAAGCTGCTCGCGGCGACCCCGGCCAACCGCCACACGATGCTCTTCTCGGCGACCATGCCGGGCGCCGTCGTCGCGATGGCGCGCCGGTACATGTCGCAGCCCACGCACATCCGCGCGTCGGCGCCGGACGACGAGGGCCAGACGGTCAAGAACATCAAGCAGGTCGCGTACCGCGCGCACGCGCTGGACAAGGTCGAGCTGCTCGCGCGCATCCTGCAGGCGCGGGGTCGCGGGCTGACCATCGTCTTCGCGCGCACCAAGCGCACGGCCGCCAAGGTCGCGGACGACCTGGTCGACCGCGGCTTCGCCGCCGGGGCCATCCACGGCGACCTCGGCCAGGGCGCGCGGGAGCAGGCGCTGCGCGCCTTCCGGCACGGCAAGGTCGACGTGCTCGTGGCCACCGACGTCGCCGCGCGCGGCATCGACGTCGAGGACGTCACGCACGTCATCAACTACCAGTGCCCCGAGGACGAGAAGACCTACCTGCACCGCACGGGCCGCACCGGGCGGGCCGGCAACAAGGGCACCGCGGTGACGTTCGTCGACTGGGACGACCTGCCGCGCTGGGGCCTGATCGACAAGGCGCTCGGCCTGGGCATCCCGGCCCCCGTCGAGACCTACTCGTCGTCGCCGCACGTCTACACGGACCTCGACGTCCCCGAGGGCACCACGGGCCGGCTGCCGAAGTCGCAGCAGACCCGCGCGGGCCTGGGTGCCGAGGTCCTCGAGGATCTCGGCGAGACCGGCAAGCGCGGCGGCGGCACGCGTCCCGCGCGCGCCGACGAGCGCCCCGCGGGACGTCGGGACGGCGCCCGCGACGGTGCGCGCGACGGCTCCCGCACGGCCGCCCGGACCGCGGGTGCCACCGACGGAGCGCCGCGGGCCGCGAGCGTCGTCGACGCCGGCCCGCGCGAGGGCGACGCCGGCGAGGGCACGGGCGAGGGCCGCCGTCGCCGTCGTGGCGGCCGCGGCCGCACGGGTGGTGACGGTGCGCCGCGCACCGAGCAGGCTCCCGCGCAGGCGGTCGGACAGGGCAGCGAGCCCCGCACCGAGCGACCCACGCATGACGCAGCACCGGCCGGAGCTGCCGCCGCACCCGCCGACGGCGAGTCCGCGGGCGCACCCCGCCGCCGTCGTCGTCGTCGCTCGCGCGACGGTGCTGCCGGCGCACCGGCGGACGCCGGCATCGCGTCGGACGCCTGACAGCCGCGTCCTGCAGCACCACACCGCCCCCGTGCCCCCGGCACGGGGGCGGTCGTGCACCCGGGTGCCTCGTGCTCTCACGGGGACGACCCGGCCGCAGGAGCGGGCAGCGCGCGACCGTCAGATCTGGCGCGCGAACGCGAGCACGGCGTCGGCGAGCAGCTGGACCGCGATCGCGGCGAGCAGGAGACCGGCGATGCGGCTGACGAGCATCGTCCCGGAGTCCTTGAGCACGCGGTGGATCGCCCCGGCGAACCTCATGGACAGCCACAGGCACAGGTGCACCAGCAGGATGCCGAGCGCGAGGGCCACCCAGTCGGACGACTCGGTGGACTGCTGGACGTAGACCATGGTCGCGACGATCGCTCCGGGCCCCGCGAGCAGCGGCGTGCCGAGCGGCACGAGTGCGACGTTGCCCTGCGTGCCCTCATAGCCCTCGTTGCTGTCCATCTTGCCGGTGAGGAGCTCCATCGCGACGAGCAGGAGCAGCAGCCCGCCCGCGCCCTGCAGGGCCTGGACCGACACGTGCAGGTAGTTGAGCAGCGACTGGCCGAACAGCGCGAAGCCGACGATCACGCCGAACGCGACGAGGATCGCCTGCCGGGCCGCGCGCGCCCGCTGCTGGCGGGTCATCGACCCGGTGAGCGCGAGGAACAGCGGCACCGTCCCCGGCGGGTCCATGATCACGAACAGCGTCACGAACACCGAGAGGAACAGCTGCACGTCCAGGACGCCGTTCACGGCCCCACCACCTCCGTCGTCCCCTGCCGGACGATCTCGTCGAGCACGTGCGGGGCGGTCAGGTTCTCCCCCAGGACGTTGACCTTGCCGGTGCCGTGGTAGTCGCTCGAGCCCGTGACCAGCAGGTCGAGGCGGTCCGCTATGGCCAGCAGACGCTCGCGCTGCGCCGGCGAGTGGTCCCGGTGGAACACCTCCAGGCCGGCCAGGCCGGCCTCCGCGAGCTCGTCGAAGACGCGGTCCGGGACGGTCCTGCCGCGGGCGTCGGCCGCCGGGTGCGCGAACACGGGCACGCCTCCGGACGCACGGATCGCCGCCACCGCGAGAGGCGCCTCGGGCGCGTAGTGGTCGACGTGGTACGGGCCGTCGGAGGCGAGCAGGTGGGCGAAGGCCGCGTCCCGGTCCGGGACCACGCCCCGCGCCACGAGTGCGTCGGCGATGTGCGGGCGTCCGACGACCACGGCGTCGCGCGCCTGCTCGAGCACGTCCTGCCACGTGATCGGCACATCGCGCGCGAGCCGCTCGACGATGTGCCGCGCACGGTGCACCCGGGACTCGCGCGCGCGCTCGAGCTCGTCCGCGAGCTCGGGCCGTGCGGGGTCCTGGAGGTAACTCAGCAGGTGGACGCTGACGCCGCGGGCACGGGCGGAGACCTCGGTGCCGCGCACGAGCGCGATGCCGACCTCGCGCGCGGTCGCCGCCGCCTCGTCCCACCCGGCCGTGGTGTCGTGGTCGGTCAGCGCGACGACGTCGAGGCCGGCGTCGCGCGCGGCCGTGACGAGCTCGGCCGGGGTCTGCGTGCCGTCCGACGCGCGCGAGTGCGTGTGGAGGTCGATGCGCACCCACCCACGCTATCCGCTCGCGAGCAGGGCCCCGCACGCGGTGCACGGGCGGCGCCATACTGGACCGGTGAGCACCGACGAGCGACCCGAGAATCTCACCCCCGAGACCGTCACCCCGGCCGTGGCCGAGGCTGACGAGCAGCCGCTGGACGAGCGTGGCGCGAACCGGTCGCGACGTCCGCAGTCGCGCCGGTTCGTGGAGTTCGTGACCTCCGGCTGGGCCGAGCGCCCGGCGTCGACGGCCGTGCGGGCGCCCGCGGCGGACCGCGCCGCCGAGCGGCGCAGCGCCCTGTCCGCCCAGTTCCCCGGCACGCGCCTCGTCGTGCCCGCCGGTTCCTTCAAGGTCCGCTCCAACGACACGGACTTCCGGTTCCGGCCCCACGCCGCGTTCGCGCATCTCACGGGTCTCGGCACGGAGCAGGAGCCCGACGCGGTCCTCGTGCTGCACCCCGTCGCGGACGGCACGGGCGACGACGGCAGCGCGCACCACGCCGTGCTGTACATGAACCCGCTCGCGGGCCGCGACACCCCGGAGTTCTTCTCCGACGCGCGGTACGGCGAGTTCTGGGTCGGCGCCCGGCCCACGCTCGACGAGATCGCCACGACGACGGGCATCGAGACCGCGCACGTCGAGGGCCTGCGGGACGCGCTGGCCAAGGACGTCGGCCAGGACGGCGTGCAGGTGCTGGTGGTGCCCGGCGCCGACGAGGCGGTCGAGGAGGTCGTGGCCCAGATCCGCCGGCAGGAGGAGTCGGGCGAGGCGGACGCGCACCTCGCAGAGGCGCTGTCGGAGCTGCGCCTGCTGAAGGACGCCTACGAGGTCGAGCAGATGCGCCTGGCCGTGGACGCGACGATCGACGGGTTCGAGAAGGTCGTGCGCGCCCTGCCCCGCGCGGTCGCGCACCGCCGGGGCGAGCGCGTCCTCGAGGGCACGTTCCTGGGTCACGCGCGCGAGGAGGGCAACGACGTCGGTTACACGACCATCGCGGCCGCGGGCGACCACGCGACGACGCTGCACTGGACGGACAACGACGGGCAGGTGCGGGCGGGCGAGCTCGTGCTCCTCGACGCGGGCGTCGAGGTCGACTCGCTGTACACGGCCGACGTGACGCGGACGCTGCCCGTGGACGGCGTGTTCAGCGACGTCCAGCGCCGCGTCTACCAGGCCGTCCTCGACGCCGCCGACGCGGGCTTCGCCGCGGCGGTCCCCGGCGCGCGGTTCCGCGACGTCCACGACGCCGCCATGCGCGTCCTCGCCGCCCGGCTCGAGGCGTGGGGTCTGCTGCCCGTCACGGCCGAGGAGTCGCTCGAGCCCGACAACCAGCACCACCGCCGCTGGATGGTGCACGGCACGTCGCACCACCTGGGCCTGGACGTCCACGACTGCGCGGAGGCCCGCGCCGAGCTCTACCTCGACGGGGTGCTGCAGCCCGGCATGGTGTTCACGATCGAGCCGGGCCTCTACTTCAAGTCGGACGACCTCCTGGTGCCGGCCGAGTACCGGGGCATCGGCGTCCGCATCGAGGACGACGTGCTGATCACCGCCGACGGCAACGAGAACCTCTCGGCGGCACTGCCGCGCGAGCCCGACGCGGTCGAGGCGTGGATGGCCGCGCTGCGCGATGGCTGACCCCGCGCGGCCCGGTCCCCCGGCGGGTGCGTGCTGCTCAGGTCGTCGGGGGCGCCGGCGGCTGCGTCGGGGGTGCGGGCGGGGGCACCGTCGGCGGTGCGGTCGGTGCGGCCGCCGGGGGCACCGTCGGCGACTCCGGCGTCGAGACCGGTCCCGGCACCGGGGGCCGCGGGGGCTCCGGCCAGCCGGACACGACGCCGCCGGTCTCCGCGAGGAGGTGCCGGGCCTTGTTGGCGTGCTCGGCCGGGCACAGCACCGAGTAGGACGTGGCGACGATCTGGCTCGACGACGCGAAGTCGCGCCGACCGCGCGTCAGCGAGTACCCGATCACGGAGAACAGCAGGCCGAAGGCACCGCCGAACAGCACGGCGGGCAGCATGACGCCGCCACCGCCGCCCGAGGAGAACAGGGTGAGGATCAGGCCCACGAAGAGGCCGAACCACGCACCGGAAAGGAACCCGCCGAGAGCGGCGCTCGGGTACGACAACCGGCGCAGCACGCGCTCGACCATCCGCAGGTCCGTCCCCACGATCGTCACGGCCCGCACGGGGAACTCCTTGGCGGCGAGCAGCTCCACGGCCTTCTGCGCCTGGAGATAGGTCCCGTAGGTCGCCACCGTCTCCCCCGTCGGCAGCGTCGGGGTCGTCGGGATCCGCTCGGACTGCGTGAACGACATGACCCGATCCTCTCGCACCGGCCCGGGAGCCGCCAGGTTGCGCGCCGGGCGCGCCGCCCCGCGATTCGCACCGGGCCGTGCGGGAGCCCGCCGTCTAGGCTGACCGGCGTGAGCAGCGTCGGGGCACGGGTGTTCGTCGCGCGCCTCGCCGGCACCGCCGTCTTCGACCCCATCGGCGACGAGGTCGGCAAGGTGCGCGACGTCGTCGTGCTCGTCCGCCTCAAGGGCGCGCCGCGTGCGGTGGGTCTCGTGGTCGAGGTCCCGGGCCGGCGACGGGTGTTCCTGCCGCTGACGCGGGTGACGGCGGTCGACGCCGGACAGGTCATCTCGACCGGGCTGGTCAACATGCGCCGCTTCGAGCAGCGCGTGTCGGAGACGCTCGTCATGGGCGAGCTGCTGGACCGGACGGTCGAGCTGGCGGACGGGTCCGGCAGCGCACGCGTCGAGGACGTCGCGATCGAGCTCCAGCGCAACGGCGACTGGCTCGTGACCAAGGTGTTCGTCCGGCGCACGGACCAGCGCGGCGGCCTGCTGCGACGCCGGGGCGAGACGCTGCTGATGGCCGTCGAGGACGTCGTCGGCCTCGGTCGCCCGACGGCCGCCCAGGGGGCGCAGCTCCTGCTCGCCCAGTACGAGGACCTCAAGCCCGCCGACCTCGCCGACGTCCTGCACGACATGGGGGTCACGCGCCGCCTCGAGGTCGCCTCCGCGCTCGACGACGAGCGCCTCGCGGACGTGCTCGAGGAGCTGCCGGAGGACGACCAGGTCGAGATCCTCGGCGGTCTGGAGCGCGGCCGGGCGGCGGACGTCCTGGAGGCCATGCAGCCGGACGACGCGGCCGACCTCCTCGGTGAGCTGTCCGCCGAGCAGGCGGCGGAGCTCCTCTCGCTCATGGAGCCCGAGGAGGCCAAGGACGTGCGTCGTCTCCTGGCGTACGCGGACAACACCGCCGGCGGCCTGATGACCACGGAGCCCGTGATCCTCGGCCCCGAGACGTCGATCGCCGCCGCGCTGGCGCACGTCCGGCGCCAGGACCTCAACCCCGCGCTCGCGTCGGTCGTGTTCGTCGCGCGACCGCCGCTGGAGACCCCGACCGGCCGGTACATCGGCATCGTGCACCTGCAGCGGATGCTGCGGGAGCCGCCGCACGAGTCGATCGGGCAGATCGTCGACACCGACCTCGAGCCCGTCGCGGTCGACGCCCCCCTGCTGACCGTCACCCGCCAGCTCGCGACGTACAACCTGCTGGCACTGCCGGTGGTCGACGAGCAGCGCCGCCTCCTCGGAGCGGTCTCGGTCGACGACGTGCTGGACCACCTGCTGCCCGACGACTGGCGCGAGACGGACGACGTGCACGCCGGCCCGCCCACGCGCCCCACCCCTGTCGTCCCCGGCCGGGACGAGGTGGACCGTGGCTGAGCGCCTCGACCAGCCGCGGGTCCGCAACCGCTCGCTGCTGCCGCGCATGCAGGTGGAGGCGGACGCGTCGGGGCGCGTGTCCGAGTCGATCGCCCGTTTCCTCGGTACGCCGCGGTTCATCGTGTGGCTCACGATCTTCTGCGTCGTGTGGCTCGGGTGGAACGCCTGGGGGCCGGTCGAGATGCGGTTCGACAAGTCGGCGAACGGCTTCACGGCGCTCACCCTCATGCTCTCGCTGCAGGCGTCGTACGCAGCCCCGCTGATCCTGCTCGCGCAGAGCCGCCAGGCGGACCGCGACCGGGTCGCCGCCGAGCAGGACCGTCAGCGCGCCGAGCGGAACCTGGCCGACACCGAGTTCCTGGCCCGCGAGATGGCGTCGCTGCGGATCGCCCTGTCGGAGGTGGCGACCCGCGACTTCGTCCGCTCGGAGCTGCGCAACCTGCTCGAGGACCTGCAGGCCGAGCAGGCGGACGACGAGGACGGCGGGTCCGGCGCCCGGCCGGCACCCGACGGGGCGCGACGAGGGACGGTCGAGCGCTGACGCCGTCAGCGGCGGGCGGGGCGGGACGGCCACGGGGTCGCCGCCGCGGCGACCTACGATGGTCGCGTGCCACCCGTCGAGACCCCCGCCCCCGTCGATCCGCTGCGCGAGGCCGTCCGCACGGCGCTGGCCACCGTGCAGGACCCCGAGATCCGCCGCCCGATCACGGACCTCGGCATGGTGCGATCGGTGGCCGTCGAGCCGCGTGACGCCGGGTCCTTCGTGGTCGTCGGGCTCGACCTGACGACGCCGGGCTGCCCGATGAAGGAGACGCTGACCCGGGACATCACCGCGGCGGTCGCACCGCTGGACGGGGTGGTGGGCGTCCGCGTGGACCTCGGCGTGATGTCCGCGGAACAGCGCGCGGGCCTGCGCACGCTGCTGCGGGGCACGGCCGCCGAGCCGCAGATCCCCTTCGCCCTGCCGGGGTCGTTGACGAAGGTGATCGCGGTCGCCTCCGGCAAGGGCGGGGTGGGGAAGTCGACCGTGACGGCGAACCTCGCGGTCGCGATGGCCGCCGACGGGCTGCGCGTGGGTGTCGTGGACGCGGACATCTACGGGTTCTCGATCCCTCGCATGCTCGGGGTGGACCGTCCGCCGACCAGGGTGGACGACATGCTGCTGCCGCCGGTGGCGCACGACGTCAAGGTCGTGTCGATCGGCATGTTCGTGCCCGCCGGCCAGCCGGTGGTCTGGCGCGGCCCGATGCTGCACCGGGCGCTGCAGCAGTTCCTCGCCGACGTGTTCTGGGGCGACCTCGACGTGCTCCTGCTGGACCTGCCGCCGGGGACCGGGGACATCGCCATCTCGGTCGCCCAGCTGCTGCCCGGCTCCGAGATCGTCGTCGTCACGACGCCGCAGCTCGCGGCCGCGGAGGTCGCGGAGCGGGCGGGCGCGGTCGCGGTGCAGACCCGCCAGCGCGTCGTGGGCGTCGTCGAGAACATGGCGTGGCTCGAGCAGCCGGACGGCTCGCGCCTCGAGCTGTTCGGGTCGGGGGGCGGGCAGCGCGTGGCCGAGAACCTGACGCGCCTGACGGGTGCGGACGTCCCGCTGCTGGGTCAGGTCCCGCTCGACGTCCAGCTGCGCGAGGCGGGCGACGGGGGCACACCGGTGATCCTGACCGCGCCGACGTCGCCGGCCGCCGTCGCGCTGCGTGCCGTGGCGAGCACGTTGGCGGCGCGTCCGCGCAACCTGGCGGGCCGGTCGCTGGACCTCTCCCCCGTCACCCGCTGACCCGACGCCCGAAATTATCGGGGGCGTGCGGTCGCGCTCCCACGCCCCTCGGGCACTGGTATGTGACCCAGGTCACACGCAAACCCCCATGTATCGATACACCAACCCTCATCGACACCACCCAGGGGCTCCTAAACGATTACGAGACCCTCGAAACCTCCCGAAACCGGCCCTGCCGCATTGACGTTAAACCAGGCGGGAAGGGACGGTGTGCTGCCGGCTTTCTCCCGGCGAACACCCTGAGGAGGGATCGATGACGATCACACGTCACCGCCGCCGACGCGCGCGCGCTGTCAGCGCTGTCGCCGTGGCAGCCATGGCCGTGGGTATGGCCGTGCCGCTGGCCCTGCCGGCCGCGGCCGCAGGCAGCACGCTCGAGTCGGCTGCCGCCGAGACCAACCGCTACTACGGTGCCGCGATGGCCGGGAGCTACCTGAACAACTCGCAGGTCACCGGCATCCTGCAGCGTGAGTTCGACATGATCACGGCTGAGAACGAGATGAAGATGGACGCGACGGAGCCGTCGCAGAACCAGTTCAGCTACACCAACGGCGACCGGATCGTGAACTGGGCGCTGCAGAACGGCAAGCAGGTCCGCGGGCACGCGCTGGCGTGGCACTCCCAGCAGCCGGGCTGGATGCAGAACATGTCCGGCACCAACCTGCGCAACGCGATGCTCAACCACGTGACCAAGGTGGCCACGTACTACAAGGGCAAGATCTACGCCTGGGACGTGGTCAACGAGGCCTACGCCGACGGGAACTCCGGCGGCCGCCGCGACTCCAACCTGCAGCGCACGGGCAACGACTGGATCGAGGCCGCGTTCCGCGCCGCCCGCGCCGCCGACCCGGGCGCCAAGCTCTGCTACAACGACTACAACACCGACAACTGGTCCCACGCCAAGACGCAGGGCGTCTACAACATGGTCAAGGACTTCAAGGCCCGCGGCGTCCCGATCGACTGCGTCGGCTTCCAGGCCCACTTCAACTCCGGCAACCCGGTCCCGTCGAACTACGACGTGACCCTGCGCAACTTCGCCGACCTGGGCGTCGACGTGCAGATCACCGAGCTCGACATCGAGGGCTCCGGCTCCTCGCAGTCCCAGCAGTTCGCCGGCGTCACGCAGGCGTGCCTCTCGGTCGCCCGCTGCACCGGCATCACGGTGTGGGGCGTGCGTGACAGCGAGTCGTGGCGTGCCTCGGGCACCCCGCTGCTGTTCGACGGCTCGGGCAACAAGAAGGCCGCCTACACCGGCACGCTCAACGCGCTGAACGCGGGCGGCGTCCGCGCCACCCCGGGCGGCACCACGACGCAGCCGACGCAGCAGCCGACCACGCAGCCCACGTCGCAGCCGACCACCCAGCCGACGTCGCAGCCGACCACGCAGCCGACGGCCAACCCGACGACGCCCCCGCCCACCGGCAGCGGCACCTGCACGGCGACGTACTCCGAGGGCGAGAAGTGGAACGACCGCTTCAACGGGGTCGTGACGATCCGCGCCAACGGCAACATCAGCAGCTGGACCTCGACGGTCACGGTCCGCAGCCCGCAGCGCATCATCGCGACCTGGAGCGGGTCGCCGACGTGGCCCTCGGCCAACGTCATGACGATGCGCCCGAACGGCAGCGGTGCGCTGGCCAACGGGCAGACCGCCTCGTTCGGGTTCACCGTCCAGCACGGTGGCAACTGGACGTGGCCGACCGTCACCTGCTCGGCCTCGTGACGACCTGATCGACACGGCTGATCGACCCTCCGGGGTCGACAGCAGCTCGCCGCAGCGGGCGTGGCGCCTCGGCACCACGCCCGCTGCGGCGTTCACGCTGCTCACGGCCGTGGGTTGGTCCGTGCCGGGGCATGGTGGACACTGTCGCGTCGCCCCGTCCCCCAGGCCCAGGCAGGAGCCCGCATGAGCATCGTCCCGACCCCGGCGTGGCACCGCGACGAGGGTGAGCGCCGCGCCCGGGCCCTGTTCACGTCGACCTACCGGACGGCCCCCGGCGGTGTCTGGTCGGCCCCCGGGCGGGTCAACCTCATCGGCGAGCACACCGACTACAACGGCGGGCTCGCGCTGCCGATCGCACTGCCGCACCGCACCTACGCGGCCGTGGCACGCCGGGACGACGACGTCGTGCGGCTCGTGTCGGCGCAGGAGCCGTCGGGCGTGCGCGAGGTCCGGCTGGCCGACGTCGCGCCCGGGACGGTGCCGGGCTGGGCGGCGTACGTCGTGGGTGTCGCGTGGGCGCTGCGCGAGGCAGGGCACGACGTCGGCGGGTTCGACGTCGCGATCGACTCGTGCGTGCCGTCGGGTGCGGGACTGTCGTCGTCCGCGGCGCTCGAGGCCTCCGTCGCGGTCGCGCTCGACGCGTTGCACGGGCTGGACCTGGCGGGCGGGGTGGACGCCACCGGCGCGCCGACCGACGACGCGGGACGCGCTCTGCTCGCCGAGCTGTGCGTGCGCGCCGAGAACGAGATGGCGGGCGCGCCGACGGGCGGCATGGACCAGGCCGCGTCGCTGCGGGCCAGGGAGGGGCACGCGCTGCTGCTCGACTGCCGCGACGGCGCCGTGCGGCACGTGCCGTTCGACCTCGCCGCGCACGACCTGGCCCTGCTCGTCGTCGACACGCGCGCGCCGCACTCCCACGTCGACGGCGAGTACGCGCAGCGCCGCGCGGCGTGCGAGGACGCGGCACGGCGCCTGGGTGTCGCGACGCTGCGCGACGTCGCCGACGACGCCCGCGGTGACGCCCGGGCGCTCGAGGCGCTCGCCGACGGGCCCGGCGGCGCGGTCCTCGTGCGCCGCGTGCGGCACGTGACCTCGGAGATCGCGCGCGTGACGGCGTTCGTCGACGCGCTCGGCGCCGGTGACGTGGCAGGCGTCGGGCCGCTCATGGACGCGTCCCACGCGTCGCTCCGCGACGACTACGAGGTCTCGTGCCGCGAGCTCGACCTGGCGGTCGACGCCGCCCGTGCCGCGGGTGCGCTCGGCGCGCGCATGACCGGCGGCGGGTTCGGCGGCTCCGCGATCGCGCTGGTGCGGGCCGGAGACGTGGCCCACGTCGCCGACGCGGTCGCCGCGGCGAGCGCCGCCGCAGGCCTCACGGCACCCGCGTTCGCGGTCGCCGCGGCGGGACCGCCCGCGGCCTGACCTGTGACCGTCCACCCGGGGTACGACCGGGGACGGACGCGGCCCGCCCGCGCGCGCCGCTAGCCTCCCCACGTCGGGGCGGGCGTCATCGGCGACCGCGCTCGGCCTCATCGACCCGAGGAGCACACCGCAGTGGTTCGCCGTTACGTCTTCCCCGCCCTGCGGATCCTCGTCTGGGCCGTCATCGCGGTCGCGCTCGTGCGCATCGCCTTCGCCGGCGCCGACGTGACGACCGAGGCCTCCGGCGCCGAGCCGACCGGTCAGGTCGTCGAGCCGACCGTCGAGGCGACGACCGCGACGATCACGAACGCCGTGACCGTCCGGGGCTCGGTCGTCGCGGACCCGGCCGTCCCGGTGCGGGCGACGCTCGCGGGCACGGTCTCGAAGGTGCTCGTCGCGGACGGGCAGCACGTCGACGCCGGCACCCCGGTCCTCGAGGTGCGCCAGGAGACCCCGCAGGACCCGATCACCCGGACCGACCCCGCGACGGGCGAGACCACCGTCACCGAGCGCAAGCCCAAGGTCGCGGTCGAGCAGGTGACCGCCGCCGTCGGCGGGACCCTCAGCCTCCCGACCCTCAAGGACCAGGTCGTCGCGGTGGGAGACACGGTCGGGCAGATCTCGCCGGGGACCCTGTCGGTGTCCGGGACCCTCACGCCCGAGCAGCAGTACCGGCTGGTCGGGGCACCGGGCGAGGCGCAGGTGACCCTCAAGGGCGGACCGGCGCCGTTCACCTGCACGGGCCTGAAGATCGGCGCCGCGGCCCAGCCCGCGACCGCGCCCGACCCGCAGGAGGCGACCACCACGGTGCCGTCCGGCACGGTCTCGTGCGCCCTGCCGGGCGACGTCACCGCGTTCCCCGGGCTCGGCGCGGACCTCGAGATCGTCAACGGCACGGCGGCCGACGCGGTCGTCGTCCCGGTCACCGCCGTGCAGGGCACCGTGCAGCGCGGCAACGTGTGGGTCGTCGCGGCCGAGGGCGCGGAGCCCGAGGAGCGGTCGGTCGGCCTCGGCCTGACCGACGGCGAGGTCGTCCAGATCACCGAAGGTCTGGCGCTCGGCGACGTGGTGATGCAGTTCGTGCCCGTGCCCGGCGAGGAGCCGGAGTGCGACGACCCGAACCTCGACCCGGCGGCGTGCGAGGAATGAGCCTGCTCGAGCTCACGGGGGTGACGCGGTCGGTGCGGCTGCCCGACGACCGGTTGCTGGAGATCCTGCGCGGCGTGACGCTGAGCGTCGACACCGGCGAGCACGTGGCCGTCGTCGGACGCTCCGGCACCGGCAAGTCGACGCTGCTCAACATCCTGGGGCTGCTCGACGCCCCGACGGACGGCGAGTACCTGCTCGAGGGCATCCCGATCGGGCGGCTGTCGGCACGCGAGCGCACGCGGCGCCGCGGGCGCGACTTCGGCTTCGTGTTCCAGCAGTTCAACCTGCTGCCCGGGCGCACCGCGCTGGAGAACGTCGCCGCGCCCCTCATGTACGCCCAGGGCCGGCAGTTCTGGCGCCGCACGGCGCTCGCGGCACAGATGCTCGAGCGCGTCGGGCTGGGCGACCGGCTCGACACCATGCCGGAGAAGCTCTCGGGCGGGGAGCAGCAGCGCGTCGCGATCGCCCGGGCGCTCGTGCGCGGGCCGCGCGTGATCCTGGCGGACGAGCCGACGGGTGCGCTCGACGTCGAGACGGGCCAGGAGGTCATGGGGCTGCTCGACGAGATCGCGTCGATGACGGGCGCGGCGCTCGTGACCATCACGCACGACCTCGCCGTCGCGGCCCGCGCGCAGCGGCACTACCGGCTCACCGAGGGCGTGCTCGTGCCCGTCGACCTCGGCGGCGCCGGGCACGAGTGGGTCGGCGACGTCCCGACGCTCCCCGGCACCCGGCTCCCGGTGAACCCGGGCGCGGTGGCCGGGGTTCCGGAGCTCGCCCGCCCCGTCCCTGCGCAGGCCGAGCCGTGACCGGCCTGGTCGGCGCACTCGTCGAGGCCTGGGACGAGCTGCGCCTGCACAAGCTCCGCGTGCTGCTCGCACTCATCGGCGTCGCGGCCGCCGTCATGGCGATCACGGCCGTCACGGCCGTCGTGCAGATGCTCACCCAGGCCTACACCGAGGCCGGCGAGCGCAGCATGGGCCGGCAGGTCACGATCACCATCGACGCGTACCCCCGGAGCGAGCAGGCGGCACCGGCGTCCGAGCTCGACGCGACGTACGCGGTGGCGCTCGAGCGCTACGGGATCACCTGGGCCACGCGCGACTGGTACACCTCCGCGCCCTTCCGCTTCCCCGACGGCACGCGGCAGGTCGAGGTCCGCGCCGTCGACCCCGACCTGGGCACCATGCAGCGCGTCGGCGTCGACCAGGGCCGGTGGTTCACCGACGCGGACATCGACTCCTACGCCCCGCGGCTCGTCGTCAACGAGGTGTTCCTCGAGTCGCTGGGGGCCGGCGGGCTCGAGTCCCACCCGACCGTGCTGCTGGGCGACGAGACCCCGGTGCGCGCCGTGATCGTCGGCGTGACCGCGCGGCAGTGGCCGGGTGAGATGGCCTCGGCGATCGTCCTGTACGACCAGCTCACCCGCTGGTACACCCCGGACAGCAGCAGCGGCTGGGGCCAGCCGGCGCCGTCCCTCAAGGTCTGGGTGCCGCCCGAGGCCGCTGACGACCTGGCGCCCCTGCTGCGGCGGGACGTCGCCGCGGTGCTGCCGGGCTGGGACGTCCAGGCCTACGACAACCGGGACACCGGCACCAGCACCCTGGACGGCGCCGCGCGCTGGGTGGCGTTCGGCGTCGGCGCGTTCGCCCTGCTGCTCGGCGGCCTGGGTCTGGTGAACATCGCGCTGGTCACGGTGCGCCACCGCATCCGGGAGATCGGGATCCGCAGGTCGTTCGGCGCCACGTCGGGCCGCATCTTCTTCGGCGTGCTCATGGAGTCGGTGGTCGCCACGGTCGTCGCCGGGCTCGTCGGCGTGGTGCTCGCGGTGGCGGTCATCAAGAACGTCCCCGTCGACACGCTGTTCGGCGGCGGGATCCAGGACAGGCCGCCGTTCCCGGTGTCCGCGGCCCTCGTCGGCATGGCCTGCGCGACGGGTGTCGGCGCCCTCGCGGGCCTCATCCCCGCCACCGTCGCCGTGCGCGTCAAGGTGATCGACGCCATCCGCTACTGAGCCGGACGACGCAGGGCACTCGACCCCGGCGGGTCGTACGAGGACGAGGACGTCGAGAAGCAGCAGCGGGAGGTCGAGGAGCTCGTCGCCACCTGCATGGCCACCGCGCTGACCGTCAGAGGTCGTACTCGACGACCAGCGGCGCGTGGTCGCTGAACCTGGCCTCGTAGTCGGCGGCACGGTCGACCGTGGCCGCGCGCGCCAGCGCCGCCAGCGGCGGGGTGGCCAGCTGGTAGTCGATGCGCCAGCCGGCGTCGTTGTCGAACGCCTTGCCGCGCCACGACCACCACGTGAACGGCCCCGGGCCCGGACCGCCCAGGTCCCGCCCGAGGTCGCGCCAGCCGAGCTCGTCGAACCACCGGTCGAGGTGGGCGCGCTCCTCGGGGAGGAAGCCGGCCTTCCCGCGGTTGCCCTTCCAGTTCTTGATGTCCACCTCGCGGTGGGCGATGTTGAGGTCCCCCGCGACGACGACGTGGCCACCGGACTCGACGAGCTCGGCGAGCCGCGTGGTGACGTGCGCGAGGAACGCGTACTTCTCGTCCATCGAGGGCGTCCCCACGGTGCCGGAGTGCAGGTAGGCGGACACGACCGTCAGCGTCCCCGCGGCGCGCTCGCCCTCCGCCGGGATCTCGAGGTCGGCCTCCACCCAGCGCCCGGCGTCACCCGTCACGTCGGTGCCGAGCCCGATGCGCACCGCGCTCATCGGCAGCCGCGAGGCGATGGCCACCCCCGCGCGTCCCTTGGCGTGCCCCGCCTCGTGCGCCAGGTGCCACCCGTCGGGCGACAGGTGGTCGGCGAGGATCTCGTCCGACCCCCGCACCTCCTGCAGCAGCAGGACGTCCGGCTTGCGGACGTCCAGCCACTCCCCCATGCCGCGGCGGAAGGCGGCGCGGATCCCGTTGACGTTGACGGTGGCGACTCGAAGCACCGGGCCATCCTGCCGCACGCCACCGACACCTCGGCGCCACCTCCCGGCGCCGGGATCACTCCCCCGCGTAGGCCGCCTCGAGCGGTGCGATCTCCAGCTTGCGCATCTGCAGCATCGCCTGCGTCGCGCGCGCGACGCCCGCGGCGTCGGGGCGCGACATGATGTCGTCGAGCGCCTTCGGCACGACCTGCCACGACACGCCGTACCGGTCCTTGAGCCAGCCGCACTGGCTCGGCTCCCCGCCGTCCGCGATCAGCGTGTCCCAGTAGTGGTCGACCTCGTCCTGGGTCTCGGCGCTCAGGTAGAAGGAGAACGCCTCGTCGAGGGTGAACGCGGGGCCCGCCGTGAGGATCGTCACGGCGTGCCCGTCGAGCTCGAGCTCGATGACGAAGGGCGTGCCCTCGGGGACGTCGGGGATGCCGGCGGTCGCGTTCACCACGTTCGTGATGCGGGAGTTCGGGATGACGGACACGTAGAACTGCGCGGCCTCGTGACCGTCCTTCGCGAACCACAGGTGCGTGCGGACCCGGCCCATGGTGGGCTCCTCTCGTCGGTGTGCACCCGTACCGACCGGCGCCGTCCCCGGAACTCATCGCACGAGGGCCCCGGGTCGTGCGACCCGGGGCCCTCGTGGTGGTGCGCGTCAGCCGGCGAGTCGCTCCGCCGTGCCGACGACGTTGGCCAGGAGCATCGCGCGCGTCATCGGACCCACACCGCCCGGGTTGGGCGACACCCACGACGCGACGTCCCAGACGTTCGGGTGGACGTCGCCGACGATCCGGCTCTTGCCGGTCACCGCGTCGAGCTCCCGCGAGACGCCGACGTCGACGACCACTGCGCCCGGCTTGACGATGTCGGCCGTGACGACGCCGGGCACACCGGCCGCCGCGATGATCACGTCGGCGTTGCGCGTGTGCTCGGCCAGGTCGACCGTGCCGGTGTGGGTGAGCGTGACCGTGGCGTT
Source organism: Cellulomonas dongxiuzhuiae (assembly GCF_018623035.1). Taxonomy (NCBI): domain Bacteria; kingdom Bacillati; phylum Actinomycetota; class Actinomycetes; order Micrococcales; family Cellulomonadaceae; genus Cellulomonas; species Cellulomonas dongxiuzhuiae. The sequence continues at coordinate 2,800,326 of NZ_CP076023.1, forward strand.
GACCTCGCGCCGCGTGAGCAGCAGGCCGATCGACCGGCCCACGGTGACGCCGCGCCCGACGACGACCACGTCGGCGCCGCGCAGCGGGACGTCGTACCGCTCGAGCAGCTCGATGATCCCGGCCGGGGTGCACGGCAGCGGCGACGTGACGGGGTCGTTGACCCGCAGCACGAGACGCCCGAGGTTGGTTGGGTGCAGGCCGTCGGCGTCCTTCTCGGGGTCGATCAGCTCGAGGATCCGGTGCGTGTCGATGCCCCGGGGCAGCGGCAGCTGGACGATGTACCCGGTGCACGCCGGGTCGTCGTTCAGCCGCTGCACGGCGGCCTCGATGTCGGCCTGCGTCGCGTCGGCCGGCAGCTCCTCACGGATCGAGGCGATGCCGATCTGGGCGCAGTCCCGGTGCTTGCCGGCGACGTACGACCGCGAGGCGGGGTCGTCGCCGACGAGCAGGGTCCCGAGGCCGGGCACGACGCCACGTGCGGCGAGCGCCGCGACACGGGTGCCGAGCTCGGCCTTGATCTCGGCCGCGACGGCGGCGCCGTCGAGCTTCTGGGCGGTCATCGGTACGCCTCCGCTCAGTACTGCTGCAGGCCGGGGTACAGCGGGAACGCCTCGGTGAGCTTGCGCACCCGGGCGGCCAGCGCGTCGACGTCCGCCGCTGCGCCCTCGACGAGCGCCGTGGCGATGATGTCGGCGACCTCGGTGAACTCCGCGTCGCCGAAGCCGCGCGTGGCCAGGGCGGGCGTGCCGATGCGCAGGCCGGACGTGACGCGCGGCGGGCGCGGGTCGAACGGGACGGCGTTGCGGTTGACCGTGACACCCGCGGAGTGCAGGAGGTCCTCCGCCTGCTGGCCGTCGAGCGTCGAGTGGCGCAGGTCGACGAGCACGAGGTGCACGTCGGTGCCGCCGGTGAGCACCGAGACGCCCGCCGCGGCCACGTCGGGTGCGGTGAGGCGGTCGGCGATGATGCGGGCGCCGTCGATGGTGCGCTGCTGGCGGGCCTTGAACCCCTCGGTCGAGGCGACCTTGAACGCGACCGCCTTGGCGGCGATGACGTGCATGAGCGGGCCGCCCTGCTGGCCCGGGAACACGGCGGAGTCGATCTTCTTGGCGTACTCGCCCTTGCTCAGGATGAAGCCCGAGCGGGGGCCGCCGATGGTCTTGTGCACCGTGGACGACACGACGTCGGAGTGCTCCACCGGGTTGGGGTGCAGGCCCGCGGCGACGAGGCCCGCGAAGTGCGCCATGTCGACCCACAGCTTCGCACCGACCTCGTCGGCGATCTCGCGGAACGCCGCGAAGTCGAGCTGGCGCGGGTAGGCGGACCAGCCGCCGATGAGGACGTCGGGACGGTGCTCGAGCGCTGCCTTGCGGACGGCGTCGTAGTCGACGCGGAACGTCTGCGGGTCCACGCCGTAGGCGGCGACATCGTAGAGCTTGCCCGAGAAGTTGATCCGCATGCCGTGCGTGAGGTGGCCGCCGTGCGCGAGGTCGAGGCCGAGGATCTTGTCGCCCGCGTTGATGAGCGCGTGCAGCACCGCGGCGTTGGCCGTGGCACCCGAGTGCGGCTGGACGTTGGCGTGCTCGGCGCCGAACAGGGCCTTGGCGCGGTCGATCGCGATGGTCTCCGCGATGTCGACCTGCTCGCAGCCGCCGTAGTAGCGGCGGCCCGGGTAGCCCTCGGCGTACTTGTTGGTGAGCACGGAGCCCTGCGCCTGCAGGACCGCGCGCGGCACGAAGTTCTCGGAGGCGATCATCTCGAGGGTGTTCTGCTGGCGTGCCAGCTCACCGTCGAGGACGGCCGCGATCTCCGGGTCGAGCTCGGAGATGTTCTGGTCGAGCACGTTCTCGCTCATGCAGGGCTCCTGTCGCAGTCAACTGTGCGGGCGGCGTCCGGCGCACCGCACACGCACGTCGGGTGTGGGGTGACCGAGGGGCCCAGGCGTCCGACCCGTTGGTCCAGCTGCTGCGTCGCTCCCCGGTGGTGACCCACCCTGCTGCGCCAGTCGCGACACGCACACCTTACCAACCGCGCCCGCCTGCCCCGGCCCGTGTCCACGGCTCAGGCGGTCGCCGGCGGCGTCTCGAGGGCGGCCAGCCAGATCCGCAGCACACGCTCGAGGGCGTCGGCGTCGGCGGGCTCGAGCGCGTCCAGCAGGCGGCGCTCGTTGGCCATGTGGTCGGTGAACGCGGCGTCGATGACCTCGCGTCCGCGTGGGGTCAGCGCGACGACGCGCGCGCGGGCGTCGGTGTCGCCGACGCGGCGCGTCACGAGGCCTGCGCGCTCGAGCCGGTCGATCCGCTTGCTCATGCCGCCGCTGGTGACCAGCGTGTGCTCCGCGAGGTCGCCCGGCGAGCGCTCGTACGGTGGGCCGCCGCGACGCAGCGTCGCGAGCACGTCGAACTCCCCCTCGGTCAGGCCATGCCGGGCGTACACCGCGACGAGCTCGTCGGTGAGGTGGTTGGCGACGCGGTGCAGACGCCCGATGACCTGCTGCGGGCGGACGTCGAGGTCGGGACGCTCCCGCCGCCAGGCGTCGCCGACGAGGTCCAGCCGGTCAGGGGTCGGTGCGCGGCGCGGGTCCGGGGTGGGCACCCGGGGAATATATCTTCCACGTCAGGTATTTTGTCTTCCGTGGAAACTACCTGGCGCTGGTCGCTGCTCGCCGCCGTCGCGCCCGTCACCTGGGGCGCGGCCTACTTCGTCACGGCACAGACGCTCCCCGCCACGCACCCGCTCTGGGGCTCCGTGCTGCGCGCGCTGCCCGCCGGCGTCGTGCTGCTGGCGATCGCGCGACGGGCCCCCCGGGGCGCCTGGTGGTGGCGGTCGCTCGTGCTGGGCGCTCTGAACATGAGCGCGTTCTTCGTGCTCGTGTACGTCGCCGCGCAGCGCCTGCCCACATCGGTGGCGTCGACGGTGATGGCGGTCTCGCCGTTCGCGCTCGCCCTGGTCGCCTGGCCGCTGCTGGGCCAGCGCCCGCGCGCCGCGTCGCTCGCCGGCGCGGGGCTCGGGCTCGCGGGCGTCGTCGCGATGCTGCTGACGGGCAGCGTGGCCGTCGACCCGCTCGGGGTGCTCGCCGGCGCGGCCGCCATGCTCATGTCGTCGGTCGGGTTCGTCCTGGCGACGCGGTGGAAGGACGACGTCGACGTGCTGACGACGACGTCGTGGCAGCTGGTGGCCGGAGGGCTGCTGCTCGTCCCCGTGGCAGCCCTCGTGGAGGGTGGTCCGCCGACCCTGGACGCACGCGGCTGGCTCGGCATGGCGTTCCTGTCGCTCGTCGCCACGGCGCTCGCGTACGTCGCCTGGTTCACCGCGCTGCACCACCTGCCCGCGAGCGCGGTCGGACTCGTCGGACTCCTCAACCCCGTCACCGGCGTCGTCGTCGGGCTCGCGCTCGGCGGCGAGCACCTGACCGGGCGGCAGACGCTCGGCGTGGCCGCGGTCCTCGCCGCCGTGCTCCTGGGCCAGCCCGCTCTGCAGGCGCGGCTGCGCCGTCGGCGCCCGGTGGTACCGGCCGACCCCGACGTGGTGCGCACTCCCGCACCCGTGCCGGCCGGGCGTCGGTAGCGCGGGCCGGCCGGGACCACCGGACGGTGCCCGAGGCGACGTCGTCGTCCTTGACGGCGTCCGCGCGCGTGACGCCCGCGAAGGCGGGTCGCAGGGCGTCCGGGTCGTCCCGCTGCGTCAGGCCTGGACGACCTCACCCTCGCCGAGGAGCTTGCGCAGGTACGCGTAGGTGAGGTCGCCGGCGGTCTGGTCGTGCTGGTGCTCGTAGCCCGCCTTGTTGTACAGGGCGATGTTCTGCAGCGAGTCGCGACCCGTGAAGACCCAGACCTCCTCGATGCCCTCGGGCAGCGTCGGCAGGATCGCCGAGAGCAGCTCGGTGCCGATGCCCTTGCCCTGCAGGTCGGGGGCGACGGCGAAGCGTCCGAGGGTGGCCTTGCCGCCGTCGACGAGCACGCGGATCGAGCCGACGAGGCGGTGGCCCCACCACGCACCGAGCGTGATGACGCCGTCCGCGACGAGGTCGGCCTTCAGCTCCTTGAGCGTCTGCGTCAGGGGCGGGATGTTCGGGTCGCCGTACTGCTGCGCCTCCGTGACGAAGGCGGCACGGCGCAGGGTGAGCAGCTCGCCCGCGTCGTCCACGGTGACAGGGCGGATGTCGAGGGCGGTCATGGCGCCATGGTGTCAGCCCGCGGCACCCGCGCACTACTCTCGGACCTCGTGTCCTCCACTTCGCCCGTCGACCCGACGCACCTCGTCCTGACCCTGTCCTGCCCCGACCAGCCGGGCATCGTCGCGGCCGTCGCCGGCCTGCTGGCCGAGCACGGCGGCAACATCACGGAGTCGCAGCAGTTCGGCGACCCGCTGTCGGGACTCTTCTTCATGCGGGTGCAGGTCACGACGGACGTGCCCGTCGCGCGGCTGCGGACGGACCTGACCCGGCTGGCCGACCGGTTCGAGATGGCGTGGCAGCTCGACGTGGCGGGACGTCCGGTGCGGACGCTCGTCATGGTGTCGACGACCGCGCACTGCCTGAACGACCTGGCCTTCCGGCAGCGCTCGGAGAACCTGCCCGTCGACCTGGTCGCCGTCGTGTCGAACCACGAGGTGCTGCGGCCCATGGCCGACTTCTACGACATCCCCTTCCACCACGTCCCGGTGACGGCGGCCACCAAGGCCGCGGCCGAGGAGCGCCTGCTCGCGCTGGTCGAGGAGCTCGACGTCGAGCTCGTCGTGCTCGCCCGGTACATGCAGATCCTGTCGGACGACCTGTGCCGCAGGCTGCAGGGCCAGGTCATCAACATCCACCACTCGTTCCTGCCGTCCTTCAAGGGCGCACGTCCGTACGCGCAGGCGCACCAGCGCGGCGTCAAGCTCATCGGTGCGACGGCGCACTACGTGACGGGCGACCTCGACGAGGGCCCGATCATCGAGCAGGACGTCGAGCGCGTGGACCACACGCACGCGGTGGAGGACCTCGTCGCGCTGGGGCAGGACGTCGAGCGGCGGGCGCTGGCACGTGCCGTGCGCTGGCACGCCGAGCACCGGGTGCTGCTCGACGGGAACCGCACCATCGTCTTCCGCTGACCGGCGCGGTGCGGCGGCGTCCTCCCGCCGCACCGGCGCGGGTGGTCGTCGCCGTGCGAAGCGTTTCGCGCCGTGCGGTCCCGGACGGCGCGCGCCATGCTCGCGTGACGGCCCGGCAAACGTTCCCGCCGCGTCGAGGAGTGCCGGCGCACCGCCGCGTCCGGCAGGGCGAGGAGGACACGCGATGAGACTGTTCCGTTCCGGCGCACGCCGGCGCACGGCCGTGCGGGCCGGGCTGCTGGGCACCGCGCTGGCCCTCGCGCTGGCGGGTGCCGCGCAGCTCGCCTCGGCTCCCCCCGCGCAGGCGGCGTCGCTCGTCGAGGTGACGGGCTTCGGCACGAACCCCGGCGGCCTGCGGATGTACCAGTTCGTGCCCGACCGCCTCGCGGCCAGCCCCGGCATCGTGGTGGTCGTGCACTACTGCACCGGCAGCGCGCAGGCGATGTTCAGCGGGCAGCAGTTCGACGAGCTCGCCTCGCAGCTGGGGTACATCGTCATCTACCCGAGCACCAACCGCCCCGGCAGCTGCTTCGACGTCTCCTCGACGGCCGCGATGACGCGCGACGGCGGCTCCGACCCGCAGAGCATCGTGCAGATGGTCCGGCACGTGCAGCAGCGGTACACCACCGACACGTCCCGCGTCTTCATCACCGGCACGTCGTCGGGCGCCATGACGACCCAGCTCGTGCTGGCCGAGTACCCGGACGTCTTCGCCGCCGGCAGCGCGTTCGCCGGCGTGCCCGCCACGTGCTTCTCGACCGGCGGTGCCAAGCCGGGCACGTCGGCGCAGGCCGGCTGGAACAGTGACTGCGCGCAGGGTCGACGGATCCTCACCGCCCAGCAGTGGGGTGACCTGGCCCGCGCCACCTACCCGGGCTACACCGGGAAGCGGCCGCGCGTGCAGCTGTGGCACGGCAGCAACGACGAGACGCTGAGCTCGCAGAACCACACCGAGGCCGTCAAGCAGTGGACGAACGTGATGGGCATCAGCTCGACGCCCGCCTCGACCGAGACCATCGGCAACCGCACGCGCGCCCGCTACGGCGGCACGGGCACGCAGGCGCCGCTGGAGGCCAACCTGCTGCAGGGCGTGACGCACAACCTGCCGGTCGACGCGGCGGCGGCGATCGCCTTCTTCGGCCTGGACCAGGCGAACCCGACGCCCACCCCCACGCCGACGCCGACGCCGACGCCCACGCCCAGCGTGACGCCCACCCCCACACCGAGCGTGACGCCGACGCCGAGCGTGACGCCCACACCGAGCGTGACTCCCACGCCGACGCCGACCCCCAGCCCGACACCCACGTCCGGCACGACGGGCGCCTGCTCGGTCGCGTACTCCGTCAACCAGTGGAACACCGGGTTCACGGCCAACCTGACGATCACCAACACGTCGTCGCGGGCGGTCTCCGGGTGGACGTTGACCTGGGCGTTCCCGTCGGGTCAGCAGGTGACCCAGGCCTGGAGCAGCACGGTCGCGCAGTCCGGCAGCCAGGTGACCGCGACCAACGCGGCCTGGAACGGCAGCATCCCGGCCGGCGGATCGGTGCAGATCGGCTTCAACGGCTCGCACGGCGGGACCAACACGGCGCCGTCGTCCTTCGCCCTCAACGGGGCCACCTGCAGCAACGGCTGATCCCACGCAGCCGCCCACGGGGCGGCGGCTCCCGCACCACGGGAGCCGCCGCCCCACCGGGGGTGCACCACGGCCGCGATCGCGTCACACCGACGTGGCCACTATGACCCAGGTCACACAAATCGTTTTGTTAGGTATCTCCTTGAGAATTCACCCACGACGGTGGGGGCACCGGAGCCGCCGAGGCGCCGGTGCCGTCCGACCAAAGGGGAACCCATGTCCGCCGATGTCGCACCCGTCTCCGCACCCGTCAGCACCGCGTCCGGCGCGCCCCGCGCGCGCCGTGCCCATCTGCTCGGCACGCTTCTGGCCGCTCTCGGCGTGCTCATGGCCCTCGCGGGCGTCGGCACCTGGGCCGGCATCGCCCAAGGACTGGCGCAGGAGGAGATCACCGTCTCCGACAACGCCCCCGCCCTCGCGGGCCAGCCCGTCGTGACCCCGTGGGCCGCCTGGGCGCAGGCAGAGACCATCCGCGCCGACCTGGCCGAGATGACCGGTGGCCGCACCTTCGCGGAGCTGGAGCGTGACGACCCGCAGCGCCCCGCGGTCGCGACCGGGACCTTCCTGCGCGCCTCGCTCATCACGTCGGTCATCGCGTTCGGCGTCGCGCTCACGCTCGTGGGCATCGGCACCGGCTTCGTGCTCGGGGGCCTGGGCCTGCGCAACGCCGCCCGCTGAGGACGCACGTCGCACCCGCGACGTGGAAGCGCGCCCAGGCCCCCGCCCCCTCCCCGGGGGCCTGGGACGGCGCCTCCGTCAGCCGGCGGGCGCGCAGCCGTCGCCGAGCCCGACGGTGCCACCGTCAGGACGCGGACGAACAGCCGCCGTCAGGAGGCGGCGTGCGCCGACGGCCGCGGGGCGTCGGCACGGACCGCGCCCGTGATGGCCCCGATGATCTGCTCGTAGGCGGTCGTCCGCGCGTCGAACGACCCGTTGTTGCGACCGTGCCGCAGCACCTCGATGCGGTCCGCCACCGCACGCACGTCGATCATGTTGTGGCTGATGAGCACCACCCCGAGCCCCAGGTCGCGCAGGCCCTCGATGTGCACGAGGATCTCCGCCGTCTGCGCCACCGACAACGACGCCGTCGGCTCGTCGAGGACCACGATGCGGGGATCGCCGATGAGCGTGCGCGCGATCGCGACCGACTGCCGCTGACCCTTCGACAGCGCCGACAGCGGCACCCGGACCGACGGGATCCTGCTCGTCAGGTCCCGCAGGATCTGGCGCGCCTCCTCCTCCATGCGCTCGTCGTCACGCATGCCGTGCGCGTCGCGCAGCTCGCGGCCGAGGAACAGGTTCGACGTCACGTCGAGGTTGTCGCACAGCGCCAGGTCCTGGAAGACCGTCGCGACGCCCAGGGCGCGCGCAGCCGCGGGCGAGGAGATGCTCACCGGGACGCCGTCGATCTCGACGAGCCCCGTGTCCGGGCTCAGGACGCCCGCGACCATCTTCGCGAGCGTCGACTTGCCGGCGCCGTTGTCGCCCACCAGCGCGACGACCTCGTGCCGGTGCACGTCGAGGTCGACGCCCGCGAGCGCCTCGACGGCGCCGAACCGCTTGCTGATGCCTCGCATCGACAGCAACGGCACCCGTGTCGCGTCAGTCATGCCTCGATCCACCTGCTCCCGTCGCGCACGTGTCACGTGCAGTGAAGCCCCCCGTCCTCTCCCGGTCAACCCTCCTCCTGCTCCGTCGGCCCGTCGTCGTCGGGATCCGCGCTGCCCTCCCCGCGCACCGCGACGTCGGCCGACCGCAGCGCGAGCACGAGCGCGCCCATCACCTCGGCGCGCTGACCGAGCGCCGCGGGGACCACCTCGAGCGGTGCGATCCGGTTGCGCAGCATCCGCCGGCGCACCGCGTCGCGCATCGGGCCCAGCAGCACCTCGCCCGTCTCGGACAGCTCCCCGCCCACGACCACGCACTGCGGGTTGACCGCCGTGCCCAGCCCTGCCACGACCGCACCGATCACCGCGCCCGCGTCGGCCACGACACGCGCGAACCCCGGGTCCCCGTCGCGCGTGCGCGCGATCACGTCCCGCAGGGCGAGGGACCCGTGGGTCGCGCGCAGCGGCTCCACCAGCGCGCTCGCCCCGACGACCGTGTCGAGGCAGCCGCGCGACCCGCACCGGCAGATGTGGCCCGTCGGGTCGACCTGCACGTGCCCGATCTCGCCCGCCGTCCCCGCGAACCCGCGGTGCACCTGCCCGTTGATGACGATGCCCGCGCCCGTGCCGTACGACGCGCGCACGTACACGGCGTCCCGGTACCCGCGCGCCGCACCCAGCGTGGACTCGGCGAGCGCCCCGAGGTTCGCGTCGTTGTCGACGTGCACCGGGCGGCCGAGGCGCTTGGCGAGCACCTGCCCCAGGTGCTCACCCTCCCAACCGCGCAGCAGCCCGGGCACCGACACCATGCCGGTGTCGGCGTCGACGGGCGCGGGGATGCCGACGCCGACGCCCACGACCTCATCGAGGCCGGACCCGATGCGCTCGAGGAGGTCCAGGACGAGGAGTGCGGCCCGGTCCAGGGTGGTGTCCGACGGGTGCTCGTACGGCAGCGGCAGCACCTGCTCGGCCACGACCTCGTGCGCGAAGTCGCCCAGCGCGACGCGCAGGTGACGGTGCCCGACCTGCACGCCCACCGCCAGCCCCACCCGCCGGGCCAGCGTGACCAGCTGGGCGCGTCGGCCGCTGCGGGTGGTGACGGCGGTGTCGACGAGCCCGGCCGCGAGCAGCTCGCGGACGATCGTCGACACCGTCGCCTGGGACAGGCCGGTGGCGGCGGCGAGCTCGACCTGCGTCAGGCCGCCGTACCGCTGGACCGTCCCGACCACCAGCGCCTTGTTGGCCTCCCGCAGGGACGTCTGCGAGCCCGCTGCTGCCGCTCGCCTGCTCACGGAGGCAACCTACCTGCGTGCACGCGCCGAACCGCGCTACCGCGGTCCTACTGCGTGCCCGCGCGCCGCTTGTTGAGCAGGTCGAACGCGACCGCGAGCAGCAGCACCATGCCCTTGATGGCCATCTGCCACGACGGGTCGACGGACAGGATCGACAGGCCCATGTTGAGCACGCCCATGATGAGAGCACCGACGATGGCGCCGGCGATCCGGCCGATGCCGCCGGTGACCGCTGCGCCGCCGATGAAGCAGGCGGCGATCGCGTCGAGCTCGTAGTTCTGGCCGGCCGACGCGATGGCCGCGCCGGCGCGTGCCGTGGTGAAGACCGCGGCGACCCCGGCGAGCAGGCCCATGTTGACGAAGATCCAGAAGTCGACCTTGCGGGTGTTCACGCCGGACAGCGCCGCCGCGGCCCGATTGCCGCCGATCGCGTAGATGTGCCGGCCGAAGACGGTGCGGCCCATGAGGAACGAGTAGGCGACGACGAGGACGCCGACGATGACCAGGACGATGGGCGTGCCCCCGGCCGAGAACGACAGGATGACGGTGAGGATCCCGATGCCCAGCGCGATCATCGCGATCTTCGCGACGAACAGGCCACGCGCCTCGACGTGCAGGTCGTGCTTGCGCAGCGCGCCGCGCGCCCGCAGCTGGCTCAGGACGATCGCACCGACCGCCAGGACACCGATCACGAGCGTGACGACGTCCATGTTGCTGACGTAGTTGAACCAGGGGGGCAGCGAGCCCTTGGAGATCCGGATGAACGAGGAGGGCAGCCCTGCGAGCGTCTCGCCGACGACCACGAGCGCGAGGCCGCGGAACACGAGCATGCCGGCGAGCGTCACGATGAACGCCGGGATCCCCACGTAGGCGACCCAGAACCCCTGCCATGCGCCGACGAGGGCACCGAGCGCCAGACCGACGAGCACCGCCACGATCCACGGTGCGTCGAAGTCGCGCATGGTCGTCGCCACGACACCGCCGACGAACGCGACGACGGAGCCGACCGACAGGTCGATGTGGCCGGCGACGATCACCATCAGCATGCCGATGGCGAGCACCATGATGTGCGCGTTCTGCTGGAACAGGGCCGCGACGTTGTTGGCGAGCAGCAGCTTGCCGTCGGTGAGGACCTGGAACAGCAGCACGATGACGATGAGCGCGCCGAAGATGCCGTACTGGCGCGCGTTGCCGCCCAGGCCCTGCAGGCGCTGCCCGAGGGAGACGCGCGGCACGCCGGGCGGGTTCGGGGCGGGGAGGTTGACGTCGGTCGTGGTGCTCATCGGGCGATCCCGTCCTTGTCCATCGTCATGAAGTGCATGAGGTGCTCCTGGGTCGCGTCGGCCCGGGCCACCTCGCCGGTGACGCGGCCCTGGCTGAGCGCGTAGATGCGGTCGCAGACGCCCAGGAGCTCGGGCAGCTCGGAGGAGATGACGAGCACGCCCTTCCCCGCGTCGGCGAGCTTGTTGATGATCGTGTAGATCTCGTACTTCGCACCGACGTCGATGCCGCGCGTCGGCTCGTCGAGGATCAGCACGTCCGGGTCGGCGTAGAGCCACTTGGCCAGCACGACCTTCTGCTGGTTGCCCCCGGACAGCTTGCCGACCAGCGCCATGACGGTCGGCGTGCGGATGTTGAGGTCCTTGCGGAACCGCTCGGCGATGGTGGACTCGGCCTCGCGGTCCACGACGCCCGCTCGCGAGAGCTTGTCGAGCGACGCGGCGGAGATGTTGTGCTGCACGGTGTCGATGAGGTTGAGACCGAACCGCTTGCGGTCCTCGGTCGCGTACGCGATGCCGTGCCGGATCGCCTCCTGCACGGTGCCGGCCGTCACCTCGACGCCGTCCCGGAAGAGGCGTCCGGAGATCCGGGTGCCGTACGAGCGGCCGAAGACGCTCATCGCGAGCTCGGTGCGACCAGCACCCATCAGGCCGGCGAGGCCGACGATCTCACCGCGCCGCACCGTCACGCTCGCGCCGTCGACGACCTTGCGCGCCTGGTCGACGGGGTGGTGCACGGTCCAGTCCTCGATGCGCAGCACCTCCTCGCCGATGTCGGGGGTGTGCTCGGGGAACCGGTGGTCGAGCGGGCGCCCCACCATGCCGCGGATGATCCGCTCCTCGGTGACGTGCACGTCGCCGCGCATGTCGAGGGACTCGATCGTCTCGCCGTCGCGGATGATCGTCGTGGTGTCCGCGATCGCCTCGATCTCGTTCAGCTTGTGGCTGATGATGATCGACGTGATGCCCTCGGCGCGCAGCCCCTCGATGAGCGTGAGCAGGTGGGCGCTGTCCTCGTCGTTGAGCGCGGCGGTCGGCTCGTCGAGGATGAGCAGACGCACCTCCTTGGACAGCGCCTTGGCGATCTCCACCAGCTGCTGCTTGCCGACGCCGATGTCGGTGACCCTGGTGTCGGGGCGCTCGGAGAGCCCCACGCGGTCGAGCAGGCGGGCGGCCTCGGAGTTGGTGCGGTTCCAGTCGACGACGCCGCGTGCCGCGCGCTCGTTGCCGAGGAAGATGTTCTCGGCGATCGACAGGTAGGGCGAGAGCGCGAGCTCCTGGTGGATGATGACGACGCCCTGGCGCTCGGAGTCGCGGATGCCGCGGAACTCCTGCACCTCGCCGTCGAGGACGATCTCGCCCTCGTAGGTGCCGTGCGGGTAGATGCCCGACAGGACCTTCATCAGCGTCGACTTGCCCGCGCCGTTCTCACCGCAGATGGCGTGGATCTCGCCGCGGCGCACCGCGAGCGTGACGTCGGAGAGCGCCTTGACGCCGGGGAAGGTCTTGGTGATGCCGCGCATCTCGAGGATGTGCTCGGTGTCCATGTGTCCTCGCTGGATGGTCCGGACCGGCCGGCGGGGTCCTCAGAGGCCGAGGTCGTCGGCCGAGTAGAACTCCGAGTCGACGAGCACCTCGACCGTGTCCGGCGTGATCACCTGCGGCTGCAGCAGGTAGGTCGGGACGGTCTTCTCCCCGTTGTCGTAGGTCTCCTCGTCGTTGACCTCGACGTCCTCGCCGGCGACGATCTGCTCGATCATCGTGGCGACCTGGTCACCCAGCGCGCGGGTGTCCTTCCAGACGGACATGGACTGCTTGCCCGCGATCATGTTGAGCACGTTCGCCTGGTCGGCGTCCTGGCCCGTCAGGACCGGGTAGCCGTCGCCCGGCGCGTAGCCGTTGCCCTCGAGGGCCTGCGCGATGCCCAGCGCCAGCGAGTCGTTGGGCGACAGGACCACGTCGACCTTGGCGCCCCCGGCGTAGAACGAGTTGAGCCGGTTCTCCATCTCGGACTGGGCCGTGTCGGAGCTCCAGCCCTGGATCCCGATGGACTGCCAGTCGTCGTTCGTCGCCGGCTGCTTGCCCGACGGGACGACGAGCTTGCCGCTCTCGACGTACGGGGACAGGACGTCCCACGCGCCGGCGAAGAAGAACTTCGCGTTGTTGTCGTCGGGCGACCCGGCGAACGGCTCGAGGTTGAACGGGCCGGCGGCGTTCTCGAGGTCGAGCGCCTCGACGATGAACTCGCCCTGCATCGTCCCGACGCCGTAGTTGTCGAACGTCGCGTAGTAGTCGACGTTCGGGGTGCCGAGCAGGAGACGGTCGTATGCGATGACCGTGATGTCCGCGTCGGCCGCCTGCTGGAGGGTCGGCGCGAGGGCCGTGTCGTCGATGGGGGCGATGACGAGGACGTCGGCGCCCTGGTTGATCATGTTCTCGAGCTGGGTGATCTGCTGGTCGACCTTGTTGTCGGCGTACTGCAGGCTCGTCTCGTAGCCGGCGTCCTGCAGCAGACCCTCGAGGTGCGCCCCGTCGCGGTTCCACCGCTCCAGGCTCTTGGTCGGCATCGCGATGCCGACCACGGTGTCCTCGGCGGCCGCCGCGCCGCCCGTGCTCTCGGGCTCGGCCTCACGCTCGGTGCTGCAGGCCGCCATGGACCCCACGAGCACACCTGCGGCGACCATCGCGATCGCGCTCTTCTTCCACGCCAGTGACATCGTTGTCCGCTCCCTTGAGTTCGCCGCTCGATCGGTCGGGACGTCCGTCGTCGCGACCACCCGGGTCCGGCAGCAGTGCCGGGGAGCCAGGTACGGCTTCGCGTTGCATTCAAGACCTGAAGGCATCGCCGGGGCAAGTGCCGTGACCATTCCGTGTCCTGACACCCGTCCGCCACGACGGCGCGCCACTCGGGCGGTTGGCGGCGCGTGCAGCGGGACGATGACGGACAAAGGTCCCGCGGTGTCTTCGACGGATGAAGGCACCGCCCGAGCCGGCCGCGCGCCCGGTCAGCCGCACACGCCGGGCCACCAGCGCTCGAGCAGCCCGCACACGTGCCGCCACGCGCCGGTGGCACCGTGGCCGCGCGACGCCTGCTCCTGCAGGACGGCCACCGTCCGGGCCGGGACGGTCACCGCACCGGTCGAGCGGTCGTACACGGTCGTCCGCACCACCGGGTCGGCGCCGCCGGCCTGGACCGGGGACAGCGCGTAGGCCCGGCCCGCGAGCGCGGGCACGCGCTGCGTCGTGGGCTCGTCGGACGCGTTGACGACCACGAGCAGGCCGTCGAGCCGGTGGTCGACGTCGGTGCGCCAGCGGCGCGCGGACGCGTCCCAGCCCGCCCGGTCCTCGACGTGCATGACGACGACACCGGGTGCGGCGTCCGGACCCGCGCCGGGGAACGTGACCTTCTGCTCGATCAGCCGGGCGTCCCCCAGCCGGAAGAGGCGGGTCGAGGACCGCAGCTCGAGGAGCTCGGCGGCCGCGGTGCCCGCCGTCGCGATGTCCTGCGGCGTCGGCACGAGCGCGGGGTCCGCCAGCAGCGGCTGCTGGTACGGCCACTTCGCGGCGTTGTCGGCCGCGGGGGGCAGCCCGCGTGCGAAGCCGTTGGTCCGCCCCGACCAGTCGAGCACGTTGAACCAGTCCCCCGAGTCGTAGGAGTTGCGGTCGAGGGACTTGCTGCGCAGCAGGTCGGCACCGGCGTGCCAGAAGGACGGCGTCTGCGCGAGCGTCGTCGTCGCGAGCGACACGGTGTTCATCCGCACGCGGTCGGCCATGGGAGTGCCCTGCGGCAGCTTGAGGTACAGGTTGTCGAAGAGCGTCTCGTTGTCGTGCGCGTCGACGTACGTGACGACCTCCTCCGGGGACTCGGCGTAGCCCGCCGGCTGCCCGTTGTAGTCGATCTCGTCGCCCCGCCGGACCGTCCCGTCGCTCGTCGGCAGCCGGTAGGCCCGCAGGTTGCCGGCCATGCCGAGGCGCACGAGGTCCGTCTGGTGCCGCAGGCGCGCGAGCTGCTCGTCCGGCGTGCCGTTGACGGGCGCACCGTTCGGGTCGGTGAAGGCACCGGACCCGAAGCCCTGCACGCGCGGGTCCTCGTCGAAGGGCCCGCCGCCGCGCACGGCGTCGCGCAGCCGGTCGGAGAACGTCCCGATCCCCGTGCCGCCGAGCTGACCCTGCGTGGCCTGCTCGAAGAGCCGGTCGTCCGCGACCTCACCGAAGTTCCAGCCCTCGCCGTAGAGGTAGACCCGGCGGCCGTCGACGCCGTCCTCGCGGGGCGTCAGCCGGTCGAGCGCGGCGCGCACGGCCTCCATCGTCTGCCGCGAGTGGTGCCCCATGAGGTCGAACCGGAAGCCGTCGACCTTGTGGTCCCGCGCCCACGTCACCACCGAGTCGACCATCATCTTCTCGGCCATCGCGTGCTCGGTGGCGACGTTCTGGCAGCACGTCGACGTCTCGACCTGGCCCGTGGCGTTCAGGCGGTGGTAGTACCCGGGCACGACGCGGTCGAGCACGCTCTTCGCGTCCTGGCCGCTGGCCGCCGTGTGGTTGAACACCTGGTCGAGCACGACCTGCAGGCCGTCGGCGTGCAGCGCGCCGACCATCGAGCGGAGCTCCGCGATGCGCGCGCCCCCGTGGGCGTCGACCGCGTACGAGCCCTCGGGCGCGCTCCAGTGCCACGGGTCGTAGCCCCAGTTGAACGCGTCCTGTCCCGCCACGGCCGTCACGCACTCCTGCTGGCGCGGCGAGTCGGGCGGCAGCGACGCGAGGTCGCACGCGGGGGTGGCCTGCGCGGACCGGTCCTCCTCGATCGACGCGATGTCGAACGTCGGCAGCAGGTGCACGGTCGTCAGGCCCGCGTCGGCCAGTGCGCGCAGGTGGTCGCGCCCGTCGCTGCTGCGCACCGCGAACGCGCCGTAGGTGCCGCGCAGCCGCTCCGGCACCGTGGCGTCGGAGATCGAGAAGTCCCGCACGTGCAGCTCGTAGATCGTCTGGTCGACGGGGCGGACGACCGGCTGGGCCGTGCGCTCCCACTGCCGGGGCCGGTACCGGGAGTCGTCCAGGTCGACCAGCACGCCGTGCGTGGAGTTGAGCGTCAGCGCGACGGCGTACGGGTCGGTGACGCGGTTGACCTCGACCCGGCCCGTGGTGGGCGCGTAGACCGTCACCTCCCACAGGTACGCGGCACCGTCCCAGCCCTGGGGGCCCGAGGCCGTCCACGACCCGTCGGGCTGCCGCTGCCCCGCCACGCGCACGGGCTCCGCGGACGTGTCGACGGCGCCGCGCCGGTCGGCCGGCCACACCAGCAGGTCGACGCCCTGCGCCGTGGGGGCCCACAGCGCGAGGGACGGCCTGCCCTTGGCCCACGTCGTGCCCAGCGCGCGCTTCGCCGCGCGGCCGCTGTAGAGGTCGTCGAGGACACCCGGCACCTGCACGCCGGTCACGGCCTGGCCGACGTCGTCGGCGTCGGCCTGCCGCACGAGGACCTGCCCGGTGAGCAGGCGCTCGACCGTGCGCCGGTCGGCGTCCACGCGCAGCGCGACGTACCCGTCGAGCGTCGGGAACCGCGCGAGCTGCGCGTCGGTGAGCCCGCCCGGCACGACCGCGAGCGCAAGCTCCTCACCCCCCGTGACCTGCCCGTCGACGACCTCGAGCGACGCGTCGGCCGCCGCGTGCAGCGAGAACCGCAGCGTCGCCGGGTCGGTGCCGCTCGCGACGAACGACGCCGGCCAGGCGAGCGTCCGCGCGTCGACCCAGTGCGCCGCGAGCTGCCCGGTGCCGGGCAGCGGCGCATCGGTGACCTGCACGGTCAGGACGTGCGTCGTCAGGTCGTAGACGAACGACACGGGCCTGCCGCCCGGCGCGGTGAACGCGATGTTCGCACCGTCCCGGACGCCGTCGGCGCCGTAGTTCTCCGCCCACGACAGGCCGTGCGCGACCTTGAGCTCGTAGGTGCCCGCCGCCAGGTCGGGCAGCGTGAGCGTCGCGGTGCCGTCGCCGTCGCCGTCGACCAGGGCCGTGGCCAGGCATGCCGGGTCCCAGTCGGCCGCGCAGCCCGCCTCGCTCTGGAACGAGCCCGGCAGGGTCAGCAGGGGGCCCTGCGCCGAGGTCGTCACCTGGTGCGTCGTCGCGTCGTAGACGAACGTCACCTCCTGCGGGCCGTCACCCGTGACCGTGTAGGTGAGGTTCGCGCCGCCGGGCGCACCGCCCGCGCCGTAGTTCTCGTCCCACGTGCCGCCGACGGCGACCTTGTACTCGTACGACCCGGGCGGGATCGAGAACGTGCCGTGGAACACCACGCCGTTGGTGGACGTGAGGCGCGCGGCCTCGCAGCCGGGCTGCCAGTCCCCCGGGCAGCCCATGGCGGCGTTGTGGCTGCCGGGCACGGTGACGGGGGTCTCGCCCGGGTCCGGCGGCGGCTCGACGCCGTCGACCGCGACCCCGACGCTCGCGTACGTCGAGGCGGCGCTGCGGTGGCCCGTCACGTCCTGGCGCACCGCGCGGTACTCGACGAGCGTCCCTGCCGCGAGCCCGCGGACGTCGTGGAAGACGCGCGGTGCCGTCGTCTCGGCCGTGCCGAGCGCCGTCCACGCGTCGTCGCCCACCACGCGGTAGGCGAACGACGTGGCGGCGGCGGCGTCGTCGACGTCGGCGGCCACCGGCGCGAGGCCCGCGAGCGCGGCACCGGCGCCGGGCGCCTCGAGCGTGATCACGTCGTCCCCGGCCGCCACGGTGGCGCCGGCCCGCAGGACGAGGGAGCCGAACGCGGGCACGCTCAGCGCGACCGTCCCGTCCGCGCCGGCCACCACGGGCGCGCCGGGCACGACGTCCGTGCCGGACGTCGCGAGCAGCGGCGTGAACGTGGCACCGGGCGTCAGCGTGTCGACGGTGACGCTCGCGGGGTCCGCCGCGTTGTTGAGCGCGACGAGGTGCTCGACGTCGTCGTCACCGAACCGCGAGAACGCGTACACCGGCCCGGCGGCGTACCGCTCGACCTGCGCGCCCGTCGTCAGCGCGGGCGTGGTCGCGCGCAGCGCCCCGAGCGCGGCGACGTGCGCGTACAGGGGCGCGTCCGTGTCGTACCGGTCGACCGACCCCGCCGGGGTGCCGTCGAGCAGCGCCTGGTCGGCGTACTCCTCGACCTGCGTCGCGAACAGCGACTGGCGGGCGTCCTTGTCGGTGCCCCCGAGGGAGCCGTCGCCGACGAAGCCCTGCTCGTCGCCGTAGTACACGACCGGCTGACCGCGCGTGAGGTACATCAGCGCGTGCGCGAGCCCGGACCGCGCCTGCCCGTCACCCGCGTCCTTGACCGCGTGGCCGATGCGGCCCATGTCGTGGTTGCCGAGGAACGTCGGCAGCGCCTGCGCGCTGCTCGTGGGCGTCGTGTACAGGTCGTCGCTCGCGAACAGCGACTGCAGGCCGGCCGCCGGCAGGCCCTTGGCGTAGCTCGCCGCGGCCGCCTGGAAGGAGAAGTCGAGCACGGCGTTCATGTCGGTCTCGCGCACGTAGGGCGCGGTCAGCGCGGCGTCGGCGTCGTACACCTCGCCGAACATGAAGAAGTCCGGGTTGCCGACCGCGGCCGCGTGCTGCGCGATCGCGCTGGTGAACACGTCCCAGAACTCGCGGTTCACGTGCTTGACGGTGTCGATCCGGAAACCGTCGACCCCCAGGTCCACCCACGCCTCGTAGACGTCGACGAAGCCCTGCACGACGTCGGGGTGCTCGGTCATGAGGTCGTCGAGGCCGGTGAAGTCGCCGTAGGTGACCGACTCCCCCGTCCACGTCGAGTCGCCGCGGTTGTGGTAGAGCGTCGGGTCGTTGAGCCACGCCGGGACCTTGACGTCGGCGTCCGCGGGGTCGACGACCGGCGTGTACGGGAACGACGTCGCGGCGTCGAGGTCCGGGAAGTCGGCGCTGCCGGCGACGTCGGCCGGGTCGAACGGCTCGCCCGCGGCGTCGCGGTACGGCCGGGTCGCCTGGTCGACGTACGCGTGCTCGCCCTCGGCGTAGTCGATGACGTCGGCCGTGTGGTTGGTGATGATGTCGAAGTACACCTTCATGCCGCGCGCGTGCGCGTCGGCGATGAGGGCCTCGAGCTCGGCGTTGGTGCCCAGGTGCGGGTCGATGCGTGTGAAGTCCGTGATCCAGTACCCGTGGTAGCCCGCCGAGGCGTCGGCCCCGGCGCCCTGGACGGGGCGGTTGAGGAACGACGGCGTCAGCCAGATCGCCGTGGTGCCCAGGCCCTCGATGTAGTCGAGCCGGCCCCGCAGTCCCGCGAGGTCGCCGCCGTGGTAAAAGCCCTTGTCGGTCGGGTCGAGGCCGGTGACCGTGCGGTCGCCCTCGAGCCCGCCGGTGTCGTTGGACGGGTCGCCGTCGGCGAACCGGTCGGTGAGCACGAAGTAGAGCTGCTCGCCCGCGCCGGGGTCGCGCGCGGGCTCGGCGACGATGCCGGCGTCGGCCTCGGTGTACCCGCCGGCGAGGTCGTCGACGACGACGGAGGTGCGGCGGGTCGCGTCGTCGTAGGTGAACGTCAGGTCAGCGGGGCCCGCGAGCACGAGCGGGGTGTTCGCCTCGCCGCCGTCGGCACCGGCGGACCCCTCCCACGTGCCGTCGAGCGCGACCTTCCACTCGTGCGCGCCACCGGGCACCTCGAACGTCGCGGAGAACCGGCCGGGGACGCCGGTCGGGGCGAGCGCGGTCGCCGCGCAGGTGGGGTCCCAGTCGGCCGGGCACCCGAGCTCGTCCTGCAGGCTCCCGACGAGCGTGACGGCAGCGGCCGCGGCGGCGGCGGGCGTCGCGGGCAGCGCCGCGACGGCGCCGGTCGCGGCGATCGCTGCGGCGGCGAGGCCCGCGAGCGCACGCCGTGCGGTCCGGGGAGCGGGGGGACGTGGCGAGGCGGCGCCGACCATCGGGACTCCTTCGTCGCGGCACGTCGTCGTGCCGTCGGTGGCTGTCCCCGCGACCGTAACCCGTTGCAAGAAGTTGCAGCAAGGGTTTCGGTCATCACGTGCGTTCCGGACCATCGCGGCAGGTCCCAGGACGGCCAGGTCCGCCCGGTGCCAGGGGCGCACGGGGACCGTCGACGACCACCTCGCCGGGCTCGACCCGGGCGGCGCCGCCGTGGTGGCGCACGTGTACGACCTGGCCCGCGAGGTCGTCCCCGACGCCCAGCAGGGCACGGGCTACGGCATGCCGGGCCTCGTGCACCGCGGCAAGCCGCTGCTCTCGGTCATGCGCTGAGCGGCCCGTCCCGCTGCGGCACCGCGTCGCGCGTCCGGCAGGGCCACGAGCGCGTGCGCGACACGCCGCGGACGCACCCGGATCGCGACGCGCACGCGCGGCGGCTCAGACCAGCCCGAGCGCCCGGACGGCCTCGCGCTCCTCGACCAGCTCGGCGACCGACGCGTCGATGCGCTCGCGCGAGAACTCGTCGACGTCGAGGCCGGGCACGATCGTGTACACGCCGCCGGCGGCCGTGACCGGGAACGACGAGATGAGCCCCTCGGGCACGCCGTACGAGCCGTCGGACACCACACCCGCCGACGTCCAGTCGTCCGCGGGCGTGCCGCGCACCCACGTGTGCACGTGGTCGATCGCCGCGTTCGCCGCCGACGCCGCCGACGACGCACCGCGCGCCTCGATGATCGCCGCACCCCGCTTGGCGACCGTCGGGATGAACGTGTCGCGCACCCACGCGTCGTCGCCGACGACCTCGAGCGCCGGGCGTCCGCCGATCGTCGCGTGCGTCAGGTCCGGGTACTGCGTCGCGGAGTGGTTGCCCCAGATCGCGAGACGGGCGATGTCGTCGATCGCCGCGCCGGTGCGCTGCCGCAGCTGCGCGAGTGCGCGGTTGTGGTCGAGCCGCGTCATCGCCGTGAACCGGTCGGCCGGCACGTCAGGCGCGTGCGAGGACGCGATGTACGCGTTGGTGTTCGCCGGGTTGCCCACCACGAGCACGCGCACGTCGTCCGCGGCACCCGCGTTGATCGCGGCGCCCTGCGGGCCGAAGATGCCGCCGTTGGCGCTCAGCAGGTCCCCGCGCTCCATGCCCTTGGTACGCGGCCGCGCACCGACCAGCAGCGCGACGTTCACGCCGTCGAAGGCCGCGGCCGCGTCGTCGGTGATGTCGATGCCGTCCAGCAGCGGGAACGCGCAGTCGTCGAGCTCCATCGCGACGCCCTCGGCGGCCTTCACGGCCGGCGGGATCTCCAGCATCCGCAGCCGCACGGGCGTGTCGGGGCCGAGCAGCTGGCCGGACGCGATGCGGAAGGCCAGGGCGTACCCGATCTGACCGGCAGCACCGGTGACGGTGACGACAGCGGGCGTGGTGAGCGACACGGGCGGGCTCCTTCGGTCGGCCGACGATCGGCGCGACGTCTCGACGTCCTCGCCTGCGTCGCAACCTACCGGAGCCGTGGCGGCGGCGCGCCGACGCCGTGCCGCCCGTGCACGAGCGCTCGTCACCCCCCGACGCCACGACGGCGCCCCCCTGCGGGAGGCGCCGTCGTGGCGTGCGTCGTACCGGGGTGCTGCAGGTCAGCCCAGGCGCGCGGCGAGGTTCTCGTCGAGGGCCGCGAGGAACTCCTCGGTCGTCATCCACGCCTGGTCGGGGCCGACGAGGGACGCGAGGTCCTTCGTCATCTTGCCGCTCTCGACCGTCTTGATGACCACGTCCTCGAGCGTCTCGGCGAACTGCGTCACCTCGGGCGTGCCGTCCAGCTTGCCGCGGTGCTTCAGGCCACCGGTCCACGCGAAGATCGACGCGATCGGGTTGGTCGACGTCGGCTTGCCCGCCTGGTGCTGGCGGTAGTGCCGCGTGACGGTGCCGTGCGCCGCCTCCGCCTCGACCGTCTTGCCGTCGGGCGTCATGAGGACCGAGGTCATGAGGCCCAGCGAGCCGAAGCCCTGCGCGACGGTGTCGGACTGGACGTCGCCGTCGTAGTTCTTGCACGCCCAGACGTAGCCGCCCTCCCACTTCATCGCGGCGGCGACCATGTCGTCGATCAGGCGGTGCTCGTACGTCAGGCCGGCCGCGTCGAAGTCGGCCTTGAACTCGGCCTCGAACACCTCGGCGAAGATGTCCTTGAAGGCACCGTCGTACGCCTTGAGGATCGTGTTCTTCGTCGACAGGTACACCGGGTACCCGCGCTGCAGGCCGTACGCGAACGAGGCGCGCGCGAAGTCGCGGATCGACTCGTTGAAGTTGTACATGCCCATCGCGACGCCGCCCGCCTCGGGCATCGTCACGACCTCGAACTGCTGCGGCTCGGAGCCGTCGGCCGGCTCGAACGTCATCGTGATCTTGCCGGCGCCGGGCACCTTGAAGTTCGTCGACTTGTACTGGTCGCCGTGGGCGTGACGGCCGATGATGATCGGCTTGTTCCAGCCCGGGACCAGCCGCGGGATGTTGGAGATGATGATCGGCTCGCGGAAGACGACGCCACCGAGGATGTTGCGGATCGTGCCGTTGGGCGAGACCCACATCTTCTTGAGGCCGAACTCCTCGACGCGCGCCTCGTCCGGCGTGATCGTCGCGCACTTGACGCCGACGCCGTGCTCCTTGATGGCGTGGGCGGCGTCGATGGTCACCTGGTCGTCGGTCGCGTCCCGGTTCTGGATCGACAGGTCGTAGTAGCGCAGGTCGACGTCGAGGTACGGGTGGATCAGGCGGTCCTTGATGAACTGCCAGATGATGCGCGTCATCTCGTCGCCGTCGAGCTCGACGACCGGACCGACGACCTTGATCTTCGCCATGCGGGGGCCTGCCTCCTGTGCCGTGGGGTGTGGCGCCCAGGTTACTCGACGTCGAGAGACCCAGGAGGAACCGCCCGGTGCGCGTGCACCGCCCCTCCTGCCTGTGCGCGCACAGGCAGGCCTGGCATGCTGGGCTCTGCGCAGTTCGCCCCGATGTCGTCCACGCCGCGCCCGCCCACGGGCAGGCCTGACGGCTCGGCACCGACCGGTGGCTCACCCACCTCACACGACAGGACCGACATGTCCCAGCAGAACCCGCAGACCCCCGAGGGCGCCCCGGTGCCCGAGGAGACCTCGCCGGCCCCGACCACCCCGGCCGCGACGACGCCGTCCGACGCCGCCGCGTCCGACGCCGCCGCGCCCGACCGCGCGTCGGCCGACGCCGCGCCGGCCGACGCCGTCGAGGAGGTCGTCGTCGAGGAGGTCGTCGTCGACACCCCCGTGACGCCCGCGCCCGTGACGCCCGCCGCCGACGACGACGACGACACGTACGTCCTGCCGGCCGGCACCGTGGTCGCCGCGGGACCCGGCCTGGTCGCACGTCTCGGAGCCGAGGCCTTCGGCACGTTCTTCCTCGTGCTCGTCGGCGTCGGCATCGCGCTGTACGCATCGTTCAGCAACGTCGGCGGCGGACTCGGCGTCGGCCTCGGCTTCGGCGTCGCGGTGCTGGCCGGCATCATCGCGGTCGGCCACGTCTCGGGCGGGCACTTCAACCCCGCCGTGACGCTCGGCGCGTGCCTCGCGGGGCGCACGCCGTTCCGCGACCTGCTCCCCTACTGGCTCGCGCAGGTGGTGGGCGGTGCGCTCGCCGCGGCCGTGCTGTTCCTCACCGTGCCGACGTCCCTGCCGGGCCTCGTCAGCCAGGGTGCCGACACGAGCGTCCGATCGTTCTTCAGCAGCACCGCCAACGGCTTCGCCGAGCACTCGCCCCTGGCCGCGCTCTCGAACGGCGGGGCCGAGTTCAGCCTGGTCGCGGCGCTCCTCGTCGAGGTCATCGGCACGGCCGTGTTCGTCGGCGTCATCCTCGGCGCCACCGACCGCCGTGCGAACAAGCAGCACGTGCCGTTCGCCGTTGGGCTGACCTTCACGGTCGTGCTCCTGCTCGCCACGCCCGTGACCAACGGCTCGATCAACCCGGCGCGCTCGCTCGCCGCCGCGATCTTCTCCGACTCGTGGGCGCTGCAGCAGGTCTGGCTCTTCTGGGTCGCGCCGCTGCTCGGTGCCGCGATCGCGGCGCTGATCTACCGCGCGTTCGCGGCCGAGCCCGCCGAGGACTCGCTGTTCGCCGAGGACGAGCTGTACGTGGCCGAGGACGACGTGGTCGTCGTCAACCGCTGACAGCAGCACCCACGAGGCCCCGGGAGCACCGCTCCCGGGGCCTCGTCACGTCAGGAGCGACCTGCACCTCGACGGACGGACGACGGGTCAGGCCGGGGGCAGCAAGGACGCCAGCACCGCGAGCGCGAGGGCGCCGGTCGCGAGCACCGCGACGTCCAGCGGCTTCGAGCGCACGGACACCGCCACCGGGCCCGGGGCCGGCGTGACGGCGCGCACGACCGCGGAGGCGAGCAGCAGCAGGGCGAGCACGTACGAGCCGACCACCGCGTCCGTCACGAAGGCGACCGCCACGGACGCGACGATCCCGGACATGGTCCACCACAGCGACCGGTTGCGTCCGGCGGCGAGGGAGGCGCGGGCGATGCTGCGCGGGTCGAGCGGGATCTCCTCCGCGGGGACCTCCGCAGCGGGCTCCGACGGCGCGACCTCGGGCGGCGGCACCACGCGCGGTGCGGCCTCGACGGGCGCGGCGGGCCTGGCGGGCACCGGCGGCGCGGCCGCGCGGGCACGGGGCCGCACGTCCTGCTGCTCGGTGCGCTCGGCCTGGCCGGGTGCCGTCGGCGGCACCGGGCGTGAAGGCCACACGGGGCGCGGCAGCCCGGCGGCCGGAGTGCGCGCAGGCGTCGACATGCGTGCGCTCCCTCCGTCCGGCTCGGGTACCGCGGGGACGGACCCGGCCACGCTCCTGCCCCGTGGACGTCGCCACGGACGTGCGCGGTCGCCCCAGCCTACCGCCGCCGTCCCCCCGTTACGGTGATCCCGTGACCGACCCGTCCCGCGCCGTCGTCCCCCCGCCCGACGTGCTGGTCGTCGGGGGTGGGCTCGCCGCGCTGCGCACCGTCGCCGCCCTGCGGGACCACGGCTACGACGGGCCGGTGCGCGTGCTGGGCGCCGAGGGGGTCGCGCCGTACGACCGTCCGCCGCTCTCGAAGCACCTCCTGGACCGCACGTCACCCGCGTGGCTCGCCGACGACCTCGGCCACGACCTGCACGCGCTCGCCGACGAGGTGCACCTCGCACGGCCGGCCCGCGGGCTGGAGCCCCGCCCCGGCGGGGGTGCGGTGGTGCGCACGGACGACGGTGCGCTGACGTCGTCGTGCGTGGTGCTGGCGACGGGCGCACGCGCGGTGACCGTGCCGGGCTGGCGCGCCGCGACCCTGCACACGGCCGCCGACGCCGACGCCCTGCGTGCGGTGCTCGGCGGCGAGCGACGCCGCCTGGTCGTCGTCGGTGCCGGCTGGATCGGCGCCGAGGTGGCGGGCGTCTCGGCCGCGGCCGGGCACGACGTCACGGTCGTCGAGGCCCGGTCCGCACCCCTGGCGACCGCGCTCGGCGAGCAGGTCGGCGGGCTCACGCGGCCCTGGTACGCGACGGCCGGGGTCGACCTGCGGACGTCGGCACCCGTGGCGGGCGTCGCGGGCACGGCGGTGGACCTCGCGGACGGCACCCGCCTGGCCGCCGACGTCGTGCTCGTCGCGGTCGGCGCCCGCCCGGCGACCGGGTGGCTCGCGGACGTGCTGCCGCTGCGCGGCGGGGCGGTGGCGGTCGACGAGTCCTACCGCGTGCTCGGGGCGACCGGCCCCCTCACCGGCCTGCTGGCCGTCGGGGACGTCGCCGTGCGCCGGTCGGCGCGCCACGGCTGGGTGCCCGGGGGGCACTGGGACGAGGCGCTGCACGGACCCGACGTGCTGGTCCGGCGGCTGCTGGGGCTGCCGGTCGACGGCCCGGAGGCCACGCCGTACGTCTTCTCCACGCAGCTCGGCCACGACCTGACGATGTTCGGCCTGCCCGCGGTCGACGACCGGACGACCCTGCTGGGCGACCCCGCAGCCGGCGGGTGGACCACGCTGTGGAGCCGCGGCGACGTCGTCACGGGTGCCCTGGTGGTGGACCGGCCCCGCGACGTCGGCGCGGCGCGGCGCCTGTTCGCGCGCGACGACCTGCCGCGCGTGGCGCTGCCCGGCGCCGACCTGCCCGACGACCTGCGGACGCTCCTGCGCACGTCACCGGCGACCTGAGCCCGGGCCTGACCGCCCCTCGCGCGAGGGGCGGTCCGGGCTCCGGCCCGCGTCAGTGGGCGAAGTGGCGCGTGCCCGTCAGGTACAGCGTGACGCCCGCGGCGGCCGCCGCGGCGACGACCTCCTCGTCGCGCACGGACCCGCCGGGCTGCACGACCGCGCGCACGCCGGCGTCGAGCAGCACCTGCAGGCCGTCGGCGAACGGGAAGAACGCGTCGGACGCCGCGACGGCGCCGCGCGCACGCTCGACGTCGCCGCTGTTCGCGCGCTCGACCGCCAGCCGGCACGAGTCGACGCGGTTGACCTGCCCCATCCCGACACCGACGGACGCTCCCCGGTCGGCCAGCAGGATCGCGTTGGACTTCACGGCCCGCACGGCCCGCCACGCGAACGCCAGGTCCGCCAGGGTGGCGTCGTCGGCGGCGTCGCCGGCCGCGAGCGTCCACGCCGCCGGGTCGTCCCCGGGCGCGTCGATCCGGTCGACGGACTGCACGAGCAGGCCGCCGGACACCGGCCGCGTCTCCACGAGGGCGGCGGGCGGTGCGTCGACGACGAGCAGGCGGATGTTCTTCTTCTGCGAGAGCAGCGCGAGCGCGTCGTCGTCGAAGGCGGGGGCGACGACGACCTCCGTGAACACCGGCGCGATCTGCTCCGCCGCCGCGAGCGACAGGCGGCGGTTGGTGGCGATCACGCCGCCGAACGCCGACACGGGGTCGCACGCGTGGGCCCGCGCGTGCGCCTGCGCGACGTCCTGGCCGACGGCGATGCCGCACGGGTTGGCGTGCTTGACGATCGCGACGGTCGCCGCGTCACCGTGGTCGTGCGCGGCGCGCCACGCGGCGTCCGCGTCGACGTAGTTGTTGTAGCTCATGGCCTTGCCGTGCAGCTGGCGCGCCTGGGCCAGCCCGGCCGGTCCGTGCCCCGTGGTGTAGAGCGCCGCGCGCTGGTGGGGGTTCTCGCCGTACCGCAGGACGTCCGACCGCTCCCACGTCGCGCCGATCCACGCGGGGAACCCGGTCGCCACCCCGTCGACCTCGTCCGTCGTCGTCGCGACGCTGCCCATCCAGGACGCGACGGCGACGTCGTAGGACGCGGTGTGGACGAACGCGTCGGCCGCGAGCCGGGTGCGCTCGGCGAGCGTGAATCCGCCGGCGGTGACCGCGGCCACGACGTCGTCGTAACGCGCCGGGTCGACGACGACCGCAACGCTGGGGTGGTTCTTGGCGGCGGCACGCACCATGGACGGGCCGCCGATGTCGATCTGCTCGACGCACTCGTCGACGCCCGCACCCGACGCCACCGTCTGCGTGAACGGGTACAGGTTGACGACGACGAGCTCGAACGGTGCGACACCCAGCTCCTCGAGCTGGGCGACGTGCTCGGGACGACGGGTGTCCGCGAGGATCCCGGCGTGCACCCGCGGGTGCAGCGTCTTGACGCGCCCGTCGAGGCACTCGGGGAACCCGGTGACGTCCTCGACGCGCGTCACGGGGACGCCTGCGGCGGCCACGGTCGCGGCGGTGGACCCCGTCGAGACGAGCTCGACGCCCGCAGCGTGCAGCGCGGTCGCGAGCTCGACCAGACCGGTCTTGTCGTAGACCGACAGCAGCGCGCGGCGCACGGGGCGGCGCGTGGCGTCGGACGTGGGGTCCGCGACGGGGGCGAGAGGGGGCAGGTCGTGCGACATGGCACACCTTCCTGGGTCGGTCGGCGGTCCGGACGGACCTCGGCAAGGACCCAGGCACCCAGGCGGGCGGTGCACGGACAGGGGTGGTGCTCGATCGCTCCCCGGTGGTCCTCCACCTGCGCCAGTCACGACCGGGGCCGAGTCTAGCGGTCGGTCGCCTCGCGCGGAGGTGCTCAGCCCAGGCGCGCGCGGCGGCCCTCGACGCTCAGGCCCTCACGCGCGATCCGCCCGACGACGTCGACGAGCAGCCGCCGCTCGACGACCTTGATGCGCTCGTGCAGCGTCTCCTCCGAGTCGTCGTCCGCGACCGGCACGGCCTCCTGCGCGATGATCGGCCCCGCGTCGACCCCCTCGTCGACGACGATCACCGAGCACCCGCTGACCTTGACGCCGTAGGCGAGCGCGTCGCGCACGCCGTGCGCACCCGGGAACGACGGCAGCAGCGCGGGGTGCGTGTTGACGGTCCGGCCGCCGAACCGGTCGAGGAACGCCGCACCCACCAGCTTCATGAACCCGGCGGCGACGACCGTGTCGGGCGAGAAGACCCCGACCGCCTCGGTGAGCGCGCGGTCCCACGTCGCGCGGTCCGGGAAGTCCCGCAGCGCCACGACGGCGGTGGGGACACCGGCCTCGCGGGCGCGGTCGAGCGCCGCGACGCCCGGCCGGTCCGACACCACGCCGACGACGCGCGCGCCGTACGCCGGGTCGACGTGCGCGTCGAGCAGGGCCGCGAGGTTCGACCCGCCACCGGAGACGAGCACGACCAGGCGGTGGCTGCGGGCCACGGCGTGGGCGGGCGGGACCGGACCGGGCTGCGCGGAGGACGTCACGCGGCGCAACCTACCCGCCCGGCACGCGCCGGGCCCGCGCAGGTCCACCCTCCGACGTGCGCGAGAATGACGGCATGGGCAACCCGTGGGCACCGCCGGACAACTCGCCGTCACCCGGCGGGCCGGCATCCGAGCAGCAGGCACCCCCGGCGCCCGGCGCCCCGGCTCCGGCGCCGCAGGACGCCCCGCCGCCCGCGCCGCACGGCGCGGGCCGTCCGCCGGCCGGCCCGGTGCCGCACCCGGCACCTGGCGCACCCGGGCCGCACCCGGTCCGCCCGCCGGACCCCGCCGGGGTGGCGAGCGCGAGCCGCACGGCCGCCTGGACGGCCGCCACGCTGCTCGTGTCGGTCCTGCTGGTCAGCGCGCCGTGGCCGGCCATGCTCGTGGCGCCTGCCGCCGCGGTCGCGGGCCTCGTGCTCGGGATCGTCGCGGTGGTCCGCGCGGCGCGCGCCCACGGACGCGGGTCGGTCATCGCGCTGCCGGTCGTGCTGGTCGTGGCGTCCCTGGTGTGGGTCGGCATCAGCGCCCAGACGCTGCTGTACGTCGACGCCACCCGCGACTACGCGCGGTGCGAGTCCGCCGCGCTCACGCAGCAGGCGCAGCGCGGGTGCGCGGTGCAGCTCGAGGACGACATGCGCGAGCGGCTCGAGAGCCTGCTCGGACGCGTCGGCGTCCCCAGCCCGTCCTGACGCACCCCGGCACCGGTCGACGGCGGGTCGACCGTCGCCGGCCCGCCGGGCGGCGCGTCAGGGTGCGGCGGGCCCGTCCGCCGCAGGCACGTCCGCGGCGACGCGCGGCGCCCCGGCACGACGCCGCGCGCGCCGGGCGCGCAGCGCGTCGCGGACAGCCGGGTCGAACGGCACCGTCGCGCCGGCCGCGCCCAGCCCGCAGCCGGCGGCGACCAGCAGCCCGACCCAGAGCGGGCTCGCTCCCACGTGCGCCATGCGACCCGGTCCCGCGGCACCGCCCGCGGCGGCGACGAGCAGCCCCACCACCACGCCGGCGGTGACGGCGAGCACCCCCACGGCGACCACGACGTCCCGTGCCCGCACCGGCGCGAGCCACCGCCGCACGGCGAGGCCCGCCAGCACGCCGACGCCGACGAGCAGCAGCGGTGCGACGAGCACGATGCCGCCGTGCGCGCCGGGCAGCGCCCCGAGCAGCGGCACCGCCGGCATCGGGCCGGCGACGACCTCGGCGGGTGCGAAGCGCGTCCCCGCACCGACCGCGAACCCGGGGCCGGCGATCCACGCGAGCGCCCACACGACGAGGTTGGGGACGAACGCGAGCTCCGCGATCGCGAGCACCACGCCGCCGACCGCGTCGAGCGACAGGCGGCGCGCCACGTCGACGACCGTCGCGTGACCCGCCAGGACCCACAGCGTCGTCAGGAGCGCGGCGACGGCCAGGAGCGTCACGACCACCAGGAGGCCGCCGCGCAGGCCGAGCACCACGGGCGCCGGGAGCCGGTCGCGCACGGGCGCGACCACGCGCGACCACGAGGGCGCCTCGGGACGGCGCAGGAGCCCGGCACCGACGCCGAGCCCGCTCACGACCAGTCCACCGACGACGGCGCGCAGGGTCCCCTGGAGCCCTGCGCCGACGACCAGTGCGACGAGCCCGGTGAGCAGCGCGTAGCCGCCGATCGACGCCACCGCACCGCTGCGCGTCGCGTGCCCGGACCGGCGGGCCGACGCGTAGCAGGTGAACACCGCGAGCAGGGTGAGGCCGAGCGGGACGACGGAGACGACCGCACCGCCGAGCGCCGCCGGCACGCCGTGGGCGAGCAGCCACAGGTTGGCCGCCACCACGACGGCCCGCGTCCACGCGACGTCGGTGTTGGCGGGGTCGGACGACGTCGCGACGAACACCGCGACGGCCGGCACCGCGAGCGTCAGCAGCGACAGCGCAGCGGCCTGCACGGCCGTCAGCAGCCCCACCGTCCAGCGCGGGGCACCGTCGATGGCCGACGCGAAGAACGTCGGCTGCGGGTCGTCCTGCAGGACGCGACGCGCGCGCCCCGCGAGGGGGACGGGACCGGTCGACGTGGGCACGTGCCCATGGTCGCCGGTGCCCCCGGCGCGTCGCCGGACCCGGCCCCGGCGCGTCGCGGACCGCCCGGATCGCCCGACGTGGCTCTGCTCGCGCGACGCACCGCGGCCCCGGTCCGTGGGGACCGGGGCCGCGGGGCGCGCTGGACGGTGCGTCAGGCGCTGAGGATGTCGCGCGCGAGCTGGGCGGTCTCGGACGGCGTCTTGCCGACCTTGACGCCGGCGGCCTCGAGGGCCTCCTTCTTCGCCTGGGCGGTGCCCGACGAGCCGGAGACGATGGCGCCGGCGTGGCCCATCGTCTTGCCCTCGGGCGCGGTGAAGCCCGCGACGTAGCCGACGACCGGCTTGGTCACGTGCTCGGCGATGTAGGCCGCCGCGCGCTCCTCGGCGTCACCGCCGATCTCACCGATCATGACGATGACCTCGGTGTCGGGGTCCTGCTCGAACGCGGCGAGCGCGTCGATGTGCGTCGTGCCGATGATCGGGTCGCCGCCGATGCCGATGGCCGTGGAGAACCCGAAGTCCCGCAGCTCGTACATCATCTGGTAGGTCAGCGTGCCCGACTTCGACACCAGGCCGACCTTGCCGGGGCCCGTGATGTCGGCGGGGATGATGCCGACGTTCGACTTGCCGGGGCTGATGAGGCCGGGGCAGTTGGGGCCGATGAGCCGCACGCCCTTCTCCTGCGCGTAGGAGAAGAACTCCGCGGTGTCGGCCACCGGGACGCCCTCGGTGATGATGACGGCCAGCGGGATGCCGGCGTCGACGGCCTCGATCACGGCGCCCTTGGTGTGCGCCGGGGGGACGAAGATCACGGAGACGTCGGCCCCGGTCTTCTCGATGGCCTCGGCCACCGAG
The DNA here is from genome assembly GCF_018623035.1 of Cellulomonas dongxiuzhuiae. Taxonomy (NCBI): domain Bacteria; kingdom Bacillati; phylum Actinomycetota; class Actinomycetes; order Micrococcales; family Cellulomonadaceae; genus Cellulomonas; species Cellulomonas dongxiuzhuiae. The sequence continues at coordinate 2,831,763 of NZ_CP076023.1, forward strand.
CCGAAGACGGGGACGTCGACGTCACCGAAGGAGACGGTCGTGCCGGCCTTGCGGGGGTTCACGCCCCCGACCACGTTGGTGCCGGACGCGAGCATGCGGTTCGTGTGCTTCTGGCCCTCGGAACCCGTCATGCCCTGGACGATGACCTTGGAGGCCTCGGTCAGGAAGATCGCCATGTGGAGTCTGCTTCTCTCTGCGTCGGGTCGGGTTCTCAGGCGGCGCTGTGCGCCAGGCGGGCAGCCGTGTCGGCGCCGCCGTCCATCGTCTCGGCGAGCGTGACGAGCGGGTGGCCGGCGTCGGCGAGGATCTGGCGACCCTCCACGACGTTGTTGCCGTCGAGCCGGACGACCAGCGGCTTGGACGCCTCGTCGCCGAGGATCTCGAGCGCCGCCACGATGCCGTTGGCGACCGCGTCGCACGCGGTGATGCCGCCGAACACGTTGACGAAGACCGACTTGACCTGCGGGTCCGTCAGGATGATGTCGAGGCCCGCGGCCATGACCTCGGCCGAGGCGCCGCCACCGATGTCGAGGAAGTTCGCGGGCTTGACGCCGCCGTGCGCCTCGCCGGCGTACGCGACCACGTCGAGCGTGCTCATGACGAGGCCCGCACCGTTGCCGATGATGCCGACCTCGCCGTCGAGCTTGACGTAGTTGAGGTCCTTCTCCTTGGCGCGCGCCTCGAGCGGGTCGGCGGCGGCCTTGTCCTCGAGCGCCGCGTGGTCCGGGTGGCGGAAGCCGGCGTTCTCGTCGAGCGTGACCTTGCCGTCGAGGGCGACGATCTCGCCCTCCTCGGTGAGCACCAGCGGGTTCACCTCGACGAGCGTCGCGTCCTCGTCGCGGTAGACGAGCCACAGCTTCTGCAGCACGTCGGCGACCTGGGCCGCGATCTCGGGCGCGAAGCCCGCGGCGGCGACGATCTCGTCGGCCTTGGCCTGGTCGATGCCGGTCTGCGGGTCGACCGCGACCTTGGCGAGCGCCTCGGGGCGCTCCACCGCGAGCTGCTCGATCTCCATGCCGCCCTCGACCGAGGCCATCGCGAGGTAGCGACGCTCGGCGCGGTCCAGCAGGAGGGAGAAGTAGAACTCCTGGGCGATCTTGGCACCGGCCGCGATCATGACGCGGTGCACGGTGTGGCCCTTGATGTCCATGCCGAGGATCTCGCCGGCCTTCTCGGCGGCCTCGTCGGCGGACCGGGCGATCTTGACGCCGCCCGCCTTGCCGCGGCCACCGGTCTTCACCTGCGCCTTGACCACGACGACGCCGCCCTCGGGCGGGAGCAGCTGCTCGGCCGCCGCGCGCGCCTCCTCGGGCGTCGTGGCGACGATGCCGCCGAGCACGGGCACGCCGTGCTTCTCGAAGATGTCACGTGCCTGGTACTCGAACAGATCCACCTGGTCCGGTTTCCTCTCGTCGAGGTGCGTGCAGCGGCCCGGTGCGGCCGCATCGCCCGGACGATCGTATCGTCGGGACCCAGGTCCCTCGACATCGAGAGACTGTGTCTGCGCTCACCTCGTCGCGACCGCCGTTCCCGCCGGGCCCGTCGACCGCTACCGTCGAGGCGTGACCGAGGCCCGCACGGTGGTGCTGCGCGCGGTGGCGGCGGTGCTCCCCGACCCGCGCGTCCTCGGGCGTCCCGTGCGCGTGGCGGTCGACGGCGTCGACGGCGCGGGCAAGACGACCTTCGCGGACGAGCTCGCCGAGGTGCTCCGGGCCGACGGGCGGAGCGTGCTGCGCGCGTCCGTCGACGGGTTCCACCGGCCGGCCGCGCAGCGGTACCGGCGCGGGCGCGCGAGCCCGGAGGGGTTCTTCCTCGACTCGTACGACCTCGACGCGCTGCGGCGGGTGCTCCTCGACCCGCTGCGCGCCGACCGCGGCCGGCCGCGCCGGGTGCGGACCGCGGTGCACGACGTCGTGACGGACGCGGACCCCGGCACGCCGTGGGTCGACGTCGACGACGCCACGATCGCGGTCGTCGACGGGATCTTCCTGCACCGGGACGAGCTCGTCGACGTCTGGGACCTCTCGATCTGGCTCGAGGTGCCCTTCGAGGTCACCTACCGGCGGATGGCGGTGCGCGACGGCTGCCCGCCGGACCCGGACCACGACGCCAACACGCGGTACCGCGAGGGCCAGCGGCTGTACCTGGCAGCGTGCGGGCCGGCGGAGCGCGCGCACGTCGTCGTCGACAACTCGGACACCACCCGCCCCCGGGTCCTCCGCAGCCCCTGACCCGCGCCAAGCGCGGTACGGCACCGGCGAGCACGGCACTCGTGTCACCCGCGCTCGGTGGGTGAGTACCGCGCTCGGCGGGTCGTACCCGGCTAGAGCTTGGTGACCGGCGAGTAGCGCAGCAGCAGGCGCTTCTCGCCCGTGGTGCCGAAGTCGATCTTGGCCACGGCGTTCTGCCCCGCGCCCTCGAGAGCGGTCACCGTGCCGAGTCCGTAGGCGTCGTGCGTGACCTTGTCGCCGACGGACAGGTCCGGGACCGACCCGCGGGGCGTCGCTGAACCGAACGACGCACCCGTGCGGGGCAGCGGCTCGCGCTTCTCGCTGCGCACGGGGCCGCTGCTCGAGCCGGAGCCGCCGCGCTCGCCCCACGACGTGCCGCCGCGCGTGCCGCCCCCGGCACCGAAGCCCGAGCCCCAGCCGCCGCGCAGCCGCGACGTCGAGGACTCCCGGCGCCGCCAGTCGACGAGCTCGTCGGGGAGGTCGTCCAGGAACCGGCTGGGCGGGAACTCGTTGGGCACGCCCCACGCCGTCCGCACGGCCGCGCGCGAGACGTACAGGCGCTGCCGCGCGCGCGTCAGGCCGACGTAGGCGAGGCGCCGCTCCTCGGCGAGCTGGTCCGGGTCGGCCAGCGAGCGCATGTGCGGGAAGGTGCCGTCCTCCATGCCCGTGAGGAAGACGACCGGGAACTCCAGGCCCTTGGCCGTGTGCAGGGTCATGAGGGTGACCACGCCCGCGTCGCGTGCCGCGGCGGCGGTCTCGCCGTCGTCGGCGCCGTCGGGCACGGGGATCTGGTCGGAGTCCGCGACGAGCGACACACGCTCGAGGAAGTCGGTGAGCGTCCCCTCGGGGTCGGCCTGCTCGAACTCGGCCGCCACGGCGTGCAGCTCCGCGAGGTTCTCGACGCGCGAGCCGTCCTGCGGGTCCTCGCTGGCCCGCAGCTCGGCGAGGTAGCCGCTGCGGTCGAGCACCGCACCGAGCACCTGGGCCGGCCCGGCACCCGACGCGGCGAGGTCGCGCAGCCCGTCGAGCATCGCGGCGAACGCGCGCAGCCCGGTCAGCGCCCGGGTCCCCAGGCCCGGGACCTCGTCGACGCGGGCCAGCGCCGCGCCGAAGGACACGCGCTCGCGCTCGGCGTACGCCGCGACCATGGACTCCGAGCGGTCCCCCAGCCCTCGCTTGGGGACGTTGAGGATGCGGCGCGTGCTCACGTCGTCGTCCGGGTTGGCGATGGCCCGCAGGTAGGCGACCGCGTCCTTGATCTCCTTGCGCTCGTAGAAGCGCGTGCCGCCGACGACCTTGTAGGGCAGCCCGACGCGGACGAGCACCTCCTCGAGCGCACGCGACTGCGCGTTGGCGCGGTAGAAGATCGCGACGTCACCGGGGCGCACGCCCTCGGCGTCGCCGAGCCGGTCGATCTCCTCGGCGACGAAGCGCGCCTCCTCGTGCTCGGTGTCCGCGACGTACGCGACGATCTGCGGGCCCGCGCCCGAGTCGGTCCACAGCCGCTTGGCCTGACGTCCCGAGTTCCTGCTGATGACGGCGTTGGCGGCCGACAGGATCGTCTGCGTGGAGCGGTAGTTCTGCTCGAGCAGGATCGTCGTGGCGTCCGGGTAGTCGGCCTCGAACTCCATGATGTTGCGGATCGACGCGCCGCGGAACGCGTAGATCGACTGGTCGGCGTCACCGACGACCGTCAGCTCGCCGCGCCCGACGCCGTCGTCGTCCTGCGCGCCGACGCCCGCGAGCTCGCGCACGAGCACGTACTGCGCGTGGTTGGTGTCCTGGTACTCGTCGACCAGGATGTGCCGGAACCGGCGCCGGTAGTGCTCGGCCACCTGCGGGAACGCCTGCAGCAGGTGCACGGTGCGCATGATGAGGTCGTCGAAGTCCAGCGCGTTGGCCTGCTGCAGGCGCTGCTGGTAGCGCGTGTAGACCTGCGCCAGGACGGTGTCGAACTCGTCGGCCCGGCCTCCCCCGTTGCTGGCGGCGAACGCGTCGGGGTCGACCAGCTCGTCCTTGAGCGCGGAGATCTTGTGGCCCAGCGCCTTGGCGGGGTAGCGCTTGGGGTCGAGCTCGAGCTCGCGCGCCACGAGCGTCAGCAGCCGCTGCGAGTCGGCCTGGTCGTAGATCGAGAAGCTGGTGCGCAGCCCGAGCGTCGCGGCCTCGCGGCGCAGGATCCGCACGCACGCGGAGTGGAAGGTCGAGACCCACATGCGCTGCGCCGACGGCCCGACGAGGTGCTCGACCCGCTCGCGCATCTCGGCGGCGGCCTTGTTGGTGAAGGTGATCGCGAGGATCTCCCCCGCCCGCGCGCGGTGGGTCGCGAGCAGGTACGCGATGCGGTGGGTCAGGACGCGCGTCTTGCCCGAACCGGCGCCGGCCACGATGAGCAGCGGACCGCCCGTGTGCAGCACGGCCGCGCGCTGCTGGGGGTTGAGCCCGTCGAGCAGCGCGGCGGCGCGGCTCTCGTCGGCCGCGGCACGCTCGGCGGCCCGCGCCGCGGCGTCGGCGGCGGCGGGACCCGCGTCGTCGTCGCGCGGCGGGACGACCAGCGGCAGGCCGGAGGACTCCCCCGCGTGCGAGCGCGCGACGGCGGCGCGCGCGTCGGGCGCTCCGGTAGGGGGCAGACCGGGGACGGGCAGGGCGAGGCTCTCGAACAACGACGTCATGGCACCACCCAGCCTAGGCGCCGCCACCGACATCCCCGTGCGCCACGGGCTCAGCGCGCGAGGAGCGCCACGACCCACACGCCGACGACGAGCATGGCGGTCGCGAGCTCGACGAGGATCGTCAGCCCGGTGGCCTGCAGCGCGCGCAGGGTCGCGCGCCACGCCGTCGCGACGTCCCGCGCCCGGAGCCACTCGACGAGGAAGACCGCGGCGACGAAGAACAGGAACAGCCCGACGACGGGCACGACGAAGAACCCGACGACGCCCGCGACCCCGCCCCACGCGAGCGTGCTGCTGCGCACGCCCGTGCGCTGCAGGTGGCGTCCCGCGACCAGGTACTTCACGACCTGGCCGGCCGCGGTCAGCACGACGGCCGCGACCGCGACGGCCCACCCGGCCCCCGTGCCCTGCAGCGCGCCCCACAGGGTCACGGCACCGCCCACGAGGAACGCGCCGGGCAGCACCTGCACGACGACGCCGACCAGCCCGACGACGACCAGGACCGTCACGAGCAGGTCGAGCTCGGCGGCCCAGTCGATCGTCACGGACGTGAGGCTAACCGCTCACGTCCGCCGCACCGCATCAGCGCCAGAGGACGGCGATCGCGACGTTGAGGACGACGAGCCCCGCGACCGCACCGAGGAACCCGCGCGTCACCTTCTCGGGGCGGCGGCGGCCGACCACGACGAGCGCCGTGACGACGAGCGCGACGACGAGCTTGACACCGATCTTCACGTGGTTCGCGTCCGCGCCGAGCAGACCGGTCAGCACGATGCCCGTGACCAGCGCCGTCAGGATGCCGTGGAAGGCCCCGTCGGTGAGCTTGGTCCCCTTCATGCCCGCGAGCGCACCCCCGAAGACCATCGCCCAGCCGAGGAGGTGGAGAACGACGAGGATTCCCTGAAGCGTGTCCATGGCGCCCATGGTAGGTGAGATGACGCCGCGTCAGATCCGTCCTCCCGGTGAGCGCACCACGCCGGCGCGACCGGACCGGTAGCCTCCACGGACGCAGCCGCACGAGACGGGCAGGACGGCAGACCCATGACCGGCACGGACCACCCCACGGACGCGACGCTCGACGTCGCCGCACTCGTCGCGCGGGCGCGCGCCGCTGCCGGCCCCGACGGGCGGGCCGCCGTCGGCGGCATCGCGGACTGGGAGACCTTCCCCTTCGAGCGGGAGGGGCTGCGGCTGCGCGCGCTGGAGGACCCGGTGGTCCCCGAGCCGCCGCGTCGCGACGAGGACGCCGCGACCTGCTCGCGCTGCGCCCTGCCCGACGAGGTCTTCGCCTGGACGGACGGCACGTGGCGGCTCAGCGGGCGGGGTCCGGTCAGCGTCCCGACGTTCGTCCTGGACCCGCGCACGCACGTCGACCTCGGCGACCTCGACGACGACGCGGCCGGTGACCTGGGCCGCATGATCGTCCGCGTGGAGCGCGCCCTGGCGGCCGTGCCCGGCGTGGGACGCGTGCACGTCCACCGCTGGGGCGACGGCAACGGGCACCTGCACGTCTTCTTCTTCGCGCGGCCCGACGGCATGGTGCAGCTGCGCGGGCTCGTCATGCCCCTGTGGACGCACCACCTGCCGGCGCTGCCCGACGACGAGTGGGACGCGATCGTCGCGTCCGTCGTCGCGGCGCTGGAAGCGGGCCCCGCGCGGGCCTGACCCCCGGCCGACGAGCCCGACGGCTCACAGCAGCCGACGCGCCGCCGCCCACCGGGTCAGCTCGTTGCGGTTCGACAGCTGCAGCTTGCGCAGCACCGCCGAGACGTGGGTCTCGACCGTCTTCACCGAGATGAACAGCTCGGCCGCCACCTCGCGGTAGGTGTAGCCGCGCGCGATGAGCCGCATGACCTCGCGCTCGCGCGCCGACAGGCGGTCCAGCTCGTCGTCGCCCGTCGCGACGTCGCCCGCGGCCGCGCCGAACGCGTCGAGCACGAACCCCGCGAGCCGCGGCGAGAACACGGCGTCGCCGCCCGCGACCCGCAGCACCGCGTCGGACAGCGCCTGCGGGTCGATGTTCTTGGTGACGTAGCCGCGCGCGCCGACGCGGATGACCGCGACGACGTCCTCGGCCGCGTCCGACACCGACAGCGCGAGGAACCGGGTGCCCGGCACGTCGACGCACCGCCGCACGACCTCGGCCCCGCCACCGCCGTCGCCCCCGGGCAGGTGCACGTCCAGGAGCACGACCGGCGGCTTCAGCTCGTGCACCACCTGGACGGCCTCGTCGACGGTCGCGGCCTCCCCGACCACGCGCACCCGCCCGTCGAGGGACGCCTTCACGCCCGCCCGGAACATGTGGTGGTCGTCGACCAGCACCACGTCGACCTGCTCGCTCACGCGTCGCGCTCCTCGTCCTCGTCCGCCGACCTGCCCGACCCGCCGCCGCCGACCGGCATGCACAGGTGGACCTCGGCGCCCCGCTCGGGGCTGCTCGTCACGCGTGCGGTGCCACCGCGGCGCCGCACGCGCCCCATGATCGACTCCCGGACCCCGAAGCGGTCGGGGCCCACGCCGTCGAGGTCGAACCCGTCGCCCCGGTCACGCACGAAGACCTCGACCGACTGCGGCCCGACCTCCAGGTACAGCGACACCGGGGGCCGCCCGTGCACGACCGCGTTCACGAGCGCCTCGCGCGTGGCCTGCAGCAGCGCGAGGGTGTCGGGCTCGGGCACGCGGTCCCCCACGACGACGAGGTCCACCGCCACCGGCTCCCCGCCGGGCCCCGAGCGCGAGTCCTCGACCTCGGCGACGACGGCCCGCAGCGCCGCCACGAGCGACGTGCCCGGCTCGTGCCGGTCGTCGTAGAGCCACTCGCGCAGCTCGCGCTCCTGCGCCCTGGCCATCCGCGCGACCTCGGCCGGCTCGTCGGCCCGCGCCCGGATGAGCGCGAGGGTCTGCAGCACCGAGTCGTGCAGGTGCGCCGCGATGTCGGCGCGCTCCGCCTCCCGCGCGCGCGCCGCGCGCTCGTCGCCGAGCGCGCGCACGAGCCGCACCCACCACGGCGCCATGACCAGCCCCACGCCGAGCAGCACGGCGAGCGCGGCGATGCCGGACTGCACCAGCAGCATCGGCTCGACGCCCTGGCCGACGACCTGCCCGGCGACCAGCAGCACACCGGCCGCGGCGAGCAGCCCGCCACCGATGAGACGCAGCACGCTGATGCGCCGCCCGTCCTGGCGACCGTGCTGCAGCGCGTCGAGCTGGCTCCACGCGAGCGCGACACCGACGAGCACGACCAGGACCGGCAGGGACCAGGCGGCGTCGATGCGGGCTCCCAGGCGCACGGCGACCAGCACCACGGCCGTCAGGACGAGCAGCGCACCCAGCGCGAGCTCCGCCCACGGCACGCGTCGCCCGTCGGCGCGCAGGGTCTGCCGCCGGGCCAGACGCTGCAGGGCGCTCGGCCGTCCCGCGGCCGCGGCGGCCGCCGGGTCCCCCACCGGCACGACGAGCCACCAGAACAGGTAGAGCGCGACACCGACCCCCGCCACGGGGACGAGGCCGACGAAGATGACGCGCACGAGCGCGACGGGCAGGTCGAGGTGCGCGGCCAGCCCGGTCGCCACGCCGGCGAACCAGCGGCCGCGCTCGGGTCGACGCAGCGGCAGCCGGGTGCGCGGGGGCGCGCCGGGACGCGCCGGGGCGCCGTACGGGGCGGTGGTCACGCACCGATCGTCACACGCCCGCCGAGGTCGCAGGCGCACCCGGCCCGCAGTTCAGGGGTCCGGGACGCGAGATGGGGGTGCCACCCAGGGTCGGGTCAGGGGTGGTCCCCGATGTGCCGGCGCTGCCGGGCGGGTCAGGATCGAGCCATGGACACGCAGACTCCCTCCGGCGCAGACGCCGGCACGTCCGGGCACACGCCCGGCACGGGGCCCGGGCCCCTCCCGGGTCCCACGCCCCCGCCCGCACCGCACGCCTTCTGGGCCGGTGTGCGGCGCACGGGGCTGTACCGCTCCGACGACCGCTGGGTCGGCGGCGTCGCCGGCGGCCTGGCCGAGCGCGTCGGCGTCGACCCGCTCCTCGTGCGGGGACTCCTCGCCGTCACGTTCCTGGTCGGCGGGCTCGGCCTCGTGCTCTACGGCATCGCCTGGGCGCTGCTGCCCGACGCCCGGGACAACCGCATCCTCCTCGAGCGCCTCGGGGCGGGCGACGCGAACGGCGCGCTCCTGGGCGCGCTGGCGTTCGTCGTCGTCGGCCTCGCGCGGGGCGACGGCTGGTGGTGGTTCTGGGACGGCGGCAGCGCGCTGGGCGGCGTGCTGTGGCTCGCCTGCGTGGCCGGGATCGTCGCGCTCGTGGTGACCGCCGTGCAGCGCCGCGACCGGGGCACGTGGCCCCCGCCCCCGGGCTGGGCACCCCCGGGTGCCGGCCCTACGGCGCCCGCGAGCACGACGGCGCCGGGTGCGTGGGCACAGGCGCCGACGGCTCCGCTGCCGACGAGCGCGCCGGCACCGGCCGCGGGTCCCGCCGCACCGCCGCCGTACGCGTACGCCGTCCCGTACGGCAGCGCATCGGTCCCGCCGGCTCCGCCCGCACCCCCGCGCCCGCCGCGGCGCAGCGCGGACGGCGCGACCATCGGCGCCGTCGTCGGCCTCAGCGTCGTCGCGCTCGGCGTGCTCCTGCTGGCCGAACGGGCGGGCGTCTACGACGGCCCGTTGGCGCTCACGGCCGGTGGCATCGCCCTGACGCTGGCGGGCCTGGGCATCGTGACGCTCGGGCTCCGCGGCCGCAGCAGCGGGTTCGTCGGGTTCCTGGCCGTCGTCGGTGCGCTGGTCTGGGTCCCGGCCGCGCTGGTGCACCAGACCGACTGGGTGGACGACGTGCGGGGCGGGGAGGGCCAGGCGCGGGACGTCGTGGTCACGAGCCGCGACGACGCCGCCGCCGGGTTCGACCTGGGCGCCGGCAGGTCCCGCATCGACCTCACGGGCGTCCCGATCGACGACGACGTGCTGCGGGTCCCGATCTCGATCGGCGCCGGGTCGCTCACGGTCGTCGTGCCGCAGGAGGCGGCCGTCGCGGCCAACGTCACGGCCGGCGTCGGCTCCGTGAGCTTCGAGGTCGACGACGACCGGCACGAGCAGAGCGGTGTCGGCCTGGGCGAACTGAGGTACCAGGACGACGCCGCCGCCGCCGGCTCGCCCGACCTCGTGCTCGACATCAGCTCGGGCGTCGGCGAGGTCCGCATCATCGAGGAGGTCGCACCGTGAGCACCGACGACAGCACGCAGGACGACAGCACCCTGCACGACAGCACGCAGGACGACAGCACCCCGCACGACAGCACGCAGGACGACAGCACCCCGCACGACACCGCCCGGTACGACGCCCTCCCGCACGACGCCCCGACGCCGGCGGCGGACGCGACCGCGTCCCCGCCGCGCGCCGGGATCAGGGTCGGGACCGTGGTGTGGGGCCTGATCGTGGCCCTCGTCGGCGTGGGCGTCCTGCTCGTCGCCGCCGGGTACACGATCGACGTGCAGCTCGCCGCGATCGTGCTGCTCATCGCCGGCGGCCTCGGCCTGATCCTCGGGCCGCTGCTGCAGGGCCTGCGCCGCAGCCGCACCGGCGGCCCGTGAGCCCGTCGCCCCGTCGGAGGGACGGGGCGACGCACGACCGAGGGCCGGTACCCGTGACGGGTACCGGCCCTCGGTCGTGCTCCGTGCGGTCCGTTCACCGGACCGCGGGTCGACCCGAGCGGGTGGCTCAGACGGTCTGGGCGACGGGGGCGGCGCCGATCGGCGTCTCCAGCCGCACGGCGATGCGGCGCAGGGCCTCACCGGTGACGATGAAGACGACGCCGAGGCCGAAGACGAGGAGACCGACGCCGAAGGCGACGACCGAGGTGAACAGCGAGGCCCGCAGGAACGACCCGTTCATGACGGTCGCGCGGACCGGGTCCTCCTTGTCGAGCTCGGCGTACGTCTTGCCGCCCGACGAGTCGAGCGCGTGCTTGTTGATGATGTCGGCCTGCGCCCACGCCTCCCACGGCGTGTCGACGACCGCGCCGCCGAACGCCGCAGCGTCGTCGGAGACGGTGATCTGCTCGGCGCGCAGGTTGCTGGACACCGCGATCCAGGTGCCGGCCCCTGCAACCGCGAAGATGGCGCCGAAGACGAGGACGATGGTCGCCAGCACCTTGATGTGGGCCGGCTTGGTCTGGACTGCTGCGTTCGACATCTCGATCTCCCCGATCGGTTAGGACTGACCTCCGCAAGACCGGAGGTCCGGCCCGGTGAGCGATGTGCTCACGTGAACAGCGTCGCCGCAGGTCGAGCCTACGGAGTGGGACCCTGGTCCCGTCGGCGTACAGCGCCCTCACCCGTACGGGTGAATCAACCACGGTACCCCGGACCAAGGGCCCGGTACCGGACCCCTTCCTGCGGCGGCGCCCAGGGTGTGCAGCGCGGCCCCGGGCGGGTGCACCCGCCGTCGGCAGGCGCTCGGCCGCGTGCGGCTCAGCGGACGACGAGGGTGCGCGCCCGCGCGTACTGCGCGTCGGCGGCGGCCAGCACGTGCGCCCAGTCGAACGGGGGCGGCACCGCGGCCGCGTGCCGCCGCAGCCGGGCCAGCAGGTCCCGGTCGGCCGCGAGGCGCACGATCGCGTCGGACATCTCGGCGTCGTCGGCCACGAGGTAGCCGTCGACGCCGTCGGTGACGAACTCCCCGACGCCGGTACCGGCGTGCGCGAGCACCGCCAGCCCGGCGGTGCGCGCCTCCAGCGCCGCGATGCCGAACGCCTCGAGCCGGGCCGATGCCAGGAAGACGTCGGCGTCGGCGTAGGCCGCCCGCACGGCGTCGCGCGGGAGGCGTCCTCGCAGGTCGACGACGTCGCGCAGGCCGGCCGACGCGACGCGCGCGCGCACGGCGTCGCGCGCCGGTCCGTCGCCGACGAGCGTCAGACGCAGCGCCCCCGCGGGCAGCCGCGCCGCCGCGGCGGCGACGACGTCGACCAGGGGGACGGCGCGCTTGCGCGGCGCCAGGCGCATCGTGGCGACCAGGTGCAGGGGCGCCTGCGGCGTCCCGGACGTCCAGGACGCCGCCGCGCCGGGTGGCGGGGCCCACGCCGCGACGTCGATCCCGTTGGGCACGACGTCGACGCGCGTGCCGAACAGGTCGCGCACGCGCGTCGCCGCGGCACCGCTCACGGCGCTGAGCGCGGCGGGCACGTGCCGCCAGCGCGTGCGGCGCACGACCTGCCGCCCGACGCCCAGCGTGCCGTCGAGCATGCAGTGCCAGGTGATCGCCGTCGGCAGGTGCAGCGCGGTCGCGACGCGCACGCCGTCGAACGCGAACGGCGACAGGACGCCCGCGTGCACGTGCACCGCATCGGGCCGCACGTCGCGGAGCGCCGAGCGCAGCAGCCGCGGACCCGCCACCGGGTTGACGGGCAGGTCGAACGGCAGCCGTGCGCCGACCCGGTGCACGTGGACGCCGCCCTCGACGTCCACCACGCCCCCCCGCTCACCGCCCTCGCCGAGCGTGGCCGTCAGGACGTGGACCTCGTGCCCCGCGGCGACCTGGTGCCGGGCGAGGTCGCCGACCTGCGTCTCGATCCCGCCCGTGCGGGGCGCGAAGCAGTCGGAGACGTGGACGATCCGCATGCGCCCGGCGCCCGGCGTCAGGCCGAGGTCCGGGCGGCCGCGGCGATGCGCGTGTCCGCGTCGGCGTGCACGCGGCGCTCCAGGACGAACGACATCACGGGGACGACACCCGCGGCGGCCATCGTGACGAGGCGCCCCAGCGGCCAGCGCAGCGTCGACCACAGCTGGAAGACGGTCGCGAGGTACAGCACGTAGATCCACCCGTGGGCGTAGGCGATCCACGCGCCGAGGACGGGACGCAGCTCACCCTCGGCGTCGTACCCGCCCGCGTGCAGGACGTACTTGAGCACCATCTCGACCGTGAGCAGGAGCAGCATCACCCCGGTGATCCACGCCATCACGCGGTAGCGCGTCAGTGCCCCGCGGGCGGTGCGCACCCACGCGGCCGCGTCGGGCGCCGGGGAGGCCCCGGTCGGGGTGCCGGGCGAGGCCCCCGTGGGGGCGCTGGTCGGTTCGTTGCTCACGCTCGTCCTCTCGTCGTCCGTCGATTGTCGCTCACCGCGGCACGCGTCAGCGGGCGGCGAGGACCGCCATGGCGAACCACAGGGCCAGGCCCGCCAGCATCGCGCCCATGAGCAGCAGCAGCACGCCGCCCATGCTCGACGCGGCGGAGGCCGCCGCCAGGCGGACATCGCGCGGGTCGCGCGCGTCCGCCCACACCGTGATCCGGTCGCCCGGACGCGCCGTCCGGCCGTCGGCGGTCGTGACCGGCATCCCCTCGACCCGCGTCGCCCGCACCCAGCCCCCGGGCACCGGGTGGTCGAACGTGACGCGCGTCGGCCGGACGTGGGACGTCCGCTCGACGACGACCGCCTCGAGCGGGATCCGCGTGCGCGGCGTCCGCGCGCCGCGCCGCAGCAGCGCACCCCCACCGAGACCCAGGCCGACGCCGGCCAGGAACAGCACGCACGCGAACGTCAGCGGCACCACGGTCGCGACCGTCACGCGGCCGCCCCGCTCACTCCCACTCGATGGTGCCCGGCGGCTTGCTCGTGACGTCGAGCACCACGCGGTTGACCTCGGGGACCTCGTTGGTGATGCGCGTCGAGATCGTCGCGAGCACGTCGTACGGCAGGCGGGTCCAGTCGGCGGTCATGGCGTCCTCCGACGACACCGGGCGCAGGACGATCGGGTGGCCATAGGTGCGCCCGTCTCCCTGCACGCCGACGGACCGCACGTCGCCGAGCAGCACGACCGGGCACTGCCAGATCTCGCGGTCCAGCCCGGCGCGCGTGAGCTCCTCGCGGGCGATCGCGTCGGCGGCGCGCAGCGTCTCGAGCCGCCCGGCGGTGACCTCCCCGACGATCCGGATGCCCAGGCCGGGACCGGGGAACGGCTGGCGCCACACGATGGCCTCGGGCACGCCCAGCTCGAGGCCGACCGCGCGGACCTCGTCCTTGAACAGCGTGCGCAGCGGCTCGACGAGGTCGAACTGCAGGTCGTCCGGCAGGCCGCCGACGTTGTGGTGCGACTTGATGTTGGCCGCGCCCTCGCCGCCGCCGGACTCCACGACGTCGGGGTACAGGGTGCCCTGGACGAGGAACTTCACGGTGTCGCCGTGCGCACCGGCGTCCTCGACGACCTCGCGCGCCGCGTCCTCGAAGACGCGGATGAACTCCCGGCCGATGATCTTGCGCTTCGTCTCCGGGTCGGACACCCCGGCGAGCGCGGTGAGGAACCGCTCGCGCGCGTCGACGACCTTGAGCTGCACGCCCGTCGCGGCGACGAAGTCCTTCTCGACCTGCTCGGCCTCGCCGGCACGCAGGAGGCCGTGGTCGACGAAGACGCACGTGAGCTGGTCCCCGACGGCGCGCTGCACGAGCGCCGCCGCGACCGAGGAGTCCACGCCGCCCGACAGCCCGCAGATGACGCGCGCGTCGCCGACCTGCGCGCGGATGCGCTCGACCTGCTCGGCGATGACGTTGCCCGGGTTCCAGTCGGGCGCGAGCCCGGCACCGCGGTACAGGAAGTTCTCGATGGCCGCCTGGCCCAGCGGCGAGTGCTTCACCTCAGGGTGCCACTGCATGCCGTACAGGTGCCGCTCGCGGTCCTCGAAGGCCGCGACGGGGCTGCCGGCGCTCGTCGCGAGCACCTCGAAGCCCTCGGGCGCCGCGTGCACGGCGTCGCCGTGGCTCATCCACACCGTCTGGGCGTCCGGGCTGCCCTCGAGCACCATGCCCGGCGCCGTGATCTCGACGGCCGTCCCGCCGTACTCGCGCTGACCCGTCTGGGCGACCTTGCCGCCGAGCGCCTGCGCCATCGCCTGGAAGCCGTAGCAGATGCCCAGCACGGGCACGCCGGCCTCGAAGAGCTCCGGGCCGACGAACGGCGCTCCGGTCGCGTACACCGACGACGGACCGCCGGACAGGATGATCGCCGCCGGGTCCTTCGCGAGCATCTGCTCCACCGTCGCCGTGTGCGGCACGATCTCGGAGTAGACGTTCGCCTCGCGCACGCGGCGCGCGATCAGCTGCGCGTACTGGGCGCCGAAGTCCACGACGAGGACGGGCCGGTGCGTCGTCGGCTGGGGGGGCGTGGCGGGTTCGGGGCTCTGCGTCACGCGTCCCAGCCTAGTCCGCGTCGGAGGGGGGTCCGTGGCCCGTCCGCGAGCGCAGGACGAGCACCGTGACCACCGCCACGACGAGCACCGCGAGCGCCTGCACGACGGCGTCGAGCGCGCGATCGCCCGCCGGCGGGCCGCCGTGCTGCGCCGCGAGGACGGTCCCCCACCACGTGATGGCGGCCGCTGCGATCGCCGCCGGGCCCGCGACCAGCACACCCGCCCACGGGCGCGCACCACGACCGGCACGCGCCACCAGCGGCGCGAGGACGCCCGCGAGCAGCGGCGGGACCACCGTCAGCCACCCCATCGGTGGGAGCGCGCGCGTGGCGGCGGCAACCGCCCCGACGAGGACACCGCCCCCGACGAGGACGACGACGTAGGCGACGACACCGAGGGACGCACCGAGCACGACGCGGCGGCGCGTCATGCCGCCCCCACGGGGACCGTGACGCCGTGCGCGGCGGTGACGGCCACGCCGGGCCCCCGGTGGCGGGGGCCGGGCGCGGTCCTCATCCCTCGACGCGGACGGACCGCAGCACCTCGTCGGCCGTCGACCCGTCGAGCTCACCGGCGGCCGCCTCCGCCGAGACCGCGACGATCCGCGTCCCGTCGGCGTCGCGCGTCGTCACCATCGTCACGTCGCGCTCGTCACCCTCGAGGTCCAGCGTGCCGCGCAGCACGTGCGCGAGCCCGAAGCCCTCCCACGACGCGGTGGTCGTGCTCTCCTCGGCGAACGCGCCCGACCCGACGACCTGCGCACGCGCGGCCTGCGCCGACGCCGCGACGGCCGCGTCGTCGACGTCCTCGTCGGTCACCGTGAGCACGACCATCGCGCGCTCGGCACCGTCCTCGACGAGCGTGATCTGGCGCGTGGTCTCGGACAGCTCGCGCTCGACCGCCTCGACGCCCTGCGGGACCAGGAGCGAGACGCCGTCGAACGACGTCCGCTCGGCGCCCGCGAGCTCCGCGACGGGCTCGATCACCTCGTCCCCCTGCGGCGCGGCCGCCGTCGGCGTGGTGTCACCCCCGCCCGAGCCGCAGCCCACGAGCAGGAGCCCCGCCACGACCGCGGCACCGGCCAGCCGGCCCCGCCTCCTCGTCATGCTGCGCACGCCGCCCAGTCCTTCCATCCGCTGCTCCCCAGGTAGAACGCGTCGGTGCTCTTCGACGACGACGTCGACGCGCCGAGCTCGAAGCCTAGGCCACCGATCGCGGGCGCCTTGAGCGACAGCGCGGCGTCGACGAGGTTCTGGTTGCTCACGTCCAGCAGCTGGGCCGTGATGTCACCGCTGCGGCGTGCCTCCATGAGGATCGCCGGGATCGCGACCTGCGGGCTCACGGCGCCGCCGGTGGCCACCGACATGACGCCCAGCCCACCGAGCGCCGCGAGCACCTGCGAGCGGTTGGCGTCCGTGACGTCGAACGACGCCGACATCTGCACGCCCTTGCCGCCCGACCCGTCGAGCGGGAAGCCGGCCAGCTGCGTGAGCGCCATGGCACCCTCGGCCGTGGCCGCGCCGTCGAACGACACCCCGGTGACATTGCCGGACTTGTCGACGGTCGTGGAGACGACCATCTCGATGCCCGCGCTGCCCCCGGCGCCCTGGCCCCAGTTGCCGTCCGAGGAGGACAGGCCGAGCTGCACGGCCGCCTCCGCGTCCAGCGTGACCCGGTTGTAGACGGTCACGTCCTGCGTCTTGTGGTCGACCTCGAAGCCCATGGCGTTGCTGATGTCCACGGAACCCGAGCCGCCCGCGAGGATGCCCCCGGCCGACGCGCTCGCGTTGCCCGAGACGCCGCCCTCGTAGTAGGTCGAGTTGGGGCTGCTCGGCGGCTTGTAGTCGTAGCCGGTGACCTTGTCGATGAGCCACCCGCCGACGTCGACGCCGATCCCGATGGCCGGGTTGCTCGAGCCGAGGACGCCCTTGGCGCCGGACTTCACGAGCTCGCGGTGCACGTGGTTGACGAAGTCGTCGACGTCGCCCTTGCTGTCGAAGTCGTACTGCAGGCCCACGCCGGCGAACAGCCCCGCGGAGACGGACGCCGACAGCTCCAGGGAGCCGCCGTAGTCGCCGATCTGCAGACCGCCCTTGGCCTCGCCGGCCGAGAGCACGGCGTCGATGCCGCCCTCGCCGCTGACGGTGACCCGGTACGTGCCGTCGCTCATCTTCTCGACGACCATCGTGCCCTCGGTGCCGAGGTCGATGAACGCGATCGAGACCTTGCCGTTCACCTGCTCGGTGTCGGTGCGGACGGTGCAGGCGTCCTCCGGGATGCGGTCGCCGTCGGCGTCGACGGGGCCGGACGGGCCGCCGCAGGTGGAGCCGAACGCCTCGCACAGCCGCGCGGCGATCACCTGGCCGACCGGTGTGGCACCGACGACGATCGAGCTGATGATCGCGATCACCACCAGGACCACGCCGAGGTACTCGACGGTGGCTGCACCGTCATCCCCCGACGCGCCGCGGACGACCCGCGATCTCCATCTCGACATGTCCCCACCTCCGTACGATCGACCTGGACGTCACGCTAGGGCTCGCCCGCACGTGGGGGCGTGGGCCCGTGAACCTTGTCCGGACCTGCACCGGCAACCGGGTGAGGCCCTGGGGCCTACCGGCCCCGTCCCGAGCCGGACCGCCGTCACCCGCACGGGCGACGGCCGTCCGGGTGGGGTCACGACGTCGCCAGCCGGGTGTCCACGCGGAACACGCCGATGCCCGAGGGCGGCGCGAAGGGCGGGGGCGGCGGGGGCGGTGTCGGGCTGGGCGTCGGCTCCCCCGGCGACGGCGTCGGCTCGGGGGTGGGCGACGGCACGGGCGGCGGTGGCGGTGCGCTCGTGCGGCAGGTGCCGCCGACGAGGAACCCCAGCCTGCTGCCCGAACGGCACACGCCGCTGCGCAGCACGAGCTCGGCGGTCGCGACCGACTCCTTGCGGGTCGTCGTCTCGGGCACCGTGTCGAGGTGCCGGACCCGGACGGTCACGCGCGCGTTCGCGGGGTCGACGTCGAACGAGACGAGCTCGGCGTCGTTGGCCTGCGCGTACCGGTCGGCCGCCGACGTCATGCCGCCGGACGCCAGCGAGCCGAGGTCGGTACCCGCGAAGGCCCAGAAGTCGGCGGCGTCGGACGAGCCGGTCGCGGCGTCGAAGGCGGACCGCAGGTCGAGCCGCCAGCGGTCGACGGCCGCCAGCGCAGCCGCGTCGGCGGCCGTGCGCGCCTCGCGCTCGTCGTTCGCCGCCGAGCCGACCATCCCGATGAGCAGGAGCGCGCCGACGACCACCGCGACGACGGCCGGCACCAGCATGACGTTCACGGCGCCGCGGTCCGAGCCCAGCGCCTGGCGGAAGCGCAACGGCATGGTCTCGGCGGGCCCCGGCTGCACGAACAGCGTCGCGACGACCGCGAACCCGACCCACACCGCGAGGTCGCGCAGCATCGCCCACGACCCCGGGGCGACACCCACGATGACACTCGCCAGCACGCCGAGCAGCAGCTGGGCCGACCACGCCGTGACACCCGCGACGACGGCCGTCGGCAGCAGCTCGGAGCGGGCCTCGAACCCGTGCCGGCGGCGGTACGACCGCGCCACGACCACGCCGACGAGCACGAGACGCACCGCCGAGAGCACCCAGCCGATCGCGACGGACGTCGTGGGGTCCAGGGCGAGCAGGACCTCGGCGAACGCCGGCATGACGAGCCAGTAGAGCAGCGCGTACGTCAGCAGGTCGAGCAGGACGAACAGCACGACGGCGCGTCCGTCGACCCGGTGGCCGGTCCCGTTCATGGGTTCTCCTTGCTGGGCGCCCGTGGTGCGGGGCGCGGTGGTCAGTCCTCGACGGGGATGTCGGTGATGCGCAGGACGTCGGGGACGTCCAGGGACACGGTGTCCTGGCCGGTGTCGGGCCACACGACCGTGACGGCGAGGGACTGGCCCTGCTCGAGCCGGCCCTTGAGGAACTGGTCGGCGAGGATCGCGCGCTGGTCGGGCTTGCCGTCGGCGGCGGGCACCACGACGTAGTCCATGGGGTAGACGCGCATGCCCTCGCCCAGCAGCGTCGCGGCGTTGGCGCCGGCGACGGTCGAGTAGAGCGACAGGCCGCGCGCGGCGGCACGACCGGTCACGGCCGAGCCCAGGACCCCGTCGACACCGCCACCGCCGGCGGAGGTGCGCGTGAGGAGGATCGTCCCGACGAGGTGGCCGTCGCGACGCACGACGGACTCGACGGCGGCGTCGAACGTCACGTCACGCACGGTGACCGCGACGGCGTCGTGCCCGGTGCCCGTGGCGCCGGTCGGCTCCGGCGGCGGTGCCGTGGAGCCGGCACCGACCAGCGCGTCCGCCGGGGACGTCGCCGTGAAGCGGATCTCGACCCGCCGGTTCGCGGCCCGGGCCTCGGGGCTCGCGCCGGCCGCGATCGGCTCGGTCTCGCCTTTGCCCTCGGTGGCCATCGTGAAGCCCGCACCCAGCGCGGCGCCGAGCCGCTCGGCGACCGAGGTCGCGCGCTTCTGCGACAGGTCGAGGTTGTACGCGTCCGAGGCGGCGTCGTCGGTGTGGCCCACGACCCGCACCTCACCGGCCTGGGCGGCCTGGGCGATCTGCGCGGCCGCCGCGTCGACGCGGGCGGCGGCGTCGGGCGTGAGGACGAACTCGTCGGTGGCGAACAGGACGTCGGACGCGAGCGTGACCGTCGTCTCGGATCCCTCGACGGAGGTGGTGGCGCTGTCGTCGAAGGCGACGGTGAACGCGTCCAGCGTGTGCGTCGGGTAGTCGGCGCCGGCCGTCAGACCGACGTCCTGCGGCGTCGTCGCGTCCGGCGCGGCGTCCACCACCGGGACGTCGGTGACCAGGCCGAAGAACGGGAAGAGGACGTCGACGCTCTCGACACCCGGGTCGGCGAAGAACGACTCGGTGCGGTGCGTCGTCCCGGGCATGAGGACGGCGGGCTCGACGCGCGGGAACGCGCCGGCGTCGTTGCCCGACAGCCAGACCTTCGACCCGTCGAGGTCCACGAGCCGGATCCCGCCGACGTCCGAGATCCCGGCACCGCTCGACAGGAGCATGTTGAGCGTGACGTTGGCACCCGCGGGGGCGTCGTCGCGCATCGCGTAGTCGACCGTCAGGAGCGCGGTCCCGTCGGCGACCTGCAGCGGGTGCACCGTCAGCTCGACCGGTGCACCCGACACCTCGACCTCGCGGGTCACCGCACCGTCCGCCACGTCGCTCGACGCCGTGGGCGTCGCGCCCGTCCCCGTCGTCGAGGGGGCCGGACCGGGGTCGTCACCCGTGCAGCCGACGAGGAACAGTGCGAGGACGGCGGTGAGGGCCGGCAGGGTCACGCGGTGCACTCGGGCTCCTTCGGGTGGAGATGGGACCGGGCCGGGCGCTCTGGTGGCGCCCGGCCCGGTCACCGTGGTGTCGTCGTCCCCCGCGCTGCGGGGTGCGACGCCAGGTCAGATGGTGGAGATCGCGGTCTTGATGCGGTTGATCAGCGTGGTGCCGAGGTCCGAGGACGTCGCGGCGGCGATGACGAGGCCGACGATGATCACGACGGCGACGATGATACCGACGTACTCGACCGAGCCCTGGCCGCGGTCGTCGTTGCGGACCTTGTCGAACAGGCCGGTGACTGCGCCGGCGACAGCGATGCGGGCGGCAAGGGCGTGACGGGTGATGTTGTCCACGATGGCTCTCCTTGGGAGGAGGGGCTCTGCGCCCCGGCTGGTCGGCTTGACGTGGACAACGCTACGGACGGGGCACCTGCCCAGCGACCGGCCCAGGACCCATCCCGGTCCCAATCCTCGCTGGGCCCGCGGGCCCAGTGCCGAGCCACATGGCGATGGCCTGCGCGCGGTTGGTCACCCCCAGCTTCGAGAAGATCCGGTTGATGTGGTTCTTGACCGTCTTCTCGCTGAGGAACAGCTGGCGGGCGATCTGGGTGTTCGTGAGCCCCTGGCTGACGACGTCCATGATCTCCGCCTCGCGCTCCGACAGCCCGGAGCGGACGGCCGGACCGCCCGACATCGGCGCGGGCGAGGCGGGCACGGGTGCGGCCCACGGCTCGAAGCCCGACATCACCCGGCCCCCGGCGAGGCACGTGCGGATGGCTGCCCCGATGCCCTGCGGGTCGAGGGACCCGTGGACGATGTAGCCGGACGCGCCGTTGCGCATGGCCTCCGCGACGGAGCCCATGTCGTCGGTGTTGGTCAGCATCAGCACGATCGCGTGCGGGACGATGTCGACCAGGGCGCTGAGCCCGTCGCGCTCGGGCATCCGGACGTCGAGCAGGACGACGTCGACGTCGCCCTCCTGCACCCGCGCGACCGCGAGCGCGCCGTTCGCCGCCTCGACGACCTCCTCGACGTCGGGCAGCTCCTCGAGCGCGGCGCGGACCCCCAGCCGGATGAGACCGTTGTCGTCTGCCACCAGGACCCTCACGGCACCTCCACCTCTGCACCGACCGCCCCGTCCGGGGCGACCTCCTCCACGTCGAGGTCCGTGCGGAGCACGACCTCGGTCCGCAGCCCGCCGCCGGGCGGCGTGCTGCGTCGTACGGAACCCGCGCGCTCCTGCGCGCGCTCGTCGATGCCGCGCAGCCCGTAGTGGCCGGCGTCGTCCGCGGGGACGTGCTCGAGGTCCGGGATCCCCCGGCCGTCGTCGACGACGACGAGCCGGACGGTGTCGCCGGCCAGCTCGACGACGACGTCGACGCGCCGCGCCGCCGCGTGCCGGCGGACGTTCTCCAGCAGCTCGAGCAGGATCGCGCGCAGGTCGGACGACACGGGGGCGGGGATGTCCTCGACGGCCGGGGCCACCCGCACGGACGTGCGCACGCCCGTGCGCTCCGACCAGTCCACCACCGTCGCGGTCAGCTCCTCGACCGGGCTCATCTCGGCACGCCGCAGCTCGCCCAGGGCGACGCGGGTGTGCGTGTGCGCGGTGGCGCACGACTCCGCCAGGCGGCGGGCCAGGGTCAGCGTGCGCGGGTCGGCACCGTCGCGCACCAAGCGGTCGACGAGGGTGCGGCCGAGCATGGTGGCACCGGCCAGGTCGCCCGCGACCGTGTCGTGCAGCTCGCGGGCGATGCGCACCCGCTCGAGCGTGGCGGCGCGGCGCAGCTCGCCGGTCGCCGCACGACGTGCCGCCGCCTCCTGCGCCCGCAGGGCGGCGCCCAGGGCGTTGCCCGCCCACGCCATCGCGAGCACGCCGACGGCGCCCGTGGCGACGACCAGCCAGCTCAGGCCGTCCGACGACGTCCCCTGCGCCCCCAGCAGGGCCATCGCGATGGGCGTCGCCATGAACAGCGCCAGCCGGGTCCCGACGATCGCGGCGAACAGCGCGACGGTCGCCGCGGCGTAGATCATCATCAGCTCGCCGGGCAGCAGCACGAGCAGCACCACGGTGACGACCAGGTCGCAGGCGAGCAGGATGCCCGACCGCGAGAACAGCTCCCCGCGCTGCTCCCACGAGCGGGCGGGCATCACCGAGAACAGCATCGCCAGGACGGCGATCCCGGCACCGAGCAGGCCGATGCCGCCCTTGACGACGCCCGAGACGATGCACACGACGAGGACCGCGAGGCGGACCTCGCTCAGGAGCCGGACGACCCGCCCGATCGCCAGGTGGTCGGCACGGTCGGTGGTGGCCGCCGGCGAGCCGTCAGAGGATGTCACGGAAGGTGTCCATGTTCGCCAGGAGCACGGACGCGACGATGAGCAGCAGCGCGCCCGGCACGATGGTCATCGTCACGACCAGCGAGACCTTGGGTGCCGCCTTCGCCGCGGCCTGGCGGACGCGCTGCGCATGGTCCTTGCGGACGTCGGACGCGATGTCGTCGAGCGCGCTCGCGAGCGGCACGCCGAGCTCCTCGGCCTGCAGCAGCGCCGTGACGAACGCGGCCACACCCTCCGACCGCGTCCGCTCGCGCATGGCCACGAACGCCTGGCGACGGCTCACGCCGACGCTCATCTCCTGCAGCGACGTCCGCATCTCCTGCGCGAGGGGCCCGTCGTGGAACTCGCACACGCGCTCGACGGCCTGCCGGAAGCCGAGACCCGCCTTCACGGTCACGCCCAGCACGTCGAGGAAGTCCGGCAGCTCGGACTCGATCTGCGCCTGGCGGCGCGAGCCGGCCGTCGTCAGCCACAGCCGCATCCACCCCGCGAGCAGGCCGAACATCATGACCCCGATCAGCGGCTGCCCGAGGATCGCGAACAGCACCAGCACGGCGACGCCGATGACCACGAACGCCGCCTGGCGCCGCAGGTACACCGTGAGCGTCACACCGTCGGGCCGTCCGGCCCGCCGGATGGCCTCCTCGAGCCGGCGGAGCCGCACCGAGCCGTAGAGCCGCATCGTGAGGCCGAGGAACCGCGTGCCGAGCCGGTCGAGCAGCGGGCCGAGGCCCTTCTCGCGCTCGACCGCCACGGCGGTGCGCATCTGCTCCTCGACGTCCTCGAGCCCCGTCGTCCGGAGCATGCGCAGGCCGGAGATGCCCACCACCGTGAGCACGGCGGCCGCGAGGGCCAGCAGGAGGCCCATCAGAGCTTGACCTTCGTGATCTGCCGGATCAGGACGAAGCCGACGGCGAACATGATGGCGGCCAGCACGACCGTGATCTGCCCGGGCAGGGTGCGGAGCATGGTGTCCAGCGCCCCCGGCTGCAGCATGTTCATCACCACGACGGCGAACGCGCCGATGCCCGCCACCGCGTACCCGGAGAAGGTCGCGCCCGCGGTCGCGGTCGTGATCTCGCGCCGCAGCTGACGCCGCTCGTCCAGGGTCGTCGCGATGTTCTGCAGCGCCGAGACGAGCGCACCGCCGGCCTTGGCCTGGATGACGAGGGTCTGGACGAGGACGACCAGCTCGCGCGACGGCAGGCGCTCCGCGAGGTGGCCGAGGGCGCCCTGGAGGCTCTGCCCGATGGCCAGCTCGGAGGCGACCTGCTGCAGCTCGCTGCTCGCCGGCTCGTCCATCTCCCGCGCGGCGAGCTCGATCGAGCGGCGGACGCCCAGACCGGCCTGCGCGCCATTCGCGAGGAGCCGCGCCATCTCCGGCAGCTGCCCGATGAACTTCTCGACACGTGCCTGACGTCGCTGCTCGAGCCAGCGGCGGAACGCGACCACGACGAGCCCGCCGGCGAGCACGGCCGCGACGCGACCGGCGACCGGCAGCACGAGCAGCGCCGCGGCCAGCGCGGAGGCGCCCACGAGCAGCAGCACCAGCGACGGCGACCGCGCGCCCAGGCCCGAGCCCGCCAGCAGCGACGAGAAGCGCATGCCCGGTCTGGTCGTGCGCAGCGCGGCGTCGATCCGGTCGAACGGCCCGCTGCGCGTGGAGTCGGACGCCTCGACGGCCGACAGCAGCCGCCGGCGGTGCGCGGCGTCCTCCTGCAGGACCGACACCGTGACGACCAGCAGCACCAGCGTCACGAAGAGCAGCGCGGCGATGATGATCGGACTCATGGTGCGATGCCGCTCGGCTCGTGCGGGGCGAGGGTCTCGCCCGCGCGCTGCAGCCGCAGGCGCAGGTCCTCCGGCATGGGGTGGATGACGAAGCGCCCGGTGACCTTGCGGTCCGGGCCCACGGGGTCCGGCTCGAACGTCATCAGGGGTGCCAGCTGGTAGTCCTCGCGGCGCCGCGAGACGAGGGCCGCGACCTCGCGGACGCGCCGCGTGCCGTCGGCCCCGCGCTCGAGGTGCACGATCACGTCGATCGCCGAGTTGATCTGGTCGCGCAGCGTCGCGACCGGCAGCTCGAGCTCGCTCATCGTCGCCAGCGTCTCGAGACGACCCATGGCGTCCAGCGCGCTGTTCGCGTGCACGGTCGCGAGCGACCCCTCGTGGCCGGTGTTCATGGCCTGCAGCATGTCGAGCGTCTCACCGCCGCGGACCTCGCCGACGACGATGCGGTCGGGCCGCATGCGCAGCGAGTTGCGCACGAGGTCGCGGATCGTCACCTGGCCCTTGCCCTCGACGTTCGCGGGCCGCGACTCGAGGCGGACCACGTGCTCCTGCTGCAGCGACAGCTCGGCCGCGTCCTCGATCGTCACGATCCGCTCGTGCGCGGGGATGAGCCCCGACAGCGCGTTGAGGAAGGTCGTCTTCCCGGTGCCGGTACCGCCGGCGATCATCACGTTGAGCTTGCCGCGCACGCACGCACCCAGCAGGGTCGCCGCGCGCACGTCGAGGCTGCCCTTCTCGACGAGCTCGCCGAGGCGGTAGGGCCGCGGGAAGCGTCGGATCGTCAGCGACGGCCCGTCGAGCGCGAGCGGCGGGATGATGACGTTGACGCGCTCACCGGTGGGCAGGCGCGCGTCCACCATCGGCGACGACTCGTCGACGCGGCGGTTCACGGTCGAGACGATGCGGTCGATCGTCTGGTACAGCTGCTCCTCCGACGCGAAGGTCGTGGCGACGCGCTGCACGCGTCCGAGCCGCTCGACGAAGACGTCGCGCGGCCCGTTCACCATGATCTCGGTGACGGACTCGTCCGCGAGCAGCGGCTCCAGGACGCCGAGCCCGAGCGCGTCGTCGACGACGCGCTGGATCAGCACCGACCGGTCGCGCGAGGCGAGGACGGGGCCGTCGGCGGACAGCAGCGTCGACAGGATGCGCTCGAGGCGCGCGCGGCGCTGCGTGGGCTTGAGCCGCGAGAGCTCGTCGAGGTCGATCTCCTCGAGCAGCCGGTCACGGTAGTGGGAGACGAGGTCGGGCTCGTCGGACCGGGAGTCGGTCTGCTGGATGCGGTCGAGCAGTCCCATGGGTCAGCCCCTCGGCAGGATGGCGTCGCGCGTCACGACGAAGCTCGACGACGTGACCCCGCGCAGCAGCACCGGCACGCGGACCCGCACCTCCACGCGGTACGCGTCGGACGGCGTGGTGAGCGAGATCGACTCGACGGTGGCCCAGTGGGGCAGGGCGCGGCGCACCTCGTGGTCCACGTCGCGGCCGAGCGACGCGGCGCGCGCACCGTCACGGGCGGCCTGCTGCGCGGCGGAGGTGACCTGCGTGAGGAACACCCCCTGCACGCACACGAGCGCGATCATGGCGAGCACGAACACGTAGCTGACGAGCTCGATCGACGTCAGCCCCGCGTCCCGGGGGCGGGTGGTGACCTCGCGGGCGCCCATCAGCGTTCCCGCTGCACGGGAACGCTCACGGACGCGGACATGTCGAGGCCCGGCACGAGACTGGGCGTGCCGACGCTCACGCGCACGTCGTGCTCGCCGACGGCCACCACGGCACCGTCGCGCCACGGCGCGCCGAGGCGGTCGAAGCCGTCGTGACGCGCCTGGTCCTGCGCCGAGGGCCCCCACGGGAGCAGCCCGGCGGTCCGTGCCGCCTCGTGCGCGGCGTTGCGCGCCACCAGGTGCCCGGCACCCCACGCCAGGCCCTGGAAGCACGCGAGCAGCACGAGCAGCGCGACGGCGAACGCGATCGGGAGGTCGATGGCCGCCTGGCCCGCGTCCCCGCGGCGGGCACGACGCCCGCCGCTGCGCGCCTCGGCGAGGGCCTCGTCGACGGCCTCGTCAACCGTCCCGGCGTCGCCCGCACGCTCGAGCAGGCGGGCGCCCAGGCGCCCGGCGGCCACGTGCGCCGGCCCGGACGCCTGCGTGACGGTCGCCGTGTTCATGGCGGACTCGAACGCCGTCCCGCCGTCGGGGACGACCGCGTGGATGGGCGTCTCGACGATCTTGGCGGCGAGCTGCTCCGTCACCTCGTTGCGCCGGTTCTGGCGGTTGAGGACGACCTGGACGGCCGACCGCTGCCGGACGACCAGCCGCTCCCACATCGCGAGCGTGCGGCGCGCCGAGCGCAGCGCGGGCAGGTCGGGCGTCACGACGAGGAGCGTCGTGTCGGCCTCCTCGAGCACGGCGGCCGTGGCCTCGGTCAGGTGCGACCCGACGTCGATGACCGACACGTCGAACTGGAAGCGCAGCGCGTTGATGATGGCGCGCGCGGCGCGCGCGGTCATCTCCTCCTCGCGCTCGCCGTCGTTCGGGGCCGACAGGAGCCGGATCCCGCCCGGCACGTCGTACGACGTCTCGCGCAGGATGCGTCCCGTCATCTCCCCCGCGATGTCGACGAGGTCCACGACCGAGCGCCGCGTGTGCACGCCGAGGTAGGCAGCCAGGTCGCCGGACTGCAGGTCGAAGTCCAGGACCCCGACGGTGCGGGACCCGGCGTACGACTGCGCGAGCAGCAGGCTCAGGACGGACGTCCCCACGCCACCCTTGGCGCCCGCGACGGCGATGACGGTCCCGCCGCGTCCGCCGGTCGCGTCGGACGAGATCGCGCTGCGTGCCGCACCGACCCACTGCGCGACGGCCTCGAGGCGCGCCACGACCTCCGCGAGGCTGGACGCCCGCGAGATCACGGACCGCGCGCCCGAGTCCATCGCCGCGGCGAGCTGGTCGGGACCGGTCTGGTCCACGAGCATGACCAGCCCGAGCAGCGGGTTCGCCGCACCGGTCGAGCGCGCGACGACGAGCCCGCGCCCGCCGTCGAGCTGGTCGTCGATCACCAGCACGTCGACGTCGGGGAAGCGCAGCAGGGCGTCGGGGATCGCCGACGCGTCGCGGACGACCTGGGCGAGGGTGATGCCCTCGGCCTCGGCCAGGATCTGGGTGTAGCGCTCGAGGGTGCGTTCGTCCCCGGAGGCGAGCAGGACCTTCGTCGACATCGCCGTCACCCCACCTGGAAAACGAGCTGGTCGTCGGACAGGACGGCGTCGTCGCCGTCGCCGCGCAGGGCGAGCCGGAGCTTGACGGAGAAGCTCTCGACGTACGCGAGACGCAGCGCGTCCTGCGAGGTGAGCGCGAACGTCACGGGGACCCCCTGCGTGTTGCCGAAGTTGCCGTTCGCGTCGGAGGACTCCACCTCGCGCGGGAGGCCGACCTCGAGCACGAGGACGTTGGACACCCAGATCTCGGACCGCGCGGGCACGTCGTCGTCGCCGGCGATCGTGGCGACGATGTCGACGTGGTCACCGGGCGCGACCTTGCCGGCCACACCGGTCTCGGCGTCGACGACGATCGCGACCTCCCGGTAGCCCGGCTGCACGCCGGGGCGCGGCACCAGCATGCCCTCCTGGAGCATGACGCCCTCGGGCAGCGCCGCGGCCGCCACGAGCCCGCTGGTCTGCGCGACGTCGCCGACGGCGGTGCTCGGCAGCCAGCGCTGCGGCACCTCCACGACGTCGAACATGTCGGGCTCGACGGGCTCGAACGCGTCGACGGCCCGGTTGAGCTGCAGGGCCTGCGTCATCGGTCCGACGCGCGAGCTGACGTCACCGACGTACACGACGACCGCGAAGAACACCGCGATGGCACCGAGAGCCGTGATGACGAGCAGGAGAGCCCCTCGCCGCTGGCGCGGGTTCATACATGTCCTCCTGAGTGGACGGGAGCGGCGCCGGAGAGCACCGGGATCTGGCAGAAGACGCACAGGTCGCCGGCGACGTGCCGGCCGCACGAGGCGCAGCGGTGCGCGGCGGCGACGACGTCCGGACGGACGAGCGCGCCGACGGTCTCCTCGAGCGGGCGCAGCAGCACCGTGGCCTCGAACCACCGCTTGGCGCCCCAGAAGGCGCCGTCGGTGTCGAGCTGGATCTGCGTCGGGCCCCAGGCAGCGGCGTCGACGTCGCGCACCGGACGCTCGGAGGCGGTCGTGACCGCCGCGATGCCCACGGGCAGGTCGATCGCGTCGGAGCGCGTCACGGTCTGCGCGGTCCAGTCGACCCGGAACACCGAACCGGGCAGGCGGCTGGCGAGGTCGAGGGACATCGTCGGCCGGGGCTTGTCGAGCGCGGAGACGGACGAGACGAGCGCCGCGGTCCGCGAGTCGTGCGTGACGGCGGCGAGCAGCGCGGGCGCCAGGCCGAGCGCGACGGGCGGCAGCATCCGCAGCGCCGCCAGCGCGACGAACGACGCCGTCGGGGGCACCGGGTGGTGCAGCAGACCGAGGCGCTCACCACCGAGCACGAGCCGTGCGGCGCGGGCGGCCTCGAGACCGGGCCGGTCGGTGGCGACGACCAGCACGTTCTCGGCGTCACCCAGCTCCAGCAGGCGCGCCACGACGGACTCGGCGTCGGGTGCCGCGAGGACCGTCCCCTCGGGCACCTGACTCGCAGGGGCCAACGCCAGGACCGTCACGTGCACTCTCCTCGCTCTGCTCGATCGCCGTCTTCGGGGGTGCGGCACGTCGAGAGTGCCCCACGACCTCGTGCCGAGCACGTCGGGGTGGTCGCGCTCACCCGTCCGGACCCGTGCCCCGCCGGGACGACAGGGAGGAGTCCGGAGGATAACGTCCGGGTCATCCCGTGCGCGTGCCGCGTCCTGTGGCTGGACGGGCACACTGTGCCCGTGGGACGACTCCTGGTCGACGGTCGCGACGTCGCCAACCTGATGCTGGCCGACACCTGGGCGCGACGCGCGCGCGGCATGCTCGGCCGACGCCGCCTGCCCGAGGCCATGTGGTTCGTCGGCGAGGCCTCCGTGCACGGCATGGGGATGACGCAGGCGCTCGACGTCGCGCAGCTCGACGCCGACGGCATCGTGGTCGCGGTGCACGTGCTGCGGCCTTTCGGGCTCGTCCCCCCGCGCCGGGGCGCGGTCGACGTGCTCGAGGCGCCGCGGGGCAGCTTCGAGCGCTGGGGCGTGCGGACGGGCAGCCGTGTGGCGCGCGACGACGGGACCGGGTCCGGCCCGGGAGGCTGAGGCACCCCCCGATCGTGCCGGGCCGCGGCGCCCGGGTGCAGGGTCCACCGGCTCACGCCGGACCTGCTTGCACGGCCCCGTCCACCGGCGCATGGGCCCTCGGGCCCAGACCGGCCGAGTTCACCCGCACCGGTGCGCCGTGCACACCCCCGTCGTCCGTGCGGCGCGCGTTGCGACCGCCCCGGGGAAAACGTCTCGTCGGTGTCAGTACCGCCCCGTAACGTGGACCGACGTGCGCTCCCTCCCTCTCGCCGATCCCGGCACCCCGCCGCTGCGCGGTCCCGCCGCCTACCTGGGCTGGATCGCCCGACGGCAGTGGGGCATCCTGCTCGCCGCCGTGTCGTGCGGCGTCGTGCAGTTCGCCTGCCAGGCGTTCCTGCCGTTCCTCACCGGGCGCGCGATCGACGGCGGGCTGCAGCACGGCTTCGGCCCCGACCTCCTGCAGGCCGCCGGCGCGCTGCTGACCCTCGGCGTCGTCAGCGCCGCCGCGTCCGCGGTCGGCCACCGCTTCGACGTCGCCAACTGGCTGCGCGCCGCGTTCACGACGTCGCAGCTCGTCGGGCGCACCACAGCCCGTTCCGGGCACGCGGTCACGCGGGAGCTCCCGACGGGCGAGGTCGTCTCGGCCGTCGCGAACGACGCCCTGCGGGTGGGCGACCTGTTCGCCGTCACGGCCCGGTTCGTCGGCTCGCTGACCGCGTACGCGGCCGTCGCCGTCCTCATGCTCCAGGTGTCCGTACCCCTCGGACTCGTCGTGCTCCTCGGGCTGCCCACCGTCGCCGCGACGCTCGGCCTGCTGGTCAAGCCCCTGCAGCGACGCCAGTCGGCCCAGCGCGAGGCGTCGGGACGGCTGACGACGCTCGGCTCCGACACGGTGTCCGGGCTGCGCGTGCTGCGCGGCATCGGGGGCGAGTCGGTCTTCACGGGCCGGTACCGCCGGCAGTCGCAGCTGGTGCGGGAGCGCGGGGAGGACGTCGCGGTCACGCAGTCCTGGCTCGACGCGCTCCAGGTGCTGCTGCCGGGCCTGTTCGTCACCGCCCTCGTGTGGATGGGGGCCCACATGGCGATCGACGGCACGATCACCCCGGGCCAGCTCGTCACGACCTACGGGTACGCGGCCTTCCTCGGCTGGCCCGTGCAGAACGCGACCGAGTTCCTGCAGGCCACGACCCGCGCCGTCGTGGCGACGCGCAAGGTGCTCGCGGTGCTGCGGGTCGTCCCCGCCGCGGGCGCGACGCCCGGCGCCGCCACGATGCCGCCTGCGGGGTCGACCCTCGTCGACGAGGCGAGCGGCGTCACCCTCGAGCAGGGCCGCGTCGTCGCCCTCGTGTCGGCGGACCCCGACGAGTCGGCCGCGATCGCCACCCGGCTGGGGCGGTTCGACGACGAGGCGGAGGCCGGCACGCCGGTGCTGCTGGGCGGCGTGCCGCTGCGCGACCTACCCCTGGCGGACGTGCGTCGCCGCGTCGTCGTGGCGGAGGCGATGCCCCAGCTGTTCTCCGGCAGCCTCGCGGCCGGGCTGGACGTGCGCGGGCAGGCAGGACGCGACGACCTGCTCGCCGCCATCGGCCTCGCCGACGCCCAGGACGTGCTCGACTCCGTGCCCGACGGCTTGGACGGGGAGCTGCCGGAGAAGGGACGGTCGCTGTCCGGCGGCCAGCGCCAGCGCGTCGCCCTGGCACGCGCTCTGCTCACGGAGGCCGAGATCCTCGTGCTCGTCGAGCCGACGAGCGCCGTCGACGCGCACACCGAGGCACGGATCGCGGCGCGGCTCTCGGACGCCCGCCGCGGCCGGACGACGCTCGTGGTCACCGCGAGCCCGCTCGTCCTCGACCACGTCGACGAGGTGCAGCTGGTCGTGGACGGCGCGCTCGTGGCCCGCGGCACCCACGCGGGTCTGCTCGACGGCGCCGCGGGCCCGGACGTCGCCGCCACGTACCGCCGCGTCGTCGGCCGACGCATGGACGACGACCTGCCCGTCGAGGACACCTTCGACGAGGCGGCGCCCGGCGACGCCCCGTACGGCCTGTCCCCCGTCGACCTGTCCACCGGAGGTGCCGCGTGAAGCTGCCCATCGCCGACGCGGCGACCGTGCGCGCCTACGCCGCCGAGCTGCTCGGCCGGCACCGCCGCCGCCTCGGCTTGCTCGCGGCGCTGCACACGCTCGCGGCCGTCGCGGGCCTGGCCGGTCCGCTGCTGCTCGGTCGGCTCGTCGACGCGGTCACCCGCGGCACCGACGCCCGGTACGTCAACACCCTCGTCGCGGTGGGTGCCGTCGCCGTCCTCACGCAGACCGGGCTGATCCGGTACGCGCAGCGGGCCTCCATGCTGTTCGGCGAGCGGGTCTTCGCCGAGCTGCGCGAGGAGTTCCTCGAGACCGTGACCTCGCTGCCGCTGTCCGTCGTCGAGCGGGCCGGTACCGGGGACCTCGTGGCCCGCACGACCAACGACGTGAACAAGCTCCAGCACGCCGTCCGGTTCGGCGTCCCCCGTGTGATCGTCGCCATCGTGACCATCGCGCTCACCGTGGTCGCGTGCCTGGTCATCGACCCGCTCGTGTCGCTCGGGCTCTTCGTCGGGGTGCCCACGATGGTGCTCATGGTGCGCTGGTACCTGCGGCGCGCGACCCCCGCGTACGTGCGCGAGTCCGCCGCGTACGCCGTGCTCAACGGCACGATCACCGAGACGGTGGAGGGTGCGCGCACGGTCGACGCCCTGGCCCTGTCCGAGGCGCGCGAGCAGCAGGTGCGCGACGACCTGCGCGAGGCGTTCGACGCGGAGCGCGCCACGCTGCGGCTGCGCACCATCCTCTTCCCCGGCGTGGACCTCGCCTTCGTGCTCGCACCCGTCGCCGTCCTCGTCTGGGGCGGCTACCTCGCGTCGACCGGGCACGTGACGCTCGGCGCGGTCACCACGATCGTGCTGTACGCGTACCAGGTGACCGGCCCGGTGTGGGAGCTGATCTTCTGGGTGGACGAGATCCAGGTCGCCGCGACCGCCCTCGCGCGCATCGTCGGCGTCCGGCTGGTCGAGACCGACCGCGAGGCGTCGGACGCGCAGCCGACCGACGAACGGATCTCGACGCGCGCCCTGCGGTACGCGTACCGCGAGGGCCACGACGTGCTCCACGGCATCGACCTCGACCTCGCCCCCGGTGAGCGGCTGGCCGTCGTCGGGCCGTCCGGGGCCGGCAAGTCGACGCTCGGGCGCATGCTCGCCGGCATCCACCCGCCCACGGGCGGGACCGCGACGGTGGGCGGGGTGCCGCTGGTCGACCTGCCGCTCGAGGAGCTGCGCGGCCACGTCGCCCTGGTGACCCAGGAGCACCACGTGTTCGTCGGCACGGTCGCGGACAACCTGCGCCTGGCCAAGGTCGAGGCGGACGACACCGAGATCGAGCGCGCGCTGCGCGCCGTCGACGCCTGGGAGTGGGTGCAGGGACTGCCCGAGGGGCTCGCCACCGAGGTCGGCTCGGGCGGCACCGCGCTGACCCCCGCGCAGGCCCAGCAGCTCGCGCTCGCGCGCCTCGTGCTGCTCGACCCGCACACGCTCGTGCTCGACGAGGCCACGTCGCTGCTGGACCCGCGCGCCGCGCGGCACCTCGAGCGCTCGCTGTCCGCGGTGCTCGAGGGACGCACGGTCGTCGCGATCGCCCACCGCCTGCACACCGCGCACGACGCGGACCGCGTGGCCGTGGTCGACGCGGGGCGCATCAGCGAGATCGGCCCGCACGACGAGCTCGTCGCCGCGGACGGCGAGTACGCGGCCCTGTGGCGGTCCTGGCAGCACGAGACCGCGTAGCGGACGGGCGCCGGTCCGCGGACCGGCGCCCGTCCCGCGTGCCCGTCGGGCCGGGCCGGCGAGGGCTCAGGTCGCGTCGACGCGCGGTTCGGCGTCCTGCGGCACCTGGTCGCCCGGCAGCGGGGGGCGCCCGGCCGCCTCGTCGCGCACCAGGCGCCACCAGAGACCCACGGCGAACAGGCCGAAGATCCACCACTGCGCCGCGTACGCGAGGTTCTGGACGTTGAGCCCGGACCCTGCGCGCGTGGGCGGGTCGAGCCCGTCGAGGCCGTCGGCCGTCGCCGGGTCCTGCGGGTCGCTCGACTGCACGACGAGGTACCCCGTGTAGATCGGCCCGCCCCACGCGGCGAGCAGCTGAGCGGCGCTGATCGCGTCCGTGCGCCCGTCGGCGAGCGCCGACCCGGCCTCCTCCGCCACCTGCAGCCAGCCGACGACCTCCACGTCGCCGGCCGGTGCGGCGGCGACGTCGGCGGTCGGCGACCAGCCGCGCACCACGGGCAGCACGGCCTCGCCGTCGGCGGTGGGGACGCGCAGCGGCGTCAGGACCAGGTACCCGTCGGTGCGCCCGTCGTGCTCGCGGCCCGTCACCAGGAGCGTCGCGTCGTCGTCGTAGGTGCCGGTCACGACCGCCTTGCGGGCGACGAGGTCGCCCGAGAACGTCTCCCCGGGAGCGAGCAGACCGGTCAGCGGCTCGGGGTCCGCGGTCACGATGCGCGCCGCCTCGCGTTCCGCCGACGCGACACCGCGGACCTCGGCACGCTCGAGCTGCCACGCGCCCAGCCGGCCGCAGACGGCCGCGGCGGCGAGCAGCACCACGAGCAGGCCGAGCATGCGGGGGCGCAGCGCGGCGCGCCACAGCGAGGTGGGGGTGTCGGCCACACCTCACGGTACCCGGCGTGACAGGCTCCTCCCGGCCGTCGCGACGTGCCGTTGTTCACCCCCCCGCAGGTCCGGTGCTCCTGCGTCGACGCTGTATGTGCGCTTGTATGGCTGTGGTCAGGAGCACAGGTGAGGTGGGTCGGACGTCCCATCTCTCGCCACGACCTCACGCAAGGCTGGGGTCCGACCCAGCCGGACGGCTTCCCTCGGGAGGGGACCATGACTTCCACCACCGCGGACCAGCCTGCCGGCTCCGGTCCCATCGCCCCCGGGTCGTTCGCGGCGGGCGAGGCTCGGACCGCCTGGCGCAGAGGCGCCGACCAGGTCGACGACGCGACGCTGCAGCGCCTCGAGAAGTGGTGGCGTGCCGCCAACTACCTCTCGGTCGGCCAGATCTACCTGCTCGACAACCCGCTGCTGCGCCGGCCGCTGAGCCGCGACGACGTCAAGCCGCGCCTGCTCGGCCACTGGGGCACGACCCCCGGCCTGAACTTCCTGTACGCGCACCTCAACCGTGCGGTCGCCGAGCGCGAGCAGTCGACCATCTACATCACCGGCCCGGGCCACGGCGGCCCCGGTCTCGTCGCCAGCGCCTACCTCGACGGGACGTACTCCGAGGTGTACTCGGACGTCACGCAGGACGAGGAGGGGCTGCGCCGGCTGTTCCGGCAGTTCTCCTTCCCCGGCGGCATCCCGTCGCACGTCGCCCCGGAGACCCCCGGCTCGATCCACGAGGGCGGTGAGCTCGGGTACGCGCTGAGCCACGCCTACGGCGCCGCGTTCGACAACCCGCACCTGCTGGTGGCGGCCGTCGTGGGCGACGGCGAGGCGGAGACGGGACCGCTGGCGACGAGCTGGCACTCCAACAAGTTCGTCAACCCGCAGCAGGACGGCATCGTCCTGCCGATCCTGCACCTCAACGGCTACAAGATCGCGAACCCCACGATCCTGGCCCGCATCCCCGACGACGAGCTCACCGACCTCATGCGCGGCTACGGGCACACGCCCCACCTGTTCGTCGCGGGCTTCGACGACGAGGACCAGCTCTCGATCCACCGGCGGTTCGCGGTGCTGCTCGACGAGGTGCTCGACGAGATCGCCGACATCAAGGCGCGCGCGGCGACCGGCGACCTGACGCGCCCCATGTACCCGATGATCGTGTTCCGCACCCCCAAGGGCTGGACGGGTCCGGCGGAGATCGACGGCAAGAAGACGACCGGCTCGTGGCGCGCGCACCAGGTGCCGCTCGCCAACGCGCGGGACACCCCCGAGCACCTGGCGGTGCTCGAGGCCTGGCTGCGGTCGTACCGTCCCGACGAGCTCTTCGACGCCACGGGCCGCGTGGACGACGACGTCTCGGCGCTCGCGCCCGAGGGCGACCTGCGGATGAGCGCCAACCCGCACGCCAACGGCGGTCAGCTCCTGCGCGACCTGCGCCTGCCGGACTTCCGCGACTACGCGCAGGACGTTCCCGCGCCCGGTGCCACGTTCGCCGAGGCGCCGCGCGTGCTCGGCGAGTTCCTCACCGAGGTCATCCGCCGCAACCCCGACAACTTCCGGATCTTCGGTCCGGACGAGACCGCGTCGAACCGTCTGCAGGCCGTGTACGACGTGACGGCGAAGCAGTGGAACGCCGAGTTCGAGGGGCCGGAGGTCGACGAGCACCTCGAGCGTGCCGGGCGCGTCATGGAGATGCTCTCGGAGCACCAGTGCCAGGGCTGGCTCGAGGGCTACCTGCTCACGGGGCGCCACGGGCTGTTCACGTCGTACGAGGCGTTCATCCACATCGTCGACTCGATGTTCAACCAGCACGCCAAGTGGCTCAAGGTCACCAACGACATCCCGTGGCGCCGGCCGATCGCGAGCCTCAACTACCTGCTGTCGAGCCACGTGTGGCGCCAGGACCACAACGGCTTCAGCCACCAGGACCCGGGCTTCATCGACCACGTGGTCAACAAGAAGGCCGAGGTCGTGCGGGTCTACCTGCCGCCGGACGCGAACACGCTGCTGAGCACGTACGACCACTGCCTGCGCAGCCGGCAGTACGTCAACGTCGTCGTGTCCGGCAAGCAGCCCGCGCCCAACTTCCTCACGATGGAGCAGGCGGTCGCCCACTGCACGCGCGGCCTGGGCATCTGGGAGTGGGCCGGGTCGGAGGCGCAGGACGAGGAGCCGGACGTGGTCCTCGCGTGCGCGGGCGACGTGCCGACGCTCGAGGTGCTCGCCGCGGCGGACATCCTGCGCCGTGAGCTGCCGCAGCTCAAGGTGCGCGTCGTCAACGTCGTGGACCTCATGCGCCTGCAGGACGCGCGCGAGCACCCGCACGGCCTGTCCGACCGGGAGTTCGACACGATCTTCACGGCCGACCGGCCGATCGTGTTCGCCTACCACGGCTACCCGTGGCTCATCCACCGCCTCACGTACCGCCGCAACGGGCACGCGAACCTGCACGTGCGCGGGTACAAGGAGGAGGGCACGACGACCACGCCCTTCGACATGGTGATGCTCAACGACCTCGACCGGTTCCACCTGGTCATCGACGTCATCGACCACGTGCACTGGCTGCGCGCGTCCCAGGCGGGGCTGCGCCAGCGGATGCTCGACGAGCGCATCCGTGCCCGGCAGTACACGCGCGCGCACGGCGAGGACATCCCCGAGGTGCGTGACTGGGTGTGGCCCGACGTCGGCGAGACCGCCACCGAGGAGGGCGGCCCGCAGCCGTCGCGCGCACCGGTCGCCGCCGACACGGGCGGGGACAACGAGTAGCAGGCTTGCCAGCGGTCGCGTCCGGGCCCACCCGCCCGGACGCGACCGGAGGACCACGTGCCCCCACCGGGGCCAGGAGAGTGAGCAGCACAGTGGCCAGGACGATCTACGTCATGTCGGCCGAGGGTGACACGGGCAAGTCCGTCGTCGCCCTGGGTCTCGTCGACCTGCTGACGCGCACGGTGCAGCGCGTCGGCGTCTTCCGCCCCGTCGCACGGTCGACCGAGGAGCGGGACTACGTCCTCGAGCTGCTGCTCGAGCACGACGGCGTCGACATCGCCTACGAGGACGCCGTCGGGGCGACGTACGACGAGGTGATCGACGACCCCGAGGCCGCGCTGTCGCGGATCGTGTCGCGGTTCCACGACGTGGGGCGCCGCTGCGACGCCGTCGTGGTGGTCGGCACCGACTACACCGACGTCGCCGGGCCCACCGAGCTCGCCTACAACGCGCGGATCGCGGCGAACCTCGGTGCGCCCGTCCTGCTCGTGGTCAACGGTGCGCAGCGCTCGCTCGAGGACGTGCACCACGCCGTCGACGTCGCGACGACGGAGATCGTGGCGAACCACGCCCAGGTCGTCTCGGTCATCGCCAACCGCTGCGACCCCGCCTCGCTCGACCAGGTGCGCGCGGCGCTCGCCGGCGAGGTCCCCGTCTGGGCGGTACCCGACTCCCCCCTGCTGTACGCCCCCACGCTGCGCCAGCTCATGCACGCGGTCGGCGGCACGCTGACCGGCGGCGACGAGGAGCTGCTGGGCCGCGAGGTGCTCGACGTGCTGGTCGGCGCCATGTCGATCGAGCACCTGCTGGACCGGCTGCAGGACGGTGCCGTCGTCATCACCCCGGGCGACCGCGCCGACGTGCTGCTGGGCCTGCTCATGGCGCACCAGGCCGAGGGCTTCCCGTCGCTCGCGGGCCTGATCCTCAACGGCGGGCTCACGCCCGCCCCCTCCATCGAGCGCCTCGTCGCGGGCCTCGGCTCGCGCCTGCCGCTCATCACGACGTCCCTGGGCACGTTCCGCTCCGCGAGCGCCGCGGCCGCGACCCGCGGGCGGCTGACGCACGACGCGCAGCGCAAGGTGGACGTCGCGCTCGCGCTGTTCGAGCAGCACGTCGACGGGTCCGAGCTGCTCGCGATGCTGGCCGTCCCGCGCCCCGGCGTGGTGACCCCGCTCATGTTCGAGTACACGCTGCTCGACCGCGCGCGCTCGCACCGCAAGCACGTGGTCCTCCCGGAGGGCAACGACGACCGCATCCTGCGGGCGGCCTCCACGCTCCTGCAGCGCCAGGTGGCCGACCTGACGATCCTCGGCGACGAGACGGCGATCCGTGCGCGGGCGACCGAGCTCGGGCTCGACCTCGACGGTGCGCAGGTCCTCGACCCCAAGAACGGCGCGACCCTCGAGCGGTTCGCCGAGGTCTACACCGAGCTGCGCCGCCACAAGGGCATGACCGTCGAGCGGGCGCGCGAGATCGTCTCCTCGGTCTCGTACTTCGGCACGCTGATGGTCCAGCTCGGCATGGCCGACGGCATGGTGTCCGGCGCCCTGCACACGACCGCGCACACCATCAAGCCCGCCTTCGAGATCATCAAGACGACGCCCGGCGTGAACAGCGTGTCGAGCTGCTTCCTCATGTGCCTCGAGGACCGGGTGCTCGTCTACGCGGACTGCGCCGTCATCCCCGACCCGACCGCCGAGCAGCTCGCCGACATCGCGATCTCCTCGGCCGCCACCGCCGTGCAGTTCGGCATCGAGCCGCTCATCGCGATGCTCTCCTACTCGACCGGCGAGTCCGGCTCGGGTGCGGACGTCGAGAAGGTCCGCGAGGCCACGCGGCTGGTCCGCGAGCGGCGTCCCGACCTGTCCGTCGAGGGCCCGATCCAGTACGACGCCGCCGTGGACGCGTCGGTCGCGATGACCAAGATGCCGGACTCGGCCGTCGCGGGACGGGCGACCGTCCTGGTGTTCCCCGACCTCAACACCGGCAACAACACGTACAAGGCCGTGCAGCGCTCGGCCGGCGCCGTCGCCATCGGCCCGGTCCTGCAGGGGCTGCGCAAGCCCGTCAACGACCTGTCACGGGGTGCGCTCGTGCAGGACATCGTCAACACCGTCGCGATCACCGCGATCCAGGCGCAGGCGCTCGACCAGGCCTCCGTCGCCGCCGGGGAGCCCGGCACCGTCACGACACCGGAGGCATGAGCACGATGAGCACGTCCACCCCGTCGGACCAGCCGCGCGCGAGCGTGCTGGTCATCAACTCCGGCTCGTCGTCGATCAAGTACCAGCTGGTCACCCCGGACGACGGCCGGGCCGTCGCCTCCGGCCTGGTCGAGCAGATCGGCGAGAGCACAGGCGCCGTCAAGCACGTCGCCCACGGCGTCACGACGCGCCGCGAGCTGCCCGTGCCGGACCACGCGGAGGGTCTGCGGATCGTCCTGGGGCTGTTCGAGGAGATCGGGCCGGACCTGTCGGCCGCCCACGTCGTGGCCGTCGGACACCGCGTCGTCCAGGGCGGGGCCCGGTTCGACGGGCCGGTGCGCGTCGACGCCAAGGTCGAGCGGGACATCGACGAGCTGTCGCCGCTGGCACCCCTGCACAACCCGGCGAACCTCACGGGCATCCGCGTCGCGCAGGCGCTGCTGCCGGACGTGCCGCACGTGGCGGTCTTCGACACCGCGTTCTTCCACCACCTGCCCGCCGCCGCGGCGACGTACGCGATCGACATCGAGGTGGCCACGAAGTACCGCGTGCGCCGCTACGGGGCGCACGGCACGTCGCACCAGTACGTGTCGGACAAGGTCGCGCGGGTCCTGGGGCGTCCCCTCGAGGAGCTCAACCAGATCGTGCTGCACCTCGGCAACGGCGCGTCCGCGTCGGCCGTGCGCGGTGGCGTCGCGGTCGAGACCTCGATGGGCATGACCCCGCTCGAGGGCCTGGTCATGGGCACGCGCTCGGGCGACCTCGACCCGGCCGTCCTGTTCCACCTGCACCGCAACGCGGGCATGAGCGTCGAGG
Source organism: Cellulomonas dongxiuzhuiae (assembly GCF_018623035.1). Taxonomy (NCBI): domain Bacteria; kingdom Bacillati; phylum Actinomycetota; class Actinomycetes; order Micrococcales; family Cellulomonadaceae; genus Cellulomonas; species Cellulomonas dongxiuzhuiae. Next base: position 2,872,014 of record NZ_CP076023.1, read on the forward strand.
AGCTCGACGACCTGCTCAACCGCCGCTCGGGCATCAAGGGCCTGTCGGGCGTGAACGACTTCCGGGCCCTGCACGAGCTCGTCGAGAAGGGCGACGCCGGCGCGCGGCTCGCGCTCGACGTCTACCTGCACCGCCTGCGCAAGTACGTCGGCGCCTACTACGCGGTGCTCGGCGGCGTCGACGTCATCACCTTCACGGCGGGCGTCGGCGAGAACGACGACGTCGTGCGCGCGGGGGCCCTGTGCGGGCTGGAGGGCATGGGCATCGTGATCGACCACGAGCGCAACGCCGGCCGCAAGAGCGAGCCGACGGTGATCTCCGCGGACGGCTCGCGCGTGACCGTGATGGTCGTGCCGACCAACGAGGAGCTGGCGATCGCGCGGCAGTCGGTGGAGGTCGTCGGCGCCTGACCGCACCACGAGCGACCGGGGTCCGTCCTGCGGGCCCCGGTCGCTCGTGCGTTCAGGGCAGGCGCAGCGCCCGCTCGACGCGCAGCAGGCGCGTGAACACGCGCGGCCACACCTCGGTGCCGAGCTCGTGGATCTGCCGGATGCCGACCGTGCGGCCCACGTGCACGCCGCGCTGGGCCACGACGGACTGCGTCCACGTCGTCTCCCACAGGCCCTCACGACCGTGGCGCCGCCCGTGCCCCGACGCGCCGACCCCGCCGAGCGGCGCGCCGACGCTCCCCCACAGCAGGTGGTGGCTGTCGTTGACGACCACGGCACCGGCACGCACGCGCGTCGCGAGCGCCGCGCCGCGCGCCGCCGAGCGCGTCCACACGGCGGCGACGAGCCCGAGCTCGGAGTCGTTCATGGCGGCGACGGCCTCGTCGTCCGACGCCACCGGGTACACGGCCACGACGGGGCCGAACGTCTCCTCGCGGTACGCGCGAGCGGCCTGGGGCACGTCGGACAGCACCGTCGGCTCGTAGAAGTACGGACCCAGGTCCGGGCGCTGCTCGCCGCCGACGAGGACGGTGGCGCCGTGCCCGACCGCGTCCTCGACGTGCTCGACGACGCGCGCGAGCTGCGCGGTGCCGACGAGCGAGCCCATGTCGGCGCGGTAGTCGAGGCCCGACCCGAGCCGCAGCGCGGCCGTGCGCCGCACGAGGGCAGCCACGAACGCGTCCTGCACGTCCTCGTGGACGTAGAGGCGCTCGATGCTCGCGCACAGCTGACCGGCCGACCCGAAGCACGCGCGCACCGCACCCTCGGCGGCTGCCTCGACGTCGACGTCGGCGGCCACGTACATCGCGTTCTTGCCGCCGAGCTCGAGCGTGACCGGCACGCCCAGCTCGCCCGCGCGCGCCGCGAACACGCGCCCGGAGCGCGTCGAGCCGGTGAACCCGGCCTGGTCGACGTGCTCGAGCAGCGCCATCCCGACGTCGGGACCCCCGACGACGACCTGCACGAGGTCGGCCGGCAGGCCCGCGTCCTCGAGCAGCTCGGCGCACCACAGCAGCGTGAGCGCCGTCTGCGGGTCGGCGCGCAGCAGGACCGCGTTGCCCGCGACGAGGGCGGTCAGGGCGTCCCCCAGCCCGAGCGACAGCGGGTAGTTCCAGGGGGTGACGATCGCGACGACGCCGAGCGGGTGCCGCAGCACGCGCGCCGAGGAGAAGGGGCCCGTCAGGCCCCGCACGCGACGCGACGCGAGCAGCCGGCGGGCGCGCAGGGCGTAGTAGCGCGCCGTGTTGGCGACCTCGCCGAGCTCCTCCCAGGCGTGCGTGCGTGCCTTGCCCGTCTCGACCTGGAGCAGGTCGAGCACGTCCGACTGCCGCTCGAGGAGCAGGTCGTGCACGCGCAGCAGCACCGCGGCGCGCGCGGCCACGGGCCGCGCCGCCCACAGGCGCTGGGCGGCCCTGGCCCGACGGGCTGCGTCGGGCAGGTCGCCGACGTGCGTGAGCGGCACGGCGGCGATCGGCGCCCCGGTGAACGGGGCGACGGACGTGGACGTCGCGTGACCGGGGCCGGCGACCACGCGGGCCAGGAGCGGGCGGAGGTCGTCCGGCTCGAGCACGTACGTGGCGAGCGGGTCGGTCTCCGGGTCCTGCAGGTCGGCATGCTCGTGCGCCATCGCGTCAGCGTACGCCGGGCACCCCGGCTGCACCGGGGACGCGCCGCGGGCCGTCGACCGGCACGACGGACATGTCGCATACGTCACTCCCGCGCGCCGAGGGTCATGCCGTAAGGTAAGCCTCACCTACTGAGCCCGCCTCCCGCGGGCCCGTCGGGGCCGTCCACGCGCCCACGACGACAGCGACCCCCTGCGAAGGACATCATGCGCACTGCGCCCTCCCGCCGCGCCTTGCGACCGCTGGTCGCCGCGACCGCCGTGTCGCTCCTGCTCGCCGCGTGCGCCACCGGCGGCACGGACGAGCCCGCCGGCGACGCCACCTCCGCCGACGCCTCGGGCGCGTTCCCCGTCACGCTGGCCAGCGCGTTCGGGGAGACGACGATCGAGTCGGAGCCGACCGCGGTGGCCACCGTCAACTGGGGCAACCACGACGTGCCGATCGCCCTGGGCGTCGTGCCGGTCGGCTTCGCGAAGGCGACGTACGGCGACAACGACACCGACGGTGTCCACCCCTGGACGTACGAGGCGCTGGAGGAGCTGGACGCGACCGGCGACGCGCTGCCGGAGCTCTTCGACGAGACGGACGGCATCCCGTTCGAGGCCGTCAACAACACGGCGCCCGACGTCGTGCTCGCGGCGTACTCCGGGCTGACCGAGGAGGACTTCACGACCCTCTCGCAGATCGCGCCCACCGTGTCGTGGCCCGAGTTCGCCTGGGGGACGAACTGGAAGGACATGGCGCTCATCAACGGGGAGGCCCTCGGACGCAAGGCCGAGGCGCAGGCGCTCGTCGACGACGTCCTGGCCCAGATCGACGACGCCCTCGCGGAGCGCCCCGACGTCGAGGGCAAGACCGTCGCCTACACCTGGATCGACCCGGCCGACCCGAGCACGATCGGGGTCTACACGCCGCTCGACGCGCGCGTCCAGCTCCTCGAGGACCTCGGCATGCAGACCGCGCCGTCGGTCGTCGAGCTCGCCGGGGACACCGAGGAGTTCTTCGTCAACCTCGCGGCCGAGCAGGCCGACACGCTGTCCGACGTCGACGTGCTCGTCACCTACGGCGACGACACGACGCTCGCGACGCTCCAGGCGGACCCGCTGCTCAACAAGATCCCCGCCGTGGCGCGCGGTTCGGTCGTCGTCGTCCCCGACGGCGACCCGATCTCCTCGGCCACGTCGGGCCCGACCGTCCTGTCGGTGCCGTGGGCGCTCGACGCGTACCTCGACCTGTTCCAGGCCGCGGCCGCGCAGGTCGGATGACCCTCACCGCCGCACCCGGGACGCCGGCCGCCACCCTCGGGGGGCGGCCGGCGTCCCTGCGGCGTCGACGCACGATCGGGCTCGCCGCGTGCGTGCTGGCGGTGCTGCTCGCCGTCGTCGCGTCGCTCGCGTTCGGCGCACGCGTCGTCGGTCCGTCCGACGTCGTCGCGGGCGTGCTGCACCCCGACACGTCCGACATCGCGCAGGCCGCCGTGCGCTCGCGCGTCGCGCGCACCTTCCTCGGCCTGCTCGTCGGCGCCGCGCTCGGCGTCGGCGGCGCGGTCCTGCAGGGCCTGACGCGCAACCCGCTCGCGGACCCCGCGCTGCTGGGCATCAGCTCCGGGGCGTCGCTCGCGGTCGTCCTCGGGATCATGCTGCTCGGGCTGTCCACGCTCACGCAGTACGTGTGGATGGCGTTCGCGGGCGCCGCGCTCGCGTCGGTGCTGGTCTACGCGATCGGGTCGCTGGGCCGGGAGGGCGCCACACCGCTCAAGCTCGCGCTCGCCGGGGCCGCGACGACGGCAGCGCTCGGCTCGGGCGTGTCCATGGTGCTGCTCTCGCGCACCGACGTGCTCGACACGTTCCGCTTCTGGCAGGTCGGGTCACTGGGCCGCGCGTCGTTCGCGGAGATCGGCCAGGTGCTGCCTTTCCTCGCCGTGGGCGCGGTCCTCGCGGTCGGCTGCGCACGCGGCATGGACGCCATCGCGCTCGGCGACGACGTGGCCGTCGGGCTCGGTCAGCGCGTCGGCGCGATCCGTGCCGTCGGCGGGACCGCGGCCGTCCTGCTGTGCGGGACCGCGGTCGCCGTCGCCGGGCCCATCGGCTTCGTCGGGCTCGTGATCCCCCACCTCGCGCGCACCTTCACCGGCCCGAGCCACCGCTGGCTGCTGCCCACCTCGGCCGCGCTCGGCGCGGCGCTGCTGCTCGCCGCCGACGTCATCGGCCGCGTGGTGGCACGCCCGCAGGAGATCGAGGTCGGCATCGTCACCGCGGTGCTCGGCGCGCCCGTGTTCATCGCCATCATCCGGCGCCACAAGGTGGCGGCGCTGTGACCGCCGCGCTCGCACCGGCCCCCGCCGCCGGCGCCGTCGTGGCCCGCGGCCGGCGCGCCCGGACCCGACGACACCGCACCGTGCTGCTCGTGCTCGTCCTGGCGGTCCTCGCCGTGGCCGTGCTCGCGCTGTGCGTCGGCGAACGGTCCTCCTCCCCGGCGGAGGTGCTGCGCGTGCTGCTCGGCGAGCAGGTGCCCGGGGCGTCGTTCAACGTGGGCGTGCTGCGGGCCCCGCGCGTCCTGACGGGGATCCTCGTGGGCGTCGCCTTCGGCATGGGCGGCGTCGTGTTCCAGACGATGCTGCGCAACCCGCTGGCCAGCCCCGACATCATCGGCGTGAGCGCCGGCTCGAGCGCGGCGGCCGTCGTCGCGATCACGATGTTCGGACTGTCGGGCGCGGCCCTGTCCGTGGTGGCCGTCGTCGCCGGGCTGGCCGTCGCAGCGGCGATCTACGGGCTGTCGTGGCGCAGCGGCGTGCAGGGCGCGCGGCTCGTGCTCATCGGCATCGCCGTGGGCGCCATGCTCGACTCCGTCATCGGGTACGCCCTGACCCGCGCGGGCGTCTACGACGCGAACGAGGCGCTGCGCTGGCTCACCGGCTCCCTCAACTCGGCGTTCTGGCCGGGCGTGGGCCCGCTGGCCGCGGCCCTCGCGGTCCTCGTGCCCGTCCTGCTCGTGCTGGCCCGCCGCCTGCCCGCGCTGCAGCTCGGCGACGACGCGGCCGCGGGTCTCGGGGTGTCCCCGGACCGGTCACGGCTCGGGCTGCTGCTCGTGGCCGTCGCGGTCATCGCCGTCGCGACCGCGGCGACCGGGCCCATCGCGTTCGTCGCCTTCCTGTCCGGGCCGATCGCGCACCGGCTGCTGCGCGGCACCGGCGCGCTCCTGGTCCCCGCGGCGCTCGTCGGCGCGCTGCTCGTCCTGTCCGCCGACCTCGTCGGGCAGCACCTGCTCGTGCACCGCTTCCCCGTGGGCGTCGTCACCGGCGTCCTGGGCGCGCCCTACCTGCTCTGGCTGCTGGCCAGGACCAACCGATCCGGAGGCTCCCTGTGACGGACCCCGTCCACACGCTCGCGGTCGAGGGCATCACCGTCGGGTACGACGACCGGGTCGTCGTGCACGACATGACGCTCGAGATCACGCCCGGCGCGGTCACGGCGATCGTCGGTGCCAACGGCTGCGGCAAGTCCACGCTGCTGCGCGCGATGGCACGCCTGCTGCCCGCGCGCACGGGGCGCGTCCTGCTGGACGGCACGCCGATCGACACCATGCGGTCGCGGGACGTCGCGACGGTCCTGGGGCTGCTGCCGCAGGCGCCCGTGTGCCCCGAGGGCATCGCGGTCGCGGACCTGGTGGGCCGGGGCCGGTACCCGCACCAGGGCTGGTTCCGCCGGTGGACGGCGCAGGACGACGCGGTCGTCGAGCAGGCGCTCGTCGCGACCGACATCCTCGACCTCGCGGACCGCCCGGTGGACGAGCTCTCCGGCGGTCAGCGGCAGCGGGTGTGGATCGCCATGGCGCTCGCGCAGCAGACGGACGTCCTGCTGCTCGACGAGCCGACGACGTTCCTCGACGTCGCGCACCAGGTCGACGTGCTGGACCTGCTGGTCGACCTCAACCGGGACCGCGGCACGACGATCGTCATGGTCCTGCACGACCTCAACCTGGCGGCGCGGTACGCCGACCGGCTCGTCGCGCTCACGGACGGCCGCCTCTACGCGCAGGGGGACCCGTCGGACGTCGTGACCGAGCAGATGGTGCTCGACGTGTTCGGCATGGCCGCGCGCGTCGTCCCCGACCCCGTCAGCGGGACGCCGCTGGTGCTGCCCCTGGGCCGGCACCGCACGGGCCGCGGCACGCAGCCGGTCGACCAGGGTGCCACGACACCTCCGGCCGAGCGCCCGGCGGCACAGCCCGTCCCGTGAGGTGATGCCGTCCGGCGACGCGCGGGGATGCGCCGGCACCCCCCGACCTGCCGGACCCGCCGCTGCCGCGCGGCCGGCGCTGAGGCCGGCCGCGCGCGGGCGAGTGCGGCCGTACGTCAGTGCGGCTGGTACGGCGAGACGACGACCTCGATGCGCTGGAACTCCTTCAGGTCGGAGTAGCCCGTGGTGGCCATCGCGCGGCGCAGCGCGCCGATGAGGTTGAGCGTGCCGTCGGCCGTGTGACCCGGGCCGAACAGGATCTGCTCGAGCGTGCCCACGGTGCCCACCTCGACGCGCTCACCGCGCGGGAGCTGCGGGTGGTGCGCCTCGGGACCCCAGTGGAACCCGCGCCCCGGCGCGTCGGTCGCACGCGCGAGCGCGGCACCGAGCATCACCGCGTCGGCACCGCACGCGACGGCCTTGACCAGGTCGCCCGAGCGCCCGACGCCGCCGTCGGCGATGACGTGCACGTACCGGCCGCCGGACTCGTCGAGGTAGTCGCGGCGGGCCGCGGCCACGTCGGCGACGGCCGTCGCCATGGGTGCGTGGATGCCCAGCGACACGCGCGTGGTGTGCGCCGCTCCCCCGCCGAAGCCGACGAGCACACCGGCCGCACCCGTGCGCATGAGGTGCAGCGCCGCGGTGTACGTCGACGCGCCGCCCACGATCACCGGGACGTCGAGCTCGTAGATGAAGCGCTTGAGGTTCAGCGGCTCGGCGCGGCCCGAGACGTGCTCGGCCGACACCGTGGTCCCCCGGATGAGGAACAGGTCGACGCCCGCGTCGACGACGGTGCGCCAGTGCTCCTGCGTGCGCTGGGGGCTCAGGGCACCGGCGACCACGACGCCCGCGTCACGGACCTCCTGCAGCCGCGCCCGGATGAGCTCGGGCCGGATCGGCGCCGCGTAGATCTCCTGCATGCGGGCCGTCGCGCGTGACGCGTCCAGCGCGGCGATCTCCTCGAGCAGACCGGTCGGGTCGTCGTAGCGCGTCCACAGACCCTCGAGGTCGAGCACGCCGACACCACCGGCGCGTCCGAGGGCGACCGCGGAGGCGGGGCTCACGACCGAGTCCATGGGGGCCGCGAGCACGGGCAGGTCGAAGTGGTAGGCGTCGATCTGCCAGCCGACCGACACCTCCTCCGGGTCGCGCGTGCGCCGCGAGGGCACCACCGCGATGTCGTCGAAGGAGTACGCCCGGCGTCCTCGCTTGCCCCTACCGATCTCGATGTCGCTGGTCACCCGACGAGCCTACCGGCGCGCGCCGGGTGGCCCGGCGCGCGGCCGGGTCAGCGCCCGCTGTAGTTGGGGGCCTCGACCGTCATCTGGATGTCGTGCGGGTGCGACTCCTTGAGCCCCGCCGGCGTGATCCGGATGAACTGGCCCCGCTGCTGCAGCTCGGGGATCGTGTGCGCACCGACGTAGAACATCGACTGGTGCAGGCCGCCGACGAGCTGGTGCGCGACGGCCGACAGCGGCCCCCGGTACGGCACCTGGCCCTCGATGCCCTCGGGCACGATCTTCTCGTCCGTCGTCACGTCGGCCTGGAAGTAGCGGTCCTTGGAGTAGGAGACGCGCCCGCGCGAGGCCATCGCGCCGAGCGACCCCATGCCGCGGTAGTGCTTGAACTGCTTGCCGTTGACGAACACCAGGTCGCCGGGCGACTCGTCGCAGCCCGCGAGCAGCGACCCGAGCATGACGGTGTCGGCACCTGCGACGAGCGCCTTGGCGATGTCGCCGGAGTACTGCAGGCCGCCGTCGCCGATCACCGGCACACCGGCCGGGCGGCACACCTGCGACGCGTCGTGGATCGCGGTCACCTGCGGCACGCCGACGCCGGCCACGACCCGCGTCGTGCAGATCGAGCCGGGCCCGACGCCGACCTTCACGGCGTCGACACCCGACTCGACCAGCGCCTGGGCGCCGGCGCGCGTCGCCACGTTGCCGCCGATGACCTGCACGTGGCGCGTGGCCGGGTCCGACTTCAGGCGACGGACCATGTCGAGCATGAGCCGCGCGTGGCCGTTGGCGGTGTCGACGACGAGCACGTCGACACCGGCCTCGACCAGCGCGGTCGCGCGCTCCCACGCGTCACCGAAGAACCCGATCGCGGCGCCGACGACGAGGCGCCCGTCGGCGTCCTTGGTGGAGTGCGGGTACTGCTCGGTCTTGACGAAGTCCTTGACCGTGATGAGGCCCGCGAGCCGGCCGTGCTCGTCGACGAGCGGCAGCTTCTCCACCTTGTGCTTGGCGAGCAGCGCCGCGGCGTCGGCGCGCGCGATGCCGACCGGGGCGGTGACGAGCGGCATCGACGTCATCTCGTCGCGCACGCGCCGCGTGGCGAACTCGCCGGCGGGCACGAAGCGCAGGTCCCGGTTGGTGATGATGCCCAGGAGGCGGCCCTCGTCGTCGACGACGGGCAGGCCGGAGACCCGGTAGGTGCCGCACAGCGCATCGAGCTCCGCGAGCGTCGCGTCGGGGCCGACCGTCACGGGGTCGGAGACCATGCCGGACTCGGAGCGCTTGACCACGTCGACCTGGTGCGCCTGGTCGGCGATCGACAGGTTGCGGTGCAGGATGCCGACGCCGCCCTGCCGCGCCATCGCGACCGCCATGCGCGACTCCGTGACGGTGTCCATGGCCGCGGACACCAGCGGGACGCGCACGGTGATCTCACGCGTCAGACGTGAGGTCGTGTCGACCTCGGAGGGGATGACGTCCGTCTCGCCGGGCAGCAGCAGGACGTCGTCGTAGGTGAGTCCGACCCGGGCGAACGGGTCCGCGGGAGACGTGGAGAAGTCGGGCGCCGTCATCACCTCAGGATACGGGGCGGACGACGGCGCCGGGACGCCCGCTCAGTCGATGATCCCCCGACGCAGGCCGATGGCGACGGCCTGGGCACGGTCGGACGCGCCGAGCTTGCGGAACAGCCGCCGCGCGTGCGTCTTGACCGTGTCCTCCGACAGGAACAGCTCCTGGCCGATCTGGGCGTTCGACCGCCCGTGGCTCATGCCGACGAGCACCTCGATCTCCCGCTTGGTGAGCACGGGGTTCACGTCGCCCTGGCGCGCACCGACGCCCGCGTCGGTGCGCGTCGTGTGGCCCTCCTGCAGGGGCGAGGCGGGGTGCGGGACGGCCGCTCCACCGGGCGGCGCGGACGAGACGGGGCTCGCCTGCACGTGCGCGGCGACGGCCGCGAGCTCGGCGCGCCCGACGTCGGGCGCGAGGAACCCTCGAGCACCGAGCGCGAGGGCACGGTCGAGCGCCTCACCGTCCTCGGGACCGGCGAGCAGCACGACGGCCGCCGAGGGCGCCACGGCGCGCAGCCGTCGGATCGCCTCCGCCGGACCGGCACCCGGCAGGTGCGCGTCGAGCAGCACGACGGTAGGGGCGATGCGGCGGGCGAGCGCCAGCAGCTCGTCGGCCGTCGCAGCGGCACGGACGGGCGCCAGCGAGGGCACACCGATCGAAGTCACGACGAGCCGCTCACGAACGGTCGCCGAGCCGTGGCAAACCACGACTCCAGCCATGGGGTTCCTCCTCGCGCCGATCCCGACACCACATGCGTGCACGGGTCTATGCCTGCATCGGCGTTACCGGTGCGTCACGTTAGCCCTCGGGGTGGACCGTCGAGAATCGAACGCGCCGTTTCCTCACAGTTGCGGGCCGACACGTGAAATGACGTCACGCGAACGGGTCATCGCCTCGCCGTCTGATGACACCCGGTCACAGCGATGCAGACTGCGTGACGGCCGCGAGGGCCTCGTGGAGCAGCCCCGGGAGGGTGCGCGCGCGGTGCACGGAACGGTCGAGCGGCACGCGGTCCTCGGCCGCCGCGGCCACCATGACGAACTGCGGCAGGTCCGTGCGCTCCTGCGCGAGGCGCGCGACGACCGACAGGTCCGGGGCCGCCGACTCCGAGAGCGTCACGACGGCCCGTGCGCGCGTCATGAGCGCCAGCTCGCCCGCGTGCCGCGTCGAGACGGGCCCGGCGACGAGCCGCGCGTCCACACCGCCGTCGACGAGCGCCGCCGCGAGCACGTGCGCCAGGACGGGGCGCGGCTCGCCGGGCACGGGAAGGAGCAGGACCACGGGTGCGCCGGGCGGGGGCGGCGCCGCGGTGCGTGCGCGCAGCGCGCTCAGCACGGCACCCAGCAGGGTCTCGCGGGCGTCGACCCCCGGGCGCTCCACCACGGTCCGGCGCGCGAGAGCCGCGAGAGCCGGCTGCACGCGGTCGGCCCACCACCGCGTGACGTCGACCCCGGTCGAGTCCAGCAGCGCCGCGCAGCGGTCCGCCCGCCCGGTGAGCGCGGCGTCCACGAGGGCCGCGACGCTGCTCGCACCGCCGGCCGGGACGCCCGCGACCGGCGGGTGGTCGGCACCGGACCCCTCGGCCGCGGCTCCTGCCTCGGCCCGGACGGGCAGGCGGCCGGTGAGGTCGTCGCTGCCGGCCGCGGGGACGGCTCCGGCCACGTCGGGCGCCTCCGACGACTGCGCGAGCCGCGCGGCCTCGGCGGGCGCGACCCCGTCGATGGTGAGGCGGCGCATCACGAGGAGCCGCTCGAGGTCCTGGTTCGTGTAGCGGCGGTGGGCACCGGCGAGGTGCTCGGAGGGCCCGAGCCCGTAGCGGCGGTCCCACGTCCGCAGCGTGGCCGGCGCCACTCCCAGCCGGCGCGCGACGGCGGCGACGGTGAGCGCGGGCCCGCTCGGCACCTGCGCGCGGTCCGCGTCGCGAGCCGCGGGCGCGTCCGGGCGACCGGCGGGCGCGGACGCGCCCTGCGGGTCGACCGATCCGGCCGCGGTCTCGTCTGCTGCGGGGACCATGAAGCGATTGTGCCAGCAGTGTGACGCGATCCGACGTCCTCTCCCCGCGCGTCGGCCACCACCGCGGACACGCGTCCTGCACCGACGTCCAGATCGCGCCAGGCACCGTTTCACACGATCGCGTCAGAAAGTGGGTCTTGAACAACTTCTGAAGCGGTTGTAGCGTGGCGTCACGTCGCCACGGGGAACCGCGGAGACCACCGACTTTCGTCCGGCCGGCGCCGCAGGACGACCACGCAGGAGCCAAGGAGGAACACATGGCCGAGATCTCGCGTCTCCCCGGACCGGTGATGGACCTGTGGGAGTGGCAGTTCGAGGGTGCCTGCCGCGACGCGGACCAGGATCTCTTCTTCCACCCGGAGGGCGAGCGCGGCTCGGCCCGGCGCCGCCGTGCGGAGGCAGCGAAGGCCATCTGCGCCACGTGCCCCGTGCTCAAGGAGTGCCGCGAGCAGTCCCTCGCCGTCCGCGAGCCCTACGGCGTGTGGGGCGGGCTGTCCGAGGAGGAGCGTGCCGCGGTCCTCGCCGAGCGCGCCGGACGCCGCGTCACCGCCTGATCCTCCCGAGCACGACGAAGGCCCCCTCCCGAGGGAGGGGGCCTTCGTCGTGCCGGGGACGCGTCCCCGGCCGGGACAGCTGTACGTCAGGCGACGACCGCGAGGATGTCGCGAGCGGAGAGGATGAGGTACTCCTCGCCGCTGTACTTGACCTCGGTGCCGCCGTACTTCGAGTAGATGACCTTGTCACCCACGGCCACGTCCAGCGGCACGCGGTTGCCCTTGTCGTCGATACGACCGGGGCCGACCGCCAGGACCTCGCCCTCCTGGGGCTTCTCCTTGGCGCTGTCCGGGATGACGAGACCCGACGCGGTCGTCGTCTCGGCCTCGAGGGCCTTGACGACGATGCGGTCCTCGAGGGGCTTGATGGAGACCGACACAGCGGACCTCCCCTTCGCATGTGAGTAGTTCAGGAGTCTGCGCCGCACCGTCGCGCCGTCGTCGCGGGAGCCGGGCCACGGGAGCGGTTGGCACCCTCACGGGGAGAGTGCCAGTTCCTCACTCTAGGAAGGCGTTAGCACTCGGTCAACCCGAGTGCCAGAACTGGTGCCGCCGTGCCGCCTGCCGAAGCATGTCGGCGGCGCGTGGTGAGCGGGCGGGCCGTGACGTGGGAAGGTGGTGGCGTGGACGACGCCGGGCTGGTCAAGCTGCTCAGTCCCGACGGCTGGGCGCTCCTGCAGGCGCTGCCGCCGTACGACGAGCGGCTCGCGCTGCCGCTCGCCGAGCGGCTGCAGAAGGACGGGCTCGATCCCGCGCTCGTCGCGGCCGCGCTCACGCAGTCGCGGCTGCGCGCCAAGGCCCGCGCCAAGCTCGGCGAGTTCGCCGACGGCATGCTCTTCACCGTCGCGGGCCTCGAGCAGGCCACGCGCCTCGAGGTCGCCGCGCACCACGCGCGCCGGTACCGCGATGCCGGATGCCGGTACGTGGCCGACCTGACGTGCGGCCTGGGCGCCGACGCCCTGGCGATGGCAGGCATCGGCATCCGGGTGCTGGCGACCGACGTCGACGAGACGACCGCAGCACTGGCGACCGTCAACCTGCGCGCGTTCCCCGAGGTCGAGGTCCGCATGGGCGACGGGCTGGCGCTCGACCTGGCCGCCGAGGGCGTCGACGGCGTCTACGCCGACCCCGCACGCCGCACGGGCACCGGCCGGCGGGTGTTCGACCCGCGGGCCTACTCCCCGCCCCTCGACGAGGTCCTCGCCGTGCGCGGCACGGTCCCCGCGCTCGGGCTCAAGCTGGGTCCCGGCCTCGCGCACCGCGACCTGCCGCACGACGCCGAGGCGCAGTGGGTGTCGTCCGGCGGCGAGGTCGTGGAGCTCGGGCTGTGGTTCGGCCCGCTGGCTCCCGACGGCCCGGGACGCTCCGCGCTCGTCCTGCGCGACGGCAGCGCGCACGTCCTGCGTGCCGACCCCGACGGGGACGACGACGCACCGCCCGTCGGGCCGGTCGGCGGCTACCTGTACGAGCCCGACGGCGCGGTGATCCGCGCCGGCCTGGTCGGCACGGTCGCGCACCGCGTGCACGGCCGGCTCGTGGACCCCACGATCGCCTACGTGACCTCCGACGCCCTCGCCGACCGTGCCGCCTGGCAGCCGCTGGCCACGGCCTACCGCGTGCTCGACGACCTGCCGTTCGGGCTCAAGCGCCTGCGCACCTACCTGCGGGAGCGGGACGTCGGGCGGCTGACGATCAAGAAGCGCGGCACGGCCGTCACCCCCGAGACGCTGCGCCGCCAGCTGGACCTGCGCGGCGGCACCGAGAGCACGGTCGTCCTCACGCGCGTCGCCGGGCAGCAGCGCGTGCTCGTCGTGGAGCCGGTCTGATGGCCGCGCCGGTGACCCTGCCGTTCGCCGTCTCCGAGCGGTCGACGGTCGGCATCGAGTGGGAGGTGGCCCTGGTCGACGCCGACTCGGGCGACCTGCGGCAGGCGGCGCAGGCGATCTTCGCCGCGGTGCAGCCTGCCGACGGCAGCGACCACCCGCACATCACGTCCGAGCTGCTGCTCAACACGGTCGAGGTGTCGTCGGGCAAGTGCCGCACCGTCGGCGAGGCCGGGGCGGACCTGCAGCGCGCCCTCGACGAGGTCGCCGCCGCCGCGCGCCCCCTGCGTATCGAGCTCATGGGCGCCGGGACCCACCCGTTCGCCAACTGGGCGCACCAGCGCGTGACCGACAAGCAGCGGTACGCCACGCTCATCGACCGCACGCAGTGGTGGGGCCGTCAGATGCTCATCTACGGCGTGCACGTCCACGTGGGCGTCGAGGACCGCGACAAGGTCCTGCCGCTGAGCCGCGCGATGCTCACGGTGTTCCCGCACATCCAGTCGCTGTCGGCGTCGTCGCCGTTCTGGGGCGGCAAGGACACCGGCTACGCGTCGAACCGCGCGCTGCTCTTCCAGCAGCTGCCGACGGCCGGCCTGCCGCCGCAGTTCGAGCGGTGGGAGCAGCTGGAGCAGTACGTCGGCGACATGATGCACACCGGCGTGATCGACCAGGTCAACGAGGTCCGGTGGGACATCCGCCCGTCCCCCCGCTTCGGCACGCTCGAGATGCGCATCGCCGACGGCGCCGCGAGCCTGCTCGAGGTCACGGCGATCAGCGCGTTCACCCACTGCCTGGTGGAGCACTTCTCGTCCATGATCGACGCGGGCGAGCCCTTGCCCACCATGCCGCCGTGGTTCGTCCAGGAGAACAAGTGGCGCTCCGCGCGCTACGGCATGGACGCGATCGTCATCACCGACGGCGCGGGTGACGAGGAGCTCGTCACGGACTCGGTGAGCCGGTGGCTGGTCGAGCTCGCGCCGGTGGCGGAGCGTCTGGGCTGCGCGGCCGAGCTGGACCAGGTCCGCACGATCCTGCGGCGGGGTGCGTCGTACCAGCGCCAGCGCGCGGTCGCGCGACGCAACGCGGGCGAGCTGGAGCCGGTGGTCCGTGCGCTGGTGGCCGAGCTCGCCGCGGGCCGCCCTCTCTAGGCGGCACTAACGACGCCGTGGCACGGTCGCCGCGGGACCACCGATCACGTACTACTTGGCAATACCAGGTAGCAGGCGTTACCTTCGTGCCGTGGCCGACTCCCGGGACTCCCAGCTCCTCAAGGGGGTGCTCCCGATGCTCACGCTCGCGGCACTGGCCCGAGAGGAGACCTACGGGTACGAGCTGGTCACGGTGCTCCGGGCGGCGGGCCTCGACGACCTGTCCACCGGGACGCTCTACCCGGTCCTCACGCGCCTCGAGCGGGACGGCCTGCTGATCTCCCGTCTCGTCGCGTCGGCCTCCGGACCTGCACGCAAGTACTACCGGCTCAGCGCACCGGGACTCGCCGTCCTCGACGCCCAGCGCGCGGCGTGGGTCGACCTCGTCGCGACCGCCGACCTCGTGCTCGGCGCAGTCCCGCCCTCGACCGACCCGCCGGACGCAGCCGCGCCCGTGCCCGCCCCCACGGGGAGCCCACGATGACCACGACGGACGACCACCTGCCCACCACCGCGTACCGCCCGCGGTTGCGCGAACGGCTCCGCCTGTCCTGGTGGATGCTGCGGTTCGACGTCGCGATGCAGGACTACCCCGCACGGGAGTCCCGCCGGATCCGGCGCGAGCTGCGGGCCGCGGTCCTGGACGACGCCGCGCGCACGGGTTTCGACGAGGCGCTGCGCGGCCTGGGCCGCCCACGGCGCCTCGCCGCGACCTACTACGCGGACCTCGAGCGCGAGCGCCCCCGGTGGGCCGACGGCGCCGTGCTCGCCGGCCTCATCGGCATCCTGCTGCCGGGGTACATGTGGATCGCCTGGCAGATGGGGGCGCTCAGCGCGATCGACGAGATGGGCGGCGGGACCGTGGACCTCAGCTGGCTGGGCGTCCCGGCGACGTTCACGCACACCGACGACACGATCTCGATGCACACCACCGCGGGCTGGGGCCCCGTCGCACTGTCCGGTGCGCTGTGCCTCGTGGCGTTCGCACTCGGGTCGCGCATCTGGCGACTGTGGGGCGGTGCCGCGTGACCGGGTTCCGCGACCGCGCCCGCGTGCGCCGCTGGATGTGGCGGTTCACGCTCGCCATGCAGGACTACCACCCGTCGCGCGAGGCCCGGCGCATCCGCCGGGACCTGCGGGCCGCGCTCCTCGACGACGCCGCGCGGATCGGTGTCGACGACGCGCTGCGCGAGATCGGCAGCCCGTGGCGCGTCGCCGCCGACCACCTCGACGCCCTGGACGGGGCGGGACCCCGCTGGAACGACGGCGCGGTGGTGGCGGTCCTCCTCGGGTTCGGTCTGCCGCTGTACATGTGGGCCGCCTGGGCGGTGGGAGCGGTCGACGCCGTGGGAGCCATGGGCGGCGGCCGCGCGGAGCTGTCCTGGCTGGGCGTGCCGATGACGGCCGAGAACAGCGACGCGATGTTCGGGATCCAGTTCACGCTGGGCTGGCAGCCCTTCGCGGTCTCGCTCGCCCTGGGCGCGCTCGGCTTCGCGCTCGGCGCGCGCGTCTGGCGGCTGTGGAGGCGGGCGCCGGTCAGCTGACGGACGCCGGCAGCCCATCGGGCCCGTCGGTGGGCGGACGCGTCAGACGAGGACCTGCGTGAGCGGCATCGTGGAGTCCACCGGCAGGTCGAGGGGCGACGGCGGCGCCCCCCGGCGCACGACCGCAGCACCGAGCGCCGCGATCATCGCGCCGTTGTCCGTGCAGTAGCGGATCGGCGGGATCCGCAGCTCGATGCCCGCGTCGGCGCACCGGGCGGCCGCCATGTCGCGCAGCTGGGAGTTGGCGGAGAATCCGCCCCCGACGACGAGCGTCGAGACGCCCTCGCGCCGGCAGGCCGCGATCGTCTTGGCGGTGAGCACGTCGGCCACCGCGGCCGCGAACGAGGCGGCGACGTCCTGCAGCGGGATCGCCTCTCCCGCGTCCTGCCGGGACTCGACCCACCGCGCCACGGCGGTCTTGAGGCCCGAGAACGAGAAGTCGGTGGCGTGCTTCGCCTGGTCCTTGGGCGCGGTCAGGCCGCGCGGGAACCGGATCGCCGTGGGGTCGCCCTCGCGCGCGAGGCGGTCGATGTGCGGCCCCCCGGGGTACGGCAGCCCGAGGAGCCGGCCCACCTTGTCGAAGGCCTCCCCCGCGGCGTCGTCCAGCGTCGAGCCGAGCTCGGTGACGTTGACGGTGTCGTCGATCATCAGCAGCGACGAGTGCCCGCCCGACACCACGAGCGCCATGACGCGCTCGGGGAACGGTCCGTCGACCAGCTCGTCGACCACCGCGTGCCCGATGACGTGGTTGACGCCGTACAGCGGCTTTCCCAGCCCGACGGCGAGCGCCTTGGCCGCGGCGGCACCGATCGTCAGCGGTCCGACCAGGCCGGGGCCCGCGGTCACCGCGATGGCGTCGACCTCGTCCAGGGTGACCCGGGCCGTCGCGAGCGCGCGCTCGATCGTGGGCACCATCGCCTCGAGGTGGGCCCGCGCCGCGATCTCGGGGATGATCCCGCCGAACCGCGCGTGCTCGTCCACCGAGCTGGCGACGGCGTCGACCAGCAGGTCGTACCCGCGGACGATCCCGACGCCGGTCTCGTCGCAGGAGGTCTCGATCCCGAGGACGAGGGGTGCGCTCACGTCCCTCAGGATAGGCGTCCCGCGCGACGTGACGCGCCTCACGGTTGCCCTGGGGCATCGTTGCGGACGCAACGACGTTGCTCATCCATGTGACCACAGCGAGCGTTGACACGGACACGGACATGACCACGAGCGACTACATCCACGGTTCGACGACGCTGCTCCGCGAGGGCGACTCCCCGCTCCCGAACATCGTGTTCGAGGGTGGGCGCACCGTCGGGCGCTTCGTCGACGACGGCGTCCCCGACGACCTCCTGCGGTCGGTGTACGACACCGTGCGCTGGGGCCCCACCGCGATGAACTCCACCCCGCTGCGGCTGCTCGTCGTGCGCAGCCGTGAGGGCCACGAGCGCCTCGCGGCACACATGGCCGAGTTCAACCGCGAGCGCGTCCTGGCCGCCCCCGTCAACCTCGTCGTCGCGGCCGACGTCGACTTCCACCTGCACCTGCCGACGCTCGTGCCGCACGCGCCGACGTCGGGCGACGGGCTCGCGGACGTCCCGGACGTGCGTGAGCGCATGGCCCGCGACAACGCGTGGCTGCAGACCGGCTACCTCATCGTCGGTCTGCGCGCCGCCGGCCTGGGCGTCGGGCCCATGACCGGCCTGGACGCCGACGGCGTCGACGCCGAGTTCTTCGCCGACACGTCGTGGCGGACCCTGTCCGTGCTCAACGTCGGCTGGCCCGACGGGCAGGGCACGGACCGCCCCCGCGCACCGCGGCTCGACTGGGAGGACGTCTCGCGCGCGGCCTGAACGTCAGGCGGTGGCTGCCGGCCGGGACGGGTCGTTCGACCACTGCGACCACGACCCGGGGTACAGCGCCGCGTCGACGCCGACCGACGCGAGCGCCGCGACCTCGTGCGCCGCGGTCACGCCCGAGCCGCAGTAGACGCCCACCGGCCCGCCGCCGGGCGTGACGCCAGCCGCGGCGAACCGGGCGCGCAGCGCGTCGGCGGGCAGGAACCGGCCGGCGTCGTCCAGGTTGGCCGCCGTGGGTGCGCTCACCGCACCGGGCACGTGCCCCGCGCGCGGGTCCACGGGCTCGACGTCGCCCGCGTACCGCTCGGCGGCGCGCGCGTCGAGCAGCACACCGTCCGCCGCGAGCGCCGCGGCGCCGTCGGCGTCGACGGTCGCCAGCGCACCCGGCACGAGCACCACGTCGCCCGGCTCGGGCGTCACGTCACCCGGCTCGACGGCGTAGCCCGCGGCGACCCACGCGGCGAGCCCGCCGTCGAGGAGCCGGACGTCGCGCACGCCCGCCCAGCGCAGCAGCCACCACGCCCGTGCGGCGGACGTGCCACCGGCGTCGTCGTACGCCACGACCGCACCGCCCTCGCGCACGCCCCAGCGCCGCGCGGCCCGCTCGAGGTCGGTGACGTCCGGCAGCGGGTGGCGGCCGGCCGCCGGCGACGGCGGCGCGGCGAGCTCGGTGTCGAGGTCGACGTACACCGCACCCGGCAGGTGCGCCGCGAGGTACCTCTCGTGGCCGTCGGTGCGGCCCAGGGCCCAGCGCACGTCCAGCAGCGCGGGCGGCTCGTCGTCGGCGAGCAGCCGGGCGAGCTCGTCGGCGTCGACCAGCACCCGGCCGCGCGTCTCGTCCTGGGTGCTCACGACGCCTCCTGCTCGGGTCGGACCTCCCGGACCTCGCGGACCTCCCGGGGCAGCAGCAGCTGCATGGTCCAGGCGTCGACGTTCTCCGGCTGGTAGTAGCCGCGGCGGCGCCCCAGCTGCGTGAACCCCAGGGTCTCGTACAGGTGGATCGCCGGCGCGTTGTCCACGCGCACCTCCAGCAGCACCGACTCCGCGCCGAGCGCGCGCGCCCGCTCGAGGAGCGTGACCAGCATCCGGCGCGCGATGCCGCGGCCCTGGTAGCCGGGGTCCGTCGCCACCGTCATGACCTGCGCGTCCCGGCCGTCGAACCAGATGCCCGCGTACCCGACGAGGGACCCGCCCGGCAGCTCGGCACCGACGTAGGTGCGCCCGGGGCCGACCAGCTCCTCGGCGAGCATCTGCCGCGTCCACGCGCTGATGCCGAAGAGGGTCCGCTCCATGCGGTCCAGCGCGGACAGGTCGCCCGCGACCAGGGGCCGCAGGGTGACGTCGAGGGGCGGTGCGCTCACGCCAGCACCCGCTTGACCCCCGCGGGGGGCACGGCGTCGGGGCGGCGCAGGTACAGCGGGTCGGCGGGCAGCGTCGCGCCCGCCGCCAGCCGCCGCTGCGCGATGCGGACCAGCAGCGAGGGGTCCGGGGACAGCAGCGCGGGCGGTCCACCGGCCACGCGCGGGTCGGCCTCGCCGAACACCTGCGGGTACAGGTCGCGGCCCGCTCCCAGCACGACGTCGTCGGGTGTCCGCGGGACGTCCGCGGGCGGGCCCACGTCGGGCCCGTCGGTGGTCACGGCCGCACCGTCGCGGACCTCGTAGCGCGACCAGTAGACCTCGCGGCGGCGCGCGTCCGTGACGACGAGCAGCGGGCTCCCGTCCTCGAGGCCGGCGAACCGGGCAGCTGCCTCGGCGAGCGCGTCGAGGCTCGGCGCGCCGTGCACGGGGATCCCGAGCGACAGGCCGAGCACGCGGGCCGTCACCAGCCCGACGCGCAGACCCGTGAACGGCGCCGGTCCGGTGCCGACGACGACGCTCTCGAGGTCCCCCACCGCGCGCCCGTGCCGCGCGAGGAGCTCCGTGACGAGCGGCGCGAGCAGCTCGGCGTGCCGGCGCGGCTCGTCGTCGGTGAGCGTGTCGGCGCGGTCGGCGTCGAGCACCAGCGACGCGGTGACCGCGCCCGACGTGTCGATCCCCAGGTGCATCAGGCCCTGCCCTCCTCGTGGCTCGCGTGCGACGCCGCGGGCGCGCCGGGCAGGACGACGCCCGCCCACCGCTCCCCCACGCCGTGCACGGTCAGGACGCGCTCCCCCGCTGCGGCGTCCTCGACGTCGTCGCCGACACCGCCGTGCGGGCGCTCGAGCCGCAGCTCGAGCCGGTCGTCCGTCAGCCCCTCGACCCAGCCCGCACCCCACTCGACCACCGTGACGGCCTCGTCGAGCGCCGAGTCCAGGTCGAGCGCCTCGACCTCGTCGAGCGACCCGAGCCGGTACGCGTCGACGTGCACGAGAGCGGGGCCGCGCGTGCCGTCCGGGCGCGGCAGCGGCGGGTGCTCGCGGGCGATGACGAAGGTCGGCGACGCGACCTGCCCCCGCACCCCCAGCCCCTGCCCGAGCCCTTGGGTGAGCGTCGTCTTGCCGGCGCCGAGGTCACCGGTCAGGACGACCAGGTCGCCCGCGCGCAGCAGCGCCGCGAGCTCCCTGCCCCAGGCCCGGGTCGCGTCGGCGTCGGGCAGCCGCACCTGCGCGGTCATGCGACACCTCCCCCGGCGGACGACGGGACGGCGGTGGCGAGGGCCTGCGCGCCCGCCCGGCCCTGCTCGCTGTCGACGTACACGCGCGGCACCCGAGCGCCCAGCCGCGTCACGAGCTCGTAGGAGATGGTCCCTGCCACCTCCGCCCAGTCCTGCGCGGTCGGCCCGCCGTCACGCCCGTCGCCCCACAGCACGACGCGGTCGCCGGCGGCGTCGCTCGCGCCGGGGCCGAGGTCGAGCACCACCTGGTCCATGCACACGCGCCCCGCGATGCCGAGGCGTCGTCCGCCCACCTGCACGGGACCGCCCCAGCGGTCCGCCGTCCCCGAGGCGTGCCGCGGGATGCCGTCGGCGTACCCCAGTGGGACGACGCCCAGCACGGTGTCCCGCGGCACGACGTACTCGTGCCCGTACGACACCCCCGAGCCGGCGGGCACGGGCTTGACGGTCGCGAGCTGCGCCTCGAACGTCATGGCCGGCACCAGGCCGAACCGCTCGGGCCCGCCGAGCTGCGGCACGGGCGTCAGGCCGTAGACGGCGATGCCAGGCCGCACGAGGTCCCAGTGCAGCGCGGGCGCCGTGAGCGTGGCGGCCGAGTTGGCGAGGTGGCGGACCTCGAGGCGCGCACCGGCGGCCTCGACGGCCGCGACCGCGTCGGTGAACACGGCCGCCTGCCGACCGACGACGGCGTGGTCCGGGGCGTCCGCGAAGGCCAGGTGCGACCACACGCCGACGACCCGCACGAGGCCCTCGGCCTCCGCGGCGAGCGCCGCCGCGAGGACGTCGGGCAGCTGTGCGGGGAGCAGGCCGTTGCGACCCAGCCCGGTGTCGATCTTGAGGTGCACGCGCGCGGTCCGGCCGGCCTCGCGTGCCGCCGCGACCACGTCGTCGAGCGCCCAGCGTGACGCGACCGACAGGTCGACGTCCGCCTCCACCGCCTCGCGCAGCGGCGCGCCGGGCGCGTACAGCCACGTGAGGATCCGGGCACCCGTGACGCCCGCACGCCGCAGGTGGAGCGCCTCGGTGACCTGTGCCGTGCCGAGCCACGTGGCGCCGCCCTCGAGCGCCGCGAGCGCGCTGGGCACGAGGCCGTGCCCGTACGCGTCGGCCTTGACGACGGCCATCACCTGCGCGGTGGGGGCCAGGGAGGCGAGGGTGCGGACGTTGCCGCGCAGGGCGCCGAGGTCGACCACCGCGCGCGCCGGGAAGTCGTTCACGCCTGCCAGTCTCTCACCACCGGGCCCCCTGCCCGGTGCGCGCAGGGCCGGTCGCGACGTCCCGGGCGTGGGCTCAGCCCAGCAGCGCCGGCCCGACGACCACGTCGGCGCGTTCGGCCGTCGGCGCCACGAGCAGCGCGTTCGCGGCGTCCGGGCCGGTCGACCACGCGAGCGCCGCGGCGGGCGGCTTGCCGAAACGCTCGTGCCGCGCGACCAGCCGGGCGAGGCGCACGTCGTCGTCGGGCGCGACGAACCAGGACTCGTCGAGCAGGTCAGCGACGGGGCCGAAGCCGTGGTCGTCGAGCAGCAGGTAGTTGCCCTCGGTGACCACGAGCGGGACGTCGTGCGGCACGGCGACCGCGCCCGCGACCGGGTTGCGCAGGTCGCGGCGGTACTCGGGCGCGTACACCACGTGCCCCGGGCACGGGGCACGCAGGCGGCGCAGCAGCGCCACGTACCCGTCGGCGTCGAACGTGTCCGGCGCGCCCTTGCGGTCGGCGCGGCCGATGCGCTCGAGCTCGCTCTGCGCGAGGTGGAACCCGTCCATGGGGACCACGACGCACGCGTCGCCGAAGGCCGCGGCGACCTGCGCGGCGAGCGTGGACTTGCCCGCCCCCGGCGCGCCGACGATGCCGAGCACCCGGCGCCCGCCGTCCACGAGCAGCGCGCGCACGCGGTCCGCGAGCGCGGGGGCGAGCGGCGCCGGCGGCGTGGCCTGCGGCGCCCGCGTGTGCGAGGGCGACGGCTCGTCGGGGTGCGGGCTCACGCGCGCACCAGCGCGCCCACGACCGCCGGCAGCGCCGCCGCGACGTCGCTCGCCGTCACCGGCCCGCCCGGGTTGGCACGGTGGGCCGCCCGGCCGTGCACGAGCGCCGCGGCGGCGGCGAGCGCCGCGGGCAGCGCGGGGTCCGCCACCGCATCGGACGCTCTGCCCGCCAGCAGCGCGCCCAGCACGCCGCCCAGCACGTCCCCGGCCCCGGCCGTCGCGAGCCACGCGGGCCCGTCGGCCTGCGCGTACGTGGCGCCGTGCGGTCCGACGACCACGGTCGTGCTGCCCTTGAGCAGCACGGTGGCGCCCGTCAGCTCGTGCGCGCGGCGGGCGTGCGCGAGCGGGCCCGCCTCCACGTCCGCCCGCTCGACACGCTCCCCCCGCGCCGCGAGCAGCGCCGCCAGCTCACCCGCGTGCGGCGTCAGGATGACGTGCGGCGGCACCCGCTCCGGCAGCAGGTCGAGCGCTCCGGCGTCGACCACGACCGGCTCGTCGTGCCGCGACCCGTGAGCCAGCGCGTCGCGCGCACGGCTGCGCTGCTCAGCGTCGTCCGGTGCCACGCCGGAGCCCACCACCCACGCCTGGACCCGCCCGTCCCCTTCGACGACCTCGGGGTGCGCCGCGAGCACCTGAGCACCGGCCGACCCCCGGTACCGGACCATGCCGACACCCGTGCGCAGCGCTCCCGCCACCGACAGGACCGCCGCACCGGGGTAGTGGCCGGACCCGGTGACGACGCCCAGCACGCCGCGCCCGTACTTGTGCACGTCACGACCGGGGACGGGCCACAGGGCGACCACGTCGTGGTCCTCGAGCCGGGCGACCGCGGGCGCACCCGTGAGCCGGAGCCCGATGTCGACCAGCTCGACACGGCCCGCGGCAGCGGACGCGGGAGGCAGCAGCAGCGCGGGCTTGTGGCCCCCGAAGGTCACCGTGAGGTCGGCGTCGAGGACGGCCCCGGTGCGGGTGCCGTCGTCCACGCCGACGCCGGACGGCAGGTCGACGGCGACGACGAGCGGCCGCGGGTCGGCCGCCGCGACGAGGTCGACGAGCCGGGCACCGGCGCCCCGCACACCGCCGCGCCCGCCGATGCCGAGCAGGCCGTCGAGCACGACGTCGGCGGCCGCGACAGCCGCCGCGACCGGCGCCGCGACGCCGTGCCGCTCGCAGGCGTCGTCGAGCGTCAGCACCCGCCCGTGCGCGGCCCGCAACGCGGCGAGCCCGTCCCCGTGCACGCGCCCCGACGCGAGCACGGCCGTCACCGCGACCCCCCGGCGCGCGAGCAGCGCACCGGCGTGCAGCGTGTCACCGCCGTTGTTGCCGGACCCCACGAGCAGCACCGCCCGCGCACCACCCACACGCCCCCGCCGGTCGCGCAGCGCCCGCGCGACGTGCGCGGCGAGCCCGAACGACGCGCGCGCCATGAGCGGCACCCCGGCGGTCAGCAACGGTTCCTCTGCCGCGCGCACGGCGGCGGCGTCCCAGGAGTGCAGCACGCGCCCATCCTGGCCCGCGCGCCGCCGGGGGGCGAGCGCCGGTAGCGTGGCGCGCATGCGATTCGGACTCTTCATCCCCCAGGGCTGGCGGCAGGACCTCACGGGCATCGAGACCCGCGACCACTGGAAGGTCATGCACGGTCTCGCGCAGTGGGCCGACGACGGCGACGTCTTCGAGTCCATCTGGGTGTACGACCACTTCCACGCCGTGCCCGAGCCCAACGGCGAGGCGACCCACGAGGCGTGGAGCCTCATCAACGCGTTCGCGGCGTCGACGTCGCGCGTGCGCCTGGGCCAGATGTGCACGTGCATGGCGTACCGCAACCCCGCCTACCTGGCGAAGGTCGCGACGACGGCCGACGTCATCTCCGGCGGCCGAGTCGAGATGGGCATCGGCGCCGGCTGGTACGAGCACGAGTGGCGGGCGTACGGCTACGGCTTCCCGCGTGCGGGCGAGCGCATCGCGATGCTCGACGAGGGCGTGCAGATCTTCAAGCAGATGTGGACCAACGGCACCGCCACGCTCGACGGCGTGCACTACCAGGTCGACGGCGCCCAGCTCTCGCCGCTCCCGCTGCAGGTCGACGGCCCGCCGCTGTGGATCGCCGGCGGTGGTGAGAAGAAGACCCTGCGGATCGCGGCCGAGCACGCGCAGTACACCAACTTCGACGGCAGCCCCGAGGGCTTCGCGCACAAGTCCGAGATCCTGCGCGGGCACTGCGAGGCGATCGGACGCAACTTCGACGAGATCACGCGTTCGGCCAACTACAACGTCGTCATCGGCGCGACGCAGGACGAGGTCGACGACCGCATCGCGTGGGTCGAGGAGCACTACGCCAACACCGTGCCGGACAAGGCGCCCGGCATCGCCGAGGAGTTCCGCCGCGGCCCCCTGGTCGGCACGCCGGACCAGATCGTCGAGAAGCTGCGTGAGCTGCAGGCGCTGGGCATGACGTACGCGATCACGTACTTCGCCGAGGCCGCCTACGACCGCTCGGGCATCGAGCTCTTCGCCCGCGAGGTCACCCCCCACCTCCGCTGACCCCTCCCCTCCCCGTGAGAGAGCAATCCAGCACTCCCACCGGGGCGAGAGAGCGATCCGGTCCCCGCAAAGGCGACCGGATCGCTCTCTCACGCCTCACGAGAGGCGACCGGATCGCTCTCTCACGACCCTGATGGGCGTCAGGTGTCGCGTTCGGCGACGACCATGGCGGACGCGATGCCGGCGTCGTGGGAGATCGACAGGTGGAAGCGGTCGACGCCGAGCTCCCGGGCGCGCGCCAGCACCGTGCCGACGATCTCCACGACCGGCTGCGCACCCGCGACACGCCGCACCGTCGCGTCCTGCCAGCTCATGCCGGGCGGGGCGCCCAGCGCCTTGGCGATCGCCTCCTTCGCGGCGAACCGCGCGGCGAGCGACGCGTCCGGCAGGTCGCGCTCGTCGGGGGTGAACAGCCGCACCCGCAGCGCGGGTACCCGTTCCACCGTCGCCATGAAGCGCGCGACGTCGACGACGTCGATGCCGACGCCGACGATCACGCGGCACCGCCCACGGGCCCGCCGGTCACTCGACGGTGACGGACTTCGCGAGGTTGCGCGGCTGGTCGACGTCCAGACCCTTGGCGTTCGCGAGCTCCGAGGCGAAGATCTGCAGGGGCACGACGGTGAGCAGCGGCGCGAGCAGCGTCGAGGTCTGCGGCACCCGGAACACCTCGTCGGCGTACGGCACGACGGCCTCGTCCCCGTCCTCCGCCACCACGAGCGTCCGCGCACCGCGGGCACGGATCTCCTGGATGTTGGAGACGACCTTCGAGTGCAGGGAGTCGCGGCCCCGCGGCGACGGGACGATGACGAACACGGGCTGCCCCGGCTCGATCAGCGCGATCGGTCCGTGCTTGAGCTCGCCGGCGGCGAAGCCCTCGGCGTGGATGTAGGCGAGCTCCTTGAGCTTGAGCGCTCCCTCGAGGGCGACCGGGAAGCCGACGTGCCGGCCCAGGAACAGCACGGCGGGCGAGTCCGCCATCCAGCGCGCGACCTCGCGGACCCGCTCGGCACGGTCGAGGACCTGCTGGATCTTGCCGGGCATCTCGCGCAGGTCGGCGAGCGTCGCGGCGATCTCGTCGGGGAACTTGTTGCCGCGCAGCTGCGCCAGGTAGAGACCCAGCAGGTATGCCGCGGTGATCTGCGACAGGAACGCCTTGGTCGACGCGACCGCGATCTCCGGCCCCGCGTGCGTGTACAGGACGGCGTCGGACTCGCGCGGGATCGTCGAGCCGTGGGTGTTGACGATCGCGAGCGTCGTGGCACCCTGCTCGCTCGCGTGGCGCACCGCCATGAGCGTGTCCATCGTCTCGCCGGACTGCGACACGGCGACGACCAGCGTCCGCTCGTTGACCACCGGGTCGCGGTAGCGGAACTCGTGCGCGAGCTCGACCTCGACGGGGATGCGGCACCAGTGCTCGATGGCGTACTTCGCGACGTGGCCCGCGTAGGCGGCCGTGCCGCACGCGACGACCACGATCTTGTCCACCGCACGCAGGACCGACTCGTCGATGCGCAGCTCGTCGAGCACGAGCCGGCCCGAGACGTCCATCCGGCCCAGGAGCGTGTCCGCGACCGCCTTCGGCTGGTCGTGGATCTCCTTCTCCATGAAGGACCGGAAACCGCCCTTCTCGGCGGCGGTGGTGTCCCAGTCCACCGTGTACGGCTTGGCCTCGACCGGCGTCCCCTCGAGGTCCGTGACCGTCACGGACGTCGGCGTGATCGTCGCGACCTGGTCCTGCCCCAGCTCGAGCGCCCTGCGGGTCGAGCCGATGAACGCCGCGACGTCCGAGCCCAGGAAGTTCTCGCCGTCACCCAGCCCGACGACCAGCGGCGAGTCGTGCCGGGCGCCGACGACGGTGTCGGGCACGTCCGCGTGCACCGCCAGCAGCGTGAACGTGCCGTGCAGCCGCCGCGCGACGGCGGCCATGGCGGCCGTCAGGTCCTTCACCTCGTCGTACTCGCGGGCCAGGAGGTGGGCCACGACCTCGGTGTCCGTCTCGGAGAGGAACTCGACGCCGGAGGCCAGGAGCTCGGCCTTCAGCGGGGCGAAGTTCTCGACGATGCCGTTGTGGATGACCGCGAGACGCCCCGAGACGTGCGGATGGGCGTTGGCGTCCGTCGGACCACCGTGCGTCGCCCAGCGCGTGTGCCCGATGGCCGCGGTCGCTGTCGGCAGCGGGTGCGCGGCGATCTCCTCGACCAGGTTGACGAGCTTGCCGGCCTTCTTGGCCGTCGCGAGCGCTTCACCGGGCACGACCAGCGCCACACCCGCGGAGTCGTACCCGCGGTACTCCAAACGTCGCAACCCCTCGAGCACCACGTCCAGGGGACGCTCGCTCGGAGTCGCGCTGCCGACGTACCCGACGATTCCGCACATGCGGTCGACTCTACCGGGACGCTCGGAGCAGATGGGTGGCGCGCGGCGCCGGTCGGCACCAGCACGCCCCGTCATACGGAACAATCGTCGGGTGCCGTCCCTGGTCCCCGCCACGCCCTACGTCGACCTCGACCGCAGCGCCTGGACCCGCTTGTCGGCCTCGACACCCCTGCCGCTGACCGATGCGGACGTCGACCGGCTGCGCGGCATCGGCGATCCCATCGACCTCGCCGAGGTCGATGCCATCTACCGTCCACTGTCGCGCCTGCTCGACCTGTACATCCAGG
Organism: Cellulomonas dongxiuzhuiae; assembly: GCF_018623035.1. Taxonomy (NCBI): domain Bacteria; kingdom Bacillati; phylum Actinomycetota; class Actinomycetes; order Micrococcales; family Cellulomonadaceae; genus Cellulomonas; species Cellulomonas dongxiuzhuiae. The sequence goes on from NZ_CP076023.1 coordinate 2,899,850, forward strand.
CCACGCGCGGCCTGCACCACGCGACGAGCACGTTCCTGCGCGAGGACGTCGGCCGCACGCCGTTCGTCATCGGCGTCGCGGGCTCGGTCGCCGTGGGCAAGTCCACGACGGCGCGGCTGCTGCGCGAGCTGGTGGCACGGTGGCCCGCGACGCCGCACGTCGAGCTGGTGACGACGGACGGCTTCCTGCATCCCAACGCCGAGCTCGAGCGGCGCGGCCTGCTGCAGCGCAAGGGCTTCCCCGAGTCCTACGACCGGCGGGCGCTGCTGCGCTTCGTGTCGAAGGTCAAGGCCGGACGGCCCGAGGTCACGGTCCCGGTGTACGACCACCTCACGTACGACATCGTGCCCGACGCGCACGTGGTGGTGCGGCAGCCGGACGTGCTCATCGTCGAGGGCCTCAACGTGCTGCAGCCGGCACGCCCCACCCTGGCGGGCACGTCCAACCTCGCGCTCAGCGACTTCTTCGACTTCTCGATCTACGTCGACGCCCGCACGTCCGACGTCAAGCAGTGGTACGTGGACCGGTTCCTGTCGCTGCGCGCGACGGCGTTCGCCCGGCCCGAGTCCTACTTCCACCGCTACGCGTCGCTCACCGACGACGAGGCGGTCGCCCGCGCCGAGAGCATCTGGGACAGCATCAACGCGCCGAACCTCGAGGAGAACATCCTGCCGACGCGCAGCCGCGCCACACTGGTGCTCACCAAGGGACCGGACCACGCGGTCCAGCGGGTGCGGCTGCGCAAGATCTGACGAACCGCCGCACCGGCCTCAGGGTGCGGGGACGTCCGCCGTGACGGGCTGCTCGAGCGCGACGGGGTGCTCCGTGCGGTCGACCACGTCGAGCTCCTCGAGCGCCGCGGGCAGGCCGGCGCCGGAGCACGCCGCCTCACGTGGCAGCAGGACGGCAGCGCCCAGCGCGTCGACCAGCCACACCTGGGCGACGATCCCGACGCCGCACGCGGCGGACGTGCCCGTCACGCCCCGGACCAGCGGCTCCAGGTCGCCCTCGAGACGCGTCGACGTGACCGCCCACCACCGACCCGCCGAGTCGCGCAGCGTCCCGCCACGGTCGCACAGCAGCGCGGTGTCGGCGACGAAGCCCTCCGGCGGCAGGCCGCGCGTCGTCGTGGCGGCGGCACCGGTGCGCAGGGACGGGTCCAGCTCGAGGCCGAGCGCGTCGAGCACCTCCGGGTCCAGACAGCTCGCGTCCGTCCGGACCTCGGCCGTCGTCGCGGCGGGCTGCGCCGCCACCGACTGGTCGCAGCCCGCGAGCGCGAGCACGGCGATCCCCGCCGTCGCACCGCGTCGCGCTGCCCGCACCCTCGTCCTCCACCGCCTCGTCCCCGGGCGCACGGGGTCGGACCCCACACGTCGTGGGGCCTCGCGGTGGGCGGGGAGCGTGACGTCGACGTCGCGCTCCCTCGAGCGTAGGCCGCGCCGGACGGCGGAGCCCGCCCGGCCGACCGGTCGATACCGGATCGTTGTCACAGCGGTCACATCGTGAGGTCATCGTGACCTCCGACTGGCGTCAGGCGACCGTTCCGTCGCCCGGCCGGACGCGCGCGTCGGCCGCGACGGCCGGCGAGGCGTCGGGCGTCGGCCGCTCCTGCTCGAGCGCGGCCCCCGCAGCCTGCTCGGGCAGCGGGTCGATGTGCAGGCAACGCCGCAGCACCCGGTCGACGACCAGCCCGATCGCGAACCCTCCGAGGATTCCCACCACCACCCCGACGATCGGCGAGTGCCCCAGGACGGTCCCCGTGCCGATCCCGATGAGGGTCGAGTAGAGGGCCCAGGTCACGGCGGCGATCGCGGTGAGGAGCACGAAGCGGCGGCGGCGGAAGCCGAGCGCGCCGGCCGTCATGTTGACCGCGACCCGCCCCACGGGGATGTAGCGCGCCGCGATGATGAACGCGGCGCCGCGGTCGCGCAGCGCACGCTCGGCCCAGTCCAGGAGCGCCTGCCCGCGCCGGCCGCGGAAGCCGCGCAGGCGTCGGATGGGCAGGGCCCTGCCGATCTGGAAGGCGATCTGGTCACCCGTGAACGCCCCGAGGGCCGCCACCGCGATGACGGGCCACAGCACGGGACTGCCCGTCGAGGTCGAGAGCGACGCGAGACCGATGACCAGCGACTCGCTGGGCACCGGCGGGAAGAACCCGTCGATCGTCGCGAACCCGAGCAGCGCCGCGAAGACCCACGGCGACGCCGCGAGGTCGAGTGCCCACTGCTCGAGCACGTGGCCCCCCTTCGTCGTGCCCACCCCGGCGGTGGCCACGTGCCCACGCTAGGTGCGCACCGCTCCCGGGCACATCGGGTATTCCCCCGAATCAGCCCTGACGGACCCCCATCTCGTCCCCCAGGACGGTGCGGCCCGGACCGGCGTCCCCCCGCGGGTGGACGTACCGCTCGACGAACGCCCGCAGCACCCCCGGCACCGTGCGCACGCCGCTGGTGCGCGCGTCGGCCACCACCTGCGCCGCCTCGGCGGGGTCGAAGTACCCGTCGTAGCGGTACGCCTCGACGCGCGTCGCGAGGCCGTCGACGTCGAGCTCCGGGTGGAACTGCGTGGCGTACACGTTCCTGCCCACCCGGAAGGCCTGGACGGGTGCCGTGCTCGACGTCGCGAGCAGCACCGCGTGAGGCGGCAGCGCGCTGAGCCCCTCCTTGTGCCCCACGAACGCACCGAACCGGGTGGGGCCGACGCCCATGACGGGGTCGGCGCGGCCGGCGGCGGTGAGCTCGACGGTGACCGCGCCGACGGGCTCGGGGTGGGCACGGTCGACGACACCACCCTGGTGCCGCCCCAAGGTGCCGATGCCGTAGCAGGCCCCGAAGAACGGGTGGTCGGCGGGCACGACCGCGTCCAGCAGCCGCGCGAGGTCCGCCTCGACCCTGCGCTGCACGGCGGACTTGGTGTCCTCGGGGTCGCTCACGCAGAAGGGTCCCCCGCCGAGCACGATGCCGGACCACGCGTCGAGGTCGACGTCGCCCAGGGGAGCGGCCTCGAGCCGCACACGACGCAGGGTCGACTCGTCGAGGCCCGTGCACCTGAGCATCGCCGCGTACTCGTCGTCCGCGGGTGCGTCCTCGGGCCGCACCCCCAGGAACAGGAACGGCTTCATCGCCTCTCCTCCCCGGCACTCCCCCGTGCCGTCCGCGGCAGCTCGAAGCCGAGCGCCCGCGCAGCCTCGTGCGGGACCGGCTCCGCTCCCCAGTGTGCGCCCCAGGCGTCCGTCGCGGACAGCGAGCGGGTGATGGCCCGGTCGACGTAGAGCGTGCCGCGCAGGTGGTCGGTCTCGTGCTGCACGATCCGTGCGGGCCAGCCGCGCAGGACCTCGTCGACCCGTGCACCCGTCTCGTCGAGCCCCGTGAGGCGCACCGTCCGCGCCCGGGCCACGACGGCCTGGTACCCGACGACGCTCAGGCAGCCCTCGTAGAAGGCGACCTGGTCGTCGTCGACCGGCTCGTAGGACGGGTCGACCAGCACCCGGTACGCGAGCGGGGCGCGCTCGCGCACGTCGGCGACCTCGCCGTCACCCGCCCCCGGGTCCTCGACGACCGCGAGCGCCAGCGGGATCCCGATCTGCGGTGCGGCCAGCCCGACGCCCGGGGCCGCCCGCATCGTGCGGCGCATGAGCGCGAGCAGCTCGGTGAGCTCGTCGGCACCGAGCCCGCCGTCGTACGGCCGCGCCACGGCACGCAGCACGGGGTGGCCCGCCTGGACGATCGGCGCGACGGCGTCGGGTCCCGCGGCGCGTGCCGCGTCCAGCGTGCGGCGCGCGAGGTCGCGCGCGATGCGGTCGCTCTCGGACATCCGTCCTCCTCCTCAGCCCCGGCAGGCCGCCGGCTCCCCGGCGGGCGACATCACAGCGACAGGCGCTCCCGGACGACACCCGCGAGCTCGTTCGCGACGGCGTCGGCCTCCTGCTGCGTGGCGGCCTCCACCATCACGCGGACGAGCGGCTCGGTGCCCGACGGGCGCAGCAGCACGCGTCCCGTGTCACCGAGCGAGGCCGTCGCGGCGGCGACGGCCTCGACGAGCACGGGGTCGTCCGTGCGCGAACGGTCCACGCCCGGCACGTTGACGAGGATCTGCGGCAGCCTGCGCACGATCCCCGCGAGCTCGGCCAGCGGGCGGCCGGTCTGCACCACACGGGCCGCGAGGTGCAGCGCCGTCAGGAGGCCGTCACCCGTCGTGGCGTGGGCCGCCATGATGATGTGGCCGGACTGCTCGCCGCCCAGGCCGAACCCGCCGGCGCGCATGGCCTCGAGCACGTACCGGTCACCGACGCCCGTCTCGACCGTGGCGATGCCGGCCTCGCGCATCGCGATCCGCAGCCCCAGGTTGCTCATGACCGTGGTGACGAGGGTGTCGTGCCGGAGGTCGCCGCGCTCGTGCATCGCGACGGCGAGCACGCCCATGATCTGGTCGCCGTCGACGAGCTCACCGGTCGCGTCGACCGCCAGGCAGCGGTCGGCGTCGCCGTCGAGCGCGACACCGAGGTCTGCGTGCGCCGCCACGACGGCCGCCTGCAGCTGCTCCGGGTGCGTGGACCCGCACGCCTCGTTGATGTTGCGGCCGTCGGGCGACGCGTTGATGACCACGACGTCGGCGCCCGCCTGGCGCAGCGCGACGGGCCCGACCTCGCTCGCGGCGCCGTTGGCGCAGTCGATGACGATGCGCAGACCCTCGAGCCGCGTGCCGCCGATCGTCGCGACGAGGTGGTCGACGTACTGCTGGCCCGCGAGGTTGAGGTCCATGCGGATCCGACCGACGTCCGCGCCCAGGGGCCGGTCCCAGTCCTCACCCATCCGCGCCTCGATGGCCGCCTCGACGTCGTCGTCGAGCTTCTGGCCGCCGCGCGCGAGGAACTTGATGCCGTTGTCGGGCATGGGGTTGTGCGACGCGGACAGCACCACGCCGATGTCGACGCCGCGCGCCGCCGTCAGGTAGGCGACCGCCGGTGTCGGGAGGATGCCGACGTTGTCGACGTCGACGCCCGCGGACGCCAGACCCGCGGCCACCGCCGCGGAGAGGAACTCGCCCGAGATGCGCGAGTCACGACCGATCAGCGCACGGGGACGGTGCCCGGCGAAGTCGCCCCGTGAGGCGAGCACGTGCGCCGCGGCGACGGACGCGTCGAGCGCGACCTCCGCCGTGACGTCCCGGTTCGCCAGACCGCGCACCCCGTCGGTCCCGAACAGTCGACCCATTACCCGGCTCCTTCGTCCTGCCGGCGGCCCGCCCCCGCGAGGACGCTGCCGGCGTCGTGCCTGATCCGTTCCCGACGCCGCGACCCGCGTGCCGGCCCGTCCTGCCCCGGCATGCCGATGGCCCCGGCGGTCTGTCGACCGCCGAGGCCATCGGGCCGGAGCGCTGGGTCAGCGCTTCGAGTACTGCGGCGCCTTGCGGGCCTTCTTGAGACCCGCCTTCTTGCGCTCCACCACGCGAGCGTCACGCGTGAGGAAGCCGGCCTTCTTGAGCGCCGGACGGTTGTTCTCCGCGTCGATCGCGTTGAGCGCGCGGGCGATGCCCAGGCGCAGCGCGCCGGCCTGGCCGGAGACGCCACCCCCGGTGATGCGCGCGACGACGTCGAAACGACCCTCGACGTCCACGAGCTTCAGCGGGGAGTTGACGAGCTGCTGGTGCACCTTGTTCGGGAAGTACTCCTCGAGGGCGCGGCCGTTGATCTTCCACTGGCCGGTGCCGGGCACCAGACGGACGCGGGCGATGGCCTCCTTGCGGCGGCCGAGCGCCTGGCCCGGTGCCGTGAGGGACTGCCCGCGGCCGGTGGGCGCGACGGTCTCGGAGGTGTAGCTGGTGGGCGTGTCGTCGCCCTCGTACTCGGTCTCGACGGTGGTCTGAGCCACGGGATCCTCGCGTTCTAGTTTCTCTGCCGCAGCAGCCGGGGGCTTACTGCGCCACCTGGGTGAGCTCGAACGGCTTCGGCTGCTGGGCCGCGTGCGGGTGCTCCGCACCGCGGTAGACCTTGAGCTTGCTGATCTGCCCGCGACCGAGGGTCGTGTGGGGCAGCATGCCGCGAACGGCCTTCTCGATCGCACGCTCCGGGTGCTTCTCGAGGAGGTCGACGTAACGGGTCGCCCGCAGACCACCCGGGTAACCGGAGTGGCGGTAGGCGAGCTTGGTCTCCCGCTTGTTGCCGGTCAGCGCGACCTTCTCCGCGTTGATGACGATGACGAAGTCGCCGCCGTCGACGTGAGGAGCGAAGGTCGCCTTGTGCTTGCCGCGCAGCAGGGTGGCCACGTGGCTGGCCAGACGACCGAGCACGACGTCGGTCGCGTCGATGACGTACCAGTTCCGCTCGACGTCGCCGGGCTTCGGGGTGTACGTGCGCACGGGGTTGCCTCTGTCTCGTGATACGTGTCGTGGCCGGGCGCGCAGGGCGACCGGCCGAGGATGGCTGCCGGAGCATCCCGCCCGGCGAGTGGGATCGCACCAGGACGTCCATCGGCACCCGGTGGTGAGAAGCCACCGGTGCGCGACAGGGGACGCACAACGACGCACCAGACTACCCGGACCGGCTCCGCCAGGCAAAACAGGTGGCAGGCGTCACGTGCGTCGGTCCCTACCGTACGCGCTGCACCCGCCCCGCGTCCCACACGGGCTCCGGCGTCTCGAGCACCGAGCCGTCGGACCCGAACACCAGGTAGCGGTCGAACGTGCGCGTGAACCACCGGTCGTGCGTCACCGCGAGCACCGTGCCGTCGAACGCCGCGAGCCCCGCCTCGAGGGCCTCGGCCGAGTGCAGGTCGAGGTTGTCGGTGGGCTCGTCGAGGAGCAGCAGGGTCGCGCCGCCGAGCTCCAGGAGCAGGATCTGCAGCCGCGCCTGCTGACCGCCCGACAGCGTCTCGTACCGCTGCTCAGCCGCCGCGACGAGCTCGTACCGGTCCAGCGCGCGGCTCGCGGCCTCGCGGCCCAGTCCGGCGCGGTGGCCGTCACCCCGGTGCAGGACCTCCAGCAGCGTGCGCCCCACGAGCTCGGGGTGCGCGTGGTTCTGCGCGAACCACCCGGGCCGCACGCGCGACCCCAGCACGACCGACCCCGTGTGGGCGACGGGCGCGACCGGCACGTCACCCGCGGGCGCGTGCTCGGGGTCGGAGCCGCCGGCGGCGAGCAGCCGCAGGAAGTGGGACTTGCCTGAGCCGTTCGCCCCCAGCACCGCGACGCGCTCGCCGTACCAGACCTCGAGGTCGAACGGCCGCATCAGCCCCGTGAGCTCCAGGTCCTGCGCGACGACGGCACGCTTGGCCGTCCGCCCGCCCCGCAGCCGCACGCTCACCTGCTGGTCCCGCGCCAGGACGGCCGGCGGCCCGGCCTCCTCGAACTTGCGCAGCCGCGTCTGCGCGGCCTGGTAGCGCGAGGCCAGGCCGTCGTTGAACGCGGCCTTCGTCTTGAGCGTCACGACGAGCTCGCGCAGCTGCGCGTGCTCCTCCTCCCAGCGCCGCAGCAGCTCCTCGTGACGTGCGCGCCGGTCCGCGCGCGCCTGCGCGTACGTCGCGAAGCCACCACCGTGCACCCAGACGCGCGCCCCGCCCTCGGCCGGCTCGAGCGTGGCGACGTGGGTCGCCACGCGTGCCAGGAGCTCGCGGTCGTGGCTGACGAACAGGACCGTGCGGCCGCTCGCGACGAGCCGGTCCTCGAGCCAGCGCTTGGTCGGCACGTCCAGGGCGTTGTCGGGCTCGTCGAGCAGCAGGACCTCGTCCGGCCCGCGCAGCAGCGCCTCCAGCACGAGCCGCTTCTGCTCGCCGCCGGACAGCGTGCGCACGTACCGGTGCTGCGCACGCTCGAACGGCAGCGAGAGCACCGCGTCCGTCACCCGGTCCCAGCCCACCTCGGCCTCGTACCCGCCGACGTCCGCCCAGTCCGCGAGCGCCTGCGCGTACCGCATCTGCGTCGGCTCGTCGTCCACCTCCATCATGGCCAGCTCGGCGGCTGCGAGCTCCGCCGCGGCCTCGCGGACCGCCGGGGGCGCGAGGCCGGCGAGCAGGTCACGCACGCTGCGCTCGTCGTCGATGCGTCCGACGTCCTGCCGCATGACGCCCAGACCGCCGCTGCGCTGCACCGAGCCCGCGTGCGCCGCCGTGTCGCCCGTGACGATGCGCAGCAGCGTCGACTTGCCGACCCCGTTGGGCCCGACGAGCGCCACGCGCGCACCGTCACCGACCCGGAACGTCACGTCGTGCAGGAGGGGACGCCCGTCGGGGAGCGTGTAGCCGACACCGCCGACGTCGAGATGGCCCATGCGGATCAGTGTGGGCCCCGCGACGTGGGAGCCGGAAGCGCATTGCGAGGCGCGCACCGCGGTCCTGTGGCGGGACCGTGCGAGCAGTGCTTGGGTCGGGGGCATGAGCGAGGACACCCCAGCAACCAGCACCGACCCGGCACTCGGCACCGAGGGTGACAGCAACCAGCTGCCCGGCGAGGACACGATGGTCGAGCGCGGCGTCACCGACCCGCTCGACGAGGGCATCACCCCGCCCGAGCGCCCGCGACCGGCCTCCGCGCACTTCGGCGAGACGGCGTGGGAGGAGTCCCGCGGCGAGACGCTCGAGCAGCGCGTGGCGCAGGAGGAGCCGGAGGTCTGGGAGGTTGATGCGCCGCCCGCCGCGCACCGCGACGAGCTGCGCGCCGGACGGCTGGTCGAGGACGACGACGCGGTCGAGGCCGGCGGGACGGACCAGTTCGCGGTCGACGCGGGCGTCGACGGCGGCGCCGCGTCCGCCGAGGAGGCCGCCGTGCACGTCATCGAGGAGGAGTACGTGGGCGCCTGGGCCACGGACGACGACGACGAGGTCACGTCGCAGGACGTCGGCGGCGAGGAGCCCCGCACCCCCTGAGCCTGCCGTCCAGCGCCGGCACCGCGCGCGTCGGCGTGGTGCCGGCGCCGTCAGCCGCAGCAGCCCGGCGCGAGCGGGGGGCCGCTCAGGTCGGCGGCGCTGCGGCGCGCGCGCGTCTGCTCCGCACGACCCGCCAGCTCGTCGTCCGAGGGGTACGTGACCTCCTCGAGCGTCAGACCGTGCGCCGGGACCACGGTCGCGCCGCCGTGCCGCACCCGCCCGTCGAGGATCTCGCGCGGCCACGTGACAGGGCGCCGCCCCTCCCCCACGGCGAGGCTCGCGCCGACCAGCGCGCGGACCATCGAGTGGCAGAACGCGTCGGCCTGCACGTGGGCCACCACCAGCCCGGCGTCCGGACCCGCGTCGGGCCGCGACCAGCCGAACGCCTCGAGCGTGCGGATCGTCGTCGCGTCCGGCCGCGGCTTGCAGTAGGCCGCGAAGTCGTGGCGCCCGACGAGCGTGCCCGCCGCCGCGTCCATCGCGGCGACGTCGAGCGGCCGGCGGTGCCACAGGACCCACCCCCGCCGCAGCGGGTCGCGCGTGGCGGGGTCGTCGCAGACCCGGTAGGCGTAGCGCCGCCGCAGCGCGGAGAACCGCGCGTCGAACCCGTCGGGCGCACGGTGCACGGCCCGCACCACCAGGTCGTCGGGCAGCACGCCCGCCAGGCGCGTCAGGAGGGCGTCCACGTCGTCCCGGTCCGACCGGCCGCGCACGGCCGTCAGCGCGCCCGCCACGACGTCCACGTGGGCCACCTGGCCCCGCGCGTGCACTCCGGCGTCGGTGCGTCCGGCCACCGTCACGCGCGGCCGCGGATCACCCCGCGGGGCGCTGCGCAGCACCGTCGAGAGACCCGCCTCGAGCTCGCCCTGCACGGTGCGCAGGTCCGGCTGGCGCGCCCAGCCGGCGAACCGCCCGCCGTCGTACGCCAGGTCCAGGCGCAGGCGCACGGTGCGCGTCTCCTCACCGGTCACGGGCCCCACCGTAACGGGCGGGCTACCGTGGCACGGTGCACCGTCCGTCCGAGCCGTACACGCTGGCCGTCGACTGCGGCGGCAGCGGCATCAAGGCGTCCGTGCTCGACGCCGCCGGCACGCTGCACGCTCCGGCGGTGCGCGTCCCCACCCCCTACCCCCTGCCCCCGCAGCGCCTGGCGGACACGATCGCCGACATCGCCGCCCGCCTCCCGGGCGCGCAGCGCGCCACCGTGGGGGTCCCCGGGATGATCCGCCACGGTGTCGTGGTCGCCACGCCGCACTACGTCACGCGGTCGGGGCCGCGCAGCGCCGTCGTGCCGGAGCTGCGCACCGCATGGGCGGGCTGCGACGTGCAGGCGCTGCTGACGGCCCGGCTCGGCATGCCCACGCTCGTCCTGAACGACGCCGAGGTGCACGGTGCCGGCGTGGTGTCCGGCACCGGGCTGGAGCTCGTCCTCACGTTCGGGACCGGCCTGGGCGCCGCGCTCTTCGACGGCGGGCGGCTCGCGCCCCACCTGGAGCTGTCGCACGCCCCGGTCCGGTGGGGCACGACGTACGACGCGTACGTCGGCGAGCACGAGCGGGCGCGCCTCGGGGACGCGCTGTGGTCACGACGGGTCCGCACGGTCGTCGAGGGGCTGCGCCCCGTCTTCCACTGGGACCGGCTCTACCTCGGCGGCGGCAACTCCCGGCGCGTGTCGCCGCCCACGCTCGAGCGGCTCGGCGACGACGTCGTCGTCGTGCCCAACCAAGCCGGGATCGTCGGGGGCGTGCGCGCGTGGGACCTGCGCACGCACGACGCCTGACCTGTCAGCACGGGCTGCGAGCTCGTCGAGCACCTCCAGCAGCACGCGGGTGAAGCGCACGGGCTGCACGAGGCTGACGAGGTGCGAGGCCCCCGGCACGACCACGAGGTGCCCCTCGCGGCACGCCGCCAGGAACCGCCGCTCCTCGCCACGGAAGTGGTCGAACCGGCCGTTGACGATCCAGACCGGCACGTCGAGGCGCGCGAGGTCCGTCAGCGGGTCCGCGCGCCGCATCGCGCGCATGGTGTCACCGACGACGTCCAGCGCGAAGCCGCCGGCACCGGCGTCGGCGGCGCCCTGCGCCGGCAGGAACCGGTCGACGAGCACCTGGTTGACCGCCGCGCCGCGGTCGGGCAGCCGCGCGAAGAACCTGTCGGCAGCCGCCTCCCATCCCCGCAGCACGACGGGATACGGCCGCGAGCTGCACCCCGCCGCCACCAGCCCTGCGACCTGCCCGGGATGACGCGCGGCGTGCGCGATGGCGATGTAGCCGCCGAGTGACAGGCCCACGACCAGCGCGGGCCCTCCGATCTCGTCCACCCCGTCGCTGACCGCCTGCAGCGCACCGTCCCACGTGAACGTCTCGGCGATGCGCTCACCGTGGCCCGGCAGGTCGATCGCCAGCGCCGGGTGCCCGGCCCGCTGCAGGGCCTCGACCTGTGCGCGCCACATCGTGCGGGACGCCCGCAGGCCGTGCACGAGGACGACGGGCGGGGCCGGGGCCATGGCTCGAGGCTATGCGGGCACCGGCGCGCACGCCCGCCGGACGCCGCAGGGCCCGGACACCGTGCGGTGTCCGGGCCCTGTCGTGGTGCGGGTGCGTCAGGCCTTGGCGTCCTCGACGGGAGCGTCCTCGACCGGGGCGTCCTCGACCTTGGCGTCCTCGACCGGAGCGTCCTCGACGGGGGCGTCCTCGACGGGCTTGTCCTCGGACTTCGCCGCCTTCTTGGGCGCTGCCTTCTCGGTGGCGCGCGTGGCCTCCTTGACGACGGCCTGCTTGGGCGACAGCGGCTCCAGGACGAGCTCGATGACGGCCATGGGGGCGTTGTCGCCCTTGCGCGGGCCGATCTTGGTGATGCGCGTGTAGCCGCCCTGGCGGTCGGCCACGGCCGGCGCGATCTCCGTGAACAGGGTGTGCACGACACCCTTGTCCTTGACGACGGTCATCACGCGACGACGTGCGTGCAGGTCGCCGCGCTTGGCGAACGTGATGAGGCGCTCGGCCAGGGGGCGCAGGCGCTTGGCCTTCGTCTCCGTGGTCGTGATCCGCCGGTGCTCGAACAGCGCCGTCGCGAGGTTCGCGAGGATGAGCCGCTCGTGCGCCGGGCTGCCACCGAGCCTGGGACCCTTGGTGGGCGTGGGCATGGTCTCTACTCCTTGGGTTCTGCGATGAGGGCGACGTGCCGTGGCCGGCGCGTCAGCGCGCGGTCACTCCGGCCACCTACGTCAGTACTGCTCGTCCTCGACGAAGTCCGTCTCGTCGTCCCCGTAGTAGCCGCCGGCGGCCGTGGGGTCGAAGTCCAGCGGGCTGTCCTTGAGCGTCAGGCCGAGCTCGGCCAGCTTCTCCTTGACCTCGGTGATCGACTTCGCACCGAAGTTGCGGATGTCGAGCAGGTCCGCCTCGGACCGCGCCACGAGCTCGCCCACGGAGTGGATGCCCTCGCGCTTGAGGCAGTTGTAGGACCGGATCGTGAGCTGCAGGTCCTCGATCGGCAGCGCCAGGTCCGCGGCCAGGGCCGCGTCGGTCGGCGACGGGCCGATCTCGATGCCCTCCGCCTCGACGTTGAGCTCACGGGCGAGCCCGAACAGCTCGACCAGCGTGCGGCCGGCCGACGCCAGGGCGTCGCGCGGGCTGATCGCCGGCTTCGTCTCGACGTCGACGATGAGCTTGTCGAAGTCGGTGCGCTGCTCGACACGGGTCGCCTCGACCTTGTACGTCACCTTGAGCACCGGCGAGTAGATCGAGTCGATCGGGATACGACCGATCTCGGCATCGAACGACTTGTTCTGGTTCGCCGACACGTAGCCACGACCGCGCTCGACGGTCAGCTCGATCTCGAGCTTGCCCTTCTCGTTCAGCGTGGCCAGGTGCAGCTCGGGGTTGTGCACCTCGACGCCGGCGGGCGGCACGATGTCCGCGCCGGAGACCTCACCCGATCCCTGCTTGCGCAGGTACATCACGACGGGCTCGTCGTTCTCGGAGGAGACGACGAGGTTCTTGATGTTGAGGATGATCTCGGTGACGTCCTCCTTGACACCCGGGATCGTCGAGAACTCGTGCAGCACGCCGTCGATCCGGATCGACGTCACCGCAGCGCCAGGGATGGACGACAGGAGCGTCCGGCGCATGGAGTTGCCGAGGGTGTAGCCGAAGCCGGGCTCGAGGGGCTCGATGGAGAACCGCGAACGGTGCTCCGAGATGACCTCTTCGGTCAGGGTGGGACGCTGTGCGATCAGCACGGTGTGTTTCCTCTCCGCGAGCGTCCGCCATATGACGCTTTCGCAGGTACTGCGTGCCTGGACGTGCCTCGGTCTGCACGTCTGGGCGTCAGTGCTGTGGTGGACCGACGCGCACACGGCCGGCTGCCCCTGCGGGGCTGCCTGACGTGCTGCGCGGCGGGCACGCGACGGCCGGGACGGGTACCACGGGGTACCGTCCCGGCCGGACGCGGGTCAGACGCGGCGACGCTTCGGCGGACGGCAGCCGTTGTGGGCCTGCGGCGTCACGTCCTGGATCGAGCCGACCTCCAGGCCGGTGGCCTGCAGCGAACGGATCGCGGTCTCACGGCCCGAGCCGGGGCCCTTGACGAAGACGTCGACCTTGCGCATGCCGTGCTCCTGCGCCTTGCGAGCGGCCGCCTCGGCAGCGAGCTGCGCGGCGAACGGCGTGGACTTGCGCGAGCCCTTGAAGCCCACCTGGCCCGACGACGCCCAGGCGATCACAGCGCCCGACGGGTCGGTGATGGACACGATGGTGTTGTTGAACGTGCTCTTGATGTGCGCCTGGCCGTGGGAGACGTTCTTCTTCTCCTTGCGGCGCGGCTTGCGCACGGCGGTACGGGACTTGGGAGGCATCTTTTCTTCTCTCGGGGTCTGCGGGTCGGTGGGCCGACGGGCGGGCGGTCAGCGGCAGGCGCGACCAGCCCGCGGCGTCACTTGCGCCCGGCCTTCTTCTTGCCGGCGACGGTGCGCTTGGGGCCCTTGCGGGTACGCGCGTTGGTCTTGGTGCGCTGACCGCGCACCGGGAGGCCGCGGCGGTGACGCAGACCCTCGTAGCTGCCGATCTCGACCTTGCGGCGGATGTCGGCGGCGATCTCGCGACGGAGGTCACCCTCGAGCTTGAAGCTGCCCTCGAGGAAGTCGCGCAGTGCGACCAGCTCCGTGTCGCCCAGGTCCTTGACCCGGACGTCGGGGCTGATGCCCGTGGCGGCCAGGGCCTGCTGCGCACGCGTGCGCCCGACCCCGAAGATGTACGTGAGGGCGACCTCGACCCGCTTGTCGCGGGGCAGGTCGACACCGATGAGACGTGCCATGTGCCTGGTGGCTCCTGTACTGCACTCGGAGGTCTGCCGCACCGTCCTCCCGCAGTCCCTGCGGGCCCCAGCCTCCGAGCTGGGGGTTCACCGTGACCTGGGCCTCAGCCGTGGTCACGGGCGGCGGTGCGCTTGCTGCCCCCGGGAAGGGGGCGGTGGCGGTGCTGGCTGCTCAGCCCTGGCGCTGCTTGTGGCGCAGGTTCTCGCAGATCACCTGGACGCGACCGTGCCGGCGGATCACCTTGCACTTGTCGCAGATCTTCTTGACGCTCGGCTTGACCTTCATCGCGTTCGTTCCTCCGCCGCCGCGCCCGGGCCACGTGGGTCCGACCGACGGCGTCTCGATGGTGGTGGTTACTTGTAGCGGTAGACGATGCGCCCGCGGGACAGGTCGTACGGGCTGAGCTCGACCACCACACGGTCCTCGGGGAGGATCCGGATGTAGTGCTGGCGCATCTTGCCTGAGATGTGCGCGAGCACCTTGTGGCCGTTGGCCAGCTCCACGCGGAACATCGCGTTGGGCAGCGCTTCGACCACGCTGCCCTCGATCTCGATGACGCCGTCCTTCTTGGCCATGTCCTCCGCTAACTGTCGTGCTCGACTTGTCCTGCCGGTGGTCGTACCACCCCTGAACCCGTCCGCAGGACATGCCGGACCCGCACGAGATCGTGCGGCCTGATCATGGGGTGACTGGTCGCCGAACTAACGGCGCACACAACCAACGAGCAATCATACGGCATCCTGACACCGCTCGGTACCGGCAGTCGGCTGCCCCGGCCGCCGACTCAGAGCGTGGCGACGTCGACGCCGAGCGCGCGCAGCCGAGCGGCACCGCCGTCCCGCGCGGTGAGCACGACGATGCCGTCCTCGAGCAGCGCGACGGTGTGCTCCCAGTGCGCCGCCCGGGAGCCGTCGTCGGTGACGACGGTCCAGTCGTCGGTCAGGGTGTGGTTCGCCTGGTCACCACGGACCAGCATCGGCTCGACCGCCACGCACAGCCCCGGCCGGAGCTTGAGCCCGCGGTCGCGGGTCCGGAAGTTCGGGACGTCGGGCGGCTGGTGCATGGCCGTGCCGATCCCGTGGCCGACGTAGTCCTCGACGATGCCGAACGGGTCTGCCGCACCGCGCGCGGCGGCGGCCTCGACGACCTCCTCGACGGCCTCCCCCACCGCGCCCAGCCGCTCCCCCGTGGCGAGCGCCGCGATACCGGCCCACATGGCGTCCTCGGTCGCGTTCGCGAGCTCGACGTCCGCGGGATCGGCGGGGTCGAGGACGACGGTGAAGGCGGAGTCGCCGTGCCAGCCGTCGACGATCGCGCCGCAGTCCACGGAGACGACGTCACCGGGCTGGAGCACGCGCGAGCCCGGGATCCCGTGGACGATCTCGTCGTTGACGGAGACGCACAGCGACGCGGGGTACCCGTGGTAGCCGAGGAAGGACGGCGTGGCACCGGCGGACGTGATGACGTCCTCGGCCACGGCGTCGAGCCGGGCCGTCGTCACACCCGGCGCCAGGGCGGTACGGACGGCGTCGAGCGCGTCCGCCACGACCAGGCCGGCACGCCGCATGACGGCGACCTGCTCCGGGGTCTTGTACTCGACGCGCTCGCGTCCGAACACGGCCGCTCCCCCTAGGAGGCGGACGTGCTCAGCACGGCGAGGAGCCGAGCCGTCACGTCGTCGACCTCGCCCAGCCCGTCGACCTGCACGAGCACGCCGCGGGCGGCGTAGACCTGCGAGATGGGCGCCGTCTGCTCGGCGTACACGCCGAGCCGGTGCCGGACGACGTCCTCGGTGTCGTCCGCGCGCCCCTCGATCTGTGCACGCTTCGTCAGCCGGTCGACGACGACCTGCGGGTCGACGGTGAGCTCGACCGCGAGGTCGAGCTCGTGCCCCGCGGCAGCCAGGATCTCGTCGAGCGCCGCGACCTGGGCGACGTTGCGGGGGTACCCGTCGAGCAGGAACCCCTCGACCGCGTCGGCCTGGGCGAGCCGGTCACGGACGAGCTCGTTGGTGAGCTCGTCCGGGACCAGCGCACCGGATGCCGTGATGTCCTGCACGCGTCGCCCGAGCTCCGTGCCGTTCTTGATGTTGGAGCGGAAGATGTCGCCCGTCGAGATGGCCGGGATGCCCAGCTTCTCGGCCAGGCGGGCGGCCTGCGTTCCCTTGCCCGCACCGGGAGGGCCGAGCAGGACCAGACGTGAACTCAACGCAAGAACCCTTCGTAGTGCCGCTGCTGCAGCTGCGACTCGATCTGCTTGACGGTCTCGAGGCCGACGCCCACCACGATGAGGATCGACGCCCCGCCGAACGGGATGTTGGCACCGACGCCGAGCACGATGAAGGCGATCATCGGGATCAGCGCGACGAGGGCGAGGTAGAGCGAGCCCGGCGTCGTGATGCGCGTGATCACGTAGTCGAGGTACTCGGCCGTCGGCCGGCCGGCCCGGATGCCCGGGATGAAGCCGCCGTACTTCTTCATGTTGTCCGCGACCTCGTCCGGGTTGAACGTGATCGCCGTGTAGAAGAAGCAGAAGAAGATGATGAGGACGATGTAGATCGCCATGTGCAGCGGCGCGGCCGGGTCGGCCACGTTCACGCTGATCCACTGCACCCAGCCCGCGGTCGCGTCACCGAACTGCGCGATCAGCGTCGGCACCGCGAGCAGCGAGGACGCGAAGATCACGGGGATGACGCCGGCCATGTTGATCTTGATCGGGATGTAGGTGCTCGACCCGCCGTACATGCGGCGCCCGACCATGCGCTTCGCGTACTGCACCGGGATGCGGCGCTGCGACTGCTCGACGAACACGACCAGCCCGATGACCAGCACCACGATGGCGAGGACCGCGACGAACTTGCCGACACCGTTGTTTCCGCCGGCGATCGACCACAGGGCGCCGGGGAACGACGCGGCGATCGACGTGAAGATGAGCAGCGACATGCCGTTGCCGACACCGCGCTCGGTGATGAGCTCGCCGAACCACATGATCAGGCCGGTACCCGCGGTCATGGTGATGACCATGATCAGCAGCGTCAGCGGCGTGTCGTTCGGGATGACCTCGAGCGTGCAGCCCTGGAACAGGTTGCCGCTGCGCGCGAAGGTGATGATCGTCGTCGACTGCAGGATCGCCAGGCCGATGGTCAGGTACCGCGTGTACTGCGTGAGCTTCGCGGTGCCGGACTGCCCCTCCTTGTGGAGCTCCTCGAACTTGGGGATCACCACGCGCAGGAGCTGCACGATGATGCTCGCCGTGATGTACGGCATGATCCCGAGCGAGAAGACGGACAGCTGCAGGAGCGCGCCGCCACTGAACAGGTTGACGAGGCCCAGGAGGTCGTTGTCGGCGGTCTGCTCGATACAGGCCTGGACGTTGGGATAGCTCACCCCGGGGGTCGGCAGGAACGACCCGACGCGGAAGAGCACCATCATCCCGATGGTGAAGAGCAGCTTGCGCCGCAGGTCGGGCGTCCTGAACGCCCGAGCGAATGCACTGAGCACCTGTCGTCCTCCTGCTGTGTGGGCCGTCCTCCGACCCCGTCGCCGTCGATGAGCGGGACGGACCGCCGGTAGAGACTACCCCGCGGACGGCGTCGTGCCGGACCCGCCCGGGTTCTGGACGTCGCGACGTCGTCGAGCGGCGCCGAGGAGGGTCGATCCGACGCCGATGGCCACGACCGCGAGCAGGGCCGCGCGGAGCGCGTCGAGGCCGGTGAGGGCGAGGGCGGCGGTGCCGGCGTCCGAACCCGCCTCGCTCGCGGGGCCCGTGGCCGAGGAGCCGGCGGAAGGAGGGGTACCCTCCGACGCCGGCGGCGTTCGCCCGTCGAGCCGCAGGAGGACCTCGTAGGTCGCCTCGCGCGGCGCGACGTTCGCGCGGTTGCCGGAGGTCGCGGTCAGAGGCAACGCGGTCACCACGGTGACCTGCGTGCTCGCCCCGCGCGCCAGGGGGACGTCGACGACCTGGGTCGCGCCCGCAGCTGCGAGCTGCCGGAAGGACGAGCGCCCCTCGCTCGACGCGGTGCTCCACGCGAGCGTCAGGTCCGCGTAGAAGTCGCCCTGCGGTACGCCGGTGGAGTGGTAGATGTCGAGCGCGTCGGGATCAAGCAGCGTCACGTCCTGCACCCAGCCGCGCAGGGTCGCGTCCGTCGGGCCGTGGTTGGTCACGGTGATGGTGCGGCCCTGCATGTCGCCCGGCACGACGACGGGCGTGCCGGAGAACGACGAGGAGTCCGTCGTGTACGACGACCCGTCCCAGGCCAGGTTGACGGTCGGGCCGTCCCACGTGGTCACGAGCGCCTCGCCGTAGCCCGCGGCGGCGGCCGGCGAGGCGAGGAGTGTCGCGACGACGCCGGCGACGAGGACCCCGAAGGCCCGGGCCGGGCGCCTCACTGACCCGGCCTGAAGGTCGTGAACGCGAGTCTGAGGCGGTGCGTCGGCTCGTTCGCGGGCACGAAGGTCTTGCGGACCTGCGCGCTCCAGCTGCTCTGCGCGCCCACACGCTCGGACGTGGTGCCGCCGGACGTCGTGACGCCGGCGTCGACGGACGCGGTGTTGCCGTACGACCCCTTCAGCTGCTCGAACGTGGCGATGAGGCACCAGTACTCGCTGGTGAGCGCCTTCGTGGTGCTGTAGGTGGAGGGGACCGGCGTCGACGTGCTCGCGTCCGGCCCGGACGCGGTCGCGGTGCAGGCAGCCGCGCTGGTCACCTTGACCAGCCGCACGGTCGAGTCACCGAAGACGCCACCACTGATCTGGCGGGTCACGGTGTACCGCAGGCCGCGGTGGCCCTGCGCGAGCGCGTCGACCTGGAAGAGGAGCGCGACCGAACCTGTCGTGTAGAGCGTCGCGGCCGCGGCGGACCCGAACGTGAAGTCGACGGTGTCGGTGGCGCTCGTCGCGTAGTCCGTCTGAGCAACCGGTGCGGACGCCCGCACGCCGAAGGCGACCACGCCGGAGGGCATGCTGGCGGACACCGTCTCGACGTCGCGCCACAACGCCAGCGTCCCGCCACCGACCATGCCCACGAGCGCGGCGATCCCGACGGCGAGCGCCAGCACCGCGGCAGTAGGCAAGCTGACGAGCCGCTCTCGAAGGCCGCTCATCGCACCTGCTCCAGGTCGAGCTGCAGCGTCCCGCTGGCCGAGGTGGTGGGCTGGTCGGGCAGCGCTGAGGGCGCGACGACACGGTCGGTGCCGTTCCACTGCAGAGTCGCGACGAGTGTCCACTCCCCCGTGCCGCTGGGCAGGCTCGCCGGTTGCAGCGTCATGGGCGCGCCGAGCCGCGTCGGGCCGCTGGTCACGCCGGACGGAGACGTCACCACGAACGTGCCGTCGACACCCGCCGGGACGGAGGTACCGGCCAGCCAGCGCACCGTGAGCCGAGCGCGCAGGTTGTCGCCCTCCAGGGTCGTCCGGAAGCGCTGCGTCAACGTGAACGAGTCGCCCGGGACCGCGAGGTGGTCGGCGGTGCCACCGGTACCCGTGGCGATCACGTGGCCGGTGAGCCCGGGGGACGTCTCCGCCCACTGGACGCCACCGACGAGCTCGAGGTCGAGATTGCCGGTGCGCAGCACGCCGATCGCCGCCTCGGCGTCGCTCGACCACATGGCGTAGGTCGTCCCGGACGCCAGCGTGGCCGTCAGCACGGCGGCCAGCGCGATCGCGGCAAGGCGGCGGCGCGTCACGAGGCGACCTTGTCGCTCGAGGCGCGCTGCTCGGCGGTCGCGTCGGCGTCCGTGGGGTCCTCCGCGAGGCCCACGGCCGGGTCGGCTGCAGCGTCGCGGGCGGCCCGGCGGGCGCGGTCGGGGCTGAGCACCATCCACGCACCGTAGACGACGAGCGCGATGGCGGCGCCCACGACGATGGTGGAGCGGTGCTGGCCGGCCGCCAGCGTCACGTGCCCGACGTAAGGCACGTGGTAGACGACCTCGGCCTTGATCTGCTGGGCCTGCAGGGGCTCGTCATCGGCGCCGTTCGCGTCGCCGCGCGTGACCCAGCGCGGGCCGTCCGCCGTCGAGCGGAAGGACACGACGCGGTGGGTGACGAGCGTCGGGTCGTCCGGCAACGGCTGGAACGACACGACGTCTCCGACACGGACCTCGGTCGCGGCGTCCTTGACGCCACGCACGACGACCACGTCGCCGGGGTCGTAGGTCGGCACCATCGAGCCCGTCAGCACGGTCAGCGCCGCGCCGTCGAGCATGCGCGGCACGACCGTCAGCGCCACCGCGAGCACCAGCACCGCGAGGACGAGGGCCGTGGTGACGGCCGACAGGACGCCCGACGACCAGCTGTCGCGCGGTGCGCGGGTGGCGGTCATGGCGTCCTCCTGGTCGTGGGTCGCGGGGTGGTGGCGGTACGGACAGTGGTGCGCGGGGGCCGGGCGGTCGGCCGGCCCCCGCGCGGGCCGGTCAGAAGCCGGCGCCCGTGCGGACCTGCTCGAGGCTGACGCCCACGTCGGTGAGGTCGGCCACGACAGTCTGCACGCGGTCCCGGTCCTCGAGCGTGTCGGGGAACGTGACCTCGACGACGACGGTCACGTCCGCCGTCGTCTCGGTGTCGTCCAGCTCGGTGCGGGTGATCGCCGCGCCGCCCAGGTCGCTCGCACCGTCGGCGCCCCGCAGGCGGATCAGGTTGCCCGTGGCGGGCGTGATCTCGGTACCGGCGGCGTTGAACACCTTGTAGTCGACGGTCGCGCCGTTCCCCTCGAGGGCCTCGATGTCGGTGAGGTCGATGTTGGCGACGAGGTTGTCGCCCTCGAGCGCGACCGCGAAGCCGAACTCCGCGACGGCGGTGTCGCCCGGCACGATCCGCCAGTTCGCGTCCACGACGTGGCCGTTGCGGCCCGTGAGGAGGCCGGCCAGGTCCGCACCGTCGGTGCGGTCGCTCGAGACGTCGTACCAGGTGGGCGTGCCGACGGGCGCGACCTCCAGGTTGCCGGACGTGATCGTGCCGCCGTCCTGCGTGGCGTCGTCGCTCCACTCCGCGAACGTCGCACCGCCCGTGAGCAGCGCGATCCCGGCGGTGCCGGCGAGGATGCCCTTGGTCTTCTTGTTCATGGTCGTACCTTTCTGCTGGGTCCGCCCGGAGGCGCGATCTGGGACGTCCGGGCGGGCGTCCCGAGGGGTTGTGGAAGTCGTGGGTCGGGCGTGCAGATGTGTGGCATGAGGTGTCACAGCACCCCCGATGCCTGGCATCGGATCTCCTGGCCGGGTGCCAGGGTGGGGATGGTCACGGTGGTGCCGGCCGCGATGTCGGGGCGGCCCGGGCACGAGATGGACGCGAAGCCGTTGGTCGTCCCGGCTCCGTTCGTCGTGACGGTGGTCGCGTCGCGCAGGAGGATGCCCGACAGGGTCGTCTGGCCCGTGTTGCGCACGGTGTACCGCCACACCAGCGCCGTGCCGGCGTCGCGCGGCTGCGCGGCGGCGAGCGGCGTGGTGAACCCGGTGTCGCTCGCGAGGAACGCCTGCTTGACGAGGCTCACCCCCGGGCGCAGGTTGAGCACGGTGCACGTGTAGCTGCGGCCACGCTCGAGCGTGAGGTCGAAGTGGTTCGCCGTGACCGCGACCGGGACGACGCTCTGGTCGCTGCGGCGGCAGCTCACGCGGTCGAGCACGTAGCCCGCCTGCACGGTCTCGGTGACACGCACGGAGCGGGTCGGGCTCGGGACGTCGATGGTCCCGACGGCTGATCCGGCGGCACCCGCCGTCACCAGCGGTCCCCCGAGCCCGTCCGCCGTGAACGACCAGCCCGCGGTCGGGACCGCCGTCGTGCCGCTCGGGATGGTGGTGCTGACGAGCGTGAGCGTCGTCGGCGCGACGTAGGTGCTGAGGAAGGTGCAGGTGATGGGGGCTGCGGGAGCAGAGGTCGCCTCGGGGACGTTCGCGAGGGTCACGCTGCGGCTGGCCAGGTTGATCTCCAGGCCGGACGGGATTGCAGCGTTCAAGCCGTCACGGCAGGTGATCGAGGACAGCTCCCAGCTCGCGGCCGGCGCGTGCTCGGTCAAAGTGACGCTCTCGCCCGTCACCTGGAAGTCGCGGGCCGCCAGCGCCACGCTGCTGCCGACCGCGGCCGGCGTGAGCGCGAAGTCGGGAGCGAGCCACGGTGAGGTCGGCACGCTCGACCTCGACGTGAACGTCGAGGCGGGGATCGTGGAGGTGCTGTCACCGACCGCCGCGGCCTGCTTGACGACCGTCAAGGGACGAATCTGGTCCAGCCTGCCCCACAGGCAGTTGACGCTGACGGCGCTCTCAACCGTGGTGACTGTCTCGGTGAACGTGCCCGTCGAGCTGTTCGCGCAGCTACCGCTGCTGGCTGCAGGCTTCAAGCCCTGGACGCTCAGCCGGTACTTCATGCCGTTGAGCGTCACCGTCTCCGTGCGCATCAGACCCGCGACGTTCACCGTGCCGGCTGTCTCGTTCAGGACGTAGTCCGTCGAGAGGACGTTTCCGCCGACGCGGAGTTTCAGTGCACCCCGGAAGAACGGGGTTCCCGTCGTGACCCGGTTGTTGTGGTGCCTGAGGGTACCGAGTAGGAAAGAGCCGCCGTTCGGGACGTCGGCCGTCGGCCCCGGCGTCAGGCCGATGACACTTTGGCCTGGCGCCTGTTCCTGGGTGAGGAGACCGATGCTCCTGGGGCCGTATCCGGCCGCGTCGAGCGTGGCGGGGCACGGGGGGTTGCTGTCGTCGTCCCAAGCGAACCACCCGAAGATCCAGTACCGAGTCTGGCGGATCGGACGTCCGTGCGCCGCGCGTACCTCCGTGGACGACCAACGGTCGGCGGAGGGCGAGGTCGGGTCGAACCGGACGCAGTTGTTGGACTCGGAGCCGGCAGGTCCGCCGGTCGCGTCGGTCCCGCGGTGGTTGCTGAGATTGGCGTCGATGGCAACACCGGTCGCAGCCGCGGCGGGGGTCGCCGCCAGGACGCCCACGACCGGCGCGAGCCCCAGACCAAGCACGAGTGCGGCCGCTGCGCCGACGGCGGCACGACGTGTGCCCGCCCTGCGCTGCCTGCTCGCAACTGCGCCCATGTCCGGTGTCCCCTTGATCCTGCGGTGGCTGTCGTGCCGCTCTCCTGACGAGTGCGACGTGGTCCGACATCCGCTTGCAGGTTCAAGTAGGTCATTCGTCCAAGACGGCCGTCCATTACGACACAAAGGTCACACCACGCCACACCCGGATCTACGGGCGCACAACGACGGGTGCTACTCCCCAGGTCGCCGATCTGTTTCACCCGGTCGCTCGAAAGTTGAACTCGTTGCCATCGCCGGTCATGACAACCTCGCGCCGCGTCACCCGTTTGATGCCGAGGCGCAGGTCACAGACGGCAACCGTTCGCCAGAGCGATCGACGGTGCCCCGGCGCCCGCGGCCATCTACCGTGCCGACGCCTGCGTCGCGGGGCCCGACCGCCGTGCCGCACCGGACAAGGCGCCCATCCCGGGACCCTGTCGGCGGCGACGTCGACCGACTTTCGGAGATGCAGAGCCCACTTTCGTCACCGACCAGGCCCGGCGGCGCACCGACATGTGCGCCGGCCGGACCGGACGTGCCGACAACGACGCAGCGGGCGGCCCCGGGATCTCTCCCGGGACCGCCCGCTGCGTGTGGTCCGACCGTGCGGACGTCTGCGGGGCGTCAGCCCTGCGCGACACTCCCGCCGGCGGCCTCGATCTTGTCCTTCGCCGATGCGGAGCACTTGTCCACGTCGACCGAGACCTTGACCGTCAGCTCGCCGTCGCCCAGCACCTTGACGCGGTGGCCCTTGCGGACCGCGCCCTTGGCGACCAGGTCGGCGACCGTCACGTCGCCACCGTCGGGGTACAGCGCCGAGAGCTTGTCCAGGTTGACGACCTGGTACTCGACGCGGAACGGGTTCTTGAAGCCACGGAGCTTGGGCAGCCGCATGTGCAGCGGCATCTGCCCACCCTCGAAGCGGTCCGGCACCTGGTACCGGGCCTTGGTGCCCTTGGTACCACGGCCGGCCGTCTTGCCCTTGGACGCCTCACCACGACCCACGCGGGTCTTGGCGGTCTTGGCGCCCGGGGCCGGACGCAGGTGGTGCACCTTGAGGGTGCCCCCCGCGCCGGGCTGGGCAGCGGCCTCGGCAGCGGCCTTGGCGGCAGCCGTCGGGGCCTTCTTCTTCGCCGGGGCCTTCTCGGCCTTCGCGGAGGACTCAGCCGTGGAGGAGTCGGCCTTGGCGGACGAGGCCGCCTTGGTCTTCTTCTCCGCAGCCGGAGCGGACTCCGTCTTGGCGGTGGCCTTCTTCGCCGGGGCCTTCTTGGCAGCCTTGGGCGCCTCGGTCACCGTCGTGTCGTCGGCCTTCTTGTCAGCCTTCTTGTCGTCGGCCATGGTCACTCGACCTCCTCGACCGCGACCAGGTGCGTCACCGTGTTGACCATGCCGCGGATCTCAGGGCGGTCCTCCTTGACGACGACGTCGCCGATCCGCTTCAGGCCCAGGGTGCGCAGCGTGTCGCGCTGGTTCTGCTTACCGCCGATGGCGGAACGGGTCTGGGTCACCTTGAGGCGGGCCATCATGCACCTGCCTTCGCGGCCGCAGCGGCACGGCCCTCGGCCTGCGCGCGCAGCAGCGCGTGCGGCGCGACGTGGTCGAGCGGCAGCCCACGACGGGCGGCCACGGCCTCGGGCTCCTCGAGGGAGCGCAGGGCCTCGACCGTCGCGTGCACGATGTTGATCGCGTTGGTCGACCCGAGCGACTTGCTGAGCACGTCGTGGATCCCGGCGCACTCGAGCACCGCACGCACCGGACCACCGGCGATCACACCGGTACCCGGCGACGCGGGGCGCAGGAAGACGACACCGGCGGCCTTCTCACCCGTGACGGGGTGAGGGATGGTGCCCTGGATACGGGGGACGCGGAAGAAGCTCTTCTTCGCCTCCTCGACACCCTTGGCGATCGCCGCGGGCACCTCCTTGGCCTTGCCGTAGCCGACGCCGACCGTGCCGTCGCCGTCGCCCACCACGACGAGCGCGGTGAAGCTGAACCGGCGGCCGCCCTTGACGACCTTGGCGACACGGTTGATCGTCACGACGCGCTCGACGAACGCGCTCTTCTCGGGGGCGTCACGCCGCCCGCCGTCACGACGGCCGCCGTCCCGGCGGTCGCCGCCGGTGCCACCGGCACCGGTGTTGCTGCGCTGAGGAGCAGCCATCAGAGAGTCCTCTTCTTCGATGCGGAGTTCGTCGTCACAGGTTCAGACCGCCCTCACGGGCGCCGTCGGCGACCGCAGCGACCCGACCGTGGTACTTGTTGCCGCCACGGTCGAACACGACGGCCTCGACGCCAACAGCCTTGGCACGAGCGGCCACGAGCTCGCCGACCTTGCGGGCCTTGGCGGTCTTGTCGCCGTCGTCGCCACGCAGGTCGACCTCGAGGGTCGACGCAGACGCGAGCGTCTTGCCGATCGCGTCGTCCACGACCTGAGCGGTCATGTGCCGCGCGGAGCGCGTCACGACGAGGCGGGGACGAGCAGCCGTACCGACCACCTTCTTGCGCAGGCGCAGGTGACGACGCCGACGTGCGACGGTCGTGCCCTTGCCTCTGATGCCGATAGCCATGGCTACTTCCCAGCCTTTCCGACCTTGCGGCGCACGTTCTCGCCCGCGTACCGCACGCCCTTGCCCTTGTAGGGCTCCGGCTTGCGGATCTTGCGGATGTTCGCGGCGACCTCGCCCACCTGCTGCTTGTCGATGCCCTGGACCGAGAACTTCGTCGCGGACTCGACCGCGAACGTGATGCCGGCCGGGGGCTCGATGACCACAGGGTGGCTGAAGCCGAGTGCGAACTCGAGGTTGTCACCCTTCGCCAGCACGCGGTAACCGGTGCCGACGATCTCGAGCTTCTTGGTGTAGCCCTCCGTCACGCCGGTGACCAGGTTGGCCAGCAGCGTGCGGGTCAGGCCGTGCAGCGAGCGCGAGTTGCGCTCGTCGTCGGGACGCGACACCACGAGGGCGCCCGCGTCGTCGCGGTCCACCGTGAGGGGCGCCGCGATGGTGTGGCTGAGCGTTCCCTTGGGACCCTTGACCGTCACCACGCGGTCGTCGATGGCGACATCGACGCCTGCCGGCACCGGGACGGGGATCCTGCCGATTCGAGACATGGCTGTTCTCCTCTCCGTCTCGGACTTACCAGACGTAGGCGAGGACTTCCCCACCCACGCCCTTCTTGGCGGCCTGCTTGTCGGTGAGCAGCCCCGAGGACGTGGACAGGATCGCCACACCCAGGCCGCCGAGCACCTTCGGCAGATTGGTCGACTTGGCGTACACGCGCAGGCCCGGCTTGGACACGCGCTTGACGCCGGCGAGCGCACGCTCGCGGTTGGGGCCGTACTTCAGCGTGATCGTGAGGTTCTTGCCCACAGGGGCGTCCTCGACGGTCCAGCCGGAGATGTAGCCCTCGGCCTGCAGGATCTCGGCGACGTGGCTCTTCAGCTTCGAGAACGGGATCGTCACCGTGTCGTGGTGCGCCGAGTTGGCGTTGCGCAGACGAGTCAGGAAGTCTGCGATCGGGTCGGTCATGGTCATCGGGCGTCAGCCCTTTCTCGCCGGGGTATCCGCGGCCCTGTGTTCAGGGCCGCGGACCTACCGACGTCAGGAGGGTGTTACCAGCAGCGCTGGATTACCAGCTGCTCTTCGTCACGCCGGGGAGCTCGCCACGGTGGGCCATCTCCCGCACGCAGATCCGGCACAGGCCGAACTTGCGGTACACCGAGTGCGGACGTCCGCACTTCTGGCAACGCGTGTAACCGCGGACCGCGAACTTGGGCTTCGCAGCCGCCTTGTTGATGAGGGCGGTCTTCGCCATGTCAGTTCTCCTTGAACGGGAAGCCGAGGAGCTTGAGGAGCGCGCGGCCCTCGTCGTCCGTCGTCGCGGTGGTCACGATCGTGATGTCCATACCGCGGACACGGTCGATCTTGTCCTGGTCGATCTCGTGGAACACGGACTGCTCCACGAGGCCGAACGTGTAGTTGCCGTGACCGTCGAACTGCTTGGGCGACAGGCCGCGGAAGTCGCGGATGCGCGGCAGCGCGGTGGAGAGCAGACGGTCGAGGAACTCCCAGGCACGGTCGCCGCGCAGCGTGACGTGCGCGCCGATCGGCATGCCCTCGCGCAGCTTGAACTGCGCGATCGACTTGCGAGCCTTGGTGACCTGCGGCTTCTGGCCCGTGATCTGGGTCAGGTCGCGGATCGCGCCCTCGATGAGCTTGGAGTCCTTCGCGGCGTCACCGACACCCATGTTGACGACGACCTTGACGAGTCGCGCCACCTGGTTGATGTTCTCGTGGCTGAACTGCTCGAAGAGCGCCGACCGGATCTCGTCGTTGTAGCGCGTCTTGAGCCGCGGCAGAGCCGGGGCCTCGATGGTGGTCTCGGTCATCAGATGTCCTTACCGGAGCGCTTGGCGACGCGGACGCGCACGTTGCGCGTGCGCCCGTCGCGCTCGACCTGCTCGGTGCGGTAGCCGACCCGGGTGCCCTTCTTGGTCTCCGGGTCCACGAGCATCACGTTGCTGATGTGGATGGGGGCCTCGATCGTCTCGATGCCACCGGTGCGGGTGCCGCGCGAGGTCTGGCCGGCCTTCGTGTGCTTCTGCACACGCTGGACGCCCTCCACCACGACACGCTGCGTCTCGGGGAGCACCTCGAGGACGCGTCCCTGCTGGCCCTTGTCGCGGCCCGAGATCACGAGGACGAGGTCGCCCTTCTTGATCTTCGCCATGGTCAGATCACCTCCGGAGCGAGCGAGATGATCTTCATGAACTTCTTGTCACGCAGCTCCCGGCCCACCGGGCCGAAGATGCGCGTGCCACGAGGCTCGCCGTCGTTCTTGAGGATCACAGCCGCGTTCTCGTCGAACTTGATGTACGAGCCGTCGGGGCGCCGACGCTCCTTGCGGGTGCGGACGATGACCGCCTTGACGACGTCGCCCTTCTTGACGTTGCCGCCGGGGATGGCGTCCTTCACGGTGGCGACGATGACGTCACCGATGCCCGCGTACCGGCGGCCGGAGCCGCCGAGCACACGGATGCAGAGGATCTCCTTGGCACCCGTGTTGTCGGCGACACGCAGTCGCGACTCCTGCTGGATCATCTACCTACTCCTGTCGTCTGGCGGGTTCTCGCTCGCGCGATGGCGGCGAGCCTGGCCATCCGGATGGTTGCCGTGGTGCACACGCCGCGGGCGGGAGACCCGCCCGCGTCGTGGGCAACTGTCGTCGTGCTGTGCTGCGCAGGCCTCGCGGCCGGCGGCAGGATTACTTGGCCTTCTGGAGGATCTCGACGAGCCGGAAGTGCTTGGCTGCCGACAGCGGCCGGGTCTCCATGATCTCGACCAGGTCGCCGACGCCGGCGGCGTTCAGCTCGTCGTGCGCCTTGACCTTGCTGGTCCGGCGGATGACCTTGCCGTACAGCGGGTGCTTGACGCGGTCCTCGACCTCGACCACGACCGTCTTGTCCATCTTGTCGGACACGACGTAGCCGCGGCGGGTCTTGCGGTCCGCGCGGGGCTCCGACGTCGCCGTCGTCTGCTCGTGCTTGGTGGTCATGATTGCCTCACTCCGCGCTCGGGGCGGTACGGATGCCGAGCTCACGCTCGCGCAGGATCGTGTAGATGCGCGCGATGTCGCGGCGGACGGCCTTGAGCCGTCCGTGGCTCTCGAGCTGACCGGTCGCGGACTGGAAGCGGAGGTTGAACAGCTCCTCCTTGGCCTTCTTCAGCTCGGCGACCAGCTTCTCGTCGTCGAAGGTGTCCAGCTCCGTGGGAGCCAGCTCCTTGGTTCCGATAGCCATCAGTTACCACCCTCGCGCACGATGAAACGTGTCTTCATCGGGAGCTTGTGCTGCGCGCGACGCATGGCCTCGCGCGCGAGCGGCTCCGGGACACCGGCGAGCTCGAACAGAACTCGGCCCGGCTTGACGTTGGCGATCCACCACTCGGGCGAGCCCTTGCCGGAACCCATGCGGGTCTCGGCGGGCTTCTTCGTCAGGGGACGGTCCGGGTAGATGTTGATCCAGACCTTCCCCCCACGCTTGATGTGGCGGGTCATGGCGATACGTGCAGCCTCGATCTGCCGGTTGGTGACGTAGGCGGGCTCGAGAGCCTGGATGCCGTACTCACCGAACGAGATCGTGGTGCCACCCGTCGCGGCGCCGGAGCGCCCCGGGTGGTGCTGCTTGCGGTGCTTCAGCCTGCGCGGGATCAGCACGGCTCAGGCCTCCGTTCCGGACTCGGTGGGCGCCGGCGCCGCGGGTGCCTGCTCGGCAGCCGGGGCGGGGGCGTCCTGACGCTCGGGACGACGGGCCCCGCCGGTGCGAGGACCACGGTCACCACGGTCACCACGGTCACCACGGTCACCACGGTCGCCGCGCGGGCCACCGCGGGAAGGACGGGGAGCCTGCGAGGCCTGCTCGCGCGCCCACTCCTTCTCCGTCATGTCGCCCTTGTAGACCCAGACCTTCACGCCGATGCGGCCGAAGGTCGTGCGGGCCTCGAAGAAGCCGTAGTCGATGTTCGCGCGCAGCGTGTGCAGCGGCACACGACCCTCGCGGTAGAACTCCGTACGGCTCATCTCAGCGCCACCGAGGCGGCCGGACACCTGCACACGGATGCCCTTGGCACCCGCACGCTGGGCCGACTGGATGCCCTTGCGCATGGCGCGGCGGAACGAGACACGGCTCGCCAGCTGCTCGGCGATGCCCTGGGCGACCAGCTGAGCCTCGATCTCGGCGTTCTTGACCTCGAGGATGTTCAGCTGGACCTGCTTGCCCGTGAGCTTCTCGAGCTCGCCGCGGATGCGGTCGGCCTCCGCGCCACGACGCCCGATGACGATGCCCGGGCGGGCGGTGTGGATGTCGACGCGCACACGGTCACGCGTGCGCTCGATCTCGACCTTGGCGATGCCGGCGCGCTCGAGACCCGTGCTCATGAGCTTGCGGATCTGCACGTCCTCACGGACGTAGTCGCGGTAGCGCTGACCCGGCTTCGTCGAGTCCGCGAACCACCGCGAACGGTGATCGGTCGTGATGCCCAGGCGGTACCCGAGCGGGTTGACTTTCTGTCCCACTATCGGGCCCGTCCCTTCGTCTCACGCTCAGCGACGACCACGGTGATGTGGCTCGTGCGCTTGAGGATCTGGCTGGCCCGACCCTGCGCCCGCGGACGGAACCGCTTGAGCGTCGGACCCTCGTCGACGAAGACCTCCGAGATGAAGAGGTCTGCCTCGTCGAGTCGCTCGCTGTTGCGCTTGGCCCCCTCGACCGCATTGGCGACCGCGGACTGCACCGTCTTCAAGACGGGCTCCGCCGCGGCCTGCGGCGCGAACTTCAGCACCGCCACGGCCTCCGCCGCCTGCTTGCCACGGATGAGGTCCACGACGCGGCGGGCCTTCTGGGGCGTGACGCGGACGAACCGCGCCTTCGCCTTGGCTTCCATCGCTGTCCTGCTCTCTTGTCTCTGCCGTCAGGGCGTCACCAGGCTGACCCGGGGGTCAGCGGCGACGGCCCTTACGGTCGTCCTTCTCGTGGCCGCGGAACGTCCGCGTCGGGGCGAACTCGCCGAGCTTGTGCCCGACCATCGACTCCGTCACGAAGACCGGGGTGTGCTTGCGGCCGTCGTGCACCGCGAACGTGTGGCCGAGGAAGTCCGGCGTGATCATCGAACGACGAGACCACGTCTTGATGACGTTCTTCGTACCGGCCTCGTTCTGCGCGTCGACCTTCTTCTGCAGGTGGCCGTCGACGAACGGGCCCTTCTTGAGGCTGCGAGGCATTCTCTCGGGCTCCTATCAGCGCTTCTTGCCGGTGCGCCGACGGCGCACGATGAGCTTGTCGCTCGGCTTGTTCGGACGACGGGTGCGGCCCTCGGACTGGCCCCACGGGCTGACGGGGTGACGTCCACCGGACGTCTTGCCCTCGCCACCACCGTGCGGGTGGTCGATCGGGTTCATGGCGACACCACGGACGGTCGGGCGCTTGCCCTTCCAGCGCATGCGGCCGGCCTTGCCCCAGTTGATGTTGGACTGCTCGGCGTTGCCCACCTCGCCGACCGTCG
Organism: Cellulomonas dongxiuzhuiae; assembly: GCF_018623035.1. Taxonomy (NCBI): domain Bacteria; kingdom Bacillati; phylum Actinomycetota; class Actinomycetes; order Micrococcales; family Cellulomonadaceae; genus Cellulomonas; species Cellulomonas dongxiuzhuiae. The sequence goes on from NZ_CP076023.1 coordinate 2,931,087, forward strand.
CGCGGCAGCGCAGGTCGACGTTGCGGATCTCGCCGGACGGCATGCGCAGCTGCGCGTACGGCCCGTCCTTCGCGACGAGCTGCACCGAGGCACCAGCCGAACGTGCGATCTTCGCGCCGCCGCCGGGCTTGAGCTCGATGGCGTGGATGACCGTACCGGTCGGGATGTTGCGCAGCGGGAGGTTGTTGCCGGGCTTGATGTCCGCCCCGGCACCTGCCTCGAGCATGTCGCCCTGCGACACCTTGTTGGGGGCGAGGATGTACCGCTTCTCGCCGTCCGCGTAGTGCAGCAGCGCGATGCGCGCGGTGCGGTTCGGGTCGTACTCGATGTGCGCGACCTTGGCCGGCACGCCGTCCTTGTCGTGACGACGGAAGTCGATCACGCGGTAGGCGCGCTTGTGCCCGCCGCCCTGGTGACGCGTCGTGATGCGGCCGGTCGCGTTACGACCGCCGGTCTTGTGCAGCGGACGGACGAGCGACTTCTCCGGCTGCGAGCGCGTGATCTCGACGAAGTCGGCGACGCTCGAGCCGCGGCGGCCAGGCGTCGTCGGCTTGTACTTGCGGATTCCCATGAAAGTAAGTCCTCTTCGCTCTCGGTCAGCCGACCGGTCCGCCGAAGATGTCGATCGAGCCCTCGCGGAGGGTGACGATCGCACGCTTCGTGTTCTTGCGGCGGCCGATGCCGAAGCGGGTCCGGCGGGCCTTGCCCTGACGGTTCGCGGTGTTGACCGACTCGACCTTGACGCCGAAGACGTGCTCGACGGCGATCTTGATCTCGGTCTTGTTGGCCCGCGGGTCGACGAGGAAGGTGTACTTCCCCTCGTCGAGCAGGCCGTAGCTCTTCTCCGAGACGACCGGCGCGATCAGGATGTCGCGCGGGTCCTTGCCGACGTCGGTCACTTCGTCTCCTCGTTGGCCTCGGACTCGGAAGCGACAGCCTTCGCGCCCTTGACGGGGCCGGCGAGGAACGCGTCGAGCGCGCCCTGCGTGAAGACCACGTCGTCCGAGATGAGGACGTCGTAGGTGTTGAGCTGGTCGGCGACGAGCAGGTGGACCCGCTCGACGTTCCGCAGCGACTTCCAGGTGATCTCGTCCTGACGCTCGACGACCACGAGGACGTGCTTGCGACCGGAGAGGTTGTCGAGCACCGCGATGGCGGACTTGGTCGACGGGACCTCGCCCGGGGCGAAGCCCGTGACGACGTGGACGCGACCGGCACGCGCGCGGTCCGAGAGAGCACCGCGGAGCGCCGCGGCCTTCATCTTCTTCGGGGTCCGCTGCGAGTAGTCACGCGGGGTCGGGCCGTGGACGACGCCACCGCCGGCGAACTGCGGCGCACGGGTCGAGCCCTGACGGGCGCGGCCGGTGCCCTTCTGCTTGTACGGCTTCCTGCCACCACCGCGAACCTCGCCGCGGCTCTTGGTGTCGTGGGTGCCCTGCCGCGCGGCGGCGAGCTGGGCGACGACGACCTGGTGGATCAGCGGGACGTTCGTCGTTGCGTCGAAGACGTCACCGGGCAGGTCGGCCGTTCCGGCCTTCTTGCCCTTCTCGTCGAGGACGTCGACGGTCAGCGTGTCGCTCATCGAGGTCACGCACCCTTCGCAGCGGAACGCACGACCACGACGCCGCCCTTGGGGCCGGGAACTGCGCCCTTGACGAGCAGCAGACCCCTCTCGACGTCGATCGCGTGCACGGTCAGGTTCTGGGTGGTCTGACGGGCGACGCCCATCCGACCGGCCATCTTGATGCCCTTGAACACGCGCGACGGCGTCGATGCGCCACCGATCGAGCCGGGCTTGCGGTGGTTGCGGTGCGCACCGTGGGAGGCGCCGACGCCGTGGAAGCCGTGACGCTTCATCACACCGGCCGTGCCCTTGCCCTTGGTGGTACCGGTGACGTCCACGACCTGGCCGGGCTCGAAGGCGCCGGCCGTGATCTCCTGCCCGAGCGTGTACTCGGCAGCGTTGGACGTACGGATCTCGGCCACATGCCGACGGGGGGTGACCCCCGCCTTCTCGAAGTGGCCCTTGAGCGGCTTGGTGACCTTGCGCGGGTCGATCTGGCCGTAGGCCAGCTGGACCGAGCTGTAGCCGTCGCTCTCAGCGGAGCGGACCTGCGTCACGACGTTCGTACCCACGGCGACGACGGTGACGGGAACGAGGCGGCCTGCCTCGTCCCACACCTGCGTCATGCCGAGCTTGGTGCCGAGCAGCGCCGTGACGGGGCGCGCGTTCTGCTGGGTAACCATGAAGATCAGTCCCTTCCCAGCGGTATCAGAGCTTGATCTCGATGTTCACGTCCGCAGGCAGGTCGAGACGCATGAGCGAGTCGACGGCCTTCGGCGTGGGATCGATGATGTCGATGAGCCGCTTGTGCGTACGCATCTCGAAGTGCTCGCGGCTGTCCTTGTACTTGTGGGGCGACCGGATGACGCAGAAGACGTTCTTCTCCGTCGGCAGCGGCACCGGACCCACGACCGACGCACCAGCGCGAGTCACCGTGTCGACGATCTTGCGCGCCGAGCTGTCGATGACCTCGTGGTCGTAGGACTTGAGCCGGATGCGGATCTTCTGTCCCGCCATGGCGTCGTCTACTTCTCTCTCTCGAAATACCGGTCCGTCCGACCCCCGCACTCGGGCGTGTCGCTCTGCGCGACGCACCTCTGTGCTGCGTTCCGTTTCCGGAAAAGGGGCCGTGGTTGTCGTCGAGCGCCCCCCACCGGGTGACCCCGGGGTCCGAGCGTTCGCCACGTCTGTTCGCCCAGCCGATAGGCGCGCGTGAACGCACACCCCGGCGGGCAACCCCGACAGTCTGCCAGACACGACGACGAAAGGGCAACTCGGTCCCGGTCACACACCCTCACGCCCGCGCCCGAGGACGCCGACGAGCTCAGGGACGGTGGTCGACCGTCACACCGCCGTGGCGGCGTGGGTGGCCGTCGCGTCGTCCCCGGCAACCCGCACGTCGAGCAACGCACCCGCGGGAGCGACGTCGGTGATCAGGATCCGGCCCGCCCGGGCGTCCAGCGCGAGCGTGGCCGCGTCACCGCTCCCCCGCGGCACGCGGACCTGCGCGTCCCGGCCGGCCCCGGCGTCGCCCCGCGGGCGCACGACCAGCGCGACGGCGACGGCGACGAGCACGCCGCCCGCCACCACGGCCCACCCGGTCCGTCGCTGCCGGTTCGCGACCATGCCGGGACCCTCGTGTCGCTGTCGTCCGTGCTCGTCCACCGCGCGACAGCGGCGGCGCACGCTCGTGCGCGCTCGGGGACGAGGCGACCCGGAGCGACGTGCCCGGGCCCGACGAACGACGCAGGGCCCGGGAGCCGAAGCTCCCGGGCCCTGCGTGGTGGATCAGCCCCGAGGGGCCGGGATCACTTGGTGATCTTGATGACGCGACCCGAGCCGACGGTGCGGCCACCCTCGCGGATGGCGAAGCCGAGGCCCTCCTCCATCGCGATGGGCTGGATCAGCGTGACGGAGATCTCCGTGTTGTCGCCGGGCATGACCATCTCGGTGCCCTCGGGCAGCGTGATGACGCCGGTGACGTCGGTGGTGCGGAAGTAGAACTGCGGGCGGTAGTTCCCGTAGAACGGGTTGTGACGGCCACCCTCGTCCTTGGACAGGATGTAGACCTGGCCCTCGAACTCGGTGTGCGGCGTGATCGAGCCGGGCTTGACGACGACCTGGCCGCGCTCGACCTCCTCGCGCTTCGTGCCACGCAGCAGCAGGCCGACGTTCTCGCCCGCCTCGGCGTAGTCGAGCAGCTTGCGGAACATCTCGACGCCGGTGACCGTGGTCTTGATCGCCTTCTCCTTGATGCCGACGATCTCCACCTCCTCGTTCACCTTGAGCGAGCCACGCTCGACACGGCCGGTGACGACCGTGCCACGGCCCGTGATCGTGAAGACGTCCTCGATGGGCATGAGGAACGGCTTGTCGATCTCGCGGACCGGGTCCGGCACGCTCTCGTCCACGGCGTCCAGCAGGTCCTCGACGGACTTGACCCAGACCGGGTCGCCCTCGAGCGCCTTGAGGCCGGACACGCGCACGACCGGCGCGTTGTCGCCGTCGAACTCCTGCGACGACAGCAGCTCGCGGACCTCCATCTCGACGAGCTCGAGGATCTCCTCGTCGTCGACCATGTCGGCCTTGTTGAGCGCCACGAGCAGGTAGGGCACGCCGACCTGACGGGCGAGCAGCACGTGCTCACGCGTCTGGGCCATCGGGCCGTCGGTCGCCGCGACCACGAGGATCGCGCCGTCCATCTGCGCGGCACCCGTGATCATGTTCTTGATGTAGTCGGCGTGACCGGGCGCGTCGACGTGCGCGTAGTGACGCTTCTCGGTCTGGTACTCGACGTGCGCGATGTTGATGGTGATACCGCGCTGCTTCTCCTCCGGCGCCTTGTCGATCTCGTCGAACGGCGTGAAGGGGTTCAGGTCCGGGTACTTGTCGTGCAGCACCTTCGAGATCGCGGCGGTCAGCGTCGTCTTGCCGTGGTCGACGTGACCGATGGTCCCGATGTTGACGTGCGGCTTCGTCCGCTCGAACTTCGCCTTGCCCACTGGGTGTCCTCCTCAGGACTTGGTAGAGATTGCCCGACGGCAGCCACCTGACGGTACCTGCCCGACGTGCGGTCCTACGGGTCGGATGTGTAGCTGGAACTGCAGGGTTCGACCTGTGGGACTTACTCGCCCCGGGTCTTCTTGATGATCTCTTCGGCAACCGCCCGAGGAACCTCGGCGTAGCTGTCGAACTGCATCGAGTACACGGCACGACCCTGGGTCTTCGACCGCAGGTCACCGACGTACCCGAACATCTCGGAAAGGGGCACCTGGGCGCGGACGACCTTGACGCCCGTCGCGTCCTCCATGGACTGGATGATGCCGCGGCGGGAGTTGATGTCGCCGATGACCTCGCCCATGTACTCCTCGGGCGTGCGCACCTCGACGGCCATGATCGGCTCCAGGAGGGCCGGGTCCGCCTTGCGCACCGCCTCCTTGAGGATCATCGAGCCGGCGATCTTGAACGCCATCTCCGAGGAGTCGACGTCGTGCGCGGCACCGTCGAGCAGGATCGCCTTGACGCCCACGAGCGGGTAGCCCGCGAGGACGCCCAGCTGCATCGCGCTCTGGATGCCCGCGTCGACCGACGGGATGTACTCGCGCGGGATGCGCCCACCGGTGACCTTGTTGTCGAACTCGTACAGCTCGCCCTCGGCGGGGTCCAGCGGCTCGAAGGTCATCTGCACCTTGGCGTACTGGCCCGAGCCACCGGTCTGCTTCTTGTGCACGTAGTCGATCTTCACGACGGCGCGACGGATCGTCTCGCGGTAGGCCACCTGCGGCTTGCCGACGTTGGCCTCGACCTTGAACTCGCGACGCATGCGGTCGACGAGGATGTCGAGGTGGAGCTCGCCCATGCCGCCGATGACGGTCTGGCCGGTCTCCTCGTCCAGGCGAACCCGGAACGTCGGGTCCTCCTCGGCGAGCTTCTGGATGGCCGTGGAGAGCTTCTCCTGGTCGGCCTTCGTCTTCGGCTCGATGGCCACGTCGATGACGGGCTCCGGGAAGGTCATCGACTCCAGGATCACCGGCGCGCTCGGGTCGCACAGGGTGTCACCGGTGGTGACGTCCTTGAGGCCGATGAACGCGTAGATGTGCCCGGCCTGCGCCTCCGTGACGGGGTTCTCCTTGTTGGAGTGCATCTGGAAGAGCTTGCCGATGCGCTCCTTCTTGCCCTTGGTCGAGTTGAGCACCGGGGCGCCCTGCTCGACCCGGCCGGAGTACACGCGCACGTACGTCAGCTTGCCGAAGAACGGGTGCGTGGCCACCTTGAACGCGAGGGCCGAGAACGGCTCGGTCGCGTCCGGGTGGCGCTCGACGACGAGCTCCGGGTCCTTGATGTCGTGACCCGCGACCGCCGCGACGTCCAGGGGCGTCGGGAGGTAGTCGATGACGGCGTCGAGCATGGGCTGCACGCCCTTGTTCTTGAAGGCCGACCCGCACAGCACGGGGTACGCCTGCGACGAGATGGTGAGCTGGCGGATGCCGGCCTTGATCTCGGCGACCGTCAGCTCCTCGCCACCGAGGAACTTCTCGAGCAGCTCGTCGCTCGTCTCCGCGACGGACTCGAGGAGCTCGGCCCGGTACTGCTCGGCCTTCTCCTGCAGGTCGGCCGGGATGTCCTCGATCTCGTACTTCTCGCCGAGGGCGGTCTCGCCGCGCCACACGAGGGCACGCATCTCGACCAGGTCCACGACACCGATGAAGTCGTTCTCCGAGCCGATCGGCAGCTGGATGACCAGCGGCTTGGCCTTGAGGCGGTTCACGATGGTGTCGATGGTGAAGTAGAAGTCGGCGCCGAGCTTGTCCATCTTGTTGACGAAGCAGATGCGCGGGACGTCGTACTTGTCGGCCTGGCGCCACACGGTCTCCGACTGGGGCTCCACGCCCTCCTTGCCGTCGAACACGGCGACGGCACCGTCGAGGACGCGCAGCGAGCGCTCGACCTCGACCGTGAAGTCCACGTGGCCGGGCGTGTCGATGATGTTGATCTGGTTGTTCTTCCAGTAGCAGGTCGTCGCGGCCGACGTGATCGTGATGCCGCGCTCCTGCTCCTGCTCCATCCAGTCCATCGTCGAGGCGCCGTCGTGCGTCTCACCGATCTTGTAGTTGACCCCCGTGTAGAACAGGATCCGCTCGGTGGTCGTCGTCTTGCCGGCATCGATGTGCGCCATGATGCCGATGTTGCGGACCTTCGTGAGGTCCGTCAGCACGTCCAGTGCCACGTGGTAGCCCCTTGTCGGTTGGCTTGAGGTGGGTGCCGTTCGCGTCGCCGCGGGCCTGACCGTCAGTCGGACGGGCCCGCGGCGAGCGCCGGGGTCACCAGCGGTAGTGCGCGAACGCCCGGTTGGACTCGGCCATCTTGTGCATGTCCTCGCGACGCTTCACCGCGGCACCCAGGCCGTTGGACGCGTCGAGGATCTCGTTCATGAGGCGCTCGGTCATGGTCTTCTCGCGACGGGCGCGCGAGAAGTCCGTGAGCCAGCGCAGCGCCAGCGTCGTGGCACGCACGGGGCGCACCTCGATCGGCACCTGGTAGGTGGCGCCACCGACGCGACGGGACTTGACCTCGATGGAGGGACGCACGTTGTCCAGCGCGCGCTTGAGCACGACGACCGGGTCGGACTGCGTCTTGTCACGGACGCCCTCGAGCGCGCCGTAGACGATGGCCTCGGCGACGGTCTTCTTGCCGTCGAGGAGGACCTTGTTGATGAGCTGCGTGACCACCGGCGAGCCGTAGACGGGGTCGACGATCAGCGGCCGCTTCGGAGCGGGACCCTTGCGAGGCATCTGTCTCAGCCCTTCTTCGCGCCGTAGCGGCTGCGTGCCTGCTTGCGGTTCTTGACGCCCTGCGTGTCGAGCGCACCGCGCACGATCTTGTAGCGGACGCCGGGGAGGTCCTTCACACGACCGCCGCGCACGAGCACGATGGAGTGCTCCTGCAGGTTGTGGCCGACGCCCGGGATGTACGCCGTGACCTCGATGCCCGAGGAGAGGCGCACGCGCGCCACCTTGCGCAGCGCCGAGTTCGGCTTCTTCGGGGTGGTCGTGTAGACACGGGTGCACACACCGCGTCGCTGGGGGGAGCCCTTGAGGGCAGGCGTCTTCGACTTGTTCGTCTTCGCCTGCCGGCCCTTGCGGACCAGCTGCTGGATCGTAGGCACTACGTCTCCGTCTGTCGGTGTTCTCTGGTCTGACCGGCACCCGTCACCCTGGACGGCCGGCTCGGCCCGGATCGTCGCCCGTCGCGCGACTACCCCGGAGGTCTCGAGTCCCGAACCGACCCCCGCGCCCGGGCGTGTCGCCCCGGCCCTCCGCACGGCGACCGTCCCGTACGGGACCGTTCCGGTAGAGGTGGGAGCCACCCGGTGCATCCCGGACGCACCCCGTCAAGGGGGCGGGCGACCGAGTGCACGCGCAAGGGCCCGACGGCGCGGGCACGGTGTCCTACGCTACCCGCCGTCGCCGGGCGCGTCAAAGGCCGAGGTGCGGGGCGGGAGCCGACCCCGGCAGTACCTCGGCACGACGGAGGCCGACCCGGCGCAGGCCGGTGACGGCCGGTCGTCACCCGGCGGGCAGCACCCAGGCCTGGCCGCTCTCCTCGACGACGTCGTCGCCGGAGCCCTCGACCTCGACCTTCACGAGCTCGAAGCTCTTCCCCTTGACCTCGCCCGACCGCCCGACGGTGAGGTCGACCGCGTCGTCGAAGTCCTGGCCGTCCGAGGCGATCAGTGAGATGCTGTCCTCCCCGAAGTTGGCTGCCGTGAGCGTGAGTCCGTCGACCTCGACCGGCTCCCCCGCCTTCAGGTGCACCGCACCCTCGGGCACGTCCTGACCGCCGCAGGCCGCGAGCAGGGCGACCAGCCCGACGACCAGAGCACTCCGGAACCCTCGTCCGCCTCGTCCCACCGGGCGACCTCATCTCGTCTCGACGCGTCTCGGTGCGCGGTGCGTGCCGACCGGCGCGGGACCGCGGCCCGATGGTAGCGGCTCGCGCGTGCAGCACGGGCGGTTTGTCCGTCTGTGGACGCACGGCGAGCACCCCGGCCCCACCCGGCTCAGTCCTGCTCGACGACCACCCACGCGACCGCGTCGGGCAGGTCGCCCCGGTCGTCCCCGCCCACGTCGGTCGCGACCAGGGTGAACGACACGCCCAGCGCCTCGACCGTCTCACCCACGCGGGCGTCGAGCACGGTCGCCGGCGACGTCCCGTCCGCGACGCTCAGCACGGCCCGGTCCTCCTCGACGTTGCCGGCCACGACGCTCAGCCCCGCGACGTCGGTCGGGATGTTCGCGCGCAGCCGCACGGCGTCGTCCGGCACCGGCTCCTCCTCCGTGCTCGTGCATCCGACCAGCAGCCCCGCCACGGTCACCGCGACCAGCGCGGACCGCCGACCGCCCCTCACGGGTGCACCTCGTTCACGCGGACCTGCCGGAACGACGCGTCGAAGTCCTCGATCGTCATCGTGATCGGTGGGTACGAGGCGGTTCCCCACGGGTTGACCACGGTCACCGTGCCCTTCTTGGTGTCGACGGCGCTCACATAGTAGGCGTGGCCCCGGTGGAGCATGTCGGTCCCGGCCTGCGCCTGGTACGTGGACAGCCCCGTGCCCTCACCCTTGGCCATGGCCGACAGGCCGATGGCGCCGCCGTCCTCGATGATGCCGGCGAGCTCGTCGATGCTCAGGCCGCCCGGGTCGTGGTTCGTCGACGGCACCCCGGTCAGGATCTCCAGGCCCACGTCGGCGGTCCCGCCCTCGGTCTTCTCGTAGTCGCCGTAGTGCAGCGCCAGCGCCTTCTCCATCACCAGGGGCCACAGCTCGTACCCCGTCGTCCGGTCGTCGCCCAGCAGGTACTGCGGCGACCGCGCCAGCGCCGGCGCACCGTCCACGAGCACCATCTCCGGGGTGACCGTGACGTGGACGGGCGAGCCGTCGTCGTAGAGACGGACCGTGTAGGAGCCGTTGGCGTTGGACGTGATCGCGCCCTCGATGACGCCCGGGTCGGCCTGGGCGACCGCGCCCAACGAGGCCATCCACCAGCAGTTGCCGATGGACCCCTGGTCGACGTCGTTCGGGTCCACGCCCTGCACGAACAGGTCGTGCGGCACCTCGCCGTACACGCCGGCGTTGGCCGGGCTGTCCGGCTCGGCCTGGGCGTCGTCGCCGCCCACCGTCGAGAACGACGGCTGCAGCTCGTCCGTGAAGCCCGCCAGCCGGTCCAGCGTCTCCTTGGACGCCTGTCCCGCCATCAGCTCCCACAGCTCGCGACGCTCGTCGCGGGACCAGCCGCTGAAGGCCCAGCCGTCCTCCATCTGGTCGACCCAGTGCTCGAGCTCGTCGTCGCTCATCGCGGCGACGAGGGCGTCGATCTCGCGGCCGTTGAGCTGCTCGACCGCCTCGCGGGCGTCGGCGAGGTCGCCGCTGCGCACCCCCCAGAACCCGCCGTCGAGGGCGTCCCGCACGTCGTCCAGCGCCTCGTCGACGCGCTCCTGGTCCGCCGCGGGCCGCGTGTCGTCCGCGTTGACGAAGTCGGGACCGCCGCCCGTCGCCCCGGTGTCGGCCGTCGTGGGGGCTGCGGGCTCCTCGGCCCGGTCCGGGCCCGTGGCCGCACCGTCCTCGCCCTCCGCGACGGGCGGGGGCGCCGTGTCGTCACCCCCGTAGTACGTGGGCGTGTCCTCACCGCCGCAGTCACCCGCCTGGGTGCCGATCGAGCGCACCGCGCACGTGACGCGCTCGGCGAGCGTCGTCCCGACGTCGGAGACGCGCGCGGCGGCGATGACACCGGCGACGATGATCACCACGACGATGACGACGCCGAGGTACTCGACGGATCCGGCGCCGCGGTCGGACGTCTCGTGCGCACGCGCGCGCGTCCTCAGGGTGGCCATGCCCGAACTCTCGCGTGCCCGGCGGACCGCGTGGCAGTGCCCCTGGTCCCCGTCGCGTGGGCCCATGGGCCCAGCAAGGACACCCGGGTGCGCCCGGGTGCGCCCGGGACGCCCGAGGGGCCCGTCGGTCGAACCGACGGGCCCCTCGGGGGTCGTGCTGGGAGGTGGTCGACCTCAGCGGTAGTCGCCGAAGTCGATGTCCTCGAGCGGGATCGCCTCGCCGGTGCCCAGACCGAGCGCCGGGAAGTCGATCTCGTCGTAGCCGAAGGCCGGGTACAGCTCGGCCTTCGCCTCCTCGGTCGCCTCCACCGCCACGTTCCGGTACCGGGGCAGCCCGGTGCCGGCGGGGATGAGCTTGCCGAGGATGACGTTCTCCTTCAGGCCCAGCAGCGGGTCCGAACGGCTCGACATCGCGGCCTCGGTGAGCACCTTCGTCGTCTCCTGGAAGGAGGCCGCCGAGAGCCACGAGTCCGTCGCGAGCGACGCCTTCGTGATGCCCATGAGCTCGGGACGACCCGAGGCCGGCTGACCGCCCTCGGAGACCGCCTTGCGGTTGAAGTCCTCGAAGCGACCGCGCTCGGCCAGCTCGCCGGGCAGCAGGCCCGTCTCGCCGGAGTCGAGCACCGTCACGCGCCGCAGCATCTGCCGCACGATGACCTCGATGTGCTTGTCGTGGATGTCCACGCCCTGCGAGCGGTAGACCTCCTGGACCTCGTCCACCAGGTGCTTCTGCGTGGCACGCGGGCCGAGGATGCGCAGCACCTTCTTCGGGTCGACGGCGCCCACGACGAGCTGGGTGCCGACCGACACGTGGTCGCCGTCCTGGATGAGCAGGCGCGACCGCTTGGTGATGGCGTAGCGGATCTCCTCGGAACCGTCGTCCGGGGTCAGGACGAGCGCACGTGCACGGTCCGTCTCCTCGATCGCGATCCGGCCCGAGAACTCCGCGATGTGCGCCTCACCCTTGGGGGTGCGGGCCTCGAAGAGCTCCTGGACACGGGGCAGACCCTGCGTGATGTCGTCCGCCGAGGCCACACCACCGGTGTGGAACGTGCGCATCGTCAGCTGCGTGCCGGGCTCACCGATCGACTGGGCGGCGATGATGCCGACCGCCTCGCCGATGTCGACGAGCTTGCCGGTGGCCAGCGAGCGGCCGTAGCACTTGGCGCACGTGCCGACGCGGGACTCGCAGGTGAGCACCGAGCGGATCTTGAGCTCGGTGACGCCCGTCTCCAGCAGCCGGTCGAGCAGGACGTCGCCGACGTCGTCGCCCGAGCGGCCGATGACCTCGCCCTCCACCTCGATGTCGGTGGCGAGCGTCCGCGAGTACACGGACGTCTCCACCTTGTCGTGGCGCCGCAGCGTGCCGTCCGCCGCCGCCACGCCGATCGGCATGGTCAGGCCGCGCTCGGTGCCGCAGTCGTCCTCACGGACGATGACGTCCTGCGAGACGTCCACCAGACGACGCGTGAGGTAGCCCGAGTCGGCGGTCCGCAGAGCGGTGTCCGCGAGACCCTTGCGGGCGCCGTGCGTCGCGATGAAGTACTCGAGGACGGACAGGCCCTCGCGGTAGTTCGCCTTGATCGGGCGAGGGATGATCTCGCCCTTCGGGTTGGCGACCAGGCCACGCATGCCCGCGATCTGGCGGACCTGCATCCAGTTGCCTCGCGCACCGGAGCCGACCATGCGGAACACGGTGTTGCGGGGCGGGAAGTTGGCCTGCATGGCCTTGGCGACCTTGTCGGTGGCGTTCGTCCAGATCTCGATGAGCTCCTGACGACGCTCGTCGTCGGTGATCAGGCCCTTCTCGTACTGGCCCTGCACCTTCGCCGCGCGCGCCTCGTGCTCGTCGAGGATGTCCTGCTTCTCGGCAGGCGTCGCGACGTCGGAGATCGCGATCGTCACGCCCGAGCGGGTGGCCCAGCGGAAGCCGGCCTCCTTCAGGGCGTCGAGCGACGCGGCGACCTCGACCTTCGGGTACCGCTCGGCCAGGTCGTTGACGATGACCGACAGGCGCTTCTTGTCGACGACGCCGTTCTCGTACGGGTAGTCGACGGGCAGCAGCTCGTTGAAGAGCGCACGGCCCAGCGTCGTCTCGAACAGGAGCGTCTGCCCCGGCTCCCAGCCCTCGGGCGCCTGGTCCTCGGAGAGCACCAGGTCGTCGAACCGGATCTTCACGACCGCGTTGAGGTCGAGCGAGCCCTGGTCGAACGCCATGATCGCCTCGGACACCGAGCTGAACGCACGGCCCTGGCCCTCCGGGTCCTCCTTGTCGGAGGTCAGGTGGAACAGACCGATGATCATGTCCTGCGAGGGCATGGTCACGGGCCGGCCGTCGGACGGCTTGAGGATGTTGTTGCTCGAGAGCATGAGGATGCGGGCCTCGGCCTGCGCCTCCGCGCTCAGGGGCAGGTGGACGGCCATCTGGTCACCGTCGAAGTCCGCGTTGAACGCGGCGCACACGAGCGGGTGCAGGTGGATCGCCTTGCCCTCGACGAGCTGCGGCTCGAACGCCTGGATGCCCAGACGGTGCAGCGTGGGTGCACGGTTGAGCAGCACCGGGTGCTCGGTGATGACCTCCTCGAGCACGTCCCACACGACCGGGCGCGCGCGCTCGACCATGCGCTTGGCCGACTTGATGTTCTGCGCGTGGTTGAGGTCCACCAGGCGCTTCATCACGAACGGCTTGAACAGCTCGAGCGCCATCTGCTTGGGCAGGCCGCACTGGTGCAGCTTGAGCTGCGGGCCGACGACGATGACCGAACGGCCCGAGTAGTCGACGCGCTTGCCGAGCAGGTTCTGGCGGAACCGGCCCTGCTTGCCCTTGAGCATGTCCGAGATCGACTTCAGCGGACGGTTGCCGGGGCCCGTGACCGGGCGACCGCGGCGGCCGTTGTCGAACAGCGAGTCCACGGCCTCCTGGAGCATCCGCTTCTCGTTGTTGACGATGATCTCCGGCGCGCCCAGGTCCAGGAGCCGCTTGAGGCGGTTGTTCCGGTTGATGACGCGGCGGTACAGGTCGTTCAGGTCCGACGTGGCGAACCGGCCACCGTCGAGCTGGACCATCGGGCGCAGGTCCGGCGGGATGACCGGGACCGCGTCGAGGACCATGCCCGTCGGCGAGTTGTTCGTCGTGAGGAACGCGTTGACCACCTTGAGCCGCTTGAGCGCGCGCGTCTTGCGCTGGCCCTTGCCGTTCTTGATGGTGTCGCGCAGCGACTCGGACTCCGCGTCGAGGTCGAACGCCTCGAGACGCTTCTGGATCGCCGCGGCGCCCATCGAGCCCTCGAAGTAGTTGCCGTAGCGGTCCTGCAGCGCGCGGTACAGCATCTCGTCGCCCTCGAGGTCGGCGACCTTGAGGTTCTTGAACCGGTCCCAGACCTGCTCGAGGCGGTCGAGCTCGGCGTCCGCACGCTTGCGGATCTGCGCCATCTCGCGCTCGGCGGAGTCGCGGACCTTGCGGCGCGCGTCGGCCTTGGCACCCTCGGCCTCGAGCTCGGCCAGGTCGGCCTCGAGCTTGGCGGCGCGGGTGTTGATGTCGTTGTCGCGGCGGTCCGAGATCTCCTTCTTCTCCAGGTCGATCTCGTTCTGGAGGTTGGGGAGGTCCTCCTGGCGGCCGTCCACGTCGACCCACGTGATCATGTAGGCCGCGAAGTAGATGACCTTCTCCAGGTCCTTGGGCGCCAGGTCGAGCAGGTAGCCCAGCCGCGACGGCACACCCTTGAAGAACCAGATGTGCGTGACGGGGGCGGCGAGCTCGATGTGGCCCATGCGCTCACGGCGGACCTTCGAGCGCGTCACCTCGACGCCGCAGCGCTCGCAGATGATGCCCTTGAAGCGCACGCGCTTGTACTTGCCGCAGTAGCACTCCCAGTCCCGGGTGGGGCCGAAGATCTTCTCGCAGAAGAGTCCGTCCTTCTCCGGCTTGAGGGTGCGGTAGTTGATGGTCTCGGGCTTCTTCACCTCGCCGTGCGACCAGGCACGGATGTCGTCGGCCGTGGCCAGGCCGATGCGCAGCTCGTCGAAGACGTTGACGTCGAGCAAGGGGGTCCTACTTCCTTCGCTTGCCGGTTTCGAGAACCAGCGGAACGGAAATCGTGCTGAGGGGTGCGGGCGCCCGGTCCGGCATCACGGATGTGTGCAGCCGGACCGGGGCTCGACGTCAGATCTCTTCGACGCTGCTGGCGTTCGGGCGCCGCGACAGGTCGATGCCGAGCTCTTCCGCGGCGCGGTAGACCTCGTCGTCGTTCTCCTTCATGTCGATGGAGACGCCGTCGGAGGACAGCACCTCGACGTTCAGGCAGAGGGACTGCATCTCCTTGAGCAGGACCTTGAACGACTCGGGGATCCCGGAGTCCGGGATGTTCTCGCCCTTGACGATCGCCTCGTAGACCTTCACGCGGCCCGGGACGTCGTCCGACTTGATGGTGAGCAGCTCCTGCAGCGTGTAGGCGGCGCCGTACGCCTCGAGTGCCCACACCTCCATCTCGCCGAACCGCTGGCCACCGAACTGCGCCTTACCACCCAGCGGCTGCTGCGTGATCATCGAGTACGGGCCCGTCGAGCGAGCGTGGATCTTGTCGTCCACGAGGTGGTGCAGCTTGAGGATGTACATGTAGCCGACCGACACGGGCTCGGGGAACGGCTCGCCGGAGCGGCCGTCGAACAGCCGCGCCTTGCCGTCGCCCTTGACCATGCGCTCGCCGTCCCGGTTCGGCAGCGTCGAGCCGAGCAGACCGGTGAGGGTCTGCTCCGGCACGCCGTCGAACACGGGGGTGGCGACCGGGTTGCCGGGCTTCGAGCTCGCGACAGCGTCGGGGACGCCCTCGCGCCAGACGGCCTCGCCCTCGGCGAGCTTGATGTCCCAGCCCTGCTTGGCCACCCAGCCGAGGTGCGTCTCGAGGACCTGGCCGACGTTCATGCGGCCGGGCACGCCGAGCGGGTTGAGGACGACGTCGACGGCCGTGCCGTCCTCGAGGAACGGCATGTCCTCGACGGGCAGGATCTTCGAGATGACGCCCTTGTTGCCGTGACGGCCGGCGAGCTTGTCGCCGTCCGTGATCTTGCGGCGCTGCGCGATGTACACGCGGACCAGCTCGTTGACGCCGGCCGGCAGCTCGTCGCCGTCGTCGCGGCTGAACGTGCGGACCTCGATGACCGTGCCGGACTCGCCGTGCGGCACCTTGAGCGACGTGTCGCGGACCTCGCGGGCCTTCTCACCGAAGATCGCGCGCAGGAGGCGCTCCTCCGGGGTCAGCTCGGTCTCGCCCTTGGGCGTGACCTTGCCGACGAGGATGTCGCCTGCGCCGACCTCGGCACCGATGCGGATGATGCCGCGCTCGTCGAGGTCGCCCAGGACCTCCTCGGAGACGTTCGGGATGTCCCGCGTGATCTCCTCGGGGCCGAGCTTGGTGTCGCGCGCGTCGACCTCGTGCTCCTCGATGTGGATCGAGGACAGCACGTCGTCCTGCACGAGGCGCTGCGACAGGATGATCGCGTCCTCGTAGTTGTGGCCCTCCCACGACATGAAGGCGACCAGCAGGTTGCGGCCGAGCGCGAGCTCGCCCTCGTCCGTCGCCGGGCCGTCGGCCAGCACGGAGCCGACCTCGACGCGCGCGCCGTGCTCGACCAGGACCCGCTGGTTGTAGCAGGTGCCCTGGTTGGAGCGGCGGAACTTGGCGATGCGGTACGTCGACGTCGTCGCGTCGTCGTTGGCGACCACGACCAGGTCGGCGGACACCTCGGTGACCACGCCGGGCTTGGTGGCCACGACCACGTCACCCGCGTCGACGGCCGCACGACGCTCCATGCCGGTACCGACCAGCGGAGCCTCGGAGCGGACCAGCGGCACGGCCTGACGCTGCATGTTGGCGCCCATGAGCGCGCGGTTGGCGTCGTCGTGCTCGAGGAACGGGATGAGCGCGGTCGCGACCGAGACCATCTGGCGCGGCGAGACGTCCATGTAGTCGACGCTGGACGGCGGCACGAGGTCGGGCTCGCCGCCCTTGGTGCGCACGAGGATGGCGTCCTCGACGAACGAGCCGTCGTCGGTCAGCGGCGCGTTCGCCTGGGCGATGATGTGCCGGTCCTCGTCGTCGGCGGTCAGGTAGTCGACCTCGTCGGACACCTTCCCGTCCTTGACGCGGCGGTACGGCGTCTCGACGAACCCGAACGGGTTGATGCGCCCGTAGGTCGCGAGCGAGCCGATGAGGCCGATGTTCGGGCCCTCAGGGGTCTCGATCGGGCACATGCGGCCGTAGTGCGAGGTGTGGACGTCACGGACCTCCATGCCGGCGCGGTCGCGGGACAGACCACCCGGGCCGAGGGCCGACAGACGCCGCTTGTGCGTCAGGCCCGCGAGCGGGTTGTTCTGGTCCATGAACTGCGACAGCTGGCTCGTCCCGAAGAACTCCTTGATGGAGGCCACGACGGGGCGGATGTTGATGAGGGTCTGGGGCGTGATCGCCTCGACGTCCTGCGTCGTCATGCGCTCGCGCACGACGCGCTCCATCCGCGACAGGCCCGTGCGGACCTGGTTCTGGATGAGCTCGCCGACCGCGCGGATGCGACGGTTGCCGAAGTGGTCGATGTCGTCGGGCTCGACGCGGATCTCGATCGACTCGCCGCCGCGCGTGCCGGGCAGCGTGGGCTTGTCGATGTGGAGGGCCGCGAGGTACTTGATCGTCGCGACGACGTCCGAGAGCGTGAGCACCGAGTCGGACAGCGGCGCGTCCTGACCGAGCTTCTTGTTCACCTTGTAGCGGCCGACCTTCGCCAGGTCGTAGCGCTTGGAGTTGAAGTAGAAGTTCTCGAGCAGCGCGCGGCCGGCCTCGACGGTCGGCGGCTCGCCCGGGCGGATCTTGCGGTAGAGGTCGAGCAGCGCCTCGTCCTGCGTCTGGACGTGGTCCTTCTCGAGGGTGTCGATGACCGCGGGGTACTCGGCGAACTCCTCGCGGATCTCGCTCTCGGTCATGCCGAGCGCCTTGAGCAGCACCGTGGCGTTCTGCTTGCGCTTGCGGTCGACGCGCACGCCGACGTTGTCGCGCTTGTCGATCTCGAACTCGAGCCACGCACCGCGGCTCGGGATGATCTTGGCCGTGAGGACGTCCTTGTCGGACGTCTTGTCGGCGGTGCGCTCGAAGTACACGCCCGGGGAGCGGACGAGCTGCGACACGACCACGCGCTCGGTGCCGTTGATGATGAAGGTGCCGCGCTCGGTCATCAGGGGGAAGTCACCCATGAAGACCGTCTGCGACTTGATCTCGCCGGTGGTGTAGTTGACGAACTCCGCCGTCACGAACAGCGGCGCGGCGAAGGTGAAGTCCTTCTCCTTGCACTCGTCGGCCGTGTACTTCGGCGGCTCGAAGCGGTGCTCGCGGAACGAGAGGGACATGGTCCCGCCGAAGTCCTCGATCGGGGAGATCTCCTCGAAGATCTCCTCGAGGCCCGCCGTCTCCGGCACGTCGTTGCGACCGACCTCGAGCGCGGCGGCCACGCGGGCCTGCCAGCGCTCGTTGCCCAGCAGCCAGTCGAAGCTCTCCGTCTGCAGGCCGAGCAGATCGGGGACCTCGAGCGGCTCATGGATCTTGGCGAAGGAGATGCGACGGGATGCGGTGCGGTTCGCGATGGCGTCGGCGGACGGTGCAGAAGGGATGCGCGAGGCAGCCAAGAGGGGTCCTTCCCTGCGGATCGTGGCACGCTGCGCCGCCTGGCGAGGCGCAATCCCCGGCCACGACACGAGGTTCGACGCGCACGTACGTCGGAACCGGAGTCGGGATATCTGAGATCGCGGGCACAGGCCAGCGCAAAGCGCTAGCGTACGCACCTTCGTAGGCTCCGTCAAGTCAGCCCACGCGAAGGGTCCTACGGGCCACACCGCCCGTACCGGCGACCTCGTCGTCGCCGCGTGACATGGTGGCACACGCTGCGCCGCGGGGGAAACGCAACGCCCGTGCGCGGCCGCCGACGGCCGCCGTGGCCGTCCCCCCTGCGCCGGTCCCCGGGTACGACGAAGCCCGCACCCCGAGGGGTGCGGGCTTCGTCGTGCGTGGGTGGCCCCGGCGGTCGCCCGACTCGCGTCAGGCGGCCGACCGGGCCCGGATCACTTGAGGGTGATCGTCGCGCCGGCGCCCTCGAGGGCAGCCTTGGCCTTCTCGGCCGTCTCCTTGTTGACACCCTCCAGGACCGGCTTCGGCGCGCCGTCGACGAGGTCCTTGGCCTCCTTCAGGCCGAGGCTCGTGAGCGTGCGCACCTCCTTGATGACCTGGATCTTCTTGTCACCGGCGGCCTCGAGGACGACGTCGAACGAGTCCTTCTCCTCCTCGACCTCGGCCTCGGCGCCACCGCCGGCCGGGCCGGCGACGGCCACGGCGGCGGGAGCAGCGGCGGTGACCTCGAAGGTCTCCTCGAACGCCTTCACGAAGTCGGACAGCTCGATGAGCGTGAGGTCCTTGAACGCGTCGATGAGCTCGTCGGTGGTGAGCTTCGCCATGGTGGCGGTTCCTTCCGTTCGGACCCGCCGCCCGGTGGTCGGGCGGTGGGAGGTGCTGGGGTTGCTACGAGAACGTGCGGCCGGAGCGTCGGGCTCAGGCTGCGGCGTCGGACTCCTCGCGCTTGACGCGCAGGGCCTCGACGGTGCGCACGGCCTGCGAGGCAGGAGCCGTGAACAGGTACGCGGCCTGGTAGAGCTTGGCCTTCATGACGCCTGCGGCCTTGGCCAGCAGGACCTCGCGGGACTCGAGGTCCGCGAGCTTGGTGATGTCCGCAGCGGTCACGGGGCGGCCGTCGACGACGCCCGCCTTGATGACCAGTGCAGGGTTCGCCTTGGCGAAGTCACGCAGTCCCTTGGCCGCCTCGACCGGGTCACCGGTGACGAAGGCGATCGCCGACGGGCCCTCGAGCACGTCGTCGAGGCCCTCGAGGCCGGCTTCCTTGGCCGCGATCGCGGTCAGCGTGTTCTTCACCACGGCGTAGTTCGCGTTGCCGCTGAGCGCCTTGCGCAGGGTCTTGAGCTGCGCAACGGTGAGCCCGCGGTACTCGGTCAGCACGGCCGCGTTCGAGCCGCGGAAGCGCTCCGTCAGCTCCGCGACAGCGGCAGCCTTGTCCGGCCTCGCCATGGCATTCCTTCCGATGGTGGTGCCACCGGGCGTCTTCCGTCACGACGCAGGAACGACAAGAGCCCCGCGCAGGCGCGGGGCTCGGACACGGGCGTCCGCCCGGGCCGGGGCCACGGGCAGCACGTTGACGTGCGACGAACTCTCACCTGCGCAGGCCCCCGCGTCATGCGGAGCTTCGGCCGGTCCGACGAGCGGACCGACGACCGGCGGTCTTGGGCGCGCCCACAGTACGACACACCCCGGGGTGCCTCCAAATCACGGGGACGTCGACCGGCCCCCGAGACACCCGCCACCGAGCGTCACGCCGCGCCGTGGGCGCTGAACGTGCACCAGTTGACGAACCCCGCGGGGGTGTCCCGGTCGATCTCTCCCCGCGCGCCGTGCAGCGCCCTCGCCATGGTCTGCCCCACCGCGAGCCGCCGGTGCAGCGCGAGCATGAGGTCGACGACCTCGACGTCCGGCACCGCGGCGATCGACGCGACGACGCCCGCGGTCCCCCGCGACAGCATGGCTGACACCAGCCCGAGCACCTCGTCGCCCTCGTACGCCACGTCCGCGCCGGAGTGGCACGAGGCGAGCACCAGGCGCCGCGGGGCGACCCCGGCCCGGTGCAGCTCCTGCACCGTGACGGGCCCGTCGGCCAGCACGACCGACGAGAACATGGGGTTGTCCGAGCGCAGCGCGCCATGACAGGCGAGGTGCGCCAGCTCGGCGCGTCCGATCTCCGCCACCACGGCGTCGGCACGGCTCTGCGCCGCGCCCAGGACACGGACCGCCGGGTGCAGGGCACGCAACGCCTCGACCTCGTCCCCCGCACCCCGCAGGTCCGGCCCGGCCACCAGGACCACCGGCATCCCCGGGTCGGGTGCGCGTGCCAGCGTCCGCATCCACGCGGTCGCCGACGGCGCGAGCGCCACCGGTCCGTCGTGCAGCGCGGACCAGGGCGCGCCGTGCAGGACGCCCACCGGCACGACGACGAGCTCGTCGTCGTGCCGCACGCCGAGCGGCGCGACCAGCACCGCCCGCAGCTGCGCGATGCGCAGGTCGGCGCTCGCCCGCGCCGCCTCGGCCGCCGCGCGGCTGCTGGGGTCGACCATGCGACGCAGCGCGAAGACGAGCGCCTGCAGGGTGCCGGCGACGAGACCCGCGACGGTGCCGAGGTCCACGACCCGGGCACGCGCGGCGTCGACCACGACCGCGACCACGCGGTCCCCGTACCGCCCGTACTCGACGAGGACCCGCCCGCCCAGCGCGCGCCGGACCGTGCCGAGGCCGGGCACCAGGGTCGCGGACCCCCCGGAGGACACGTCCTCGAGCCACGCCGAACGACGGGTGTCGGCCGCGAGGTCGTCGTCCGCGACGATCACGGATCCCCGACGGGCCGGGCCCGGACCGGGCACCTCACGGGGCGCCCGCGCCGCAGGTCGCGACACGTGGACCGGCGTGCCTGCCCCCGCCGGGACGAGCTCGAGCGCCGCCCCACGGGTCTGCTCCATCCAGCGCAGGACGGCCGCCGGTGACCCGCGACGCACGACCACGTCGAGCCCGAGCTCTCCGAGCTCGGCGCCGTGGCCCGACGCGAGCGCCCGCAGCTCCATCGTCGGCAGCGTGGCCCGGTGCCGCGCCAGGTCGCGCAGGCCCGCGCGGCACTCGGCGAGCAGGGCGTCGTCCAGGCCCCGGAGCCGGGCCGCGAGCGCGGCTGCGATCCTGCCCCGCAGCCGCACCGACAGCGGCCCGCCACGCGCGAGGTCGGCCGCGGCGTCGTACCGAGCGACCGCGCGACGGTGCGCGCCGAGCGCGGCCGCGACACGCGCCCCGACGAGGTGCGCGTCGGCACCCTGGGCCAGCTCGCCCGACCGCGTGAGCCGCATCGCCGCACGCTGCACCGACGCCAGCTCGGGGGCTCCCGCGCGACCCAGCCGCGTGAGCGCCTGCACCGACACCAGGACCGCGCGGTCGTAGGCCCCGGGACGTCCCTGCCGTCGGGCGCGCTCACGCACGACCGCGGCGTGCTCGGCGGCCTGCTCGGCGTCACCCGCGAGCAGCAGGGTCTCCGCGAGCGAGATCCGCGCGTCGACCTCGAGGAGGTCCGCACCCGCACCCACGATCTCCTCGAGCGCGCGGCGCCCGGCGGCCGCGGCCTCGGGCAGCAGCCGCAGCTCCCGCATGGTCTCGGCGTACTGGAGGTAGTACTCCCCCGGCGACTGGCCGGCCTCCTGCAGAGCCCGCGCCGCCGCGTCGAGGTCCCGCAGGCCCTGGGCCAGCCGCCCGGTGTGGACCTCGATGAGCGAGCGGGTGAGGTACGGCCACGACCGCAGCGCGGGCCCGAGCCTGGCCGCGCCGTCGACCGCGGCCTGGGCCCAGAGCAGCGCCTCGGAGTACTCGGCACGACCCACCAGCACGAGAGCGAGGTTGTTCGCGGCCCGGACGAGGTCCGCGCTGTCGGCCGCCGCCTCGCGCGCGACGGTCCGGTAGCGCTCCTCGGCGTGCGTGAGCCGCCCCGAGTTGTGGTCCATGACGGCGAGCTGCAGCTGGAGCCGCAGGTGGAGACCGACCAGGTCCGGGTCGTTCCCCCCGCGCTCGTCGACCACACGCAGCGCCGCCAGCGCGTCCGACCGCGACTGCGCCGTCCGCCCCAGCTCGAGCCGGGCCACGGACCTGCTCGCGAGCAACCAGGCGCCCACCACGGGCAGGTGCGCGCGACGCGCGACACGTATCGCCTCGCCGAGGATCGTCTCCGCCGCGGCCGGGTCGCCGTCGTGCCGGTGCAGCACGGCCAGGGCACGCAGTCCCCAGGCGAGCGGCTCCGGCTCGCGCAGGGCCCGGGCGGTGGCGACGACGCGCGTGGCATCGGGCCGCGCACCGGCGGGGTCCTTGTCGAGCGCGTCCCGCAGCGCCCGCGCGTCCTGCAGCAGGCCCGCGCGCACCTCACCGTCGGACGGCCCCGCCGGTGTCTCGTGCTGCACTCTCGGATCTTAGGGTCCGCGATGTATCAGGTGGGCGCCGGGGCGACTCTGCAGCGTGAGACCGACCGAGGACGAGGAGCACTGACGTGACACGATTCCGGGACCGCGGAGCCGGGCAGCCGTTCGGCGCGGAGTACGAGCAGCGCCTGACCGGAGGCTCGCCCCCGAGGCGCGGGGCCGAGAGCGCGCCGCGCGGCACACCACGTCCCGTCGTCGGCTACGCCGAGCGCCTGCGCGCCGACCTGTCCCCCGGCGGGGGCGGACCGGACGTCCTGGCACGCCGGGACGCTGTCGTGGGCCGCCTGCAGGAGGGCTGGTCGAGCCGTGGTGGGGAGCTCGACGTCGTGCGCAACCGCCACGGGTCCGACGTCTTCCCGGTGGTCGGCGAGCTGCTGGTCGCGCCGTCGACGTGGCAGGACGTCCGCGCGGAGGTGGAGGCGGCCGGGCTCGAGCAGGTCGACCTCGGCCACCCGGAGCTCGAGGGCCGGATCGTCCGCCTGCGGGCCACCGACCCTCGCCGCGCACGCCGCCTGACGGGCCTCGTCAGCTCGCTGCGGTCGCGGGGGCACGCCGTCTCACCGTCCTACGTGACGCCGCTGGGCGGCGGACCGATCATGAAACCCACGTCGGGGGCGTTCGCCCCGCAGGTCGCGTCCTTCCGCGAGTACGAGGCGTCCACCTCCCCACACGGCCAGGGCGTCGTCGTCGCCGTGATCGACACCGGCGTGACGGCCGAGCAGCGCACCGACGGCTGGCTCGGGACCGTGGCGCGCGTGGCCGTGGACGACCCCACGGACCACGGCGACCAGTCCAACATCGACCCGCTCGACGCCGAGCCGCGGGACGGCTACCTCGACGTCTACGCCGGCCACGGCACGTTCGTCGCGGGCATCGTGGCCCAGGTGGCGCCTGCGGCCGAGATCCGCCTGTACAAGGCCGTCGGCCCCGGCGGCGCGGGCAGCGAGCTCGACGTCGCCTGTGCGCTGATCCGTGCCGTCCGCGACGGCGCGCACGTCGTCAACCTCTCGCTCGGCACGCAGACGCTGTTCGACGAGCCGTCCCTCGCGCTGGGCATCGCCCTCGACGTGGTGCGCGAGATCGAGGACGAGCGCGGCTGGCCGAGCGTCCTGGTGTCGTCCGCGGGGAACTACGGCGACGACACCCCGACCTGGCCGGCCGCGTTCGGCCGCGTCATCGCCGTCGGGGGCCTGACCGCCGACCTGCGACCGACCGACTGGTCGAGCAGGGGCTCCTGGGTCGACTTCTCCGCCGTCGGCGAGGGGGTGCTGTCCACGTTCGTCCGTGGCCGGCAGAACCCGGTGTTCGGCTCCGACCCGCAGGACTTCGGCGCGAACGCCTTCGCCCAGTGGGTGGGCACGTCCTTCGCCGCCCCCCAGGTCGCCGGGGCGATCGCACGCACCATGACCGAGCTCGGGGTCGACGGGCCGCAGGCCGTCCACGCTCTTCTCGCCGCCGGCAAGCCCGTCGCAGGCTTCGGCCGGGCCCTGCAGATCCTCCCGGGAGCCTGACGTGCTGGGCACCTGCCTCGTCGAGCGTCATGATGGCCTTCGGGATAAACCCGACAGGCGAAGGAGCCGTGCCGTGAGCAGCCGAGAACAGCTGGGCAGACCGTACGGCGAGCGCACCGCGACACAGCTCGTGGCGGGGGCGCTCACGGGCGACGAGGGGTCGTGGTCGGAGATCGTGCGTCGGCACACCAACCTCGTGATGTCCCGGGTCCGGCAGTTCCGGCTCACCCCGCAGCAGGCGGAGGACGTCGCGCAGACCGTGTGGCTCAACCTCCTGGAGCACCTGGGGGACCTGCGCGAGCCGGAGGCGCTGCCGGGGTGGATCTCCACCGCGACCCGGCACGAGTGCATCCGCATGTCGAACCTCGCGCGACGGTCGATCCCCGTCGACCCGACGACCGGGCGGCTCGACGCCCAGGACGACGCCGAGCTCGACGACGAGCTGCTGCGCGGCGAGCGGCACGCGGCGCTGCGGGCCGCGCTGGCCGAGCTGCCGGCGCACCAGCGGGACCTGCTGCTCCTGCTGTCGACGGACCCGGCGCCCAGCTACCAGGAGGTGTCCGCACGGCTGGGCATCCCCGTGGGGTCCATCGGTCCCACCCGGCAGCGCGGACTGGCCCGGCTCCGTCAGACGGAGGCCATCCGCACCTACCTCGCGACGCCGTCCGGCGCCGTGCTCGGCGAAGGAGGCCACGATGTCCTGGCACTCGGATGACGTGAGCCTCCCGCAGCCACGCCCCGCGAACGCGTGGGAGGACGACGACGCGCTCGCCGCGGACCTCGTCCAGGCGGTCGCGGAGGAGGACGTGCTGCGCCGGGTCACCGCCGCGGCGTCGACGGCGTTCCACGCCCACCGCGGCATGCTCGCCCTGCGCGACGAGCTGGCGACGGACCTGCTGCTGCTCTCCCTCGTCCACGACTCGTGCACCGCGGACGAGCCGGCGGGCGTCCGTGACCGCAGCGGCCAGCCGTCGCGCACCCTCGTGTTCGAGGGTGAGGGCGTCGGGGTCGAGGTCGAGGTGTCCGACGGCGTGATCGAGGGCCAGCTCATCCCGGCGCGGCCCGGTCGCGTCGTGCTGCGCCGCCCCGACGGCGACGTCGCGGGTGTCGACACCGACGAGGTGGGGTACTTCCGCCTCGCCGCCCGCCCCGAGGGGCCGGTGCGGCTGGTCTGCGAGAGCGCGGACGGCACGTGCGTGACCGAATGGCTGCCCTGGTGAGGGGCTGACCGTCACGGCACGTCCGTGGCGGTGCGCAGGGCCCGGTCCGCAGGGGGGACCGGGCCCTGTCGCGCCTGCGGGCGCGGGACGCACCGGCGACGGCCCGGGACGCACGACGGCCCGGCACCCTCGCGGGTGCCGGGCCGTCGTCGCGGTGGTGGAGGCGACCGTCAGGCGGCCTCGTCCTCCGTGAGGTTGCGGGTCTTGCTCTGGTCCAGCGGGATGCCGGGGCCGTTCGTGGTCGACAGCGTCGCCTTGGCGATGTAGCGACCCTTCGACGACGCCGGCTTCAGACGCAGGATCTCGTCCAGCGCGGCGGCGTAGTTCTCCACCAGCTGGGTCTCCGAGAAGGAGGCCTTGCCGATGATGAAGTGCAGGTTCGCGTGCCGGTCGACACGGAACTCGATCTTGCCGCCCTTGATGTCGGACACGGCCTTGGCCACGTCCATCGTCACGGTGCCGGTCTTCGGGTTCGGCATGAGGCCGCGCGGGCCCAGCACCTTGCCCAGTCGACCGACCTTGCCCATGAGGTCCGGCGTCGCGACGGCGGCGTCGAAGTCGGTCCAGCCGTCCGCGACCTTGGCGATGAGGTCGTCGCCGCCGACCTCGTCGGCGCCGGCGGCGCGGGCCTGCTCGGCACGCTCACCGTTCGCGAACACGATGACGCGGGCCGTCTTGCCGGTGCCGTGGGGCAGGTTGACGGTGCCGCGGACCATCTGGTCGGCCTTGCGGGGGTCGACACCGAGACGGAACGCGACCTCGACGGTCGAGTCGTACTTGGTGGTCGAGGTCTCCTTGGCGAGGCGCACGGCCTCGAGCGGCGTGTAGATCCGGTCCGCCTCGAGCTTCTCGGCGGCGGCGCGGTACGCCTTGCTGTGCTTGGGCATCTGCCTGTGTCTCCTTGTGTCAGCAGTCGTGGTCATCCGGGCCGCACACGGGCCCTGCCACCTGTCGGCGAGCGCAGGTCGCGCTCGCCGACACGTCTTTCAGGACGGAGCGGACGCTCAGCCCTCGACCTTGATGCCCATCGACCGGGCGGTGCCGGCGATGATCTTCTCGGCCGAGGCCAGGTCGTTCGCGTTGAGGTCCTCGAGCTTGGTGCTGGCGATCTCGCGCACCTGGTCGGCCGACAGCGTGCCGACCTTGACGGTGTGCGGCGTCGGCGAGCCCTTGGCCACGCCCGCGGCCTTCTTGATGAGCTCGGCGGCCGGCGGCGTCTTCGTGATGAAGGTGAACGAGCGGTCCTCGTACACCGTGATCTCGACGGGGATGACGTTGCCGCGCTGCGACTCGGTCGCCGCGTTGTACGCCTTGCAGAACTCCATGATGTTGACGCCGTGCTGGCCCAGCGCGGGGCCGATCGGCGGCGCGGGGGTCGCGGCACCGGCGTTGATCTGGAGCTTGATCAGCCCGGTGACCTTCTTCTTGGGGGGCATGATGCCTTCCGTTCGTGTCGTGGGCCGACGCCGTGGGCGATGACCCGGTTGCAGTACCCCGCGGGGCGGGGATCAGCAGGTCAGATCTTGGAGACCTGGCTGAAGGACAGCTCGACCGGGGTCTCCCGGCCGAAGAGCGAGACGAGGACCTTGAGCTTCTGGTTCTCGGGGTTGATCTCGGAGATCGTCGCCGGCAGCGTGTCGAACGGCCCGCCGTCGGTGACGGTGACCGACTCGCCGACCGTGAAGTCGACCTCGACCGGCTTGCTCGACGCCTTGGCGGCCTGCTGCGCCGGGGACTTCGCCTCGATCGCGGGGGCCAGCATCGAGAAGACCTCGTCGAGCGTGAGCGGCACGGGCTGGTGCGTGTGGCCGACGAACCCGGTGACGCCCGGCGTGTGGCGCACGGCGCCCCACGACTCGTCGGTCAGGTCCATGCGGACGAGGACGTAGCCGGGGATCCGCACGCGCTTGACGACCTTGCGCTGCGCGTTCTTGATCTCGACGACCTCCTCCATGGGGACCTCCACCTGGTGGATGTAGTCCTCCATGTTGAGGCTCTGCGTGCGCGACTCGAGGTTCGCCTTCACGCGGTTCTCGTACCCCGCGTAGGAGTGGATGACGAACCAGTCGCCGGGCATGCGGCGCAGCTGGGCCTTGAACGCGGCGACCGGGTCCTCGTCGGGGTCGATCTCGTCGTCCCCCGCCGCGGTGTCCTCGGCGGCGACGTCCTCGGCAGCGGTGTCCTCGGCGGCGACGTCCTCGGCCGCGGTGTCCTCCTCGGCGGCGTCCTCCGCGGCGGCGACGTCGTCCTCGGCGTCGTCCTCGGTGGCAACGGCGGCGGCGTCGCCATCGACCGTGTCGGCGAGCTCGTCACCCGCGCTCGCCTCGACGGCCTCGACG
This sequence comes from Cellulomonas dongxiuzhuiae, assembly GCF_018623035.1. Taxonomy (NCBI): domain Bacteria; kingdom Bacillati; phylum Actinomycetota; class Actinomycetes; order Micrococcales; family Cellulomonadaceae; genus Cellulomonas; species Cellulomonas dongxiuzhuiae. Next base: position 2,958,713 of record NZ_CP076023.1, read on the forward strand.
GACGCGAGGGCGTCCGCGAGCTCGGCCTCGGCGCCCGACGTGGGCTCCTGCGACTCCTGCGACACGTGCAACCTGCTTTCTCCGTTGTGGACCGGCGCGTGGCCGGTGCGTGCGCGGCCGTGAGCCGCGCGGGTGGGGTGAGGCGTCGGCGTCAGCCGGCGGACGTCACCCGAAGACCCAGAACGTCAGCTTCCCGATGCCCAGGTCGATCAGCGTCACGAACAGCATGACGACGGTGACGAACACGAGCACGACGCTGGTGTACGTGACCAGCTCCTGGCGGGTGGGCCGGACGACCTTCTTGAGCTCGGCGACGACCTGACGGACGAAGAGCGCGATGCGCGCGAACAGCCCGCGCTTCTCCTCGCCGCGACGCGGCGTGTGCTCGCTCCTGCTGGCAGCCGAGCCCTCGGCGTCGGACGCCGCGGCGGCAGCGGTATCGCTCACGTCTGGCCCCTGTCTGGTCGTCGGTGCAGCGCCCGGGACGGGTGCCGCTGTCGAGGACGGACGGACTGGCCGACGCGACGCGCCGGACCGACCGGCGGTCCTGCTCACGACACCGACCCGGACCTCGGGAGTCCCGAGGCCGAGCCGGTCGCGTGCGCAGGGCAGACAGGACTCGAACCTGCAACCTGCGGTTTTGGAGACCGCTGCGCTACCAATTGCGCCACTGCCCTACGACGGCCGGGTCACCACGACTCCGCGACCACCGCCCGACCTGCCCGAACATCTCGGGCTCGACCTGAAGGCGTGCTTCATCATGGCGGACGTCAACCGCCGGTGGACCACTGTACGCGACGCGAGGCCGTACGGTCGAACCGCTCGCGCGCGGGGCCTCGTACCACGTCGTGATATCCCGTGGCCGCGGACCCTGGAGCCTCTGCGAGGATGTCCGCGTGACCGACCACAGCGCACCGACGACGACGTCCACCCGCGCCCGGGTCTCCGCCCGGGTCGCCGCGATCGCGGAGTCCGCGACCCTCGCGGTCGACGCGAAGGCGAAGGCGCTCAAGGCGGCCGGCCGTCCCGTGATCGGGTTCGGGGCCGGCGAGCCCGACTTCCCGACGCCGGACTACATCGTGGAGGCCGCGGTGCGCGCCGCGCAGGACCCGGTCAACCACCGCTACTCCCCCGCGGCCGGCCTGCCGGTGCTGCGCGAGGCGATCGCCGCCAAGACGCTGCGCGACTCGGGCTACGAGGTGCGGCCCGCGGACGTGCTGGTGACCAACGGGGGCAAGCAGGCCGTCTTCCAGGCGTTCGCCGCGATCCTGGACCCGGGCGACGAGGTCCTGCTGCCCGCGCCGTACTGGACGACCTACCCCGAGGCGATCCGCCTGACGGGCGCCGAGCCCGTCGAGGTGTTCGCGGGCGTGGACCAGGGCTACCTGGTCACCGTCGAGCAGCTCGAGGCCGCGCGCACGCCGCGCACCAAGGCGCTGCTGTTCAACTCGCCGTCCAACCCGACGGGCGCGGTGTACTCCCCCGAGCAGACCGAGGAGATCGGCCGCTGGGCGCTGGAGCACGGCATCTGGGTCGTCACCGACGAGATCTACGAGCACCTGACGTACGACGACGCCGTGTTCACGCCGATCGTGCGGGTCGTCCCGGAACTCGCCGACACCACGATCGTGCTCAACGGCGTCGCGAAGACCTACGCGATGACCGGGTGGCGCGTCGGCTGGATGATCGGCCCGACGGACGTCATCAAGGCCGCGACCAACCTGCAGTCGCACCTGTCGTCCAACGTCGCCAACGTCTCGCAGCGCGCGGCCGTGGCCGCGCTGACGGGCGACCTGTCCGCCGTCGAGACGATGCGCGCGGCGTTCGACCGCCGCCGCCGCACGATGGTCGGCATGCTCGAGCAGATCGACGGCGTGCGCTGCCCCGCGCCGCAGGGCGCGTTCTACGCGTACCCGTCCGTGGAGGGCGTCCTCGGGCGCACCATCCGGGGCGTCACGCCCAGGACCTCGGCGGAGCTCGCGTCACTGATCCTCGACGAGGTCGAGGTCGCGGTCGTGCCCGGCGAGGCGTTCGGGCCCAGCGGCTACCTGCGGCTGTCGTACGCCCTGGGCGACGACGACCTGGCCGAGGGCGTGGGCCGCATCCAGTCGCTGCTGGCGGAGGCGGTCCCGGGCGCCTGACGCCCACGGCTGACGCCGGGGTCCACCCGCCGCGCAGTTCGGCGCGGCGCTGATCTTCGCGGTGGTCCTCGGGCTGTGGGGATCGGGCGTGAGCTGTTCATCACGGAGGCCACGGTCAAGACGCACCTGCTGCGGGCGTTCGCCAAGCTCGGGGTCGACGACCGCACGCACGCCGTGACCGTCGCGATCGCGCGGGGGATCCTGCCGGGCGCATGACCCGTGGGCGGCTCCCGACCGGCGCTCGGACGGGCCTACTGCCGCGGTGGACGCGCGACCATACTGTCCCCCATGCGGAGCGGGCCGACGACGGGGCACGCCCTCGTCGTGCCCCCCGAGGCCGCCCGCCGGCCTGCGTCACGGGTCACCGTCCGCGGTCGGCTCATGACCGCGGTCGTCGCGCTGACCGCGGCCGCCATGACGATCTCCGGCGTCACGGGCCTCGCGCTGCAGCTGCGCGCGACGGACGCCCGCATCGACGACTCGTTGACGCGCGCCGTCAGCGCGCTGCGCACCGCGCAGGTCGAGGGCGAGGCGCAGCCCGACGGCTCACGCGTCCCCTGGTCGTCCGTCGAGCGGCTGCTGCTCAAGGCCGTGGAGGCGCGCGTGCCGGGTGAGCACGAGGGTGTGCTCTCGACCCTCGACGGGACGTTCTTCGTGCGGCCGGCCGACGAGACGCGCGCCGTCCGCCTCGACACCGACGAGGAGCTCATGGCGTGGCTCCGCGCGCTGCCCGCGGACGACGCGCTCGCCGGCTTCCCCCGCACCGTGCGCACGTCCGTCACCGAGTACCGGCTCGTCGCGGTGCCCGTACGGCTCGCGGCGGACCCCGACGTCGCGGGCATGTTCGTGGTCGCGTCCGACCGCACCGCGCAGAACGCGGGCGTGTGGCGCATCTTCCTGACGTACTCCGCGGTCGGGGCAGCCGCGCTGGTCGTCACGTCGCTCGTCGCGTGGTTCGTCGTGGGCCGCATGCTGCGACCCGTGCGGGTGCTGCGCGACACCGTGCGCCGCGTCACCGAGTCGGACCTGTCCGAGCGGATCGAGGTGACCGGCAATGACGACCTCGCCGACCTGGCCGCATCGGTCAACTCGATGCTCGAGCGTCTCGAGCGCGCGTTCGGCTCGCAGCGTGAGCTGCTGGACGACGTCGGGCACGAGCTGCGGACCCCCCTGACGATCGTGCGCGGCCACCTCGAGCTGCTCGACCCGGGCGACGAGACCGACGTGCGCGCGACGCAGTCGCTCGCGCTCGACGAGCTCGACCGCATGCAGCGCCTCGTCGACGACCTCGTGACCCTGGCCACCGTGGACCGGCCCGACTTCGTGCGTCGGGCGCCGGTCGACGTCGGACGCCTGACGGACGATGTGCTGGAGAAGGCCCGGGGCCTGGGCGAGCGTCGGTTCGTCGTCGTGTCGCGCGCCGACGTCGTCGTCGACCTCGACGCGCAGCGCGTCACGCAGGCGTGGCTGCAGCTGCTCGCGAACGCCGTGCGCTTCTCCGCACCCGGTGCCCTCGTGCGCCTCGGCAGCGAGGTCGCGAACGGCCGCCTGCTGGTCTGGGTCCGGGACGAAGGACCGGGCGTCCCCCGTGAGGAGGAGGACCGGATCTTCGAGCGCTTCCACCGGGGCCAGGCCGACCGCGTGCAGCACGGCGCCGGCCTGGGCCTGCCGATCGTCGCGGCCATCGCCGCCGCCCACGGGGGACGCGTGTTCCTCGAGCACCCCCCTCCCGGCGCCGGTCCCGGCGTCGGGTTCGTCCTCGACCTGCCTGCCGTCGGCCTCGTCGACGGCGAGGCCGAGTCGTTCGATCTCGTGGAGCCCCACAGATGACCCACATCCTGATCGCCGAGGACGAGGAGCGCATCGCCGCCTTCGTCGCCAAGGGCCTGCGCGCCCACGGGTACGAGGCGACCGCCGTGCTGACCGGTGAAGCCGCCCTCGAGCACGTCGAGGCCGGTGGGGTCGACCTGCTCGTGCTCGACCTGGGCCTGGGCGACATGGACGGCTTCGACGTGCTGCGCTTCCTGCGCGCCGAGGGGTACGAGCTGCCGGTCATCGTGCTCACCGCGCGGTCGTCCGTGACCGACACCGTCACGGGCCTGGAGTCGGGCGCCGACGACTACATGGCCAAGCCCTTCCGGTTCGAGGAGCTGCTGGCGCGGGTCCGGCTGCGGCTGCGCAGCCAGCCCGCCGCGACGGCCCGCGGCAACGTGCTCGCGCACGGCCGGCTGCAGCTCGACCTGCGCACGCGGCGCATGCGTGTCGACGACACCGAGGTCGACCTGTCCGCGCGCGAGTTCGCGCTCGCGGAGACGTTCATGCGTCACCCCGGGGACGTGCTGACGCGCGAGCGCCTGCTCTCCGAGGTGTGGGGCTACGACTTCGACCCCGGCTCCAACGTCGTGGACGTGTACGTCCGGTACCTGCGACGCAAGCTCGGTGCGGAGCACTTCGACACGATCCGCGGGGTCGGCTACCGGCTGGTGGACGCGCAGGCGTGACGCCGCGCCCGCGACGCACCGCCGCGCGACCGGTGACGCCGGCCTGGCAGACTGGCAGCGATGCGTGACCTGAACCTGCTCCCCAAGGCGCACCTGCACCTGCACTTCACCGGTTCGATGCGCGTCGGGACGCTTGCCGAGCTCGCGGAGCGCCACGGCATCCGGCTCCCCCAGGTCCTGCTCGACGACGACCCGCTGATGGTCCCCGCGGGTGAGCGCGGGTGGTTCCGGTTCCAGCGCATGTACGACGCGGCGCGCGCGTGCGTGCGCTCGGAGGCGGACATGCGCCGGCTCGTGGCGGAGGCGGCCGCGGACGACGCCGCCGAGGGGTCGGGCCGCCTCGAGATCCAGGTCGACCCGACGTCGTACGCGCCGTTCGTCGGGGGCCTGACGCCGGCGCTGGAGATCGTGCTCGACGAGGCACGTGCCGCGCAGGCGGCGACGGGCGTCGAGATCGGCGTCGTCGTGGCCGCGTCCCGCATGCGGCACCCGCTGGACGCGCGCACTCTGGCGAGGCTCGCCGCGAAGCACGCGGGCGACGGCCCGGGGCAGGTCGTCGGGTTCGGGCTGTCCAACGACGAGCGGCGCGGCTCGACCGCCGACTTCGCGGGTGCGTTCGCGATCGCCCACCGCGCGGGCCTGCTGTCCGTCCCGCACGGCGGCGAGCTGCTGGGGCCCGCGCACGTCGAGGAGGTGCTCGAGCACCTGCGGCCCGACCGGCTCGGGCACGGCGTGCGCAGCGCCGAGGACCCCCGGGTCCTGGCACGCGTCCTCGAGGACGACGTCCCCCTCGAGGTCTGCCCCGCCTCCAACGTGTCGCTGGGCGTGTACGCCGCCCCGGGCGACGTGCCGCTGCGCACCCTGGTCGACGCGGGCGCACGCGTGGCGCTCGGCGCGGACGACCCGCTGCTGTTCCGCTCCCGCCTCGTCGACCAGTACCGCATCGCCCGTGACCACCACGGGTTCACGGACGCGGAGCTGGCCGACCTCGCCCGGGCGTCCATCACCGCGAGCGCCGCGTCCCCGGGCGCCCGGGCCCGGCTGCTCGCCGGTGTGGACGCGTGGCTCGCGACGGAGCCCGCGGCCGCCTGACGGCGCGGGACGGGGGCCCGGCCGTCGTGGCCGGGCCCCCACCCTCATGCGTCGCTCACGACGTCACGACGTGCGCGGCTCCGCACCCGGCACCGGCGGCACCACCGGCGGCAGGGCGCGCGGCTGGGCGCCGCGGGACATCGGCTGGTCGACGAACGGCTGCACGTCGCCCGTGCACCGCGTGCCCTCGGCCGGCAGCTCGACGCCGACGAGGTAGCGGTCGATGGCGTCGGTGGCGCACGCGGACGTGCCGTACGCCGTGTGCCCCCAGCTGTCCGACGACAGCAGGCGGCTGTTCGGGAGCACGTTCGCGGCCGCGACGGCACCCTCGTAGGCGGTCGCCGGGTCCCACAGGTTGCCGACGACGAGCACCGGCGAGGAGGTGCGGGCGTCGAACCGGCTTGTCCACGCGTCCTCGTCGCGCGCGGTCCACGCCTTGCTCGCGCACTGCGCCGAACCCCACGTCCACAACGGCCCGAAGCCCGGCGCGAGCGCGTCCTGCCGGGCGGAGGCCGCGATCCAGTCCTCCGGCCGCCGGGGGTTCACGGAGTCGGTGCAGAGCACCGCCGAGAACGCCTCGGTGCCGTTGTAGTACGGGAACGCGAACCCGAGCTCGGACGCCCGCTCCGTGCGGGTGGCGGCGTGCTCCGCGGCGACCAGCTGCTGTGCGCGCTCGTAGCCCACCAGGGACGCCAGCGCCTCGGCGCGGATCTCGGCGTTCTCCGGCGTCTCCGGCTGGAGCAGCCAGTGGATCGCCCACGTGAGCGCGTCGACGCTGAGGTACGCGTCCGGCGCGTACAGCGTCCCGAGCACGGTGCTGACGAACACCGGCCAGTCGACCGTCACGATCAGCTCGTCGGTCTCCGGGTCGCGCAGCTCGACCGGTGTGGCGCGCAGACCTGCGGCCACGCCGTCCCACACGGCCCGCGGCTCACCGATCCCGGCCGTGCGGCACAGGTCGGGCCCGGCCTGCTCACAACGGTCGAGGATCTCCTGCGTGGCGCGCCAGGCAGCGGTCCCGGACGCGAGGCGCTCGGTCACCGGGATGTTCGCGGTGCCGCGGGTACCCGCCCATGCGAGCGGGTCGAGGACCCCGTCGATCGTGACCGCACGCACACGGTCGGGGAACATGTTGGCGTACACCTGGCCCAGGTAGCTGCCGTACGAGAAGCCCAGGAACGTCAGCCTCTCGTCGCCGACGGCCCGCCGCACGACGTCCATGTCACGCGCGACCTGGGCGGTCGACATGGACGCGCTCAGCGGCGCGCCCGTCGTCGAGCACGCCTTGCCGAGCTTCCAGGCCGAGTCGACGAACGCCGCGGTCTGCTCCTGCCCCTGCGGGAACGGCACGTACATGCCGGACAGCGCGGCGTCCTGCTCGCCGACGTCGCGGAAGCACCGCACGTTCGACGAGTAGTTGGTGCCGCGCGGGTCGAGGCCGACGACATCGAACTTCGCCAGCACCTCGGGCGACAGGAAGTACGGTGCGAAGGCCGCCATGTCCACGCCGGAGCCCCCCGGCCCGCCCGGGTTGACGAACAGCGACCCGATCCGCTGGGCAGGGTCCGTGGCCCGGACCCGCAGCAGCGCCACCTCGGTGGTGCCCTTGCGCGGCTGGTCGTAGTCGAGCGGGAGCTCGACGGTGCCGCACTCGCTGCCCGGCAGGAAGATGGACGAGCAGTCGTACCAGCCCGGGTCGGGCGTCGGCACCCGGTCGACGCGCGCGGCCTCCGCGCGGCTCGTGCGGTCGTGGCCGGCGCCCGGCCTGCCGTGCGCGGTCGCGCCCGTCGCCGTGAACGCCGTGACGGTCGTGGCCAGACAGGCCGCGACGGTCGTCACGGCGAGGGCACGGCGGAACTGTGCTTTCGTCATGGTGATCCCCCTGGATCGCGCCCGCCGGTGCCCCTGCGACCCGGCCGTCGGCGCACCTCCACCCTGGCGGCCCCACGGGGGGCAGGACGTCGGCCGCAGGGCGGACACCGGTGCCCGACCTGCGGCGGTTGTCCCGATCCGTGCGGATCGCTAGATTCCCGCGCGCGCGACCCACCGGGGCCGCGCGCGGCCGCCTCAGAGGGTGACGCCGACCAGCACGGGCTCGGGCTCCAGGACCACGCCGAACCGCTCCCGGACGCCGTCGCGGACCTCGCGGGCCAGCGCGAGGAGGTCGTCGGCGCGCGCCCCACCACGGTTCGTCACCGCGAGCGTGTGCTTCGTCGAGAGCGTCGCCGGGCCGGGAGCGCCGAACCCGCGGCCGAAGCCCGCGTGGTCGATGAGCCACGCCGCGCTCGTCTTGACCGAGCCGTCGGGCAGCGGCCAGCGGGGCGCGTCGGCGGGCAGCGCGCCCGCGTCCGCGGCCGCGACGACGGGGTTGGTGAAGAACGACCCCGCGCTCCACGTGTCGTGGTCGGCAGGGTCGAGCACCATGCCCTTGCGCGCCCGCAGCGCGAGCACCGCCGCCCGCACGTCGGCGAGCGGGGCGCGCTCCCCCACGGCGACGTCGAGCGCCCGCGCGAGCTCCGGGTACGCCACGGGTGCCGACAGCGAGCCCTCCCTGACCTGGAACGTCACGTCCAGGACGACGTACCGGGGCGTCGGGCCCCAGGGCGCGGCGGGGTCGGCCGGGTCGGGACGCATCGAGCGCTTGAGGACCGACGTGCGGTAGCCGAAGCCGAGGGACACGAACGGCAGCGTGCGCACCCGTGCGCGGCCGCGGTCCCACACGCGCACCTGCGCGACGGTCTGCGCGACCTCCTGGCCGTAGGCCCCGACGTTCTGCACGGGCGTCGCGCCGGTCGACCCGGGGATGCCGGACAGCGCCTCGACGCCGACGAGCTCGTGCGCCACCGCGTAGGCGACCACGTCGTCCCACACGGTGCCCGCGGGCACCGTGAGCGTGATCCCGCCGCACGCGGACGCGTCGGGCACCTCGACGCCGCCGCGCACGTCGCGCACGACGACCCCGGGGAAGCCGTCGTCGGCGACCAGGACGTTCGAGCCGCCGCCGAGGACGAGCAGCGGCTCACCGGCCTCGTCCGCGGCACGCACGGTCGCGACGAGCTCCGCCTCGGACGTCGTCTCGACGTAGCGCCCGACGGGCCCGCCGACGCGCAGCGTCGTCAGGTCCGCGAGCGCGGGCGTGCCGGGGTAGGTCGGGACGGGCGGGTGCGCCGACGCGGGGGCCGGGCCGGGCAGGGCGCAGGTGTCGGGCTCCACGCGTCCAGGCTAGACCGCGGGCGGCGCGGCACGGTCCGCGGCGCTCGGCACCGCGGCGCCCGCGGGCGGCCGGGCCGCGCCGGTGACCAGCAGACCGAGCACGACGGGCGCGAGGATGGCCAGCAGCGCGTGCCGGTAGCCGACGTGCTCCGCGAGCAGGCCGAGCAGCGGGGGGCCCGCGAGGAAGGCCGCGTAGCCGACCGTCGAGACGACCGCGACGCGCGGCGCGGCGCGCTGCGGGTCGTCGGCGGCCGCGCTCATCCCGACGGGGAAGCCCAGCGCGGCGCCCGCACCCCATGCGGCGACGCCGACGAGCGCGAGCCACAGCTGGTCCGCCAGACCGAAGACCAGCAGGCCGGCGCCGGCCAGCCCGACGCACAGCCGCAGCACCGCGACACGGCCGTAGCGGTCGAGCAGCGCGGTGCCGAACATCCGCATCGCCGTCATCGCCGTGACGAACAGCCCGAAGGCGACGGCTCCGGTCGCGTGCGCGGTGCCGAAGCCGTCGACGACCGCGAGGCTCACCCAGTCGTTCGCGGCGCCCTCGGTGAGCGCGGCGGCGAGCACCACGAGACCCAGGAGCAGGGTCCTCGGCTCGAGCCACGCACCGAGCGCACCGCGCGCACCGCCGGCAGGCCGTGCGGCGCGTGGGCCGTCCCCGTCGACGATCGCGTGGGCACCGCGGGGTGCCGGGTCGGCGAGGAACGCGCGCACGGCCACCACGACGGCGGTCGTCGACAGGACGAGGACCACGGGCAGGTGCACCTGGACGGGCACGTGCAGCGCCGCCGCGCCCGCGGCGACGCCGGCGGCTGCCATCGTGCCGAGCGAGAAGCCCGCGTGGTAACGCGGCATGACGGTCCGGCCCAGCCGCTGCTCGACCACCGCCCCCTCGATGTTCATCGCCGCGTCCCAGACGCCGGCACCGGCCCCCGCGAGCACGAGCCCGACGCCCACGAGGACGACGTGGCCCGTGGTGACGCCGAGGGCGGCCAGCGCGAACCCCGACGCGTTGACGCACGCGAACCCGAGCACGGTGCGGCGCGCGCCCCAGCGCTCGACCACGAGCCCGGACAGCGGCAGCGAGACGAGCGAGCCGGCGGCGCCGATGAGCAGCAGGACGCCCATCCGCTCGGGCGTCAGGCTCAGCGCGTCGCGCACGGCCGGGAGCCGGGCGGCCCAGGAGGCGAAGTTCACCCCCGAGAGCAGGAAGACGGCGAACACGGCCGCCGACGCGAGCCGGACGTCGCGCGGCGCGGGTGCGGGGCGGACGTCGGCCACGCCGCTCATCGTGCACCTCCGCGTGCGCCGGGTCGACCGGCCCGTGGCCGTCGGCGCAGCCGGACCGCGCGGACCGACGGCAGGTGGCGGCGGGCCCGGACGAGGTGGTCGAGGTCGGCGGACGCGACCGGGTCGCCACCGAGGCGGGGCGGCCCGTCACCGGGCGTGGCAGGACCCGCACCTCCCGGCGCGGGCACGTCGGACGTCTGCGGGGCGACGGCCGGGGCGACCACGACGCTCGCGACCATGGCGGCGACGATGAGCACGAGAGCCTGGCGCGCGCCGACGGACTGCGCGGCGAGCCCCAGCACGGGCGGCGCGACGAGCGACGCGACCGACGCGAACGCCGAGACCACCGCGACGCGACCTGCGGCCCGCACGGGGTCGTCGGACGCGGCGGCGATGCCGACGGGCACCGCGAGGGCGGCGCCGGCGCCCCACAGGACCACGCCCGCGCACGCGAGCGCGAGGCTCGGCGCGAAGCCGAAGAGCAGCAGGCCGACGACCGACGCACCACCGGACGCGCGCAGCACGGCGACACGCCCGTACCGGTCGATGAGCCGCGTCCCGAGCAGGCGCACGACGGTCATCGAGGCGACGAAGAGGCCGAGCACCGCGCCGCCGACGGACTCCGAGCGGGCGAAACCGTCGACGACCGCGAGCGACAGCCAGTTGTTGGCGGCGCCCTCGGAGAACGCGGCGGACAGCACGACGACGCCGACGAGCAGCGTGCGCGGCTCACGCCACGCGTCGAGCGCCGTCGCGAGGCGTCGTGCGCCGCGCCGTGCGCGCGAGACCGGGGGCGCCGCGACGGGCGGGGCCGCCGCCCGCGCAGCCGCGGCCACGACGGGTGCCGGCAGCACCACGCCCCGCAGCGACGCCAGGCGCCACACCACGACGACGACCGCGGTGAGCGGCAGCTGCACGCCCACGGGCACGCCCGCCGCGGAGGCGACGGCTCCCGCACCCGACCCGACGACCGCACCGATCGAGAAGGCGGCGTGGAACTGCGGGATGACGGTGCGCCCCAGGGCACGCTCGATGCGGGCCGACTCGACGTTGATCGCGACGTTGCCGAGCGCGACCGCGACGCCGTTGAGGAAGATGCCCGCGGCGAGCAGCGCACGGGAACCCACGGTCGGGCCGACGCCGAGCAGCACGAGCGCGGTGGCGAGCACGAGGGTCGAGACGAGCAGCACGCGACGGCTGCCCAGACGCTGCACCAGGGCGCCTGCCGTGGTGACCGTCAGCAGGGAGCCGACCGACCCGACGAGCAGCAGCAGCCCGAGGTCGGCCGTGCTGAGGTCCAGGAGGTCGCGGACGGTGGGGATGCGCGCGAGCCAGCTCGCGAAGGCGAGGCCGGCGAGGGCGAAGAGCCCGACGAGCAGGAGGCGCGCGCGGGAGACGACCGACGGGGCGTGCGGGGACACAGAGGGGCTCCGGGTGGGCAGGGGCCGGGGGTGCGGACGCGAGGTCCGGGGGCACGCCGTGGCGGCGCACCTCACCCTCGAATCGATTCGAGGGTTCCCCTCCATGGTGCGGGTACGCTGACCGCGACGTCAAACGTCCCCTGACCGCCTCGCCGGCCCCGGAGGTCCGCCCTGTCCGCGCAGCGCACCACCCTGGCCGACGTCGCCGCGAGCGCAGGTGTGTCGGTCTCGACCGCCTCCCTCGCGTTCTCCGGCTCGGGACCCATCGCGGACGCCACGCGCTCACGCGTCCTGGCGGCCGCCCGCGCGCTCGGGTACGCGGGCCCCAACCCCCTCGGACGTCAGCTGCGTCGCGGACGGTCCGGGATCGTCGGCGTGATCATGGGCGACGCGCTGCGGCGTGCGTTCCGCGACCCGGTCGCCGTGCAGGTCCTCGACGGCCTGACCGGCACGCTCGGACCGCTCGGCCTCGGCGTGCTGCTGATCCCCGGACCGGACGACCCGTCGCAGCCGGCGGTCGACCCGCTGCTGGAGTCGGCAGCCATGGACGTCGCCGTGCAGATGTGGGGCGGCACCACCGACGACCCCGTCCTGGAGATGCTCCGCCGCCGAGGCACGCCGACCGTCCTGGTCGAGGGCACGCCGCAGCCCGACGTCGCGGCCGTGGGCATCGACGACCACGGCGGGATGATCGAGCTCACCCAGCACGTGCTCGGCCTCGGCCACACCCGCATCGCGACCGTGACCATGCCGTTCGACCGGGACCGCTCGGAGGGCGCCGCCGACCCCGTGCGCCTCGCCGGCATCTCCTGGGAGATCACGCGGCGGCGGCTCGCGGGCGTCACCGACGCGGGCGTCACGCCCACGGTCGTCTGGGAGACGCCCGCGTCGCTCGTCGAGAACGGTGCGGCCGCCGGGCGCGCGCTCCTGTCGCGACCCGACCGGCCCACCGCGATCGTGTGCCAGTCGGACCTGCTCGCGTCGGGCGTCGTGCTGGCGGCGCGCGAGCTCGGGCTGCGGGTGCCGCAGGACGTGTCCGTCGCCGGGTTCGACGGCCTGGATCTGCCCTGGCTGGCGCCCGACGTGCTGACGAGCGTCGCCCAGCCGCTCGCCGAGAAGGGCGCGGCCATCGGCGAGGCCGTCGCGGAGCTGCTCGCGGGCCGCACGCCGGAGCCGCGCGTGCTGCCGGTGCAGCTGCGCATCGGCACGACGACCGGGCCGGTCCCACCGGGCGCCTGACGCGCGGCGGCGGCGGCTCAGACGAGGCGGACGACCGCCTGTGCCTTGCCCAGGACACGCACGCCCTCGACGCTCACCGTGAGGTCGAGCCGGACCGTGCCCGCGTCGGCGTCCAGCGCGCCGACCGTGGCGACCACCTCGACGGAGGCCTCACCGGGGTCCGGGACGGGCACGGGACGCGTGAAGCGCGTCCGGTAGTCGACGACGGCGCCGGGGTCCCCCGCCCAGTCCTCGACCACCGCGGCGGCCGCACCCATCGTCCACATGCCGTGCGCGATCACACCGGGCAGCCCGACGGACGTGGCCACCCGCTCGTTCCAGTGGATGGGGTTGAAGTCGCCGGAGGCGCCCGCGTACCGCACGAGGCGCGCGCGGTCGACGGCGATGGTGCGCCGGGCGACCTCCTGGCCGACCGCGAGGTCGCCCGCCTCGGGCCGGGTGCCCGCGGTCACGCGTCGTCCTCGGGTCGCACGGCGAGGGTCGAGACGACGGTCGCGACGGGCTCCCCGGCCGCGTCGGCGATCTCGCACCGGGTGGTGATCATCGACAGCCCCGCACGCTGCGTGACGGCGTCGACGTGCAGCGTGGTCCGCAGGTGGTCCCCGGCGCGGATGGGCCGGTGGTGCCTGAACCGCTCGTCGGCGTGCACGACGCGGCTGAAGTCGACGCCCGCGGCGGGGTCCTCGACGTACTGCGCCTCGGCGCGCTGCGCGACCACCACGGCGAACGTGGGCGGCGCGACGACGTCGGGATGCCCCAGGGCACGGGCTGCGTCCACGTCCGTGTGGGCCGGGTGCGTGGCACCCGTCGCCTCGGCGAACTCCCGGAGCTTCTCACGGGAGACCACATACGTGTCGCCGGGCGGGTAGACCCGCCCGGCGAACGTGGTGTCGACCGGCACGTCAGCTGGTCGGTCGGCTGCCGTGGCCCGCGTCAGCGGGTCTCGCGGTGCACCGTGTGCTTGTTGTCCCGCGGGCAGTACTTCTTCATCTCGAGCCGGTCGGGGTTGTTCCGACGGTTCTTCTTGGTGATGTAGTTCCGCTCCTTGCACTCCGTGCAGGCGAGAGTGATCTTGGGGCGGACGTCCGCGCTCTTGCTGGCCATGTTCGTGTCACCTCTCGCGCCCCGCGGGGGCTGCGTTTCTTCTCCTGGCGCGCGCCGGCCGACGCGCGCTGCTGCGACGGATCTTCGCCGGACGTGGTAGCGGGAGCGGGATTCGAACCCGCGACACCACGATTATGAGCCGTGTGCTCTAACCACCTGAGCTATCCCGCCACAGCGGTCATGTCCCGGGCCGACCGTCTGAGGACGACCGGCCCGTGACACACCACAGAGCCCCGAAAGGGAATCGAACCCTTGACCTTCTCCTTACCATGGAGACGCTCTGCCGACTGAGCTATCGGGGCAGCGCGGACCAGAGTACACGCGCAGCGGGGTGCCCGTGAAATCGTCTCCGCAGAGCCCCCTCGAGCCCGCGGCCGGGCCCGCCGGTACGGCTCCTGGAGCACCCTGCCGAAGCGTTTCAGTTCGTCGCGGGCGGCCGCCTCGCGTGCCACGATCCGGCGCATGCGCACCCCCCGTCACCGTCGCGTCCGCACGGCCGCCGCCGTCCTGTCCGTCGCCGCCCTGCTCACCGTCGCCGCCTGCAGCGGCGACGACGGCGTCGACCCCTCCACCGCCGAGTGGCCGGAGGCGATCACGCCCGCGGACGCCGACGGCGAGTTCTTCGTCGTGTGGACCGCCATCGCCGAGAACGGCGACGACCCCGCGCTCGCCACCGAGGTCGGCCGCCTCGCCGAGGAGGGCTACGAGGTCGAGCCCTGGTCCCCCGGCTGCCAGAGCGGTGCGCAGGAGCAGCTCTCGGGGCTCACCGGGTACGCCGAGCCGGTGGGCGTCGGGGTGTCCTTCGCGTCCGAGGAGGACGCCGGGATCTTCGACACGCGCGACGAGGGCACCACGGTGTCGCTCACCCAGGGCACCTGGACCTGCTGACGCACGGGCACCGCGACCCCGCCCCCGGGGACGACGAAGGGGACGTCCGGCAGGACGTCCCCTTCGGTGCGTGGCGGGTGAGGGATTCGAACCCCCGTAGGCGTTGCCAGCTGATTTACAGTCAGCCCCCTTTGGCCACTCGGGTAACCCGCCAAGGGGCGCGCGGCCGCGTCGTCGGCGTCGTCCCCTGCGTACGAGAGCTCGTACGACGGGGGCGGCGCGTCCGCGCGAACGGCGTGCGGATGGAAGGATAGCAACTCCGAGAGGGGGCTCGTGCACATCGCCGCGTCGCGACACGTGGACCACGTCCCGCGCCCCGCGCGCCACGGTCCCGCACGGCCCCCCTCCGCCGGACCGCAGACGCACCCGCACGGGTGCAGGGAGGGAGCAGCATGGCGAGCGAGTCGTCGTTCGACGTCGTCAGCAAGGTCGACCGCCAGGAGGTCGACAACGCGCTGAACCAGGCCGCGAAGGAGATCACGCAGCGCTACGACTTCAAGGGGGTCGGTGCGTCCATCGCCTGGAGCGGAGACAGCGTCCTGATGGTCGCGAACTCCCCCGAGCGGGTGCTCGCGGTGCTCGACGTCTTCCAGACCAAGCTCATCAAGCGCGGCATCTCCCTCAAGGCCCTCGACACGGGCGAGAACGAGCCGCAGCCGTCGGGCAAGGAGTACCGGCTGTCCGGGGCCATCAAGGAGGGCCTGAGCACCGAGATCGCCAAGAAGCTCGCGAAGATCGTGCGCGACGAGGGGCCCAAGGGCGTCAAGACGCAGATCCAGGGCGACGAGCTGCGGGTGACCGCGAAGAGCCGGGACGACCTGCAGACGGTCATCGCACTGCTCAAGGGCGCCGACGTCGACGCCGCCCTGCAGTTCGTCAACTACCGGTAGGACGTATCCCGCACGACGTCCGCGTGCTCCTCGATGGTGCCGGCCACGACGGCCGGGGCCGGCACCCCGGGGGGACGTCATGCCGCTGGACCGCTTCACCGTCGCGACCGTCAACCTGTTCAACCTGCAGCTGCCGGGCCGGCCCATGAACCCGGGCCAGGCGCCGTGGACCGAGAGTGAGTACGCCCGCAAGACCGCGTGGCTCGCCGAGCGGCTGCGCGACCTGCGGGCCGACGTGGTCGGCCTGCAGGAGCTGTGGCACCGCGACGCGCTCGTCGCGGCCCTGGAGCGCGCCGATCTCGACGACGACTACGACGTCGTCGCGGACACGGCGACGGGCGGACGCATCACGTGCGCCGCGCTCGTGCGGCGCGGGCTGCTGCACGGCACGCCGCAGTGGGTCGCGGACTTCCCGTCCGCCGTCCGGCTGCACGCCTCGGACACCCACGACCCGCAGGCACCCGAGATCGACGTGCGCGTCCGGCGGTTCTCACGCCCCGTGCTGCGGTTCGCGGTGGCCCCGCGCGCGGACCGTCCGCCCGTGGAGGTCGCGGTCGTGCACCTCAAGTCCAAGGTCCCGACGCGGGTCGACCGCGAGGCCTGGTACCGCGACGACCCGGACACGTTCAGCCCGCACGTCGAGGCGCTCGGCGCCGCGATCTCGACGATCCGCCGGACCGCGGAGGCGGCGGCGCTGCGGGTCGTCCTCACCGACCTCATGAAGGGCAGCGACACGCCCGTGGTCGTGCTCGGCGACGTCAACGACGGCCAGCACAGCAACACGGTGAACATCCTCACGGGCCAGCCGCGCTACCTCGTCGGCGACGCCCGTGGCGGCACCGACGCCGGGCTCTACACCGCCCAGACGCTCCAGGAGTACCGCGACACCCGCGACGTGTACTACACCCACGTGCACGAGGACCTGCGCGAGTCGCTCGACCACGTCCTGGTCAGCGAGCAGCTCTACGACAACAGCCGGCGCCGGGTGTGGCTGTTCGACGGCCTCACGATCGTCAACGACCACCTGAGCGCGCCCGACCACCGCGCGGACGGCTCCGGCGACCACGGCCTGGTGCGCGTGGCGTTCCGGTGGGCACCCGCCGCCGCGTGAGCGCGCGACTCAGTACCGCGTGATCCCGCCGCCCGCCATCGCCTCGAGGCGCGCGATGCGCTCGGGCATCGGGGGGTGCGTCGCGAAGATCCGCGCCAGCCCGGCGCCGCGGAACGGGTTCGCGATCATGAGGTGCGACACGTCGACGAGCTCCCGGTCCTGCGGCAGGGGGCGCGCGTTCGTGCCCGCCTCGAGCTTGCGCAGGGCCGACGCGAGGGCCAGCGGGTCCCCGGTGAGCCGGGCGCCGTCCTCGTCGGCGTCGAACTCCCGCGTGCGCGAGATCGCCAGCTGGACCGTCGTCGCCGCGAGGGGCGCCAGGAAGACCATCAGCAGGGCCGCGAGCGGGTTGCCGCCGTCGCGTCGGTCCCCGCCGCCGAGGTACAGCGCCAGGTGCGCCAGCGAGGTGATGATGCCCGCGACCGCGGCGGCCACCGACGACGTGAGGATGTCCCGGTTGTAGACGTGCATGAGCTCGTGGCCCAGGACGCCGCGCAGCTCGCGCTCGTCGAGGATCGCCAGGATGCCGTCGGTGCAGCAGACCGCGGCGTGCTGCGGGTTGCGCCCCGTGGCGAACGCGTTCGGCGCCATCGTCGGCGACACGTACAGCCGAGGCATGGGCTGGCGGGCCGCCGTCGACAGCTCACGCACGATCCGGTACATCACCGGCTGCTCGAGCTCGCTGACGGGCCGCGCGCGCATCGCGCGGATCGCGATCTTGTCGGAGTTCCAGTAGCTGTACGCCGTCATCGCCACGCCCAGCAGGGCGAAGAGCCACAGGTACCGTGCGCCCCCGACGAGCCACCCGATCCCGAGCAGCACCACCCACAGGGCGCCGAACAGCGCCGCCGTCTTCAGCCCGTTGTAGTGCCGGTGCCCCATGTGCGTTCCTCGTCCTCCCCCACGTCCCACGTCGAGCGTGACATGCCTACCGGCAGAACGCCCGGTGCCCCGCGGACGTTCCCGTGCGGACGGCGCGTGGGCGCAGCACGCAGGCCCCCGGACGGGCGGACCGTCCGGGGGCCTGCGTGCGACGTGCTCAGTCCTGCGGGACCTCGCGCCCCAGCGCGACCGCGACCATGTGCTCGCGCGGGACGACCTTGACGCGCTCCCGGCCGTGGGGCTCGCCCAGGGACCGCTCGTACGCGTCGAGGAGCTCCCAGCCGGACCACTCGATGGTGTCCGCTCCCCGCTGCGCGAGGAAGTCGAGCACCGCCTGCGGGTCGCGCTCGGTCGCCGTGTAGAACGCCTCCCCCGCCGCCGCGACGTCCTCGCCGAGGTGACGGATCGTCTCCGAGGCGTCCGACTTGGTGTGGCCGATGAGCCCGACCGGGCCGCGCTTGATCCACCCGGTCGCGTACACGCCCGGCAGGTGGTCGCCGTCGACGTCGAGGACGCGGCCCTCGCGGTTGGGGATGACCCCGGCGACGTCGTCGAACGGGATGTCCACGAGCGGCGAGCCGAAGTACCCGACCGCGCGGTAGACGGCCTGGACGGGCCACTCGTGGAGCTGGCCGGTGCCGGTGACGTTGCCGTCGCCGTTGAGCGCCGTGCGCTCGGTGCGCAGGCCGACGACGTGGCCGTCCTCGCCGAGCACCTCGACCGGCTTGTGCAGGAAGTGCAGGTGGATGCGGCGCGAGGCCGTGAGGTCCTCGGGCTCCTTGAGGGTCCAGTCCGTGAGCGTCTTGACGACCTGCTTGGTCTGGTTGCTCGAGTGGATCGCGGCCATCGAGCCCTCGTCGAACTCGAAGTCCTCGGGGTAGACGACCGTGTCGACGTCCGGCACGTGGCCGAGCTCGCGCAGCTCCAGCGGCGAGAACTTGGCCTGGGCCGGGCCACGACGCGCGAAGACGTGGACGTCGGTGACCGGGTTCGCCTTGAGGATGTCGTAGACGTTCTGCGGGAGCTCGGTGGGCAGCAGGTCGTCGGCGTGCTTGGCCAGGATGCGGGCCACGTCGAGCGCGACGTTGCCCGCGCCCAGCACGGCGACCTGCGTGGCCTCCAGGGGCCACGTGCGCGGCACGTCGGGGTGCCCGTCGTACCAGGAGACGAAGTCGGCGGCACCGTAGGAGCCCTCGAGGTCGATGCCCGGGATCGGCAGGTCCGCGTCGCGGATCGAGCCCGTGGAGAAGATGACCGCGTCGTAGAAGGTGCGCAGGTCGTCGAGCTTGAGGTCGGTCCCGTAGTCGACGTTCGCGAGCAGGCGGATGTCACCGCGCTCGAGCACCTTGTGCAGCGCGACGATGATCTGCTTGATCCGCGGGTGGTCGGGGGCCACGCCGTAGCGCACGAGGCCGAACGGTGCCGGGAGCCGCTCGAACAGGTCGATGCTGACGTCGAGGTCGGTCTTCGACAGGATGTCGGCCGCGTAGATGCCGGCCGGACCGGCGCCGACGATCGCGACGCGCAGGGTCGGGGTGCTCACGGGACCTGGTTGCCTTCCGCTGTGGGGAGCCCTCGCACGACGGGGCGTCCGGACGGAGGTGACGTCGCGCCACACGGCCGCGCCCCGCCGTCGGTGCGAGAGCAGTGCCTGCCAAGTCTAGGACGCGGGCACGCACCTGCTCGACGTCCACTCCACGATACGGACAGCCCACGATGTGGACAGCACGCGGACCCCGCCTAGAGTCGCCGCGTGGACGCACCCGCCCCCGGTCGCCGCGGCGGCCTCGCCGCCGGCGTCGGCGCCTACGCGCTGTGGGGCGCCCTCCCCCTGTACTTCCCGCTGCTGACCCCCTCCGACCCGGTCGAGATCATCGCGCACCGCGTCGTGTGGTCGCTCCTGTTCTGCCTGGTCCTGCTGCAGGTCACCGGCACGTGGCGCCCCTTCGTCACGATCCTGCGGGACCGCGCGCTGCTCCTGCGGCTCACGCTCGCGGCCGTGCTCCTCGCGGTCAACTGGCTCGTGTTCGTCCACGGTGTGACCACCGGCCACGTCGTGGACGCGGCGCTGGGGTACTTCATCAACCCGCTCGTCACGATCGCGCTCGCGGTGGTCGTGCTCAAGGAGCGCCTGCGCACGGTGCAGTGGGTCGCGGTCGGCTGCGGCGTCGCCGCGGTCGTCGTGCTGTCGGTCGGCTACGGGCGCCTGCCGTGGATCGCCCTGGTGCTGGCGGGCAGCTTCGGCACCTACGGGCTCATCAAGAGCCGCGTCGGGCCGCGCGTCACCGCGCTGCCGGGACTGGCCGCCGAGACCACGGTCCTGGCGCCCGTCGCCGTGCTCTACCTCGTGTGGCTCCACGCCACGGGTGCCGGCACGTTCGCGCTCGACCTGCACGGCCTCGCGCTCGTCGGCACGGGCGTCCTCACGGCGGTGCCGCTGCTGCTGTTCAACTCGGCCGCGCGGCGCCTGCCGCTGACGACCGTGGGCCTGCTGCAGTACCTGGCACCGGTCCTGCAGCTGGCCATCGGCGTGCTGGTCGCGGGCGAGCAGATGCCCCCCGCCCGGTGGTGGGGCTTCGGGCTGGTGTGGCTCGCGCTCGTCGTGCTGACGGTGGACGGGCTGCGGCACTCGCGGCGGCCCTCGCCGCGCGCGCCGACCGCCGCCTGACGACGTCGCGTGCGGCCGTCAGTCGGCCTCGACGCGCGCCTCACGGTCGCCCAGGCGCACGGTCCAGCCGGCGCCGACGAGGGCCCGGGTGTTCGCCGGCAGCACGCGGGCCGTGCCCGCAGGGTCGATGACGACCGTGCCGTTGGTGGAGCCGCGGTCGCACACCCAGATGGCGGAGTCCTCGTCGGCCGTCGCCGCCTCGGGGCCGAACTCGGCGTGCACGCGCGAGAGCGACCGCGCGGCATCGCTCAGCACGACCACGTGCAGGATGTCCTGGCCGTCCTCGGCCCGTGGCCCACGGCCCACGAGGCCGCGACCCACGACGCGCACGCGCTCACCGGTGTCGAAGTGCAGCGCGAGGGTGCCGGTGCGGCGGCGCAGGGACTCCGGGTCCCGCACGCGCGTGTGCTCGAGCTCCGCGAGGTCCTCGTCCAGCGCGTGCGCCACGGCCTGCCCGGCGGCCGGACGCGCGCCGCCCTGCCCCGGGACCGCAGCGGGGGGCGGGGGCAGCAGATCGACCTCGGGCAGCCCGGCAGCGGGCCGCGGGGTGGCCCCGGCGGGCGCCGCGGGGACGAGGTCGGCGAGCGGGGGCGTCACGGGCGTCGTCGCCGACGCCGGCGGCGGCAGGACCGGGACGGCCGGCGGCGCGGGGGCGAAGAGGAAGTCGTCCACGGAGGCGTCGGGGGCAGGGGCGGCGGGGACGGGGGCGGTGGGGACGGCGGGACCCGAGGGCGCCGAGGGCGTCCACGGCCGCGCGGCGCCCTGCGGGCCGGCGGCCGCAGCGGGACGGGCCGGACGTGCGGACGACGCGTGCGCGTGCACCACCGTGGTGCCCGACGCCTTGTCGTGCCACCCGCGACGGCGCGGACCGGAGTCCCACGCGGCCGAGGCTGCCACGACCCAGTTGCCGACGAGGCAGGCGAGGGTCCCCGCACCGACCACGAGCTGCCGGAGCAGCGCGCGCCAGACGCCCGGGACGCCGCCCGTGCGCTCGTCGACGGTCCGCAGGCCCATCAGGCGCGCCCCGAGCGTCGCCCCACCGAGGCCCTCCGCGAGCACCTGCGCGACGGCGACCAGCAGGCCCAGCAGCGCGGGCAGCAGCACCATCCCGCCGTCGGTGAGCCGGACCACGAGCAGCCCCACGCCGGCCGCGGCCGCCGCGGCGACGACGTCGATCGCGTACGCCAGCACGCGCGTCCCGACGGGCGGCGGGACGTCCGCGGCGCGCGACGGGGCGGGGCGCGTCGGTCGGGCCGAGGCCCGCACGTCACGCGCGGCCGCGGCCGCGTCGAAGGCGGCGGGCGGCGTCGGCACGGGCGGTGCGGGGAGCGGTGCAGCGCCGGGGAGCGGCGCGGGGCCCAGGGACGGGGCAGAACCCGTGAGCGGGGCGTCCGCGCGGTGCGACGAGGGTGGGCGCAGACCGCTCGCGGTGCCACCGGCAGGCGGTGAGGCCGCGGATGCGACGCTCTCCCGCGACGCGGTGCCGCCCGCGGCTGCCCGGCGCGCGGCCAGACCGCCCGCACGGGGGGCGTCGTCGTCGCCCGGGACGTCGTCGTCCTCCGTCGCGGGGCGCGCGATCAGCGGGACCCGGGCCCCGCAGACGGCGCAGGACTCGGCGTCGGGGGCGAGCGGCATGCCGCACGATGCGCAGCGCGGGGCCGAGGCGCGGGTGCTCACGGGCGGTCCTCCGGGGTCGGGTGCGCGGTCATCGTGCCACGTCGGCGCCCGTGGCCGCGCCCGGTTCCCGGGTGACGGCCACCGCGTCCACGACCACGACGGTCACGTTGTCCTGCGCACCGGCGGCGAGCGCCTCGCGCACGAGGCGGTCGGCGGCGGCCCGCGGGTGCCGCTCGGTGCGCAGCACCGCCTGGACGCGCGCGTCGGACAGCGCCTCCGTCAGGCCGTCGGAGCACATCACCATGCGGTCGCCGGGGCTGACCGGGAACATCCGCAGGTCGGGGTCCACACGGGACGCGGCGCCGCCCAGCACCCGCGTCACGACGTGCCGCCGAGGGTGGCGCGCGGCGTCCTCGACCGCGACCAGCCCCTGCTCGACGAGCTCGGCCACCTCCGAGTGGTCCTGCGTGACCTGCTCGAGCATGCCGCCCGCCATGCGGTACGTGCGCGAGTCGCCGACGTTGAGGACGAGCCAGCACGGCACGCCCGCGTGCTCGGTGACGACGACACCCGTGAGCGTCGTCCCGGGACGCCGCTGCCCCTCCGCGGGCAGCTCCCGGACGGCGCTGTGGGCCTCGCGCACGACGCGCGTGACGTCGTCCATGGTCGGGGTCGTCCCGGCGAGCCGGGCCACGACGTCCACGGCGACGCGCGACGCGACCTCGCCGGCCTCGTGCCCACCCATGCCGTCGGCGACGAGGAACAACCCGTCCGACGCCGACGCCGTGTCCTCGTTGGTCTCCCGCGCCGCCTGGTCGGTGGCGACGCCGTACCGCAGCCGGACGCCCGCAACCATCGCCGCTACCGCGTCACGACGCGCGGTCGACGAGGGCGTCGGCGAACGCGACCAGGGCGTCCTTCACGGCGCCGGGCGGCAGCGGCGCCAGCTCCGTGACGGCCTGGCGCGCCAGCTCGACGGCGCGACGGCGGGTGACGGCGACGACCTCGTGCTCACGCAGCGCTGCGACGGCGACCGCGAGGTCGCCGTCGTCGCTCAGGTCGGAGTCCAGGAGCGCCACGACCTCCCGGTCGGCCGAGCCGGCAGGCCCCGACGCGGCACGCGAGCGCAGCAGCAGCGCCGGCATCGTCGGCACGCCCTCGCGCAGGTCGGTGCCGGGGGTCTTGCCGGTGACGGTGCCGTCGGAGGTGAGGTCGATGACGTCGTCCGCGAGCTGGAACGCGACGCCGATGGTCTCGCCGAACTGCGTGACCGTGCGCACCTCGTCCGGCCGGCAGCCGGCGAACATCGCACCGAACCGTGCGGAGGTCGCGATGAGCGACGCCGTCTTGTCCGCGAGCACCTGGAGGTAATGCTCGACGGGGTCCTCGTCGGGCCGCGGCCCGACCGTCTCGTGGAGCTGCCCGAGGCACAGCCGCTCGAACGTCTGCGCCTGGATCCGCACGGCCTCCGGGCCGAGGCCCGAGACGATGGACGACGCGCGGGCGAACAGCAGGTCACCGGTGAGGATGGCCACCGAGTTGCCCCACACCTCGTGCGCCGAGGGTGCCCCGCGGCGCAGCGGTGCGGAGTCCATGACGTCGTCGTGGTAGAGCGTCGCGAGGTGCGTGAGCTCGACGACGGCCGCGGCGTCGACGACCTCGCGCCGGTTGCCGTCGCCGAGCTCGGCCGTCAGGAGCGTCAGCAGCGGACGCAGCCGCTTGCCGCCGGCGTCGACGAGGTGCCGGGACGCGTCGTGGGCGATCGGGTCGGCGTACGAGACCGCGTCACGCAGCAGCTCCTCGACGAGCCGGAGGCGCCCCGTGAGGCGCTCGGCGAGCGCGGCGTCGTGCAGGGGCAGGGCGAGGGCGGTCGTCACAGCACGAACCTATCCGCACCACGGCCGCGGGAAGGAACCGAGGGGGCGTGATGTCCGGTCGCTCCCGGTCCGCCCCGTCGGCGCCGTCCGCGTCGGCTCACGGCAGCAGGACCGCCACCGACGCGATCGCGTCGAGCACGGGCGACGGCGCGACGCCGAGCACGACCGTGATCGCCGCGCACACCGCGACGGCGACGACCGTCAGACCCTCGCCACCCACCGCGACCGTGCGCGTGGTCCGCTCGGCCTCGGCCGTCGCGACCGCCACCGGGACACGGACCGGGTCGGCGCCGCCGGCCGGCGGCGCGGTGGTGCCGGACGCGAGCGAGGAGACCTCGGTGTGGTCCGCGTCGGTCCCGTCGTGGCTCTCCGTGAAGAACATGAGCACGATGATGCGGACGTAGAAGAACGCCGCCGCGGCCGAGGCGAGCACGCCGACCAGCGCCAGCTGCCACGCCCCGCCCTCCACCGCCGCGGAGAACACCGCGAACTTGCCGACGAAGCCCGCGGTGAGCGGGATGCCGGCGAACGACAGCAGGAAGAGCGTGAACGTGACGGCCACCACCGGGTGCGAGCGTCCCAGCCCCGCCCACTGCGGCAGGCGCGTGGCCTCGCCGAGCACGGCCGGGGCGCCGTCGGCGCCGGTGCCCTGCTCGCGCACGAGCGACACGAGCCCGAACGCGCCCACCGTGGCCGCGCCGTACGCCAGCAGGTAGAACAGCACGGCCGTGATGCCGGAGTCCTCGAGCGCGACGACACCCGTCAGGACGAAGCCGGCGTGCGCGATCGACGAGTACGCGAGCAGACGCTTGACGTCGGTCTGCACGAGGGCCGCGACCGTCCCGACGACCATCGTGAGGATCGCCACGACCCACAGGACGACCTCGAGGTCCCAGGCCATCCCCGGCAGCATGCCGTAGACGACGCGCAGCAGGGCGCCGAAGGCCGCGACCTTGGTGCAGGCGGCCATGAAGGCTGTCACGGGCGTCGGGGCGCCCTGGTAGACGTCGGGCGTCCACATGTGGAACGGCACCGCGCCGACCTTGAAGAACAGCCCGGCGAGCAGCAGCAGCGCACCGACGACGAGCAGGCCCTCGAGCCCGTTCGGCGTCGCGGTGGCCGCCGCGATGTCGGCGTACCGCAGCGAGCCGGCGTAGCCGTAGAGCAGGCCGATGCCGAACAGCATGACCGCCGAGATGAACGCGCCCAGCAGGAAGTACTTCATCGACGCCTCCTGCGACAGCAGGCGTCGGCGCCGACCCATGCCGGACAGCAGGTACAGCGGGAGCGAGAGCACCTCGAGCGCGACGAAGAGCGTCAGCAGGTCGGTCGTCGCGGGGAAGATCATCATGCCGCCGGTGGCGAACAGCAGGAGCGGGAAGACCTCGGTCTGCCGCAGGCCCTTGCTCCGCGCGAGCTCCTCGTAGTCCGAGCCCGGGACCGCGGCTGCGGACGGCGCGAACGCGTCCTCACCGCCCGCGACGCGGTCGGCGAAGATCAGCGTCGACAGCAGCGCGAGCAGCACGATCGTGGCCTGCAGCACGAGCGTCGGGCCGTCGACGACCAGCGAGCCGCCCAGCACGTCGGTGCCGCCCGTCCGCTCGACGCCCGACCACAGCGCGGCGACCGCCAGCAGCGCGCCGGCGAGCGACGCGAGGGTCAGGACGAGCTGCACGGTGCGGCGACGCGCGGCGGGCACGAACGCCTCGACCAGCACGCCGACGACGGCCGCCAGCAGCACGACCAGCACGGGGACCATCGGCCCCCACGCGATCTCGGGGGCGGTGAAGCCGCTCACTGGTCACTCCCTTCGGTACCGGCGGTGGTCGTCGCGGGCTGCACGTCGTCGACGCCGAGCTGCCCGACGCTCTCCTGCGCGGGCGGCCGGACCAGGTCGAGCGCCGGCCCGGGCACGAACCCGAGGACCAGCATGAGCGCGATGAGCGGCCCGACGACCCAGCGCTCGCGCGCGTCGACGTCGGTCATGGTCGCGAGCTCGGGCCGGACGGGTCCGGTGAACACGCGCTGGTAGAGCCACAGGACGTAGATCGCGGCGAGCACGACGCCGAGCGTCGCGACGACCGCTGCCGCCGGGTGACGCGCGAAGGTGCCGACGATGACGAGGAACTCGCTGACGAACGTCGAGAGCCCCGGCAGGGACAGGGCCGACAGGCCGACCACGAGGAACAGGCCGGCGAGCACCGGCACGACCTTCTGCAGGCCGCCGAAGTCGACGATCTGCTGCGAGCCGCGCCGCGCGGCGAGGAACCCGACGAGCAGGAACAGCGCACCCGTCGAGAGCCCGTGGTTGACCATGTAGAACGACGAGCCGGCGATCGAGGTCGACGTGAAGGCGAAGATCCCCAGGACGATGAACCCGAAGTGCGACACGGACGTGTAGGCGACCAGGCGCATCATGTCCTTCTGGCCGATGGCCAGCAGCGCCCCGTACAGGATCGACACGACCGCGAGCACGATGATCACGGGAGCGGCCCAGCGGGACGCCGCCGGGAACAGCGGCAGGCACAGCGTGAGCATCCCGAACGTGCCGACCTTGTCGAGCACGCCGACCAGCAGCGTCGACGTCCCGGCCGGCGCCTGCTGCGCCGCGTCGGGCAGCCAGGTGTGCACGGGGAACATCGGCGCCTTGATGGCGAAGGCCAGGAAGAACGACAGGAACAGCCACTTCTCGACCGTCGGGTCGAGGTCGAGGCCGACGAGGTTCTCCACGAGGAAGCCCTCGGGACCGCCCGGGCCCTGCAGGTACAGCGCGATGACGCCCACGAGCATGACGAGCCCGCCGGCCAGCGAGTACAGCAGGAACTTCACGGCGGCGTAGCGCCGCTGGGCACCGCCGAACGCGCCGATCATGAAGTAGACGGGGATGAGCATCGCCTCGAAGACGACGTAGAACAGGAAGACGTCGCGCGCCGCGAACACCAGGACGATGAACGCCTCGAGCAGCAGGACGAGCGCCAGGTAGTGCCGCAACCGGTCGGTGGGACCGTCCGTGGAGCCCTGCTCGCGCCACGCCGCCAGCACCACCAGCGGCACCAGGACCACCGACATGCCGATCAGCGCGAGACCGACACCGTCGACGCCGAGCGCCCACGAGACCCCGAGCGCCGGGATCCAGGGCGCGGTCTCGACGAGCTGGTGGGCCGCGGCGTCGGCCGTGTCGAAGGCCGCGAAGGCCGCGACCGCGAGCAGGACCTCGGCGAGCGCGAACCCGAGCGCGACCGTCCGCGCACGCGCACGGGCACCGGCGGGCAGCAGCCACAGGGCCGCGGCGCCGAGCAGCGGCAGCACCACCAGCGCGGTGAGCCAGGGGAAGTTCGACATCAGTTCTCAGATCTCCTGTCGGCTCTTCGGTCAGCCGCGCACGGCGAGGACGACGACCGCCAGCGCGACGACGCCGACGACCATGACGGCGGCGTACGAGCGGGCGAACCCGTTCTGGACGCGGCGGACGACGTCACCGACGCCGACCGTCGCCCGGGCGACCCCGGTCACCGCACCGTCGACCACGGCCTTGTCGCCGTACACCAGCGACCGCGTGAGGTACTGGCCGGGTGCGACGAGCAGCGCGTCGTTGACGGCGTCCTGGTAGAGGTCGGCGCGGGCGGCGCGGGTGACCGCGGTGCCCAGGGGCGGCGTCACCGGCACGGTCGAGACCGCGTAGTGGCGCCACGCGAGGACGAGCCCGAGCGCCACGGCGACGAGCGTGAGCCCGATGAGGACCGGTACCGCGAGCACGGGCTCGCCGTGCTCGGCGTGCCCGACGGACGGCTCGAGCCACTCCACGAAGCCGACGCTCGAGAGCACCCAGCCCAGACCGACGGACCCGACCGCGAGCACGATCATCGGCCACGTCATGAGCGCCGGGGACTCGTGCGGGTGCTGCTCGCTACCGTCCTTCTTCCTGCTCCAGCGCTTCTGCCCCTCGAACGTCATGAAGAACAGGCGGGACATGTAGAAGGCGGTGATGCCCGCGCCGATGAGCGCGACACTGCCGAAGACCCACGCGCGCCACGGCTGACCGTCGACGGGCACGAACGCCGCCTCGATGATCTTGTCCTTGCTGAAGAACCCGGCGAAGGGCGGGATCCCGAGGATCGCGAGCCAGCCCGCCATGAACGTGAAGTACGTGATCTTCATGTACCGGCCGAGGCCGCCGAAGCGCCGCATGTCGACCTGGTCGTCCATGCCGTGCATGACGGAGCCGGCACCGAGGAACATGCCGGCCTTGAAGAAGCCGTGCGTCACCAGGTGGAAGATCGCGAACGCGTAGCCGATGGGCCCGAGGCCGGCGGCCAGCACCATGTACCCGATCTGCGACATCGTCGAGGCGGCCAGCGCCTTCTTGATGTCGTCCTTGGCGCAGCCGACGATCGCCCCGAACAGCAGGGTGATCGCACCGACGATCGCGACGACGAGCTGGGCGGTCGGCGCCGCCGTGAACACGGCGCCCGACCGGATGATGAGGTACACGCCCGCGGTGACCATGGTCGCGGCGTGGATGAGCGCGGACACCGGCGTCGGGCCCGCCATCGCGTCACCGAGCCAGGACTGCAGCGGGAACTGCGCCGACTTGCCGCACGCGGCGAGCAGGAGCATGAGGCCGATCGCGGTGAGCGTGCCCTGCGAGACGTCGCCGGACGCGGCACCCGCCTCGACCGTCGCGAAGTCCAGGCTGCCGAACGTCGCGAACAGCAGCCCCATCGCGATCAGGAGGCCGACGTCGCCGATGCGGTTGGCCACGAACGCCTTCTTCGCGGCGACCGCGTACGGCGTGTGGTGGTTCCAGAAGCCGATGAGCAGGTACGACGCGAGGCCGACGCCCTCCCAGCCGACGAACAGCAGCACGTAGGAGTCCGCCAGGACCAGCAGCAGCATGGCCGCGACGAAGAGGTTGAGGTAGGCGAAGAACCGGCGCCGCGCCGCGTCGTGCTCCATGTACGCCACGGAGTACACGTGGATCAGGGTGCCGACGAAGGTCACGAGCAGGACGAACGTCAGCGACAGCGGGTCCACCCGCAGACCGGCGTCGATGCTCAGGGCACCCGCGTCCAGCCACGTGGCCAGGTGCACGTCGTGCACGCGCTGGCCGGCGGGCTGGCCGAGCACGGCCAGGAGCAGCACGACGCCGACGACGAAGGCGCCGGCCGAGGCGAGGACGCCGAGCCAGTGGCCCCACCGGTCGGCACGGCGGCCGAGCAGCAGGAGCACCGCGGCGGACAGCAGCGGCAGCGCGACGAGCCAGACGGCCGCCTGCCCGCCGCTCCACTCGGGGGCAGCGACGACCGGGTCGACCGCCGGCAGCACGGCAGGCGCGGTCAGGGAGATCAGGGTGTGCACGTGCTGCCCCTCAGCTCTTCAGCAGGTTGACGTCGTCGACCGACGCCGAGCGCCTGGTCCGGAAGATGGAGACGATGATCGCCAGACCGACGACCACCTCGGCCGCCGCGACGACCATGACGAAGAACGCGAGCACCTGGCCGGAGAGGTTGCCGTGCAGGCGCGCGAACGTCACGAGCAGCAGGTTGGTCGAGTTGAGCATGAGCTCGACGCCCATGAACACGATGATCGCGTTGCGCCGCAGCAGCACCGTGGTCGCGCCGATCGCGAACAGGATCGCGGCCAGCACCAGGTAGTGGGTGAGGCTCACCGGCCGTCCTCCTCGTCGTGGGTCGGGGCGTCGGTCGGCCGGTCCGCGGGGCCGTCCGGCCCGGCGACGGGGTCGTGCACGACGACCCCACCGGCGACGGTGCCCTCCGGGCCCCCGACGTACTCGTCGTCGGACGTGAACGTGCCCGCGCCGATCGCCCAGCCGCCCGCGAGGACACGGTCGATGCGCGCCGCGTACTCGCGCGCGTCCGCCTCCTGCCCGCGCACGCGCAGCACGCGCGGCACGGAGCTCTCGAGCGGGGTGCCGTCCGGCAGCAGCGCCGGGACGTCCATGGCGTTGTGCCGGGCGTAGACGCCGGGCGCAGGCAGCGAGACCGGGTGCACGCCGTCGCGCAGGCGGCGCTCGGCGCGCTCGCGCTGGCCCACCTTCGGCACCAGGCGACCGCGGTGGGTGAGCACCAGGGCACCGAGCGCGGCGACGACCAGCAGGGCGCCGACAGCCTCCATGGCCAGCACGTGGTCGGCGAAGAGCAGGTGCGCGACGGCCTCGGGGTTCGACGGCGCGTTCGCCGCCGCGAGCCCGACCGGCGGGTCGTACGTGGCTCGTCCGACGACGCCGGCGAGCACGACACCCAGCCCGAGGCCCGCGAGCACGCCGATCCAGCGCTGCCCGCGGATGGTCTCCACGAGCGAGTCCGAGCGGTCGACGCCGACGAGCATGAGGACGAACAGGAAGAGCATCATCACGGCGCCGGTGTAGACGACGACCTGCACGACGCCGAGGAACTCGGCCCCCTGGGCGACGTACATGAACGCGAGCGAGATCATGATGAAGATGACCGCCAGCGCCGCGTGCACGGCCTTGCGTGCCAGGAGCAGGCCCAGCGCCGCGAGCACCATGAGCGGCGCGAGGACCCAGAACAGCACGGCCTCGGCGGTGCTCGTCTGGCCGGAGTCCGTCAGCGCGCCGGCGGCAGCCGGCAGCGCGGTGAGCAGCGGGTTCACCTGGCACCCCCCTGGCGGTGCGCGCCCGCCGTGATCGCGCGCTGCGCGAGACGCGTCTCGCCGAGGTCGGGGACCGTGGCGCCCTTCGCGGCGTTCTCGGGCAGCGTCGGGTCGTCCGGCCGGTGCTCCGTGACCCAGGCGACCTGGTCGTCCGTGACCCCGGTGACCTCGCCGCGGTAGTAGTCCGTGTCGGACGTCCCCTCGACCATCGGGTGCGGCGCGGCGAGCTGGCCCGAGCGCAGCGGCGCGAGCAGGTCCTGCTTCTCCCAGATCATCCCGGGGCGCGTCGGACCGGCGAGCTCGTACTCGTTGGTCATCGTCAGGGCGCGCGTGGGGCACGCCTCGATGCACAGGCCGCAGAAGATGCAGCGCAGGTAGTTGATCTGGTAGACGCGGCCGTACCGCTCCCCCGGCGAGAACTGCGCGTCCGGGGTGTTGTCGCCGCCCTCGACGTAGATCGCGTCCGCGGGGCACGCCCACGCGCACAGCTCGCAGCCGATGCACTTCTCGAGGCCGTCGGCGTAGCGGTTGAGCTGGTGCCGGCCGTGGTAGCGCGGCTTGGTGGGCACCTGCTCGCGCGGGTACTGCTCCGTCACCGTGGGCTTGAACATGTTCGCGAACGTCACGCCGAAGCCGGCCACGGGCGCGAGCAGCTCGCTCAGGCCCGAGCGCTTCTCGATGAGCGACTCGTACTCGGACGACGGGCGGTCGACGGCCCCGCCCGTGCGCGGCGTGGGCTGCACCTGGCCACCGGGCGCGGACGCGCCGGGCGCGGGCCTCTTCTTGCGCTGCTCAGCCACCGCGCACCTCCAGCGGGGTCTCGGGTTCGGACGGGTCGTCGGCGGCGGTCGCCGCGAGGCGGCGCTGCGCGCGGGGGGACGGGGGCAGGACCTGCCCCGGCAGCGGCGGCACCGGGTAGCCGTCGGCGAAGGGGTCGAAGTCCTGCGGCTCCGTGGGCTCGGGCGCCGGCTCGGGCTTCTTCTCCGGCACCAGGAAGGAGAGCACGAGGCCCACCACGACGACGCCCGCGAGCCCGAACAGCAGCGTGCGCAGGTCGACGTCCCACAGCTGGCGCGCGGCCTGCACGAGCGTCACGCACACGACCCAGACGAGGGCCGCCGGGATGAGGATCTTCCAGCCGATCTTCATGAACTGGTCGTAGCGGAAGCGCAGCACCGAGCCGCGGATCCACACGAACAGGAACATGAACAGCCAGACCTTGGCGACGAACCACAGGACGGGCCACCAGCCGGTGTTGAACATGCCGTCGTTGATGGCCGAGATCGGCCACGGGGCGCGCCAGCCGCCGAAGAACAGCGTGGTGGCGACCGCCGACACGTTGAGCATGTTGATGTACTCGGCGAGGAAGAACCACGCGAACTTCATCGACGAGTACTCGGTGGTGTACCCGCCGACGAGCTCGCCCTCGGCCTCGGGCAGGTCGAACGGCAGGCGGTTGGTCTCGCCGACCATCGAGATGACGTAGATGACGAACGCGGGCAGCAGCGGCAGGAACCACCACATCTGCGTCTGGGAGTTGACGATCTGCGACGTCGACATCGACCCGGCCATGATGAACACGCTCACCAGGGACAGGCCCATCGCGAGCTCGTAGGAGATGACCTGCGCCGTCGAGCGGACACCGCCGAGCAGCGGGTACGTCGAGTTGGAGGACCAGCCGCCCAGGACGATGCCGTACACGCCGACCGCCGCGCACGCCAGGATGTACAGGACGGCCACCGAGAAGTCGGTGAGCTGCAGCGGCGTGACGACCCCGAAGATGCTCACCTCGGGCCCGAACGGGATGACCGCGTACACCAGCAGCGAGCACAGCACCGCGATCATCGGCGCGAGGATGTAGACGAGCTTGTCCGCCGCCCGGACGGTGACGTCCTCCTTGACCAGGAGCTTCATGGCGTCCGCGAGCGACTGCAGCAGGCCGAGCGGCCCGTGCACGTTGGGCCCGGGGCGCAGCTGCATGCGTCCCACGACCCGCCGCTCGAACCAGATGGCGATGAGGACGCTGGTCAGCAGGAACACGATGATCGCGACGGCCTTGAGCAGCCACACCCAGAACACGTCCTGGCTGAAGTCCGCCGAGACCGCGCCGACCGTCCCGTCACCGACCGCGCTCGGCAGCGCACCCAGCGCCGTGGCCAGCCCGCTCATGCCCGCTCCTCCTCGTCCACGCGGACGCCGGCGACGGCCTCCGCGGTGTCCCCGGTCAGCCCGGAGCCTGCGTGCGCCGTGACGCCCGGGGCGTCGCTGCGGCCCGCGGGAGCGAGCCGGACGACCGTGCCGCCGACCCCGCCGAGCACGTCGCGCACCGCGGCACCCCGGGGGTTCGTCGGGAGCCACACGACGTGGTCGGCCATGTCGGTGACCTGCACGGCTGCCGTGACGGTGCCGCGGTCCGTGCTGACGGCCACGTCGTCGCCGTCGGCGAGACCGGCCGCCTGCGCGGTCACCGGCGAGACGCGCGCGACCGGCTGCTTGGCAGTGCCGGCCAGGTACGGCTCACCGTCCTGCAGGCGACCGGCGTCGAGCAGCTGGTGCCATGTCGCGAGCACCGCGTGACCCGGGGGCACCGCGGGCGGTTCGGCCGGGCTCGTCGCGGGCTGCTCGACACGGCCGCCGTCCCAGCCGCCGAGCTGGTCCAGCTCGGCGTGCACGTCCGCCAGCGTGAGCAGACCGAGGTCGGCCCCCATGGCGTCGGCCAGCCGGTCCAGCACGCGGAAGTCGGACAGGTGGGTCGTCGTGAGCACCTGCGCGAACGGGCGCGGACGCCCCTCCCAGGTGACGAACGTGCCGGCCTTCTCGACCGGCGGCGCCACGGGGAGCACGACGTCCGCGCGGTCGGTGACCTCGCTGCGCCGCACCTCGAGCGAGACGAGGAAGGGCACGGCGTCGAGCGCGGCCCGGGCGAGCACCGGGTCCGCGTGGTCGGCGGGGTCCACACCACCGACGACGAGCGCCCCGAGCCGACCGGCCGCGGCGGCGGCGAGGATCTCGTCCGCGCTGCGACCCGGCGTCGTGGGCAGGTCGTCGACGCCCCAGACGGCGGCCACGTCGACGCGCGCCGACGGGTCGGCGACCGGACGCCCGCCCGGCAGCAGCGTCGGCAGCGTGCCGGCCTCGATCGCACCGCGCTCACCGGCACGCCGCGGGATCCACGCGACGCGTGCCCCCGTGCGCTCCGCGAGTCGCAGCACCGCGGTCAGGGCACCGGGCACCGTCGCGGCACGCTCGCCGACGAGGATGACGGAGCCCTCGGCGCCGAGCGCGTCGGCGGTCGCGCCGAGCACGTCGTCCGCGCCGGTCGTGATCGCGTCGAGCACCTCGGGCTCGGTGCCCGGTGCGGCGGCCAGGAGCGTGCCGTCGAGCCGCTCGATGCCGCGGCTCGCCAGGGCGGCGACCGCGAAGACCCGGGTGCGACCGGC
The DNA here is from genome assembly GCF_018623035.1 of Cellulomonas dongxiuzhuiae. Taxonomy (NCBI): domain Bacteria; kingdom Bacillati; phylum Actinomycetota; class Actinomycetes; order Micrococcales; family Cellulomonadaceae; genus Cellulomonas; species Cellulomonas dongxiuzhuiae. The sequence goes on from NZ_CP076023.1 coordinate 2,992,717, forward strand.
GACGACCGACGAGCGCAGGCGCAGGAAGGCGATGCCGCCCTCCTCCTCGGGCTCGTACCCGACGCACAGCACGGCCGGTGCGGCGACCAGGTCGCCGAACGTCACCCGCAGCGTGCGACCCGCGACGTGGTGACCGAGGAAGGTCTCCTCCTCCGCCGAGTGCGGACGCGCGCGGTGGTCGACGTCGTTGGTGCCGAGCACGGTGCGCGCGAGCTTGGAGTACGCGTAGGCGTCCTCGAGCGTGAGCCGCCCGCCGGGCAGCACGCCCACGGTCGCGCCCCGCAGCCCGGCGGCCGCCGTGTCCAGCGCCTCGGTCCACGAGCACGGCTCGAGCTCGCCCCGCGTGCCGTCGGCCAGCGGCCGGCGCACGAGCGGCGTCGTGACGCGGTCGGGGGCGGACTGCCAGTGGAACGCGAACCGGTCCTTGTCGGTGATCCACTCCTGGTTGACCGCCGGGTCGTCGCCCGCGAGGCGCCGCAGCACCACGCCGCGCCGGTGGTCGACACGGATCGCGGACCCGTTGGCGTCGTGCTCGGCGATCGACGCCGCCGACACGAGGTCGAACGGCCGCGAGCGGAACCGGTAGGCCGCCGACGTCAGCGCGCCGACCGGGCAGATCTGCACGGTGTTGCCGGAGAAGTACGACGCGAACGGCCGGCCGCTCGTGTCGAGCGTGGACGCACCCACGGGCGCGTCGCCCGCGAAGCCCAGCACCCGGGTGTCGAACGTGCCGATCTGCTGCGCCGCGCCCCGCTTCTGCAGGTCGATCCACACGTCGCCCGCGATCTCCTCGGAGAACCGCGTGCAGCGCTGGCACAGGATGCACCGCTCACGGTCGAGCAGGACCTGCGTCGAGATCGCGATCGGCTTGGGGAACGTGCGCTTGACGTCGACGAACCGCGTCGCGGCGCGCCCGTTGCTCATCGCCTGGTTCTGCAGGGGGCACTCGCCGCCCTTGTCGCAGACCGGGCAGTCGAGCGGGTGGTTGATGAGCAGCAGCTCCATGACGCCGTGCTGCGCCTTGTCGGCCTCGGGCGACGTGTGCTGCGTCTTGACCTGCATGCCGGGCGTCGCCTCGAGGGTGCAGGACGCCTGCGGCTTGGGCATCTTGGCGACGTTGCCGTCACGCCCGGGCGCCCACACCTCGACGAGGCACTGGCGGCAGGCACCGGCGGGCGCGAGCAGCGGGTGGTCGCAGAAGCGCGGGATCTGGATGCCGAGCTGCTCGGCGGCACGGATGACGAGCGTGCCCTTCGGCACGGTCGTCTCGATGCCGTCGACGGTGAACGTCACCGTCGCCGCCGGCTCGGGCGCCACGGTGGGCGGCGCGGCCGGCACCAGCGGTGTCGTGTCGGTGGGCCTCGGGGTCGTGGTGGTCATGCGTGCACCCCCGCCAGCTGCGTGCTGCGACGCGGCGTGTAGTCGAAGAGCGAGCTGCGCTCGGGCGGGAACAGGACGTCGGCCGGCGTGTGCGTGCCCGCCTCGAACTCCTCCCGGAAGTACTGGATGGCGCTGGTGACGGGACTCGTCGCACCGTCGCCGAGCGCGCAGAAGGCGCGGCCGAGGATGTTGTCGCACAGGTCGAGCAGCAGGTCGATGTCGGAGGGCGTGCCCTGACCGGCCTCGAGCCGCGACATGATCTGCTCCAGCCAGAACGTGCCCTCGCGGCAGGGCGTGCACTTGCCGCAGGACTCGTGCTTGTAGAACTGGATCCAGCGCGACACGGCCTTCACGACCGACGTCGTCTCGTCGAAGATCTGCAGCGCGCGCGTGCCCAGCATGGAGCCGGCCTTGCCGACGGACTCGTAGTCGAGGGGCACGTCGAGGTGCTCCGCGGTGAAGATCGGCGTCGAGGAGCCCCCGGGCGTCCAGAACTTCAGCTCGTGCCCCTCGCGCACACCGCCCGCCATGTCGAGCAGCTCGCGCAGCGTGATGCCCAGCGGGGCCTCGTACTGGCCGGGCCGCGTGACGTGGCCCGACAGCGAGAACAGGCCGTGACCGGCGGAGCGCTCGGTGCCCATCGAGGTGAACCAGTCGGCGCCGCCGACGAGGATGCCGGGCACCGACGCGACGGACTCGACGTTGTTGACGACGGTCGGCCGCGCGTACAGACCTGCCACGGCGGGGAACGGCGGCTTCAGGCGCGGCTGGCCGCGCAGGCCCTCGAGGGAGTCGAGCAGCGCCGTCTCCTCGCCGCAGATGTAGGCGCCGGCACCGGCGTGCACGGTGATCTCGAGGTCGAAGCCCGACCCGAGGATGTCGGTGCCCAGGTAACCGGCCTCGCGCGCCTCACGGACGGCCTCGAGCAGCCGGCGGTAGACGTGCAGGACCTCGCCCCGCACGTAGATGAACGCGTGGTGGCAGCCGATCGCGTAGGACGTGATGATCACGCCCTCGATGAGGTCCTGCGGGCTCGCCAGCATCAGCGGGATGTCCTTGCAGGTGCCCGGCTCCGACTCGTCGGCGTTGACGACGAGGTAGCGGGGCCCACCGTCGGGCGCGGGCAGGAAGCCCCACTTCATGCCCGTCGGGAAGCCCGCCCCGCCGCGGCCGCGCAGCCCGGAGTCCTTCACCGCCGTCACGACGTCGGCCGGCGCCATGCCCAGCGCGCGGCGCAGACCGCGGTAGCCGCCGTCGGCCTCGTACCGGTCGAGCTTCCACGACCGGTCCGCGTCCCAGTGCGCGGACAGCACGGGGGTCAGGGTCGTCATCACGACTCCTTCGCGTCGTCGGACTTCTGCTTGCGCTGCTCGCCGGCGGGCGAGACGTCGGCCGGCGTCGTCGGGGCCCGGTCGGCGCTGGACTGCGCCTCGCCGGCCTCCGGCTCGCCGTGGCTCGCGCCGCTCGTGGCCACGCGCTCGTCGGCGTCGAACGACGGTGCCGTCCAGCCGCGCTCGCGCGCCAGCTCGGTGCCGCGCACGGTCGCCGGACCGGCACCCACGCCCTCGTCGGCGCGGCCGTCGGGGAAGCCCGCCAGGACGCGGCTCATCTCCTTGAACGTGCAGACCGACGACGCCCCGCGCGTCGGCGCGACGGGCGCACCCTCGACGAGCCGGTCGACGACGTCCACGGCCGAGGCCGGCGTCTGGTTGTCGAAGAACTCCCAGTTGACCATCACGACGGGCGCGTAGTCGCAGGCCGCGTTGCACTCGATGCGCTCGAGCGTGATCGCGCCGTCGCCGGTCGTCTCGTCGTGCCCGATCCCGAGGTGCGCGCTGAGCTCCTCCCAGATCGCGTCACCGCCCATGACCGCGCACAGCGTGTTGGTGCACACGCCCACCGTGTAGGTGCCGTTGGGGTGCCGCTTGTACTGCGTGTAGAAGGTCGCGACCGCGGAGACCTCGGCGGTCGAGATGCCCAGCGTCGCGGCGCAGAACGCGATGCCGCGCGGGCTGACGTAGCCGTCCTCCGCCTGCACCAGGTGCAGCATCGGCAGCAGCGCCGAACGCGCCTGCGGGTACCGCGCGATGATCTCCTGCGCGTCGGCCGTCAGGCGGGCGCGCGTCGCGTCGTCGAAGCCCGTGGCGTGCCGCTCCCCCGGGGTCCGGCCGTGGTCGTGGGGCGCCGGGGCGCCCGCGTGCTCGACGGACATCAGCGGTCCACCCCTCCCAGCACCGGGTCGATCGACGCGACGGCGACGACGACGTCGGCGATCTGCCCGCCCTCGCACATCATCGAGACGGCCTGCAGGTTGTTGAACGACGGGTCGCGGAAGTGCGCCCGGTACGGCTTGGTGCCGCCGTCGGAGACCAGGTGGACGCCCAGCTCGCCGCGCGGGTGCTCGACGGTCTGGAAGACCTGGCCCGCCGGCACGCGGAAGCCCTCGGTGACCAGCTTGAAGTGGTGGATCAGGGCCTCCATGGAGGTACCCATGATCTCCTTGATGTGGTCCAGCGAGTTGCCCATGCCGTCGGTCCCGATGGCGAGCTGCGCGGGCCACGCGATCTTCTTGTCGGCGACCATCACGGGCCCCGGCTTCGCGAGCCGCTCGAGGCACTGCTCGACGATCCGCATCGACTGGTAGCACTCCTCGATGCGCACCAGCAGGCGCGCCCACGAGTCGGCCGCGTCCTGCGTCGGGACGTCGAAGTCGTACGTCTCGTACCCGCAGTACGGGTCGGTCTTGCGCACGTCGTACGGCAGGCCGGTCGCGCGCAGCAGCGGACCCGTGACGCCCAGCGACATGCAGGCCGCGAGGCTGAGCGCCCCGACGTCCTTCATGCGCGCCTGCAGGATGGGGTTGGCCAGCATGAGGTCCTCGAGCTGGCGGAAGTAGCCGCGGACCGTGGTCATGGCCTCGCGCACCGAGTCGATGGCGCCCGGGGGCACGTCCTGCGCGACCCCGCCCGGGCGGATGTACGCGTGGTTCATGCGCAGGCCGGAGATCAGCTCGAAGACCTTGAGGATCTCCTCGCGGGCCGTGAAGCCCAGGATCATGATCGTCGTCGCGCCGAGCTCGTTGCCGCCCGTCGCCAGGAAGACCAGGTGCGAGGAGATGCGGTTGAGCTCCATCATCAGCACGCGGATGACCGAGGCGCGCTCGGGCACGTCGTCGGTGATGCCGAGGAGCTTCTCCACCGCGAGGCAGTAGGCCGCCTCCTGGAACAGCGGGGCGACGTAGTCCATGCGGGTGCAGAACGTCACGCCCTGGGTCCAGGTGCGGTACTCCATGTTCTTCTCGATGCCCGTGTGGAGGTAGCCGATGCCAGCCCGGGCCTCGGTGACGGTCTCGCCGTCGATCTCGAGCATGAGGCGCAGCACGCCGTGCGTCGACGGGTGCTGCGGGCCCATGTTGACGACGATGCGCTCCTCGCCGAGGCGAGCGGCCTCCTCGGCGATGTCGGACCAGTCGCCGCCCGAGGCCTCGAACGAGGGCACGCCCTGCGTCTCGTCCAGCGGGACGTGGCGGGTCGCGTGGGGGGTCTGTGAGGTGGGAGCGGTCATCAGCTGTACGACCTCCGCTGGTCCGGGGGCGGGATGGTCGCGCCCTTGTACTCGACCGGGATCCCGCCGAGGGGGTAGTCCTTGCGCTGCGGGTGGCCCGGCCAGTCGTCGGGCATCTCGATGCGCGCCAGGCCGGGGTGGCCGTCGAACACGATCCCGAAGAAGTCCCAGGTCTCGCGCTCGTGCCAGTCGTTGGCGGGGTAGACCGCCACGGTCGAGGGGATGTGGGGGTCGCCCTCGGGTGCCGCGACCTCGAGCCGCAGGCGGCGGCCGTGGGTCACCGACACCACGTGGTACACCGCGTGCAGCTCGCGTCCGGCGTCGTGCGGGAAGTGGACCCCGGAGACCCCGAGCGAGAGCTCGAAGCGCAGGTCGGGGTCGTCGCGCAGCGCCTGGACGACCTCGACGAGGTGCTCGCGCGCGACCTCCAGCGTGAGCTCGCCGCGGTCGACCACGACGGCCTCGACCGCGTGCGCGAAGCCGGTGCCGGACTCGTCGAGGACCTCGGTGAGGACGTCGACGACCTCGTCGAACCAGCCGCCGTACGGACGCTCGCTGGGGCCGGGCATCGCGACGGTCCGCACGAGACCGCCGAAGCCCGAGGTGTCGCCCGTGCCGGCCACACCGAACATGCCGGTGCGGACGTCGACGATGTCGAGGGGCGTGCGCGGGCCCGTCGGGTCGGGACCCGCCGGGAGGTTCTGGGACCCCGCCTCGAGGGCTGCCGCGCTCGTGCGCTGCGTCCCGGCCGGTGCGGGCTCGCCCGGCTTGACCGCGGCCGACGCGTCCGCCTTCTCGGCGGTGGGCTTGGTGCCCTCGGTCGGCCGGTCGGCCGCGGGGGACGTCGCGTCCTCGGGCGGCGTCGACACCGCGGCGGGCTTGGTGCCCGTCGTGGGGTCCGTGCCCTCGCCCGGCGTCGCGTCCTGCTCGGGCTGCGTGCCCTCGTCGCTCATCGCAGCAGTCCCGTCATGTGCGACGTGGGGGTCGCGGCCATCGCGGCCTCCTGCGCCTTGCGCGCGGCCTCCTGGCGGTTGACGCCCAGCGGCTGGTCCTGGATCTGCTGGTGGAGCGCGAGGATCGCGTGCAGCAGCATCTCGGGGCGCGGCGGGCAGCCGGGCAGGTAGATGTCCACGGGGACGATGTGGTCGACCCCCTGCACGATCGCGTAGTTGTTGAACATGCCGCCGGACGACGCGCACACGCCCATCGACAGCACCCACTTGGGGCCGGCCATCTGGTCGTAGACCTGGCGGACGACGGGCGCCATCTTCTGGCTCACGCGGCCGGCCACGATCATGAGGTCGGACTGGCGCGGCGACGCGCGGAAGACCTCCATGCCGAAGCGGGAGATGTCGAACCGGCTCGTGCCGGCCGCCATCATCTCGATCGCGCAGCACGCGAGCCCGAACGTGACGGGCCACAGCGAGGCCTTGCGGAAGTAGCCGACGAGGTCCTCGACCGTCGTCAGCAGGAAGCCCGAGGGCGCTTCCTCGATGCCCATGTCAGCTCCTCCTCGAAGTCGGTCGGCTGCGCGTCGTGGCAGCGGTGGGGCCCGGTCGTGCGGGTCCGTGCACGGTCAGTCCCACTCCAGGCCGCCGCGCTTCCACTCGTAGACGAACGGCACCGTGATGATCAGCAGGAACGCCATCATCGCCACGAGGCCGAACGTCGCGAGCTCCGCGAATCCGACGGCCCAGGGGTAGAGGAAGACGACCTCGATGTCGAAGATGATGAAGGTCATCGCGACCAGGTAGTACTTGATCGGGAAGCGCCCGCCGCCGATGGCGTGGGGCGTGGGCTCGATGCCGCACTCGTAGGCCTCGAGCTTCGCGCGGTTGTACCGCTTGGGTCCGAGGATCGCGCTCGCGCCGACCCCACCGAGGGCGAGGACGGCCGCGATCCCGATCATCACCAGGAGCGGGACGTACGGGTTGCTCATCGAGCGGTCCTCCTCGTCGAAGACGTCCGGCCGGGCCGGCCCTGCGTCGCGTTGGTCATGCTCGCTGCCTCAGGCATCCGGCGCCAGCCGGGCGAGCGCGGAGATGACGCGGTCGACCACGTCGCCGCCGCGAGGTTCGTAGGAGTCGGACAGCAGCTTGAGCACGAACTTCATGAGCAGCGGGCGCGGCAGCCCGTAGCGCGTGCACAGGTGCATGACCTGGGGGTGCTCGATGAGGCGCACGAACACCCGGCCGAGCGTGTAGTACCCGCCGAGGTCGTCCTTCATGCGCTGCTGGTACGTCGCGAGCGCCCGTTCCCGGCCGGCGGCCGAACCGCGCGCCAGACCCTGCGCGATCGCGTCCGCCGCGACCCTACCGGCCTGCAGCCCGTAGGCGATGCCCTCGCCGTTGAAGGGGCTGATCATGCCCGCGGAGTCGCCCGCGAGCAGGAGGCCGTCGGCGTACAGCGGGCCGCGGTTGAAGCCCATCGGGAGCGCCGCACCGCGCACGGGCGCGACCTGGTTGTCGGGCGTGAACTCCCACTCGCGCGGCGCGTTGGCCATCCAGCGGGAGAAGAGGTCCTTGTAGTCGACCTTGGTCGCCGCGGCGGTGGAGCTCACCGAGCCCAGGCCGACGTTCGCGGTGCCGTCGCCGAGCGAGAAGATCCAGCCGTACCCGGGCATGAGGTTCGAGGCCCCGGGCGCACCGTCCCACAGCTCGAGGTGCGACTCCATCCACGGGTCGTCGTGGCGCGGGGTGCGGAAGTACGTGCGGACCGCGACGCCCATCGGGCGGTCGTCGCGCTTCACGCGTCCGACGGCGGTCGCGAGCCGCGCGGAGACGCCGTCGGCGGCGATGACGACGGGTGCGCGGTACTCGACCTCGGCACCCGCGTCCACGGTGCGCCGACCGTCGGCCGCGACGGGCCGCGCCCGCACACCGACGACGCGGCCGGTGCGCTCGTCACGCACGGGCGCCGTGACCGACGTGCCCTCGAGGAGCTTGGCGCCCGCGGCGCGGGCGTGCTCGGCGAGCGTCTGGTCGAAGGACGTGCGTGCGCGGGCCAGGCCGTAGGACGGGTAGCTCGACAGCTCGGGCCACGGCAGCTCGATCCGGTGGCCGCCGCCGATGACGCGCAGGCCCGCGTTGCGGATCCAGCCGTCCTGCTCGCGGATCGGCACACCCATGCGCACCAGCTCGGCGACCGCACGCGGGGTCAGGCCGTCGCCGCAGATCTTGTCGCGCGGGAACGTCGCCTTCTCCAGCAGGAGGACGTCGAGCCCCGCGGCCGCGCAGTGGTAGGCGGCGGAGGACCCTGCCGGACCGGCGCCGACGACGATGACGTCCGCGTCATCGACCGCTCCGACCACCGTGCCACCCCACTTGTGACGTTGTTCACGTGCAACCCCGGCGAGTGTAACCAGCGCCTCGGAGCCTGTCTGCGAAGGCTTGGCTTACCTCAGCCGCGGCCCGGGCCGAACGTCCCGGGGACGCACGGCCACCAGCGCCGCCGACCACCTCGCGACGCCGTACGTCCGCGCACCGCGGGACGCGCCGTGCTCATCCTGCCCCCGCCCCGCGAGGCCCCCCGACGGGGGTGGTGCACCGCACGGTCGCCCGCCCGGCGGGGTCAGGGACGGGTCGCGCGGTGCAGGGCGACGATCCCGCCGGAGAGGTTGCGGAAGGCCACCTTGTCCCACCCGGCGTCCCGCACCAGGAGGCCGAGCTCGCGCTGGTCGGGCCAGCTGCGGATGGACTCGGCGAGGTACACGTAGGCGTCCGGCTCCTTGGACACCGCGCGCGCCACGGGCGGCAGGGCGCGCATGAGGTAGTTCGTGTAGACCGTGCGGAACGGCGCGAACGTCGGCCGGGAGAACTCGCACACGACCATGCGCCCCCCCGGGCGCGTGACGCGCAGCAGCTCGCGCAGCGCCGCGTCGACGTCGGAGACGTTGCGCAGGCCGAACGACATCGTCACGGCGTCGAAGGACTCGTCGGCGAACGGCAGGTGCAGCGCGTCACCCGCCACGAACGGCAGGTCGGGGCGGCGGCGCCGGCCGACGCGCAGCATGCCCGTCGACAGGTCGCACGGCACGACGTGCACACCCGCGTCGGCGAGCGGCTCGCTCGACGTCCCCGTGCCGGCGGCGAGGTCGAGCACCGTCTCGCCGCGCTCGGCGCCGAGCGCGGCGAGCGTGGCCCTGCGCCACGCCCGGTCCTGCCCGAGGGAGATGACGTCGTTCGTGAGGTCGTACCGGTGCGCGACCGCGTCGAACATGGCGGCGACGTCGCGGGGGTCCTTGTCGAGGGCGGCGCGAGGCATGCGCCCATGGTCGCAGGTCCGCGCCGCGGGCCGCGCACCGTGCTCGGGTAGCGTGCGCCGTGGGCCCGGCGTCGGCCGGGCCGCAGAGCCGACCCCCGGGGGCGTCACCACCCATGCCGCAGTACGCGATCCTCGTCCAGCCCTCGGCGAACCGGGTCTACTCGCAGCAGGCCGCGCGTCTCGTGCGCAACGAGCTGCTCGCCCTCGACGAGCTGCTCCTCGACGGCCGCGTCGGAGCGCGTGGTGGGCCCGTCGAGCGCACGATCGGCGGTGTCCCGTACCTCGTCGTCGACGCGCCGGACCTCGCGGCCGACGACCTGCGCGTGGTCGCCAACCTGTCCTCGCTGTTCGCGCTGTTCGAGCTGCGGGACGACGGCGCGCTGCTGCCCGTCGACCTGCAGCGGCTCGACCGCTACGACGACGACCTCCTGACGATCCTCAAGTACGTGGGCAAGACGAACGAGCAGCTCACGCGGCTCCTGCTCAACCTCACCGCGGCGGCCGCGCTGCCGCTCGACGGCTTCCTCGGCTCGCGCGTGCGCGTCCTCGACCCGGTGTGCGGGCGCGGGACGACGCTCAACCAGGCGCTCATGTACGGCTGGGACGCGTACGGCGTCGACGTCGACCGCCGCGACGTCGAGGCCTACACGGCGTTCGCGGCGCGGTGGTTGCAGGACAAGCGGCTCAAGCACCGGTCGAGCTCGAGCCGCGTCCGGGTCGCCGGCGCCAAGCTGGGGCGACGCACGACCTTCGAGCTCGCCGCGACCAAGGACGAGTACCGGGCGGGCGACGTGCAGACGCTCGAGATCACCCAGGGCGACACGCTCGACACCGACCGGATGTACCGCGCCGGGTTCTTCGACGTCGTCGTCGCGGACGCCCCGTACGGCATCCAGCACGGCTCGGTAACGGGCCCGCGCACACCGTCGCGCTCGCCGCGCGACCTGCTGACCGACGCGATCCCCGTGTGGACGCGCGTGCTGCGCCGCGGCGGGGCGATGGGCCTGGCGTGGAACACCAAGGTGCTGCCCCGCGAGGACCTCGTCGCGATGCTCGAGGACGCCGGGCTCGAGCCGCTGGAGGACGCCCCGTTCCTGGGGCTCTCCCACCGCGTCGACCAGGCGATCGAGCGCGACGTCGTCGTGGCGCGCAAGCCCCGCTGAAGCCTGGGCTGAGACGAGCGTCGCACGCCGCTCGACGCGGTCGGCGCCCGTCGAGGGCCTACCCTGGGCGGCGATGAGCACGTCGCCGAGCACCCCCGTCACCGGTGGCGTCCCCCGCCCCCTGGTGGTCCGCACCGTCCCGTGCGACCTGCCCGCGGGCGCCGTGCCGGACGCCGACGACCTGCTGGACCTCCTGGGTCCCGACGCCCCGCTCGCATGGGTGCGCCGCGGCGACGGGCTCGTGGCGTGGGGCGAGGCCGCCCGCATCGAGGTGCACGGCGCCGACCGGTTTGCCGACGCCGAGCGGGCCTGGCGGCAGCTCCTGGAGCACGCGATCGTCCGCGACGAGGTGCGGCTGCCCGGCACGGGGCCGATCGCGTTCGGGTCCTTCGCGTTCGACGACGACTCCCCCGCGGGCGGCGTGGTCGTCGTGCCGCGCGTCGTCGTGGGACGACGCGACGGACGCGCGTGGCTGACGACCCTGAGCGCGCCGGGCGAGCTCGGTCCCCTGCCTCGCCTGCGCGACGTCGCGCCGCGGCACGTCCCGCCGGCCGCACCCGGCGAGGTCACCTACACCGACGGCGCGGTCGACGCCGAGAGCTGGCTCGACGTGGTCGCGCGCGGCGTCGCCGCGATCCGCTCGGGCGAGGTCGAGAAGGTCGTGCTCGCGCGCGACGTGCACGCGCGCACGCAGCACCCGCTGGACGTGCGCTGGGCGCTGCACCGGCTCGCCGACCGGTACCGGTCGTGCTGGACCTTCAGCGTGGACGGCATGATCGGGGCGACGCCCGAGCTGCTGGTCCGCTCGGAGCGGGGGCTCGTCACGTCCCGCGTGCTCGCCGGCACGATCCGGCGCACGGGCGACGACGACGCCGACATGGGTCGCGCCGCGATCCTCGCGCACTCGTCGAAGGACCTCGAGGAGCACGAGTACGCCGTGACGTCGGTCGCGCGGGCGCTCGCGCCGTTCTGCTCGTCGTCCAACGTGCCCGACCTGCCGTTCGTCCTGCCGCTGCCCAACGTCCTGCACCTCGCGTCCGACGTCACGGGCGTCCTGACGGCACCGCAGGGCGACGACGCGCACCCCTCGTCCCTGGCACTGGCCGCCGCGCTGCACCCGACGGCGGCGGTGTGCGGCACCCCCACGCAGGCCGCACGCGCTCTCATCACCCGCATCGAGGGCATGGACCGCGGTCGGTACGCCGGCCCGGTCGGCTGGTTCGGCGCGGACGGCGACGGCGAGTGGGGCATCGCGCTGCGCTGCGCGGAGGTCGACCGCGACGACCCCCGCCGGCTGCGCCTGTTCGCCGGCTGCGGCGTCGTCGCCGCGTCCGACCCCGCCGCCGAGCTGGCGGAGTCGCGCGCGAAGCTCGACCCCATGCGGCACGCGCTGTCCTGAGGCCCCGCGGCCGGTCCTGCCCCCGTGCGCCAGGGTGCACGAGGGCCCGCCGCGGGAGGGGGGGTGCCCACGGCGGGCCCGTGCCTGCACCGCGCGCGACGGCGCGGTGCTCGGGCGCGGCCCCCGTGGGGGCCGCGCCCGGGTCTGTCGTCAGCCCTGGTCCTGCTGCTGCTGCAGCCACTCCCAGAACTGGTCGGGCGTCATGCCGCCCGGCATCGTGCCCTGGCCGTCGTCCTGACCCTGACCGCCCTGGCCCTGGTCACCCTGGCCCTGGTCGCCCTGGCCCGGCTGCTGGCCGGTCGCGGCGTCGTCGGGACGCGTCGCGAGCGTGACGTCCAGCTCGATCGCCCTGCCGTCCCGCACGACGGTCAGCGTGGCGTCGTCACCCGAGGCCATCGCGCGGACGAACGCGGTGAGCGACTCGGCGCCGCCGACCGGCTCGTCGCCGATCGCGACGATCACGTCGCCCGGCTGCAGCCCGGCCTGCGCGGCGGGCGAGCCCTCGGTGACGGACTCGACCACGGCGCCGCGGCGCGTGATCCCGTCGGCCGTGGCGGTGCCGTCGGACAGCGTGACCCCGAGGAAGGCGTGCTCGGCCTGCCCGTCGTCGATGAGCTGGTCCGCGATGGTCTTGGCGAGGTTCACGGGGATCGCGAAGCCCAGGCCGATGGACCCGGACTGCTGGCTCAGCGTGGCGATCGACGACGTGATGCCGATGACCCGGCCGCTCGCGTCGAACAGCGGACCACCGGAGTTGCCCGGGTTGATCGCGGCGTCGACCTGGATCGCGTTGGTCACGGCGCCGGCGCTGCCGTCCTCGCCCTGCGTGGAGACCGGACGGTCGACCGCCGAGACGATGCCGGTGGTCACGGTGTTGGCCAGGCCCAGGGGGTTGCCGACGGCCATGACCGGCTCGCCCACCGTCACGTCGTCGGAGTTGCCGAGGGCCGCGGCCTCGAGGTCGTCGGGGGCGTCGAGGAGCCGCACGACCGCCAGGTCCGTGCTGACGTCGGTGCCGACGATCTCGCCCTCCAGGATCCGTCCGTCGGTGAGGGTCACCTGGACGTTGCCCTGCGCACCGGAGACCACGTGGTCGTTGGTCAGGACGAGCCCGGAGTCGTCGATGATGACGCCCGACCCCTGGCCCCCGCCGGCCTGCGTCTGCACCTGGATCGCGACGACGGACGCCTGCACGGCGGCCGCGACGCGCTGCCAGTCCGGGGCCTTGGCGCTCGACCCGGCGACGGGGACCTCGTCGTTCTCCGAGCGCCCGAGGTCCGTCAACGACGCGACGCGGTCCGACGAGCCGGACCCGTCGCCGTCGAGCAGACCGAGGGTCGCGACCGAGCCACCACCGACCAGCAGCCCGACGACCGCGGCCGACGCGATCCACGCCCAGGCGCGCGAGCTCGTGCGGCGCTCGGGGGCGGGCGGCGCACCCCACGGGTCGGACGGCGGCACGGCACCCGGCGGCCGGCCCGGGCCGGGCGCGGCGCCGGACGCGGCACCGGGAGCGTGGCCCGCCGGCCCGTGGCCGGTCGGGGTGCCGCCGCCGACGCCCGCGGCGACGGGCTGGCGCGCGGCACGCTGGGCCGCCTCGTAGCGGGCCCACTGCTGAGCGGGCGTGTCGCGGGTCGCGGCCCCGGCGGACGGACCGCTCGGGCCGGAGGCCTGCGGAGCGTGGGCTGCGGGCAGCGGCTCGGTGACGCCGTCTGCGGGCAGCGGGGCGGTCGGCTCGGCGTCGGGTCCGGGGACGTGCCCGGAGCGCCGCGGCTCGGGAGTGGTGGTCATGGCTGCCTCCTTGTCGACTCCCATCACACCCCCTCGTGCTGGGATCGGCCTCTCAGGAACCTGGGAGCTTCCTGTGGAACTCGCAGCGAGGTGCGCGCTCAGGACAACGGGGACAACGCCTTGTCGACCGCGGCGGCGACCTCGACCTCGAGCCGCTCGACCAGGGACCGGCGGTGCGCACGGTCCACGCGCACCTCGACCACGCTGGTCCCCGTCCCGGGTGCGGCGAGCGCGGGCAGCAGACCGTCGGTGTCGACGACCCGCGTGTGCCGTACGCCGTACGCCGCGCACAGCGCCGCGACGTCCACCCCGTGCGGTGTCGCGAACACCCGCTCGAACACCTCGGCCCGCTCCGGCGCGCCGTGCTCCAGCGTCGCGAACACCGAGCCGCCGTCGTCGTTGGCGACAACGATCTGCAGGTTCACCGACGGCTCCGCCGGACCCCGCAGCAGGCCACCCACGTCGTGCAGGAACGTCACGTCACCCAGGTAGGCCCGCACGCGCCGGGTCGGCAGCGCGAGCGCGACTCCCGTCGCGGTCGCGATGGTGCCGTCGATCCCGGCCAGGCCGCGGTTGGCCAGCACGAGGGGTGCCAGGTCCCACCGCGCGACGAGATCGAGGTCGCGCACGGGGTTCGAGGCACCGACGACCAGCACGTCGTCCGGCGCGCTGGCCCGCGCCACGGCGCGCGCCAGCGCCCAGCCGCTGACCCGGGGACCGCTGCGCGAGCGGCGCGCGTCCTCCGGGGTGTCGAGGACACCGTCGAGCACGTCCTGGGTGGCCGCGTCGGCCGTGCGCCACGCGTCGAGCCAGCCGGCGGGGGCGCCGACCTTGCCCTGCCGCATGCGCGACGGCACCTCGAGCAGCACCTGGGACGCGTTGCGTACGGCGTCGGGCCAGTCCGCGCCGCGGGGCGCGACGACGAGCACGTCGACGTCGGGACGCCCCAGCAGGGCCTGCACGGGCCGGGTGAGCGTGGGACGGCCGAGCACGACGACGCGACCGACGCGGCCACCGAGCCGCTCGTCGGCCAGCAGGAGCCGGTAGGCACCGACCGCGTTCGGTCCCTGCCGCGCACCCGACGACGGCTCGGCCAGCAGCGGCCAGCCGTTCGCCTCGGCGAGGCGCGCTGCCCCGGGCCCGGCGCCGTCGCCCGCGACGACGACCGTGGGCACCGCGCCGCGGGCCCGCCGCGGGGCCCGTGCGCGGTCGTCCCCCGCGTCGTCGACCAGGTCGACGACGAGCGGCAGGGCACCGGTCGCGGCAGCCACGTGCTCCGCCGGCTGGGCGCGCGTGGTGACCTGCGACAGGCCCGCCTCGGCGGGTACCGGCCATGGCTCGGCGCCCGGCACGAGCGGGTCGCGGAACGCGAGGTTGAGGTGCACGGGCCCCGGGTCGCCCGTGCGGGCGCCGGTCGCCGCGGCCAGCGCGCGCGACACCGTGCGGCGCAGGTCGCGGTCCTCGCCGGGCAGCCCGCCGGGCGCCGGCACGTCGACCACGAGGCGCACGGCGGACGCGAACATCTGCGGCTGCTCGGTCGTCTGGTTCGCGCCCGTGCCGCGCAGCTCGTGGGGGCGGTCGGCCGTGAGCAGGACGAGCGGCAGACCCGCGTGGTGCGCCTCGAGGACCGCGGGATGCAGGTTCGCCACCGCCGTGCCGGAGGTCGTGACGACCGCGACGGGGCGCGCGGGCGACGGGCCACGCTCGCCCGCGTGCACGGACGCCTTGGCCAGGCCCAGGGCCAGGAACCCGGCGTCCCGCTCGTCGATGCGCACGTGCAGCCGCAGCGCGGGCGCACCCGCGGGGCGCTCGTCGTCCGGGAGGGCCGCGTCGGCGAGCGCGTACGCCAGCGGGGCGCTGCGCGACCCGGGAGCCAGCACGACGTCCCGCACGCCGAGGGCCGCGAGCGCCTGCACCAGGACGCGTGCGGCCGCGACGGCCGGCGACGGCGGCGGGCCGGCGGCGCGTGCCGGGCCCGCCGGCGTGCGGCGCCGGCGGCGCACGGGCGGGTCCTCGGGCGGGGGCGTCACGCCCGCCATCATGCCCGAGCCCGCACGGCCGCGAGCCGCGCGTCCCAGCGCGCCACGAGCGACGGCGGCGCGGCGGCGGCACGCAGCAGCGCCGCGCTCGGGACGGGCCGCCGGACGTCGATCGCGCCGTCGCGCGGCAGGAGCGGGTCCGGCACGAGGTCGTCGGCCAGCAGAGCCGCGGTGGCGAGGCCGCACGCGTACGGCAGCTCCGGCAGCGCGGCGGCCAGCGCGAGACCGGCGGCGAGCCCGACGGACGACTCGAGCGCCGACGACACGACCACGGGGAGTCCGGCCTGCTCGGCGAGCCGCAGGCACGCGCGCACCCCGCCGAGCGGCTGCACCTTGAGGACGATGACGTCGGCGGCGTGCCGGCGCACCACCTCGAGCGGGTCGTCGGTGCGCCGCACCGCCTCGTCCGCCGCGAGCGGCACGTGCGTGCGGCGGCGCAGCGCGACGAGGTCGTCGACCCCGGGCACGGGCTGCTCGGCGTACTCGAGGCCGCCGGCGGCACGGTCGAGGGCCGCGAGCCGCTCGGTCGCGGTGTCCACGTCCCAGGCGGCGTTGGCGTCGATGCGGATCGCGCCGTGGGGCCCCAGCGCGTCGCGCACGGCCTCGAGGCGGGCCTCGTCGGCGCCCGTGGGCTGCCCCGGCTCGGCGACCTTGACCTTGGCGGTGCGGCACCCGCCGGACCCGGTCACGATGCGGTGCGCGTGCTCGGGGTCGACGGCCGGGACGGTGACGTTCACGGGGACGTGCGTGCGCACGGCGGCCGGCCACCCCTCGTCGGCGGCCTCGCGCGCCGCGCGCCACCAGCGCACCGCGGCGTCGTCGTCGTAGTCCCAGAACGGGCTGAACTCACCCCACCCCGCGTCGCCGCGCACCAGGACGCCGTCCCGCCGCGTCAGACCGCGGAACCGCGTGCGCAGGGGCACGTCCCACACGACCACGTCCGGCTCGGCGCCCATCGTCCCAGGCTATGCCGCCCGTGCCGCACCGCCGACCGGGCGCGGGCCGGCGGCGGGTGTCGGTCGCGGCCTCGTTAGGGTGGTCCGGTGAGTGAGAACGGTGGCCCTGCCCCCCTGCCCGTGCGCGTCTCGGAGACGTTCGACCCGACGCGCTGGCGCGACGTGGAGGGCTTCGAGCACCTCACCGACGTCACCTACCACCGCGGACGGGCGCGCCCCACGGCGGAGCAGCGCGCGGCGGGCGCGCTCGAGCGGGACCTGCCGGTCGTACGGGTCGCGTTCCACCGTCCCGAGGTGCGCAACGCGTTCCGGCCGCACACGGTCGACGAGCTCTACGGCGTCCTCGACCACGCGCGCACGACGTCCGACGTGGGGACCGTGCTGCTCACGGGCAACGGACCGTCCCCCAAGGACGGCGGCTGGGCGTTCTGCTCGGGCGGGGACCAGCGCATCCGGGGCCGCGACGGCTACCGGTACGCCGACGGCGACACCGCCGCGGCCGTCGACCCGGCGCGTGCGGGGAGGCTGCACATCCTCGAGGTGCAGCGGCTGCTGCGCACGATGCCCAAGGTGGTCGTCGCCCTCGTCAACGGCTGGGCCGCAGGCGGCGGGCACTCGCTGCACGTCGTCGCGGACCTCACGATCGCGAGCCGCGAGCACGCGAGGTTCATGCAGACCGACGCGAACGTCGGGTCCTTCGACGGCGGGTACGGCTCCGCGCTCCTGGCGCGTCAGGTCGGTCAGAAGCGGGCGCGGGAGATCTTCTTCCTGGCGCGCGAGTACTCGGCCGACGACGCGCTCGCGTGGGGGGCCGTCAACGACGTCGTCGCGCACGGCGACCTCGAGGAGGCCGGCCTGGAGTACGCGCGCATCGTGGCGACCAAGTCGCCGCAGGCGGTGCGGATGCTGAAGTTCGCGTTCAACCTCGCCGACGACGGCCTGGCGGGCCAGCAGGTGTTCGCCGGCGAGGCGACCCGCCTGGCGTACATGACGGACGAGGCCGTCGAGGGGCGCGACGCGTTCCTGCAGCGCCGCGACCCGGACTGGTCCGGGTTCCCGTACGCGTACTGAGGGCCGCGCGAGGTCGGCCGACGTCCCGCAGGGGCGCGGTTCGTGCGCGACCGGTGGTCGGGCGGCCGGCGTCAGTCGGTGCCCACCCAGGACGTGAGGTCGATGAGCGTGGCGACGACGGCGCCGCCCCCGACGAGCAGCGCGACGAGGACCACGCCCGCGACGACGACGGCGACCGCCGAGCGCACCGAGTGGTCCTCGGCGTCACGACGGGGGGCACCTGCGGGTGGGACGGAGGCGGGGAGCGGGGTGTGTGCGGCCATGCCACCAGCGTCGTCCGGGACCGTCCCGCGGGGCATCGCCCCACGGGACGGTCCGTGCGGCCCGGCGTCAGCCCGCAGGTAGCACGGTCTCCACCGTGGGGAGGACCCCGCCGCACGCGGTTGTCCGCCCCAGGTATCGCAACGGACCACCGCGGCCGTCAGGAGGCCGGCAGGAAGGTCAGGAGACCGTCAGCGAGCCCGAGCCGGCCGGGACCAGCTCGACCCAGGTGTTGCCGGGCGCTAGCTGTGCCTGCGACCCGTCGGGCAGCAGCAGCCGCATCGGCTGGTCCTGCGCGTCCTTCTGCCACCGAGCCGCGACCGTCTTGCCACCCGACGCGATGACCGCGTCCCCGGAGCCGACGAGCTCGTACGTGGGGACGGGGGCACCGCCCTGCGCGCCGAAGGGCGTGTTGGGGTGGGGGGCCGTGACGGCGACGACGTTGACCGCCGACAGCCGGTTCCCGCTCGCCGCCGTCGCCGGCGCGGAGCCCTCCGAGCGCAGCCACGTCCCGCTGGCCGCGTCCCACGTCCAGACGGGCTGCGACTGGCCGGACAGGCGGAACGACAGCGTCGCGGCCGGGCTGCCGGCCGTCGCGGCGGCGGCCCGGTCCGCGCTGCGCGCGAACCCGAACTGCTCCGGCGGCGCCGTGCGCCCCGGCTCGGCGATGCCCCACCAGGTGCTCAGCGAGCCGTAGACGTTGTGCGGCGCCGACCGCGTCCTGATGCGCTGGAGCCCCGGGGCGCCCGCGTCGTGCGAGATCTCCTGCACGCCCGACGCGGCCACGAGGTCGAGGATGCCGGGCTGCCCGCCCGAGAAGGCGAGCATCCCGCCCAGCGGCGCGACGATCAGCGGGTCCATCGGACGCACGGACCGGATGGGCCCGACCTCCTGCGGCGCCTGCGAGTGGAACACGGCGACGAGCCGCGAGACCTCGAACTCGACGATCGTCTCCCAGACGACGTCGGCCTGGTCCAGCCCGGACTGCGGGCGCGCGACCGCGGTGTTCTCGATCTTCACCGCGATCGCAGGACGCGGGTCGGGGGTGCCCGCGACGCCCGTCAGCGGCCACGTCGGCGGCACCTCGGGTGCGGGCACGGCCTGCTTGTCGGCGACGACGTCGGCACGGGCCGTCACCGTCGGCGCGGGCGAGCTCGTCGCCGGCGAGCCGCACGCCGCGAGCGCGAGGAGCGCGCAGGCCGTCAGCGCACCGGACCGCGCCCGCCACCTGCGGGCCGGGACCGTGCGCGTCGAGCCCCTGCGTGCCACCGTCGCTGCCATCGTCGCTCCCGTCCCCCGCCGCCGCGGCGATCTGCCACCGCGTGATCCGGTCGCGCCGGGCGGGACCCCGCCCGGGCCTGCTGGATCGCGGGACACTCTACGACGCCTGCCTCCGCACCCGCGCTCACCGCCCCGATCGGCTCCGTGCGCCGCCGCGTCGACGCAACGCCCCCGATCCGCGGCGCGGGGCGCGGGGCGGACGACCTACGCTGTGCGGGTGAACCGGCCGCTGCGCGACGTGCCCGCGGACGCGCAGGACCTCGTCCGCGCACTGCCCGCGGCGCTGGACGGCACGGGCCCCGCGGTGCGGGCGCTCGACGACGCCTCGCCCGGTCGCCCGGTCCACGTGCCGACCGACGTGGCGCTCGTCGTGCGGACGTCCGGCTCGACCGGCCACCCCCGCGACGTCATGCTCTCGGCCGACGCCCTGCGCGCGTCGGCCGACGCGACCGCGGCACGCCTCGGCGGGCCGGGCTCCTGGTTCCTGGCGCTCCCCGTGCACCACGTGGCGGGGCTGCAGGTGCTCGTGCGCGCGCTGCTCGCGGGCCGCGGGCTCGCGATTCTCCCCGCCGGCCCCTTCCGTGCCCCGACGTTCGCGCAGGTCGTCCGCGCGGAGACCGCCGGCCCCGGACCGCACTACACGTCCCTGGTCCCCACGCAGCTCGTGCGCGTGCTCGACGACCCGGACGCCACGGCCGCGACGCGGGCCTTCGACGCGGTCCTCGTGGGCGGCGCCGCGTGCCCGCCGTCGCTGCTGGCGCGCGCGCACGCCGCCGGGCTGCGCGTCGTGACGACCTACGGCATGACCGAGACGTGCGGCGGCTGCGTCTACGACGGGCGCGCCCTGGACGGCGTCACGGTGGCCGTGGACGCCGAGCAGCGCGTGTCCCTCGCGGGCCCCGTCCTCGCGACCGGCTACCTGCACCGCCCCGACCTGGACGCCACCGCGTTCGCCACCAGCGGCGGCCGCCGCTGGCTGCGCACGTCCGACCGCGGGCGGGTCGACGACGGCGTCCTGCACGTCCTGGGACGGCTCGACGACGTCCTGGTCACCGGCGGGGTCAAGGTCGACCCGCTCGCGGTCGAGGAGGTCGTCGCCGGGCTGCCGGGCGTGCGCGAGGTGTGCGTCGTCGGCGTGGCCGACCAGCACTGGGGGCAGTCGGTCGTCGCCGTCGTCGTGACGCAGGACGGGACGGCGCCACCGCTGACGGCGCTGCGCACCGCCGTCGCCTCCGTGCTGGGGCCGGCCAGCGCGCCCCGCCAGGTCCTCGCCGTCGACGCGCTGCCCCTGCGGGGGCCCGGCAAGGCGGACCGCCGCGCCGTCGCGCGGCTCGCGACCGAGCTGATGACCCGGCCCCCGGCCACCTGACCCGCCCCGCGTCCGACCGGACGCGCTCCCCCCTGACGAACAGGAGCACGATGGCCACCGCCTCCGAATGGCTCGCCGGTGCGCGTCCGCGCACGCTGCCCGCCGCCGTCGCCCCCGTGCTCGTCGGGACCGGCGCGGCGGCGCAGGTCGACGCCGCGCACGCCGGCCGGGCCCTGCTCGCCGCAGGCATCGGCCTCGCGCTGCAGATCGCGGTCAACTTCGCCAACGACTACTCCGACGGCGTGCGCGGCACCGACGTGAACCGGGTGGGACCGCTGCGCCTCACGGCGTCCGGGACCGCACCGCCGCACCAGGTGCGCAACGCCGCCTTCCTCGCGATCGCGGTCGCGTGCGCCCTGGGCATGTGGCTGATCGTGCTGACGAGCGCGTGGTGGCTCATCGCCGTCGGCGTGCTGTGCGTCGTCGGCGCGTGGACGTACACGGGCGGCAAGCGGCCGTACGGGTACATGGGGCTCGGGGAGGTCGGGGTGTTCGTCTTCTTCGGCCTCGTCGCCGTGCTCGGCACGACGTACACGCAGGCGGGGTACGTGACGTGGCCCGCCGTGCTGGGGGCCGTGGCGATCGGGCTCCTCGCGTGCGCGCTGCTGATGGTCAACAACCTGCGCGACGTGCCGACCGACGTCCTGGCCGGCAAGCGCACGCTCGCGGTGCGCATCGGCGACCGCCGCGCACGCCGCCTGTACGCCGTGATGGTCCTGCTGCCCATGCTGCTCGGCGCGCTGTGCGCCTTCGCGGCGCCGTGGTCGCTGCTCGTCCTGCTGCTGCTGGCGCCCGCCGCGATCCTGGCCGGCGGGGTGCTCGCGGGGGCCCGGGGCATCGCGCTCGTCCCGGTGCTCGGCGGTACCGGTCTGCTCGAGCTCGCGTTCGGCATGCTGCTCGGGCTCGGCCTCGCGGTCTGAGGTCGGGCCTACCGGTCGGGCGTGCCGTCGGCGGCCGCGTCCTCGGCGGCCGCGTCCTCGCGGGCGCGGGCCCCGAGGCCGCCGCTGCCGCGGCGCTGCGCGGCGCGCTCCGCGAGGTGCACCGCGGCGGCGTCGCGCTGCCGCGGCAGCAGGACGTAGGACAGCCCCCACGCGATCACGGCGGCGAGGACGGGGGCGAGCCACGAGCGCAGCCCCGCCCACCAGAGCAGACCGGTGGCGGCGAGGAAGAGGGCGGCGCGCAGCAGGGAGTAGACGACGACGGGCACTCCCCCAGCGTAGGCGCCCGCCGTCCCGTCTAGGGTGGACAGGTGCTCAGGTACCTGCCGATCGTCCTCGTCGTCGCCTTCGCCGTCTACTGCGTCTTCGACGTCCTGGGCAGTGACGCCCGCGCGCGGCGCGGGCTGCCCGTCCCGCTGTGGCTGCTGCTCGTCGTGCTGGTCCCCGTCGTCGGCGGCGTGGTCTGGCTCGTCGTGAGCCGCGGCACCCCGCAGACGGGGGCAGCGGGTCCGCGCGGCGGTGGGCCGGTCGCGCCCGACGACGACCCCGAGTTCCTGTTCCGGCTCGACCAGGAGCGCCGGCGGCGCGAGCGGCAGGACGGTGCGCAGGACCAGGGCCCGGACGACGACCACGTCGACGGCACCGGCCCTGCCGGGACGACGGACGGCACGCCGTCCTCCTGAGACGCTCGAGCCCACCTCACGACCTGCGCACCACGGGCACCCGCGGCGGACCGCGGCCGGCGCTGGTGGCTCAGAGCCCCGAGTACGAGTGGTTGCCGGGGATGAACAGGTTGACGACCGTGAAGTTGGCGAGCACGACGCCGTAGGCGACGAACACGAGGTACGCGGCGCGGCGTCCCGCCCAGCCGCGCGTCGTGCGGGCGTGCAGGTAGGCGGCGTACACCACCCACGTGACGAACGTGCCGACCTCCTTGGGGTCCCAGCCCCAGTACCGGCCCCACGCCTCCTCGGCCCAGATCGAGCCGCCGATGAGGGTCAGCGTCCACAGCACGAAGGCGACCGCGTGCTGGCGGAAGGCCGAGGCCTCGAGCCGTCGCGCGTCGGGCACCTGCTCGAGCCAGGCGAAGGCCGGCCCGGTGACGCGTGCCCCCTGGAACGCCTGCCGTACGCCGTCGAGCCGCGACCAGGGCTGCTCGAGCCGCGACCGGCCCTCCTCACGGGCACCGCGCAGGACCTGCAGGACGGTCGTCGCGAACCCCACGGTCGAGATGCCGGTGGCGATGATCGCGACGCCCACGTGGATGACCAGCCAGTACCGCTGCAGCGCCGGCTGGACCGCGTCCGCCTGCACGTGCAGCGTGTTCAGCGCCAGGACGAGCCCCAGCACCGCGATGCCGGACACGACCACCCCGACGAAGGCGATGGGCCGGCGACGCTGCTGGACGACGAGCGCGACGAGCGCGCAGAACGTCCCGACGATCGTGAACTCGTACATGTTCGCGGTCGGCCAGCGCCCGGCGGCGACACCGCGCAGCACGATGCCGACGAGCAGCAGCAGGGTCCCGAGCGCGAGGGTCGAGCGCGCGATCCCCGCGGCGCGGCCCGCCGGCGACACAGCCGTCGTGCCGCCCGCGGGCGACTCCGCGGCGGTGCCGCCCCCGACGCCGACGGGCACCCGCGCCGTGCGGGCGGCCTGGGCCGCCTCGGTGATCCGCGCGAGCTCGACCGCGTAGGCGATCAGCGTGATGGTCAACGCGGTCGCCGCCGACCAGACGAACAGGTCGCTCAGCTCGGCGACGGTCATGTCGTGCCCTCCTGCGGGGTGTCGGGCGCGGTCGTGCCGGGCCCGGTCGTGTCGGGCACGGTCGTGCCGGGCCCGGTCGTGTCGTCGTGCACGTCGGACGCGGTCGACGGGGCCATCGACGCCTCGAGCACCTCCGCGAGCACGCGGTCGAGCTCGGGCTGGAGGCCCACGTCGTCGCCGCGAGCGAGCCCGGCGGCGCTCACCACTGTAGCCGCGGTGCCGGGACCTTCGTCCGGGGCGCCGGGCGTCGCGCGCACCCACAGCCGGCGGCGGGGCGCGAACAGCGACGCCATGAGCCCGGCCACCGCGAGCAGCGCGAACGTGAGCACCCACGCGAGCGACGGGTCGTGGCGCAGGTCGAGCGCGACGAACCGCGGCAGGGCGTCGAACGTCAGGGTGCCCAGCCCGTCGGGCAGCTCGACCGTCTCACCGGGTCGGACGTAGAGCGTCACCGCGTCCCCGGCCTCGTCGACGGCCTGCTCCATGCGCGACTCGTCGAGCCGGTACACGTTCTGCGGCACGCCGGTGTCGAGCCCGAGGTTGCCCTTCCACACCGACAGCACGAGCAGCGGGTCCTCGGGCTGCGGGTCGACCGAGCGCCACAGGCCCGGGGCGGGCTCGACGGCCGTCGGCAGGAGGAAGCCGTCGAGGCCGATCTGCGGCTGGTCGCCGGAGACGTCGGGCACCTTGATCACGCCTTTCGACGTGTACACCTCGTCCCGCGGGAGGAACGGCACGGGGCCCGAGAACGCGACCTCGCCGGCGGCGTCGCGCACCGTGACCGCGGGCGCGTAGCCGTTGCCCTGGAGGTACACCTTGGCGCCGCCCGCCACCGTCGGGTGGTTGACCTTGACCGTGCGCTGCTCGGGCTCCTGCCCGGGCTCGGTGACCGTCACGTGCGCGGTGAAGTCGCGGGACTGCAGCGTCTCGGGGTCGAACCGGGCCTCGAACTCGTCGAGGCGCATCGTGAACGGCACCAGGTCGGCGGGGTCGAACGCGGTCCCGCGCTCGAACGTGTCGTACGACGCCTGCACGTTGGCGAACCCGGTGCCCTGCACGACGATCGCCTGACCGCGGTAGTGCAGCATCTGGCCGGTCGCCACGGCGACGAGCAGCCCGAGCAGCGCGAGGTGGAACACGAGGTTGCCGGTCTCGCGCAGGTAGCCGCGCTCGGCGGACACCGACCAGGTCCCCGCACCCTCGTCGTGCACGTCGACGCGGAACGCCGGCACGCCGATCCGGCGACGGCGCAGGACGGCCGCCGCGCGCTCCGCGACGACCTGCGGTGCGGCGTCGGACGTCCCGGCACCCTGCGCCGGGAAGCGGCCGAACCGGCGCGGCGTGCGCGGCGGGCGGCCGCGCAACGCCGCCGCGTGCACGCGGACGCGGGGCACGATGCAGCCGACGAGGGACACGAACAGCAGCAGGTAGACGGCCGAGAACCAGACCGAGGCGTAGACGTCGAAGAAGCCGAGCCGGTCGAGCCACGGCCCGGTCGACGGGTGCTCGGCGACGTAGGCCGCGACGCCCGCGGGGTCCTGCGGCCGCTGCGGGAACATGGTGCCGGGCACGGCCGCCACCGCGAGCAGCACGAGCAGCAGCAGCGCGACGCGCATGCTCGTGAGCTGGCGCCACGCCCAGCGCAGCCAGCCCAGCGCGCCGATGGCGGGCAGCGCGCTGTCCGTGCCCTGCGCGTCGGGGGTCCGCTGGGCACCGCCGTCGCTGAACGCGTCGTCGAGGCCCTCCGGGCGGTACGCGGTCCGGGGGGCGCCGGGCGTCGGGTCGCCGCTCACAGCGCGGGCACGAACGGGTCGCCGCCGGTCAGGACGCCCTGCAGCCAGGCCGCCCACGCGCCCCACGCGCCGGTGAGCAGCGCGAGGCCCAGCACGACGAGGACGGCGCCGCCGGTGCGCTGCACGGCGAGCCTGTGCCGCCGCAGCCACGCCAGCGCGCGCTGCGACCGCTGCAGGCCGAGCCCGACGAGGACGAAGGGCAGCCCCAGCCCGAGGCAGAACGCGGCCGCGAGCAGCGCGCCGCGTCCCGCGGAGCCGCCGGTGAGGGACAGCGTGAGGATCGCCGCGAGCGTGGGGCCGATGCAGGGGGTCCAGCCCAGGCCGAACGCGACCCCGAGCAGCGGCGCACCCCACACGCCGGCGCGCGGCGCGAGCCGCAGGCGCCGCTCGCGCGCGAGGAACGGCACGGCACCGAGGAACGCGAGGCCGAGCACGACGGTCAGCGCGCCGAGCACGCGGCTCACCGGGTCCTGCCACTGCCACAGGGCGGCGCCGAGCGAGCCCGCGAGCGCCCCGAAGGCGATGAAGACCGCGGAGAACCCGGCGACGAAGAGCGAGACGCCGAGCGCGAGGGTGCGCCGACCGGCCGGCCGGCGCAGCGGCACCGCGTCGCCGACCGGCGGGAGCGCCACGGGCGCGACGTGCGGGGTGCGGGCGATCTCCGGGCGTACGCCGGTCCGGACCACGTCGGTCGCGTCGACGATGCCGAGCTGCGCACCCGGCGTGCGGCGCGGTCCGCCGCCGACCAGGCCCCCGAGCAGCCCGAGGTACCCCGGGACGAGCGGCAGCACGCAGGGTGACGCGAACGACACGAGGCCGGCGAGCAGCGCGACCGGCACGGCGAGCAGCAGGGAGCCGTCGGCGACGGTCGAGCCGACGCCGAGCGCGACCAGGCCGGCACTCACGCTGCCTCCTCGGCGAGCAGCTCCTCGACGAGCGAGCGCAGCGTCGAGGGCTCGACGAGCCCGAGCACGCGCGCGGCGACCCTGCCCTCGCGGTCGAGCAGGACGGTCGTGGGCACCGCGTTGACGGGCACGACGCCCTGGAGCGCGGCGATCGCGCCGCCGCCGGTGTCGTCGAGCGAGGGGTAGGGCACCTCGAGCTGCCGCTGGAAGGCCTGGGCGGCGCCCGCGGCGTCGCGGCTGTTGATGCCCAGCACGTGGAGGCCCTGGTCGGCGTAGTCGGTGGCCACCGCCGCGAGGTCCGGGGCCTCGGCGCGGCACGGGGGGCACGCGGCGTACCAGGTGTTGAGCAGCACGACGTCCCCGCGCCACTGCGCGAGGTCGTGCGTCGTGCCCTCGTAGTCCGTGCCGGTGATCTCGAGCGGCCCGAGCCGGTCGGCGGCGGGCCACGTCGTGGTGGACCCGTCGCCGGACTGGTAGCCCTGGTCCACGACGTCCTGCGGGGTGCCGCGGCCGTCGTCCGCGCAGCCGCCCAGGACGAGCGCGAGCGCGGTGCCCGCGGTCAGCAGGGCGAGGACGGCGCGCGGCCGGGCGGGGCGTCGGCGCACGTCAGGCTCCGGAGACGGCCGAGGCCCCGGGCAGCAGGGCGGCGGCGGGCTCGCCGTAGCCGACCCCGACGAGCGTGTCGTCCTCGAACCGCAGGGACGTGAGGGACGCGAGCGAGCACTGCCGGCGCCGGGGGTCGTGCCACAGCCGACGGTTCTCGAGCGCGAGGCGCGTCACCCAGATCGGCAGCTGGTGGCTGACGAGGACGGCCTCGTGGCCGCGCGCGGCGGCGCGGGCCGCGTCCACCGCGGCGAGCATGCGGTCGACCTGCTCGGCGTACGGCTCGCCCCACGACGGGCGGAACGGGTTGCGCAGGTGGGGCCAGTGCTCGGGGTGGCGCAGCGAGCCGTCGCCGACACCGAACCGCTGGCCCTGGAAGTGGTTCTCGGCCTCGATGAGCCGGTCGTCCGTGCCGACGGCGAGCCCGAAGCCCGCGGCGATGGGTGCGGCCGTCTCCTGCGCCCGCTGCAGCGGGGACGCGGTGACGACGACGACGTCGCGGCGGGGCGCGTCCTGCTCACCGGCGAGCGTCCGGGCGACGAGCTCGGCCATCTGCTGGCCGCGCTCGGAGAGCCGGTAGCCGGGCAGCCTGCCGTAGAGCAGGCCCTCGGGATTGTGGACCTCACCGTGCCGCAGCAGGTGGACCGTCGTGGCGACCATGCGCACAGTGTCGCAAAGTCTCCTGGGTGCCCGGTCCGCGTCCTCAGGCGGGCGGTGCGGGCGAGGTGCCGCCCGCCGGCGGGCCCGCGGGCCCGCGCAGGTGCTCGACGACGACCTGCATGGCGGCACCGAGCGCCGCGAGCTGCTCGTCGTCGAGGACGTCCACGAGGTGGGCACGGACGGACTCCACGTGCCCGGGGGCGGCGTCGACGAGCACCTGCCACCCGTGCTCGGTGAGCACGCAGTTCACGCCGCGCGCGTCGTCGCGCGCGGGCTCGCGGCGGACGATCCCGTCGCGCTCCATGCGGGCCACGGTGTGGGTGAGCCGGCTGCGCGAGTGCGCGAGGTCGTCGGCCAGCTCGGACATCCGCAGCGCGCGGCCGGGCGCCTCCGACAGCCGGACCAGCACCTCGTACTCCCCCAGCGACAGGCCGCTGCCGTCGTCGAGCTCGCGGGCGAGGACGTCGAAGAGCAGGGCGGTGCCGTCGCGGAACGCGCGCCACTGGCGCTGCTGCGGCTCGCTCAGCCAGCGCACGCCTGCGTCCTGCGGGGGCTCGTCCTGCGCGTCCTGCGCCTGCCGTGCGACCGTCGACGCAGGGTCACGCGGGGCAGCAGGCTCGTCGTCGGTCCGGCGATCGGCGGTCGTGCTGCGGGTCGGCACGTCGTCCTCCTGGTGTGAGGGGGTTGCGGCTCGCACCCCACTGTAGTAGAAAGATCAACAACACATACTTGTCGAATCAACGATTCGCTCGCGCCCGACCACGGAGGACCCCATGACCGCGCTCCCCACCGGCCTCACCGCCGGCACCTGGAACATCGACCCCTCGCACACGGAGGCGTCCTTCACCGTCCGCCACGCGGGCATCTCCAAGGTCCGGGGCACCGTCGCGGTGACCTCCGGCGTCCTCACCGTCGGCGAGGACCTC
The DNA here is from genome assembly GCF_018623035.1 of Cellulomonas dongxiuzhuiae. NCBI lineage: Bacteria > Bacillati > Actinomycetota > Actinomycetes > Micrococcales > Cellulomonadaceae > Cellulomonas > Cellulomonas dongxiuzhuiae. Next base: position 3,020,846 of record NZ_CP076023.1, read on the forward strand.
GAGTCGTCGTCCGTCGCCGTCACGCTCGACCCCGCGACCGTCAACACGGGTGACGCCAACCGCGACGGGCACCTCAAGAGCAACGACTTCTTCGAGGTCGAGACGCATGGCGAGTGGACGTTCACGTCGACCGCGATCCGCACGTCCGGCAAGGACCACGTCATCGTCGGCGACCTGACGATCCACGGCATCACGCGCGAGGTCGAGCTCGAGACCGAGTTCAACGGCTCGGCCGTCGACCCCTTCGGCAACACCCGCGCGGGCTTCGAGGCCAAGGTCACCATCTCGCGCAAGGACTTCGGCCTGACGTGGAACGCCGCGCTCGAGACGGGCGGCGTGCTCGTCGCCGACAAGGTGCGCATCGACCTGGACGTCTCCGCCATCAAGGCCTGACGCACCCCGCCGCTCACCGGCGGCCCGCACGTCCCTGCGAGGGCGCGACCGCACCGGTCGCGTCCTCGCGGCGCGCGCGTCGCACCCCGCGTCGGCGGCACCCGGCCGGCTGCGCGACTCACGACGCACCGCCCCCGACGCTGCGCGCACGGTCGTGGAACGCCAGGATCTGCAGCTCGGACGCGACGTCCACCGCCCGCACGTCCACGTGCGCGGGGACGCGCAGCGCACGCGGAGCGAACGTGAGGATCCCGACCACGCCGGCCGCGACGAGCTCGTCGCACACGCGCTGCGCGACCGCGGCCGGGGTCGTCAGCACCGCGATCGTCGCCCCCGTCCGGTGCACGACCGTCCGCAGGTCGTCGGCGTGCTCGACCTCCAGGCCCGCCACCGTCGTGCCGACCACCGACGGGTCCGTGTCGACCAGCCCCACCAGGACGAAGCCGCGCTCCGCGATGCCCGCGTAGTTCGCGAGCGCGTGCCCCAGGTTGCCCACCCCGACGAGCAGCACGCGCCGCACGTCCGCCAGGCCCAGCACCACCGTGATCTGCTCGCGCAGGTGCCCCACGTCGTAGCCGACGCCGCGGCGGCCGTACGACCCCAGGAACGACAGGTCCTTGCGCAGCTGCGCCGGCGTCACGCCGGCCCGCGCCGCGAGCTCCTCGGACGACGTCAGGACGGCACCGTCGGACGCCGTCGCCTCCAGCGCACGCAGGTAGCCCGGCAGCCGACCGACCGTCGCGGGCGGCACCGGCTGCCCGTCACGACCGGCACGCCCGTCGCCGGCACGTCGCCCAGCGGTGCGCCGATCGTCCACACGACCCTCCGTACGCCGCGCGCCGGGCACGGCCCCGGCGCCAGGTGTCACACGCTAGGGCCTGCCGCCCCCCGGAGCGAGGGCGCGCCGCAGGCGCGCCTCGTCGATCCGCCAGTACCCACGGCGCACGCCGTCCACGTCGACGACCGGCACCATCTCGCCCAGCTCGTCCGCCAGGACGCGCCCGTCGGGCCCCGGCACGTCCACGTCGACCTCGGCCCACGTCGCGCCCACGTCCGCGCACACCCGCTCGACGAGCGCACGCGCCACGTCGCACAGGTGGCAGCCGGCACGCCCGTAGAGCACCACGCGGGCCGTCGTCGTCTCGCTCACGAGGCCCAACGCTAGACCGCCACGCCGACCACGCCCCGGTCGGGTTCGCCACGCGCGCCGCCCCGCTCGTTAGAGTGGCCGGATGCACGCTGGGGACGGATCGGACGAGCGCGCCGTCGTCGCCGCGACCGTCGAGACGCCGCGCGCCGCGCTGGTCCCCGACGACACGCGCGTCGCCGCGTTCTTCGACGTCGACAACACGATCATCCGCGGGGCCAGCTCGTTCCACCTGGCCGTGGGGCTGTACCGCCGGGGCTTCTTCCGCAACTTCGACCTCGTCCGGTTCGCCGTGCAGCAGGCCCGCTACCGGGTGTTCGGGGAGGACCGCGACCAGATCGACGAGCTGCGCACGCGCGCCCTGGACATCATGCGTGGGCGCTCCGTCGCCGAGGTCACCGCGGTCGCCGAGGACGTCTACGACGAGGTCCTGAGCCTGCGCATCTACCCCGGCACGCGCGCGCTGCTCGACGCGCACCTGGCCGAGGGGCACGCCGTGTGGCTCGTCACCGCGACCCCCGTGGAGATCGGCGAGCTCATCGCGCGCCGCCTCGGCGCGTCCGGCGCGCTGGGCACCGTCGCCGAGCACGAGGACGGGTTCTACACCGGCCGGCTGGTGGGCGACCTGCTGCACGGCGAGGCCAAGGCGAGCGCCGTCCGTGCGCTGGCGCTGCGCGAGGGGTACGACCTGCGCGCGTGCCACGCGTACGGCGACTCGACGAACGACGTGCCGATCCTGTCGACCGTCGGGCACCCGTGCGCCATCAACCCCGACGGGCGGCTGCGCCGGCACGCCGCCGAGGTGGGCTGGCCCGTGCGCGAGTTCCGGTCGCGACGCCGCCAGGCCCGGCGCGGCGTCAACGCCGCGAGCCTCGCCGGGGTCGCCTGGGCGGTGGCCGTGGTGGTGCGCGCCGTGAGCCGCTCGATCCGACGACGGGTCGGGGCAGGATGACGGCCCGGACCAGGTGGGCCGTGCGGACCGCCCGGCCGCAGGACGCGACCGCGCTCGCCGAGCTCGCCGCGGTCACGTTCCCCCTGGCGTGCCCGCCGGGCTCGACCGCGCAGGACCAGCAAGCCTTCCTCGCGGCGCACCTGAGCGCCGAGCGGTTCGTCGAGCACACGTCCGCCGCGGACCGTGCGGTCCTGGTCACCGCGACGCCCGACGACGAGCTCCTGGGCTACACGGTGCTCGTGACCGGGGAGCCCGCCGACGAGGACGCCCGCGCCGCCGTGCACATCCGTCCCGCCGTCGAGCTCTCCAAGTGCTACGTCCACCCCGACCACCACGGGGCGGGGGTGGCGTCCGCGCTGCTGCGCACGTCGTTCGAACACGCCCGCGCCCTCGGCGGCATGGGCATGTGGCTGGGCGTCAACCAGCACAACGCCCGCGCGCAGGCCTTCTACGCGCGCGAGGGCTTCGCGGTCGTCGGGGTCAAGCACTTCCGCGTCGGGTCGCGCCTCGAGGACGACTACGTGCTGGAGCGCCCGCTCTGACGCGTCCGGTCGGGACGACGCCCGGGGCGGGTGTCAGCCGGGTGCGTCGGGCCCGACGGGGTCGAGGGCGACCCAGCGCACGCCGTGCGACGGCACGTCGAGCGTGAGCCGACCCCCCGGCTCGGCGGTCGGCTCCGGCGGTGGCAGCGGGTCGCCCGACCACAGGTCGCGCACGGTCCAGCCGCGTACCGCTGCCGCGTCCCCCACGAGACCCGAGAGCGGCAGCCGCTGCGTGCGGGTGCCCGTGCCCGTCCAGAACACGGCGACGTAGCGGGTCGCCCCGGTGGCGCAGCGTGCCGACCACACGACGACCTCGCCGTCGTCGGCCGGCTCGCGCAGGAGCTCGCGGCCGTCGGTGGCGGTGCGCAGGACGTGCCCGACGGCGGGCGTGGTCAGCAGCGCGACGGTCGCGGCGTCGGACGTCGGCAGGTCGCCGCCCATCATGAGCGGCGAGCGCGCCATGACCCACAGCGTCAGCAGCGTGCGCTGCTCGTCGGGCGTCAGGCGCGACGCGCGGTCCTCGCCGCGCTCGGCGCGGATGCCGATGCGTCCGAGCGGCAGCATGTCGGCGTCGGCCCACCCGCCGGGCTGCTGGAACGGCGCCCAGCGCGCGAGCCGCGCGAAGTTCGCGTGCACGTCCTCCCAGCGGTCCCAGAGGTCGTCGCACACGCGCCACATCTGGGCGTGCGCGCGCAGCACCGGAAGGTGCGCGGTCGACAGCGCGGTGCCGGGTGACAGCGACAGCACGATCTGGCGCCCGGAGCGCTCGATCGCGCGGGACCACGCCGTGACGGCGTCGGCGTGGAACGGCGCGAGCATGTCGTCGACCTTGACGAGGTCGACGCCCCACGACGCGAGCTGCGCGACGAGGCCGTCGAGCCAGGTCTGCGCGGCGGGGTGCGCGTGGTCGAGCCCGTACATGTGACCGTTCCAGGCGCAGGTCGACGACGTGTCGGCGATGTCGGCGGTGGTGACCGGGCCGCCCGACGGCGCGCTGTCGGCGCCCGCCACGGGCAGGCGCGCCGCGACCGCGCGGCGCGGGATGCCCCGCAGCACGTGGACGCCGAACCGCAGACCCATCGCGTGCACCTGCGCGGCGAGGTCGGCGAACCCGCGCCCGCCGGCGGCGGACGGGAAGCGTCCGGGTGCCGGCTGGGGGTAGCCGTTGCCGTCGAGGACGAGGTCGGCGTCCTGCGTGTAGCCGTGAGGACGTGCGTCGGGGTCGGACCAGTCGATGTCGACCACGACCGTGTCCCAGCCGTGGGGCAGCAGCCGCTCGGCCATGAAGCGCGCGTTGGCCAGCACCTCGGCCTCGGTGACGGTCGTGCCGTAGCAGTCCCAGCTGTTCCACCCCATCGGAGGGGTGAGTGCCCATGTCATGCACGGCTCCAGTCGACGTCGTTGTAGGGGGACATCTCCACCGCCCGGCGGCGGCGTCATGCGCCTGCGTGCTCACCCAGGGTGGACTGGCGCGGCACGACGGCGAAGTCGGGGACGACCTGCTGGAACGGCCCGCCGTCACCGGCCGCCCCGATGCGCGCGGCCAGCAGGTCGACGGCCGTCTGCGCGATCTGGTCCCGGCCGGGGCGGACGGTCGACAGGGTCGGCGACGAGTAGGCGGTCTCCTCGATGTCGTCGAAGCCGATGACCGCGATCTGCCCGGGCACGTCGATGCGACGCAGGTGCAGGGTGTGCAGCGCGCCCAGCGCGAGCACGTCGTTGAGCCCGAACACCGCGTCGATGCCGAGGTCGGCGTCGAGCAGGCGTGCCATGGTCTCGGCGCCCGCGGGGCGCCGCCACGGGCCGGCCTCGCCGACCAGCCGCGGGTCGAACGGCACACCATTCTCCGCGAGCGCAGCGGCGTAGCCCTGCACGCGCAGCGCCGCGGAGCCGACCGTCTCCCCCGGGTGCGCGCCGACCACCGCGATGCGGCGACGCCCCAGGTCCAGCAGGTGCTGGGTCGCGGCCCTGGCGGCCTCCACGTTGCTCATCGTCACGTGGTCGGCAGGTCCGCCGAAGATCCGCTCGCCGAGCAGCACCATGGGGTGGCCGATGCCGTCGAGCTCGTGCACGTCGTCGGGGCCCAGCGCCAGCGGCGAGTAGATGAGGCCGTCGGTGAACTGCCGCCGCTGACCCCGCAGCACCTCCAGCTCGCGCTCCCGCACCGCACCCGTCTGCTCGATCAGGACGGTGAGCCCCCGCGCCTCGGCCGCGCGGATGACGGAGTCCGCCAGCTCGGCGAAGTACGGCAGCGACAGCTCGGGCAGGGCCAGGCCGACGAGCCCGGTGCGCCCGCTGCGCAGGTTCCGCGCCGTGACGTTGACGTGGTAACCGAGCTCGTCGATCGCGTGCTGGACCCTCTCGCGCGTCGTGTCGCGGATGTACGGGTACCCGTTGACGACGTTCGACACGGTCTTGATGGAGACGCCGGCGCGGGCGGCCACCTCGTGCATCGTCACCGCACCGTTGCGTCGTCGGTTCACCGTGCCGCCTCGTCGCTCGTCGTCGCTCATCGCCGCGCCGCCGGGTCACGGCCCTCGAGCACCGGGCCGACGGGCACGTCGGACACTACATCGTTGTAGAGGACGAATGACGTCCTGCGGACACACGTCGGGCCCGGTCGTCCGACCGGGCCCGTGGTGCACTGCGCGCCGACGAGCGGCGCTCAGCTCACTTCTTGTTACGACGCTGGTGGCGCGTCTTGCGCAGCAGCTTGCGGTGCTTCTTCTTCGCCATGCGCTTGCGACGCTTCTTGATGACGGAGCCCATAGCGGTCCTCACTCGTGTCCGGTCGCGACCCGACATGGCCGCGAGTTGGTGGTCGATCGACGCGCGGTGCGCATCGGGTCCACCCGAATCACCCACGCACGCAGAAGTCCGAGCACCCACACTACGCGATCACGCGCCGCGACCGCGAACTCCGACCCCGCGAGGCACGAGCGCTCAGGAGGAGCGGCGCCCCTCGCCGAAGGCCTCGGGCTCGACCGTGGCCGACGAGCGCAGGTACGCGTCGAGCGCGTCCTGCGGCACCCGGAACGAGCGTCCGACGCGCACGGCGGGCAGCTCCCCCGCGTGCACCAGCCGGTACACGGTCATCCGCGAGACGCGCATGAGCTCCGCGACCTCGACGACCGTGAGGAAACGCACGCGGCCCTGCGACCCGCCCCGCTCCTCGTCCATGCTCCGGCCCTCCTGCTGGCCGGGCGCGCCGGCGTCGCTCACCCGACGTGCCGGGTGCTGGCCTCACAGTAGTGGCGCGTGTGACGGGTGGGAAAGGGGAGACACCCGCCCGGCCCACCGACGCGCGCGCACGGCCGCGGCGACCCGCGCGCGGTCAGTCGAGGTCCGGATCCAGCCCCAGGGACGGGAAGACGGCTCCGCGCGTCGCGCGGATCGCGCGGTCGACGTCGTCCGCGGGGTCGTACCCGGTCGACCACGGCTTGAACGTGGCCGGGGCGTCGTCCGTCATCAGCGCCACGGCCTGGCGTCCGTACCGCTGCCGGACGACGTCCAGCCACACCGGTGGCACGGGCGTGGCGGGGTCGACCGGGCGGTGAGCCGCGACCCCCAGCAGGTGCGCCCATGCGCGCGGGACGACGTCGAGGATCGCGTAACCGCCGCCGCCCAGCGCGACCCACCGCCCGTCGCACACCTCGTGCGCCAGGTCGTGCAGCAGCGTCGAGGCGAGGAGCTGGGCGTCGACCGACACGCGCAGCGTCGCCAGCGGGTCCATGAGGTGCGTGTCGCAGCCGTGCTGGGTGACCAGGACGTCGGGGGCGAAGTCGCGCACCACGGCGGGCACCACCGCGTCGATCGCCCGCAACCACCCCGCGTCACCGGTGCGCGACGGCAGCGCGACGTTGACGGCGGTCCCGTCGGCGTGCGGGCCCCCGGTCTCCGTCGGGTACCCCGTGCCGGGGAACAGCGCGTGACCCGTCTCGTGCACCGACACCGTCAGGACACGCGGGTCGTCCCAGAACACCGCCTGCACGCCGTCGCCGTGGTGCGCGTCCACGTCGACGTACGCCACACGCTGCGCACCGGCCGCCAGCAGCTCGCGGATCGCGACCGCGGCGTCGTTGTAGACGCAGAACCCCGACGCCGCGCCGGGGCGCGCGTGGTGCAGCCCGCCGCCGACGTTGACGGCGTGCTCGGCACGGCCCTGCCACACCGCCAGCGCCGCGTCGACCGTCCCCGCGACGACGCGGGCCGCCGCGTCGTGCATCTGGGGGAACACCGGGTCGTCGCGCGTGCCCAGGCCACGGACGAGGTCGGGCACCCCGTGCTCCGCCGCGGCGTGCACGGCGGCGACGTACTCGGGGTCGTGCACCGTCGTGAGCAGCGCGTCGGGCGCGGGCTCGGCGCCCACCACCTCGACCTCGGGCTCCTCGAGGATGCCCAGCTGCGCCGCGAGCGCGATCGTCAGGTCGATGCGGTCGGACGTCATGGGGTGGCCGAACCCGAAGTCGTAGGCGAGCAGCTCGGTCGACCACACCACCCGCGCCGTCACAGGACGGCGGCCGGTCGCCGTGGGTCGCCCGTCGCTGGCCGTCATGGGGTCACCGTCCCACCGGCGCGGCGCACGTGTCGACCTGGCGGGCCGTGGCGGGTCAACCCGGGCGCCGCGTGCCAGAGTGTGCCTGTCGGCACGACGGGAGCAGCGGGAGGTCGGATGGCAGCGGGGCCCGGCCTGCTGTGGCGTGCGCGCGAGTACGTCGACCGGTCGGCACGTCAGTCCCCCGCCCGTCTCGCGCTCGGCGTGTTCGCCCTCGTCATCGCCGTGATCACGGCGCTGCTGTCGGCGCCCTGGGCGACGGCGCACGGCGAGCGCGCGCCGTTCGTCGACGCGCTGTTCACCGCGACGTCCGCCACGACGGTGACCGGGCTCGTCGTCGTCCCGACCGGCGAGTACTGGTCCGGCTGGGGGCTGGCCGTCATCCTGCTCGCCATCAAGATCGGCGGCCTGGGCGTCATGACGCTCGCGTCGCTGCTGGGGATGGCGGTCTCGCGGCGCATCGGCCTGACCCAGCGCCTCCTGGTGTCGTCCGAGACCAAGGTCACCCGGCTGGGCGAGGTCGGGTCGCTGGTCCGCACGGTCATCGTGACCTCGACGGCGCTCGAGCTCGTCATCGCGATCGCGCTGTTCCCGCGACTCCTCGTCCATGGTGAGCCGGTGCCCACAGCCGCCTGGCACGCGGGGTTCTACGCGGTCTCGGCGTTCAACAACGCGGGGTTCGTGCCGACCCCGGATGGCCTCGCGCCGTTCGTGTCCGACTGGTGGATGCTGCTGCCGATCATCATCGGGGTGTTCATCGGGTCCCTCGGCTTCCCGGTCATCCTCAACGTCGCGCACCACCTGCGTCAGCCCCGCCGCTGGAACCTGCACTCCAAGCTGACGCTGACGACCAGCCTCGGGCTCGTCGTCTTCGGGTCCGTCGTCGTCGCGGCGTTCGAGTGGACCAACCCGGGCACGTTCCGTCCCCTCGACCCCGGCGGCACGGCACTCGCGTCGCTGTTCGCCGGTGTCATGCCCCGATCCGGCGGGTTCTCGACCGTGGACGTCGGCCAGATGCACGAGGGCACGTGGCTGCTCCTCGACGCCCTGATGTTCGTCGGCGGCGGGTCCGCGTCCACCGCGGGCGGCATCAAGGTCACGACGCTCGCCGTCATGCTGCTGGCGATCGTCGCCGAAGGCCGCGGCGACCGCGACGTCGAGGCGTTCGGCCGACGCATCCCGCGCGAGACGCTGCAGGTGGCGATCGCCGTCAGCTTCGTCTCCGCGACCATCGTGCTGATCGCCTCGCTGCTGCTGCTCGCGATGACAGGGCTCACCCTGGACCGCATCCTGTTCGAGACGATCTCCGCGTTCGCGACGTGCGGCCTGACGACCGGCATCACCGCGACGCTGCCGCCGCCGGCGAAGTACGTCCTCGTCGTGCTCATGTTCATCGGCCGGACCGGCACGATGACGCTTGCCGCGGCGCTCGCGCTGCGCAACCGTCGTCGCGTCATCCGCTACCCGGAGGAGAGGCCCATCGTTGGCTGAGAACCTGCGCGCGAGCGGCGGCGAGCCCCGCACCGCGCCCCGCACCCCGAAGAAGGACCAGGGCGTCCTGGTGATCGGCCTGGGTCGCTTCGGCTCGTCCATCGCGGCCACGCTGGACCGGCTCGGTCAGGACGTGCTCGCGGTCGAGCGCAACCCCGAGCTCGTCGCCCAGTGGGCCGGCCGGATCCCGCTGGTCGAGGCCGACGCGGTGAACCCCGACGCCCTCGAGCAGCTCGGTGCGCGCGAGTTCCCCGTCGCGGTCGTCGGTGTCGGCTCCTACCTCGAGGCGTCGGTGCTCATCACCGGCAACCTCGTCGACATCGGCGTGCCGCAGATCTGGGCCAAGGCCATCAGCTCCGAGCACGCACGCATCCTGCAGCGCATCGGCGCCCACCACGTGGTGCTGCCCGAGGCCGACGCCGGGTCCCGCGTCGCCCACCTCGTGAGCGGCAAGATGCTCGACTACATCGAGGTCGAGGACGGGTTCACGGTCGTGAAGATGCGACCCCCGAAGGAGACGCAGGGGTTCACGATCGCGCAGTCCAAGGTGCGCGAGCGCTACGGCGTGACGATCATCGGTGTGAAGTCACCCGGCATCGACTTCCAGTACGCGACGCCGGAGACGCGCATCTCGGCCAACGACCTCATCATCGTCGGAGGGCACGCCGACCTGCTCGAACGCTTCGCCGCGCGCCCCTGAGCACGCGCGCGACCCGCACCGCCGCAGTTCCGCACGCCGCAGTTCCGCACGCCGCAGTTCCGCACGCCGCAGTTCCGCACTCGGCACCCGAGGAGACCGCCATGGCAAAGGGCTCGAAGAAGAAGAAGAAGGACAAGAGCAAGAACGAGGACAAGAAGAAGCACGACGTGAAGCCCGCGCGGAAGGCAGCCGCCAAGAACGCCGAGAAGGCGGCTGCGAAGGCGGCCAAGGCGGACCGCAAGGCAGCCGAGAAGGCGGCTGCTGCCCACGAGGCCGCCGCCGCGGGGCTCCTCGCGCGGCGTGACGCCGTGGCGGACCTGCTGCGCGTCGCCCCGGGGTTCCGGCTCGCGGACGTCGACACGGGTGCGACGCCGGGCTTCGACGGGTCGCGCCGCGACGGTGAGGCCGCGCTCGCCGCGGTCGGCGCCGAGCTGTCCGACCTGCAGGAGCGTCTCTTCGCGCACGGCCGTACCGGCGGGACGAGGTCCGTGCTGCTCGTCCTGCAGGGGCTGGACACGGCCGGCAAGGGCGGCATCGTGCGCCACGTGGTCGGGCTGGTCGACCCCCAGGGCGTGGCGCTGCGCTCGTTCGGGGTCCCGACGCCCGAGGAGCGTCGCCACCACTTCCTGTGGCGGATCCGTCGTGCGCTGCCCCGCGGCGGCATGATCGGCGTCTTCGACCGCTCGCACTACGAGGACGTGCTCGTGGCGCGCGTCGACGACCTGGTCGCGCCGGAGGTGTGGGAGCGGCGCTTCGACGAGATCAACCGGTTCGAGGCCCAGGCCGCGGCGGCGGGGGCCACGATCGTCAAGGTCGCGCTGTGGGTCTCGCCCGACGAGCAGTACCGGCGGCTGCGCGAGCGGCTCGAGCGCCCGGACAAGCTGTGGAAGTACGACCCGACGGACGTCGACGTCCGCCTCAGGCGGCCGGCGTACGAGGCGGCCTACCAGGAGGTCCTCGACCGGACGAGCACCGAGGTCGCGCCCTGGTACGTCGTGCCGGCGGACAGCAAGTGGTACGCCCGGCTGGCCGTCAGTGCGCTGCTGCACCAGGCGCTGGCCGGCCTCCAGCTCGACTGGCCGCCCGCCGACTACGACGTCGATGCGGAGCTGGCCCGGCTGGACGCGACCCGCTGAGGCACGGCGGCGGGCGGGACGCCGTGCCCCGCCCGCCGCCGCTCAGGACCCGTCGGACGCGTGCCGCTGGTGCGGCAGCTCGCCGCGCGGCATCACGCAGTGGCGCACGCCGCCGCGCACGGGACCGCCCGCACGCGCGGCGCTGGCGCTCCACCGCCCGACCGTCCCGAGCGCCGGGGCGGTGAGGGGCGCGCCGGCAGCGGGGGTCGCCCGCGGGGCCGGCCCCACGCAGTGCGGGGCGCTGCGCTGCACGGGGACGGACGGCGCGACGCGCACGACGGGGCGCACGGTGCGGACGACGGGCGCGGCGGGGCGCGGACGGTCGAGGCGCGGGTAGATCAGGCCCGCGACGCCGGCGAGGACGACCACGAGGACACCGGGCACCACGTGGTCGTCGACGCCGGTGACGACGCCGGTGGAGATGAGGACGAGACCGGCGGCGACGAGCACCGTCGTGACCGCTCGGCGCAGGAAAGTGAACATCATCGAGCTCCTTGCCTGTGGACCGGGGTGCCCCGGAGGGCGAGGGACGACGCGCGCGGCGTGCGTCCGTCCGGTCAGGCAGGGCTCGGAAGGTCGCACGAGGGCGCTGCGGGCCCGGCGACGTGGGCGGCGGCCGTCGTCGCCGCGGACGCGACGACGACGGGTGACCGACCGGACGCCGGACCGGCACCCGGCCCCGCCCGCGGTGTGACCGACCCGGTGCCGGGTGCGGCGCGGTCCGCGAGCGACACGACCGACGCGGCTGCGACAGCGCGCTGCGGGGGCGCGGTCGCCGTGACGGCGGCAGCGGCGACGGCGACGTGGCCGCCCGCGACGTACGTGGTGACCGTGACGACGGCGGGCGCCTCGGGCTGCGGACCGGTCGGTCCGGGGGCGGGGTGCCAGGGCGTCTGACGGGTCGCCGGCTCGGCGGCCGGCACGGAGACCACCGCCGAGAGGGCAGCGGCGGCGTCCGGCTCCCCGCCGGGCTCGAACCGGTCCGCCTCGGCACCGGGGGCGACGCTCTGCGGCGGCGGGCCGAGCTCGCGCCGGTGCTCGCCCGCGTCGCGCGACTGACGCACGATCCAGGCCGCCGCGTCGATGGGCGTCATGCCCGTCGTCGCGGCGCGGTCGAGGACGGTCGGGGGTGCGGGGGCTGCGGTGCCGTCGACGGTCGTCGTCGCCCGGGTCTCGGCGCCGGTCCCGGTGGTCTTGTCCGCACCGGCCGGCGCGGTCCTCTCGGTCCCCGTCCGCGTGACGTCCTTGGTGACGGTCTCGACCGGCTCCACCGGTGGCGCCACGGCATCGACCGGTTCCGCCGGTTCCACCGGTTCCACCGGCTCCACCGGGTCCACAGGTTCCACCGGCTCCACCGGGTCCACCGGGTCGACCGGCTCGACCAGGTCCACCGGCTCGACCGGTTCCACCGGGTCGACCGGCTCCACCGGCTCGACCGGCTCGACCGGGTCCACCGGCTCGGTCGCGTCCGCGCTGTCGGCCGCTGGTGCGGGCGCCGCCGCGGCGTTCGGCGACGCCACGGTATCGAGGACGGCGGAGGCGACGTCCGCCGGTGCGAGCTGCGCGCCCGAGCCCTGGGGGGCCACGTCCTCGGCCGAGGCGGACGACGCCGTCACGAGCTGCAGGATGACCAGCAGGAGGCCGCCCAGAGCGGCCATGAGCACACGGAGCACCCAGGTCTCCGCTCGCCCCCGCCGCTGCGCGTGCATCCCGGACCCTCCCCCGGTGCGCGTCTGCCGTAGACGCGCGTGGGGCAAGTATGCGACCTGAATGCCCCAAAGGCACGGGATTGGGCCATTCGGTGGATTTTCGCCCGACCGGGTGAGTTGTCGACGTCCGCGCCGATCCGGTCGACCACGTCGTCCCCGGGTAGAAGCTGCCCGCACCGGGGTCGCTGCACGTCGAGCCGGCGCCCGGACATGACGCGACCGCCTGCGACCGCTCCGTCAGGGGCTGCTCAGCACCGCGTCGACGACCACGATGAGCAGGGCTCCCGCCGAGGCGAGGAAGGCCCGCACCGCCCAGACCAGCGTCCGTGTGTGAGTCCGCACGACGACGCTCCCTTCTGCACGTCACCGTTGACGCGCTGAGACGACGCTACGTCCACCCAGGTTCCGTCCGCATCACCACGCGGGGTGAAGTCGCACGTCAGCGGCCGTTCTGCCGGTTTAGCCGGTACTGCGGTGAGCGGCCCGCGCCGACGCCGAGGGGGCGACGGGCCCCCCTCGGCGTCGGCGCGTCAGGCGTCAGAAGCCCTGCGCGACCCGGTAGTACACCTGGTTCCAGCGCACCTGGTCGGCGAACCCGCGCCGCGTCGTCGCCTCGTCGATGACGAGCAGCTCGGTGCGCGCCAGCTCGGCGAAGATCTCCCACGCCTCGATGCCCACGGCCGTCGTCAGCACTGTGTGGTGCGCACCGCCCGCGGTGAGCCAGCACTCGGACGACGTCGTGAAGTCCGGGCGGGGCTCCCACACGGCGCGGGCGACGGGCAGGTGCGGCAGGTCGGCCGTCGGCGGGACCACGTCGACGACGTTGGCCGTCAGGCGGAACCGCTCCCGCATGTCCGCCAGCGAGACGACGACACCGGGGCCCGGGTCGGTGTCGAACACCATGCGGACCGGGTCCTCCTTGCCGCCGATGCCCAGCGGGTGGATCTCCACGCGGGGCTTCGACGTCGTGAGGGTGGGGCAGATCTCGAGCATGTGCGCGCCGAGGATCTTCTCCGCACCGGGCGTCAGGTCGTACGTGTAGTCCTCCATGAGCGACGCGCCGCCGGGCAGCCCGGCACCCATCACCTTGGCGACGCGCACCAGCACGGCCGTCTTCCAGTCGCCCTCGGCGCCGAACCCGTAGCCCTTGGCCATGAGCCGCTGCACGGCCAGGCCGGGCAGCTGGCGCAGGTCGCCGAGGTCCTCGAAGTTCGTCGTGAACGCCTTGGCGTCCCGCTCGGTGAGGAAGCCCTCGATCGCGATCTCCTGCCGGGCCGCGTAGCGCAGCGACTCGTGCCGCTCGCCGCCCGCGCGCAGCTCGGGGACGACGTCGTACAGCTCCTCGTACTGCGCGACGAGCGCGTCGATCGCCGCGTCGTCGACGGCCGCGACCGCGGCGACCAGGTCGTTGACGGCCCACGTGTTGACGGACACGCCCAGGCGGATCTCCGCCTCGGTCTTGTCGCCCTCCGTGACGGCGACGTTGCGCATGTTGTCGCCGAAGCGCACGAGGTTGAGGTCCTGCGCGGCCTGCCAGCCGGCCGACGCGCGCACCCACGTGCCGACGCGGGCGGTGACGGCCGGGTTCGACACGTGGCCGGACACCGTGGTGCGGGCCAGGCCCAGGCGCGTCGCGATGTACGCGTACTCGCGGTCACCGTGCGCGGCCTGGTTGAGGTTCATGAAGTCGAAGTCGATCGTGTCCCACGGCAGCTCGACGTTGGCCTGCGTGTGCAGGTGCAGCAGCGGCTTGCGCAGCAGGTCCAGGCCGGTGATCCACATCTTGGCCGGGCTGAACGTGTGCATCCACGTGATGACGCCCAGCACGCGGTCGTCGGCGTTGGCGTCCAGCACCGCGCGGCGGATGGAGTCCGAGTCCTTGAGGACCGGCTTCCAGACGACCCTCGCCGGGACGTCACCCGACGCGTCGAGCGCCGCGGCGACCTCCTGCGACTGCGCCGCGACCTGCTGCAGCGTCTCCTCGCCGTACAGGTCCTGCGAACCGGTGAGGAACCAGATCTCCTGGTCGGGGTAGGCCTTGCTCATCGTGGTTCTCCTTCGTGGCCCAGCATCAGTGCTGGCCGTAGACGTTCTGGTAGCGGGCGTACAGCGAGTTGACGTCGCTCTGCGCGATCGGCAGCGGCTCGCCGAGCTGCCGGCTGATGTGGACGGTCCGCGCGACCTCCTCGACCATGACCGCGGCCTTGACCGCGGCCTTGGCGTCCTTGCCGATCGTGAACGGGCCGTGGTTGCGCATGAGGACCGCGGGGCTGCGCGAGTCGCGCAGCGTCTCGACGATCCCCCGGCCGATCGAGTCGTCACCGATGAGCGCGAACGGGCCCACGGGGATGTCGCCGCCGAACTCGTCGGCCATCATCGTCAGCACGCAGGGCACGGGCTCGGCGCGGGCCGCCCACGCGGTCGCGTAGGTCGAGTGCGTGTGCACGACGCCACCCACGTGGGGCATGTGGGTGTAGACGTACGCGTGCGCGGCGGTGTCGGACGACGGGGCACGCGTGCCCTCGACGAGGTTCCCCTCCAGGTCGCACACGACCATCGACTCGGGCGTCAGCTCGTCGTACGTCACGCCCGACGGCTTGATGACGAGCAGGTCGCGCTCGCTCGGGCCCGCGGGGTCGACGACGACGCGCTGCGACACGTTGCCCGCCGTCCACACCACCAGACCCCACCGCGGCAGCTCGGCGTGCAGCCGGCTGACCTGCTCGCGCGCGCGGGCGACCGCGTCGCGCACCTCGGGGGCGTACTCGTCCAGGGCGGTCATCCGCACCTCCAGGTTCGGGGCCCGCGTCGTGCGGGCGGTCGGGACCGGCGTCGGGGCGCCGGTGGGGCGGGCGCAGGTGCGCGCGGCCCGGTACTGCTCGACGCTCAGAGCGCCTCGGTCGCGGCGCGCTCCACGGCGAGGCCGTCCGCGTAGCGCTCGAGCCAGGTGGCGTAGCCGGCGACGTCGGCCGCGTCGGGCTCGACGACGTCGATCTCGGCGTCGGCGAACACGCGCGTCGACAGGTAGGTGCCCAGGTCGTCCGCGGCGCCGCTCGCGACGTACGCGGCGAGCACCGCGATGCCCCACGCGCCGCCCTCACCGGCGGTGCGACCCACCGCGACGGGCGTGTCGACGGCCGCCGCGAGCAGCCGCTGCGCGACGCCCGCGGTCCGGAACAGGCCGCCGTGCGCGAACATCGTGTCGACCTCGACGCCCTCGGCGACGAGGATCCGCAGACCCAGGCTGAGGGTGCCGAACGCCGCGTACACCTGGGTGCGCACGAAGTTGCCGAGCGTGAGGCGGCTGTCCGGCGTCCGCACGATCAGGGGGCGTCCCTCGTCGAGGCCCGTGATCGGCTCGCCCGAGAGGTAGTTGTACGCGAGCAGCCCGCCGCCGTCGGCGTCGCCCTCGAGCGCCTCACGCAGCAGGACGCCGAACACCTCGTCGGCGCCCGCGTCGGACCCGAGCGCGGTGGCGAAGCGGCCGAAGACGCCCGCCCACTCCCCGAGCTCGCTCGCCCCGTTGTTGCAGTGGACCATCGCCACCAGGTCGCCCGCGGGCGTCGTGACGAGGTCGATCTCGTGGTGCACCTGGGCGAGCGGCTTCTCGAGCACGACCATCGCGAAGATGCTGGTGCCGACGCTGATGTTGGCGGTGCGCGGCGCGACGGACGCGGTCGCCACCATGCCGGTGCCGGCGTCGCCCTCGGGCGGGCACAGGGGCGCACCGGCACGCAGCGTGCCGGTCGGGTCGAGCAGCGCGGCACCCTCGTCGGTGAGGCGGCCGGCCTCCTGGCCCGCGACGAGCACCTCGGGCAGGAGGTCGACGAGCCGCGCGACCGGCAGCCGGCCCGCGGTGTGCGCGTCGAAGCGCGCGAGCAGGTCGGCGTCGTAGTCACGCGTCACGGGGTCGACCGGGAACATGCCGGACGCGTCGCCGACGCCGATGACCTTGCGACCCGTCAGGCGCCAGTGCACGTACCCGGCGAGGGTCGTCACGAACCGCACGTCGGGCACGTGCGGCTCAGCGTCCAGGACGGCCTGGTGCAGGTGCGCGACGGACCAGCGCAGCGGGATGTTGTACCCGAGCAGCTCGGTGAGCTCGGCCGCGGCCGCACCGGTGGACGTGTTGCGCCACGTCCGGAAAGGCACGAGCAGCTCGTCGTCGGCGTCGAAGGCGAGGTAGCCGTGCATCATCGCGGACACGCCCAGGGCGGCGACGGACGTGGGGCGCACGCCGTGGCGCCGCTCGGTGTCGGCCAGCAGGTCCGCCACCGCGGCGCGCAGCCCGTGCCACACGGCGTCGAGCGGGTACGTCCACGTCCGGTCGACGTACTGGTTCTCCCACGCGTGGCCGCCGGAGGCGAGCGGCACGTGGTCCTCGCCGACGAGGACCGCCTTGATGCGCGTGGAGCCGAGCTCGATGCCGAGGACCGCTCGGCCCTGCGCGAGCGTCTCGCGTGCTGCCGCGCGGCGGGCGTCCGCGTCGTCGTGGTGCTGCGCCATCGCGTGCTGCTCCCTCTCCGGGCCTCGTCGCCCGGGGTCGTGCTCACGGCCGGGTCGGAGCGATCCGGCATCGGTCGATGTTAACGATCACATGGCGCGGAAGCCAACCTCCGGATCACGCGCCACCGCCCTGCGCGCCGGGGCCCTCCACGGACGCCGACGACCGGCGCACGACGAGCTCCGGCGCGATCGACTGCTGCGTCGGCTCTCCCCCCGTGAGCGCGTCGACGACGGCCTGCACCGCACGCCGGCCCAGCTCGTCGAACCCCTGCCGCACCGTGGTCAGCGGCGGCGCGTAGAACGCCGTGCCGGGCTCGTCGTCGAACCCGACGACCGCGACGTCCTGCGGCACGCGGACACCGGCCTGACCGAGTGCCGCGAGCAGCCCGAGCGCCAGCTGGTCGTTGGCGGCGAACACCGCCTCCGGCAGCCCCGTGCGCACCAGCTCGAGGCCCGCCGCGTACCCGTCGGCGGCGGACCACCCGTCCGCACGGTGCGCCTCCCCCGTGGCCCCGGCCGCCTCGAGCGCGTCGCGCCATCCCCGCAGCCGGTCACGCGCGTCGTACCACTCCTGCGGCCCGGCGACGTGGAGCACCGAGGCACGCCCCGACGCCAGCAGGTGCTCGGTCGCCAGGCGCCCGCCCGCCACCTGGTCGACCGACACGGTCGGCACGTCCACGCCCGCGCGACCCGACGAGACGAGCACGGCCGGGACGGGCACGTGCACGCCGCTCACGGCGTCGACCGTCCCGCTGCGCGGTGCGACCACGACGACGCCGTCGACGCCCTGCGCGAGGAAGTGCTCGACGGCGGCGACGACCTCCTCGCCGCTGAACGCGCGCAGCGTCGCGACCGACACGTAGAAGCCCGCGTCGCGCGCCGCCTGCTCGAACGCCACGAGCGTGCTCGTGGGCCCGAACAGCGCGGTGGCGGGCGTGATGACGCCGAGCGTGCCGGTGCGGCGCGTGACCAGGGCCCGGGCGGCGAGGTTGGGCCGGTACCCGAGCGTCGCGATCGCCTCGAGCACGCGCTCGCGCGTCGTGGGCCGCACGCTCGGGTGCGCGTTGAGCACCCGGGAGACCGTCTGGTGGCTGACGCCCGCGAGCGCGGCCACGTCGTTCATCGCCGGGGGGCGGCCGTCGCGCGAGCGGCGCGTCGCGGCCGGGCGTCCGGCCCCCGTGGGGCGAGGGTCCACGGTCACGGGGTCAGCCGGCGCCGAGCTCGCGCGAGCGCTCGGCGGCGGCCCGCACCCCCGCGACCAGACCCGCGCGCACCGCGTGCGCGTCGAGGGCGGCGACGCCCGCGACCGTGGTGCCGCCGGGCGAGGAGACCCGCTCCCGCAGGACCGCGGGGTGGTCGCCCGTCTGCGCGACCATCGCGGCCGAGCCCTCGACGGTCGCGACGGCGAGCCGTGAAGCCAGGTCCCGCGGCAGGCCGAGCAGCACGCCCGCCTCGGCCAGCGCGTCGATGACGTAGAACACGTACGCGGGACCGGACCCCGACAGGGCCGTCACCGCGTCCAGGTGCTTCTCGGCGACCCGCTCGACCAGGCCCGTCGCCGCGAGCATGCGCTCGACCAGCGCGAGGTGCTCCTCACCGGCGGCGCGGCCCGGGGCGATCGCGCTCGCACCCTTGCCGACGAGGGCCGGCGTGTTCGGCATGACCCGCACGACGGGCGTGCCCGCGGGCAGCGCGTCCTCGTACGTGCGCAGCGGGACGCCGGCCGCGACGCTGACCACGAGCGTCCCGGCGCGCAGCGCGGGCGCGATGTCCGCGAGGGCGGCCGGTACGACGTCCGGCTTGACGGCGAGCAGGACGACGTCCGCGGCCGCGACGGCGTCCCGGTTGCCGGCTGTCCGCACGTCGTGCTGCTGCGCGAGCGCCTCGGCCCGTCCGGCGTCCTGGTCCGCGACGGTCACGCGGTCCCCCGGCCAGCCGCCCGTGCGCAGGGCTGCCACGAGCGTGCCGCCCATGACCCCGCCGCCGAGCACCGCCACCGCGGGCCGTGCCCCCGTGTCCTGCGTGCCCATCGTGCCTCCGTCGCTGCGGTCCGGTGCCGCGCGCGCGGCCGTGACGAGCGTACTGGCGCCCGCGGTGTCGCGGCCCGCACCGCTCCCCCGCAGGTCGCGGCGCTCCGGGGCGCCGGCGGGGGCGGTCAGGCGATCGTCAGGAGGCCGTCGGTGAGCAGACCGCGCACCGTGGGCAGCACGTCGGCGGCGACGTCGGACGCCGGGACGTCGAGCAGCGCACCCAGCGCGCCGACGATCTGCCCGGCCGTGAGCTCGCCGTCGCACGCGCCGACGAACGCCGCGAGCGCCGTGCCCGCCTGGACCGTGCGCCCGAAGCCCCTGCCCTGCCGCAGCAGCACGACCCGCGGGTCGACCGCACCGGGCTGCAGGTAGCGCTCCTCGGTGACGTCGGGGGCGACGGTCAGGCGAAGCCCCGCGAGCCCCTCGGCGGACAGGTGCGCGGTGGCGTCGTGCGCGGCGAGCGCGGCGGAGATCACGGGTCCGAGCGGCTGCCGCACCGGACCCGTCTGCGACTCCAGGCGGCGCAGGGTCGCCGCGCCCGCGACCGGACGACGCAGCGTGACGACGCCGAAGCCGACCGACGCGACGTCCCGGGACGCCAGGTCGTCGAGCCACGCGCCGTAGCGCGCCGTCCACGTGGCGCGGTCGGCCGGTGTCGTGCCGCCGTCACGGATCCAGGTCTCGGCGTACTGCGCGGGGTCCTGCTGGTCGCGCAGCACGACCCACGCGTCGAGGCCCGACGCGTCGACCCACGCGCCGATGCGCTCGTGCCACTCCTCGCCGTCACGCACCTCCCAGTTGGCGAGCAGCTGCGCCACGCCGCCGGGCGCCAGCACGCTGCCGACGTCCGTGACCAGGTCGCGCACGAGGTCGTCACCGGCCCGGCCGCCGTCGCGGTAGTCGTAGGCGGGCACGTCGCCGCGGCGCGGCGTGATGACGAACGGCGGGTTGGAGACGACGAGGTCGAAGGTGTCACCGGCGACCGGCTCGAGCATCGACCCGGCGCGCAGCTCGACACGGTCGTCCCCCAGCCCGGCCAGCGCGGTCGTGAAGCGCGCGAAGGCCAGGGCGCGCGTCGACAGGTCCGTCGCGACGACGTGCGCCGCGTGCCGGCTCGCGTGCAGCGCCTGCACGCCGCACCCCGTGCCGAGGTCGAGCACGCGACGGCGCGGGTCCCGGACCGTCGCCTGCGCGAGCGTCAGCGACGCACCGCCGACGCCGAGCACGTGGTCGGTGCGCAGCGGCCCGCCGGTCGCGAGCTCGCCCAGGTCCGACGCGACCCACCACGCGGCGTCGCCCGCACCGTCGCTCGCGGCGTAGGGACGCAGGTCGACGAGGGCCGCGACGTCGTCGTCGTCGCCGTGGCCCGCGACGTCCACCAGCCCGAGGCGTCGCGCACCCGCGACACCGACGGACGGCAGCGCGGTCTGCAGCGCGGCGGCGCGCACCGGCACACCGAGCAGGAACGCGCGCGTGAGCACGGCGGCCGGCGCCGACCCGGACGCGGTGCCGGGGGCAGTCGCGCGCAGCGCCGGAAGCACCTCGCCGCGGGTCAGGGCGCCTGCCGCGACGGGGCCGAGGAGCTCGTCGACGTGCTCGACCGTGAAGTCGGCGGCGGCGAGGTCCGCGCGCAGCGCGTCGACGAGCGCGGGGACGACGACGGGCGTGTCAGGGGTGGCGGTCACGCCGCCATCGTCCCAGGCGGGCGGACGCGCGCCGCGCGCCCTCAGGCCGGCAGGTGCAGGTCGACGACCAGCGGCCGGTGGTCGCTGGCGACGCCCACCGCGGCGTCGTCGAGCACCCACGCGTCCAGCACGGGCAGGCGGTGGTCCACCAGGACCACGTCGATGCGCACGCGGGGGACATCCGCCGGGTAGGTCGGCTGGTCCGCCCCCGCGACGCTCGCCGCGTCCTGCAGCCCTCCCGCAGCCTCGGCCAGGACGGCCCACGACGGCCCACCGGGGCGCTCGTTGAGGTCGCCCGCCACGACGACCGGCCCGTCCGGGCCCCGCAGCAGACGCCGGACCACCAGGTCGACGTGCCGGCCCCGCTCGGCGGCACGCAGCCCCAGGTGCACGACCACGACCCGGACGCCGTCGACCCGGGCGGTCGCGACACCGCGGCGTGTGCGTCCGACCCGCCAGGGCAGCCGCAGGCCGGCCGCGTCGTGCACGCTGCGGTAGGGCGCGACGAGCAGGGCGGTCGTCCGCGCACCGCCGCCGCCGACGGCGACGCGCAGCCCGGTCCGGGCGGCGAACCCCCGCAGCCGGGCCCGTCCCGTCGCCCCGCGGGGCGGCTCCTGGACCGCCAGCACGTCGGGGCGCACGCTGCGCACGACGTCGACGAGCGCGTCGAGCTCGTCGCGCAGGCCGCGCAGGTTGTAGGTCATCACCCGTAGCGTCCCGACGTCGCGCGCGTCCACGGTGGCCTCCGTCCGTCATTGGGCTGCGCGAGCGTACCGACGCCACGGCCGACGGCACCACGCACACGCCGCGGGGCGTCCGCACACATCGCGCGCGGCACCGCGCGTCACGGCTGCAGCACCCCCGCGCCGGTGCGGGGGCGTGGCGTACGTTGGTCGGGATCGACCGACGGCTGCGCCTGCGCGCGACGAGGGGGACCACCCGTGCGACGACGTCCGACCGCGCTGGCGGCGAGTGCCGTGACGGTGCTCCTGCTCAGTGCCTGCACCGGCGACACCGACGCCGACCCCGGCGCGGCCACCGGCGGCACCACGCCGCCCTCGTCGGCTGCCGCGACCAGCGACCCCGGCGACGAGGAGCCGGTCGCGGGCGGCACCACCGAGGTGTGCCTGCGGGGCACGTGGCGCCTGGACCTGGCCGCGATGCAGGACGACCTGCGCGAGACGTTCGAGGCCGCCGACGACGACCAGGGCGCCGTGGACGTCACCGTCGACGGCACCGCCACGTACGAGTTCGCCGACGGCGGCACGTTCACCGCCGACCTCGACTCGAGCTCGGCCATGACCATGTCGGCCGACGGCTCCGAGCTCACGTCGACGTCGCGGTCCACGGGCGGCCTCACCGGCCGGTGGGCGCTGGCGGGTGACCAGCTGTCGATCTCCGACATCGACTCCTCGGGCCTCGACGTCACGACCAGCGGCACGCTCGACGGCGAGGAGCTGGAGGTCCCGAAGGGGTCCGCGGACGACGCGATCGAGGCGCTGCCGCCCACGGCGTCGACCGCGACCTGCAGCACGAGCACGCTGACCCTGGTGACGTCGCTGCAGGCCGACGCGAGCAGCGATCCCGTGACGATGGCCTACACGCTCCGCCGCTGAGCAGCGCTCCGCCCTCCCGTCCGACGGGGACGGGAGGGCGGGGCGGACCTGCGCCGGGCGTCAGCCGACGAGCTGCGCCTCGTGCTCGAGACGTCCCTCGCGGTCGACCTTCGCGGCGCGCAGCCGCGAGGCGATGACCGCACCGAACGCGATGGCCGTGGCGACGAGCGCGATGGTCAGGCGCAGCGTGTGGTTCGCGTCCTCGCCGACGGACACCGCGACGATCGCCGGGGCGATCAGCACGGACACCAGGTTCATCACCTTGATGAGCGGGTTGATCGCCGGGCCGGCGGTGTCCTTGAACGGGTCGCCGACGGTGTCGCCGATGACGGCGGCCGCGTGGGCGGGCGAGCCCTTGCCGCCGTAGCTGCCGTCCTCGATGATCTTCTTCGCGTTGTCCCAGGTGCCGCCGGAGTTCGACAGGAACACGGCCATGAGCACGCCGGTGGCGATCGTCCCGGCCAGGAAGCCTGCGAGGGGCCCGACGCCCAGGCCGAAGCCGACGGCGATCGGCGCGAACGCGGCCAGCAGCCCGGGGGTCGCCAGCTCGCGCAGCGAGTCGCGCGTGCACATGTCGACGACCCTGGCGTACTCGGGGCGCACCTCGCCCGTCATGATCCCGGGGTTGTCCCGGAACTGGCGACGCACCTCGAAGACGATCGCGCCCGCGGCCCGCGTCACCGCGTCGATGGCCAGGCCGGAGAACAGGAAGACCGTGGCGCCACCCAGGATCACGCCCACGAGCGTGATCGGGTTGATGATGTCGTACGACATCATCGCCTCCACGAGGTCCCCGCCGAGCCCGCCGGAGATCTCGTCGAGCGCCGTGCGGACCGCGTCCGCGTAGGAGCCGAACAGCGCGGTGGCGGCGAGCACGGCCGTCGCGATCGCGATGCCCTTGGTGACGGCCTTGGTGGTGTTGCCGACGGCGTCGAGGTCCGTGAGGATCTGCGCGCCCTCGGGCGTCACGTCGCCCGACATCTCGGCGATGCCCTGCGCGTTGTCGCTGACCGGGCCGAACGTGTCCATGGCGACGATGACGCCCACCGTCGTCAGCAGGCCGCAGCCCGCCAGCGCGATGAGGAACAGCGCGAGCGGCACCGAGCCACCGGCCAGCAGGAACACGCCGCAGATGGCGGCCGCGATGATGCCGGTGGTGTAGACCGCGGACTCGAAGCCCACGCCGATGCCGGACAGCACGACCGTGGCGGGGCCCGTGAGCGTCGTGCGTGCCACGTGCAGCGTCGGCTTGCTGGTGGTGCCGGTGAAGTAGCCGGTGACCCACAGGATGACGCCGGCGAGGACCACGCCGATGAGCACGGCGAGCGAGGCGACGAGGCGGGGGTCGCCCGCGTGGCCCTCGAGGCCCGTCGTGCCGCCGGGAAGCTCGGCGAACGTCGCCGGCAGGTACACGT
Source organism: Cellulomonas dongxiuzhuiae (assembly GCF_018623035.1). Classification (NCBI taxonomy): domain Bacteria; kingdom Bacillati; phylum Actinomycetota; class Actinomycetes; order Micrococcales; family Cellulomonadaceae; genus Cellulomonas; species Cellulomonas dongxiuzhuiae. The sequence continues at coordinate 3,044,723 of NZ_CP076023.1, forward strand.
ACGCCGCGGCCGACGCGAGCAGCACGCCCACGAGCGCCGAGACGTAGAAGCCGCGGTTGATCGCCGCCAGCCCGCTCTCGGCACCCCGCACCCGCGTGATCGCGACACCGAGGGCCGCGACGAGCGCACCCACCGCGGTGACGATCAGCGGGAACACCATGCCCTCCTCGCCGAACGCCGCCCGGCCGAGGATGAGGGCCGCGACCAGCATGACCGCGTAGGACTCGAACAGGTCCGCGGCCATCCCGGCGCAGTCCCCCACGTTGTCACCGACGTTGTCGGCGATCGTCGCGGGGTTGCGCGGGTCGTCCTCGGGGATGCCCTGCTCGACCTTGCCGACCAGGTCCGCGCCCACGTCGGCGGCCTTGGTGAAGATGCCTCCGCCCACGCGCATGAACATCGCGAGCAGCGCGGCGCCGAAGCCGAAGCCCTCGAGCACCGCGGGCGCCTCGCCCCGGTAGAGGAGCACGACGAGCGACGCGCCGACGAGGCCGAGGCCCACCACGGCCATGCCGACCACGCCGCCGGTGCGGAACGCGATCCGTGCACCCTCCGCGCGGCCGTCCGGCCCCGAGGCGGCCGCCGCGACGCGCAGGTTCGCGCGCGTGGCGAGCCACATCCCGAGGAACCCGATGGCGGCCGAGAAGCCGGCGCCGACGAGGAAGAAGACGGACCGCCCGATCTTGATGCCGCTGTCCCCGGGCAGCAGGAAGAGCAAGGCGCACACCACGGCGGCGAACACCGCGAGCGTGCGGAACTGCCGACTCAGGAAGGCGGACGCGCCCTCCTGCACCGCGCGGGCGATCTCCTGCATCGAGGCCGTGCCCTCACCGGCCGCCAGGACCTGGCGACGGAGCACGGCGGCGACCACGAGGGCCGCCAGTCCAATCACGGCGATCGCCGTGACGATCGTGATGCTCGTGGCACCGAGCTGCATGCATCCTCCTCGACACACCGGCGCGCTCCCCCTGAACGCAACCCCACCGCCCGGCCCCGTTGCCGTCGGACCGGGTGAGTCTAGCGGGGGGTGTGACGCAGGTCGCACACCCTCAGCACGCGGTCGTCGACGACCGTCCGGTCAGGATGCGAGCGCGGCGTCCAGCGTGCCGTGGATGGTGAAGACCTGCGTGAGGCCCGTGATGCGGAAGACCTTGAGGAGACGCTCCGAGTCGACCACCAGATCGAGGCGACCACCCGCGATCCGCACGCGCTTGAGCGTGCCGACGAGCAGCCCCAGGCCCGTGGAGTCCATGAACGTCACGGCCGTGAGGTCGACGACCAGGTCGGTGCGGCCGCCGGAGAGGAGCAGCGCGATGCGCTCACGCAACCGGTCGGCGGAGGCCACGTCGACCTCGCCCGCGACGCGCACGACCGTGCGCACGCCGACGTCCTCGGTCGTCACCTGCACCTCCATGGACGTGCCTCCCTGCATGCCGTGGCGTCGCCTGCATTCAAGCACCCCGGCACGCGTGCCGTTGCTCCCACACGCGAACCGGTGCGTGCGACCCAACCTTTTGCGGCCGTCGTCCGTCACCATGCTGTGAGGGCAGCCCTGTGCGCGGTGCCCGACCGCCCACGACAGGAGCACCGTGACCACCTGGCAGGACGCGCTGGACGAGCTCGTCCGCACGCGCGGTCGTGCGCTCGTCGGCTACGCCTACCTGCTCACGGGCGACTCCCGCGAGGCGGAGGACCTCGTGCAGGACGCCCTGGTGCGCACGTTCACCCGCGGACGCGGCACGCGCGAGGTCGCGTCTGCCGAGGCGTACGTGCGGCGGGCCATCCTCACGACCTACGTCGACGGGTTCCGCCGACGGAGGCACTGGGCCACGATCCGGCACCTGACCGCCGTGCCCGAGCCGAACCCGCCCGACGGCCCCCACGCGGGCCCCGAAGCGGTGGTGACGACGCGCCTCGCGGTGCAGCAGGCGCTCGCCCTGCTGCCGCCCCGCGAGCGCGCGTGCATCGTCCTGCGCCACTTCGAGGACATGACGGTCGCGCAGGTCGCCGACGCCCTGTCCCTGTCCGTCGGCACCGTCAAGCGGTACCTCTCGGACGCCACCCGCACGCTCGAGTCCCACCTCGGCGACCTCTCCGGAGCCGACGACACGCCCGCGCACCACACCGACGAGGTCCTCGTCACGGTCCGGAGGTCACGATGAGCACACGCCTGGATCTCGCGCTGCGCGAGCTCGCCGACGCGGCGGCCGACACGAGCACGTTCGGCGACCCCGACACCTCCGCGACCGTCCTGACGGTCCACCGGCTCGCCGGACGCGTCCGCCGCCGGCGCGCAGCGCGCGGGGCGGGGACGGCCGCCGTGGCGGCGAGCGTCGCGGGCGCCGCCGCGCTCGTCGTGCCCCAGCTCACGCAGGACGTCACGCCCGCCGGCGACCCGGACGCCGACCCGGGGGCGTGCCGTTCCGCCGTGACGCGGATCCCGTCGGGGCCGAAGGATGAGCTCGGCGTCGAGCTGGGGTACCAGAGCGTCAGCCCCCCGCGGATCGACACCGCGGCCGCCGGGCAGGACCTGGGCACGTGGCAGGGCAGCTCCGCGGACCTCGTCGTGAGCATCTCGCAGATCCCCGAGGCCGGGGTGGGTGCGACGCGGCTGCGGCTCATGCTCACCGAGGAGGGCGTCGTGGTGGGCGCGGCGCAGGAGCTCATGTCCGTGACGCCGACCACCACGGGCGAGGTGCTGCGCACGCAGCTGGGCGACACCGTCGCGTCGGCGGCCGACCCGCCGGAGGTGTACCCGCTGGAGGAGACGCCGGGCCGCTGGTGGCAGACCGCGGAGACGTCGACCGGAGCGCTGCGCGTCGCGCAGAACACCACGCTGGGGTTCACGGCGTGCGACGGCTCCGGGCAGCTGCCCCCGGGGACCTACCAGCTCTACGCGACCACCGTCGACGCGGTCGGCATCGCGCGTGGCGCCGCCGGCCCGTGGGACCTCGAGATCGTGCAGGACGACCCGACGAGGCACCAGCTGCCCGACGGCTTCCCCGACGAGGTGCCGCTGGTCGACGGGCGCCTGGTCGCCGCGCACCGTCACGGCGCCGGGTGGGCGGCCGAGATCGTCAGCCCCGGGCAGGACCGCGCCGCCGTGGCGACAGGGCTGCTCGCCGAGGCCGCGAGGGACGCCGACGACACCGGGACCTCCGCGCGGTCCGCCCTGTCGCCGCCGTACGACGCCCTGTCCTCGGGCGCCCCGGTCGCGCTGCCGGGGTGGTCGGTGCGTGCCATCGCGTCACAGACGCCCGGCGGGGAGCTGTCGGTGGTGTACGTCCTGATGCCGCAGGGGTGACGGGGCGGAGGCACCCGCCCCCGTACCCGGGCGCACGGGAGGGTGCCCGCTGACCCTGCGGTGAGGCTCACCCCCGGTGCAGCCGCTCCCGGGGGACGCGCGCGAGCGCCTGCGCGTACTCGTCGGTCGCCCCGTCGGGACGGACCTGCTGCAGGACGTGGTCCCGGACTCCCAGGTCGGCCAGCGCCACCGTCAGGTCCGCGACGTCGCCGTCCGTCAGGACCGTCGGGTCGACGGTCGTGCGGACCTGCACGTCGACGCCGCTGTCGAGGACGAGGCGCAGGGACGCGAACGCCTTGTCCGCGGTCGTCGTCTCGCCGCCCGCGCGGGTGATCGCGCGGTACAGGTGCGCCGGGGCCTTGATGTCCAGACCCACCCAGTCGACGTACGGCAGCAGGTCGGGCAGCCGCGCGGGGTAGGCGCCCGCGGTGTGCAGGCCGACCAGGAAGCCGGCCTCCTTGACCTCGCGGGCCGCCGCGACGACGCCCGCCTGCCGCGTCGGCTCCCCGCCGGACAGCACGAGGCCGTCGAGCAGCCCCCGGCGCCGGCGCAGCAGGTCCGTGACCGTGGACCACGCCACGACGCCCGGCAGCCGGACGTCGAGGATCGCGCTGTTGTGGCAGTACGTGCACCGCCACGGGCACCCCTGCAGGAACGCCGTGGCGACGAGCCTGCCGGGCCAGTCGACCGTCGACAGCGGCGTCAGGCCCGCGATCTGCAGGGACGAGGCCCGCTGCTCCCAGCCGTCCGGGCCGCACGACCCCTGCACGGGGCCGCCCGATCCGGCGTCGTGGTGAGCGGTCACGCCCGCGCCCCGGCGGTCTCGAGGAACGGCACGCGCTCGGCGTGCTCGCCCTGCTTGCCGATGTTGAACGAGCTGACGGGCCGGTGGTAGCCCATGACGCGGGTCCACACCTCGCACGTCGTGACCTCGCCGTCCTCCTCGCACGTGGGGCACGTGGGGTGCTCGCCGGCCAGGTAGCCGTGCGCCGGGCAGATGGAGAAGGTCGGTGTGACCGTCAGGTACGGCAGCCGGAACGTGCTCAGGGCGCGCCTGACGAGCTCGCGGCACGCCTCGGGCGTCGAGATGCGCTCCGACATGTACAGGTGCAGCACCGTGCCGCCCGTGTACCGGGTCTGCAGCTCGTCCTGCCGCTCGAGCGCCTCGAACGGGTCGTCCGTGAAGCCCACCGGCAGCTGCGAGGAGTTGGTGTAGTAGGGGTGCGCGGAGGTCCCGGCCTGCAGGATCGTCGGGTACCTCTTGCGGTCCTCCTTGGCGAACCGGTACGTGGTGCCCTCCGCGGGGGTGGCCTCGAGGTTGTAGAGGTTGCCCGTCTCCTCCTGGAACTCGACCATCCGCGCGCGCACGTGGTCCAGGACCCGCAGCGCCATCGCGTGGCCGCGCTCGTCGGTGATGTCGTACAGGTCGCCCGTGAAGTTGCGGACCATCTCGTTGAGCCCGTTGACGCCGATCGTCGAGAAGTGGCTGTCGAGCGAGCCCAGGTACCGCCGGGAGTACGGGAAGAGACCCTCGTCCATGAGGCGCTGGATGGTGACGCGCTTGAGCTCGAGCGACGTGCGCGCGAGGTCGAGCAGCCGGTCGAGGTCGGCGACGAGGGCCGCCTCGTCGCCCGGGTGCAGGAACCCCAGCCGCGCGCAGTTGACCGTGACGACGCCGATGGACCCCGTCTGCTCACCGGAGCCGAACAGCCCGTTGCCGCGCTTGAGCAGCTCGCGCAGGTCCAGCTGGAGGCGGCAGCACATGGACCGCACGTCGCCCGGCTCCATGTCGGAGTTGATGAAGTTCTGGAAGTACGGCAGCCCGTACTTGGCCGTCATGGCCCACAGGCGGTCGGCGTTCTCCGACTCCCACGGGAAGTCCTTGGTGATGTTGTACGTCGGGATCGGGAAGGTGAAGACGCGGCCGGACGCGTCCCCCTCGGTCATGACCTCCATGTAGGCGCGGTTGATCATGTCCATCTCGGCCTGCAGGTCGCCGTACGTGAAGTCGCACGGCTCGTCGGCGACGAACGGCGTCTGGTCCGCGAGGTCCGCGGGGCACGTCCAGTCGAACGTGAGGTTGGTGAACGGGGTCTGCGTGCCCCAGCGCGACGGCACGTTGAGGTTGTAGACGAGCTCCTGGATCCCCTGGCGGACCTCGGTGTACGTCAGGCCGTCGAGCCGGACGTACGGCGCCAGGAACGTGTCGAAGCTGCTGAACGCCTGCGCCCCCGCCCACTCGTTCTGCATCGTGCCGAGGAAGTTGACGATCTGACCGATCGCGGCGCTGAAGTGCTTCGGCGGGCGGGCCTCGACCTTGCCGGGGACGCCGTTGAGCCCCTCCTGCAGGAGGGTGCGCAGCGACCAGCCCGCGCAGTAGCCGGAGAGCATGTCGAGGTCGTGGACGTGCATCGACCCGTCGCGGTGCGCCTCGCCGACGGCCGCCGGGTACACCTCGCTCAGCCAGTAGTTGGCGATGACCTTGCCGGCCGTGTTGAGGATCAGCCCGCCCAGCGAGTACCCCTGGTTGGCGTTGGCGTTGACCCGCCAGTCGCTGCGGTCGAGGTACTCGTCGACGGTCGACGCGACCTCGACGACGACCGGGGTGCCGGTGCGGTCCTGCTGCGACATGCGTGCGCTCCTTCGGTGCTGTGGTCCTCCGAGTGGACCACCAGCGAACGCCGAGAGCACTACATGTTGTGCCTCGACACGCCCGGCGCGCCCACATGTGGCGTCCCGACCTGATGCGGCGGAGCCTCAGCGGGGACGTAGGTCCCGGTGGGAGGGTGAATCGGCCCGGCTCCCGGGCCGCCGACCTCGACGCGGCGCAGCCGGGCCCGGTCCCCCGGTCGCAGCTGCGCGGCCCGGGCCCGCGCGGCGCGCGTCAGCACGGCCACCACCGGGTAGCCGCCCGTCACGGGGTGGTCCGCGCCGAACAGGACCGGCTGCCCGTCGTGCGGCACCTGCACCGCGCCGGCCACCAGGCCCTCGGACGGCAGCTCGGTGCGCACGGCGCCCGTGAGGGCCTCACCGGTCAGACGGACGGCGACCCGGTTGCTCGCCGCCGCGACCTGCCACACGGCCGACCACAGCCGGGCGCGGCCGGCGGCGTCGAGGTGGGCGAGGCGCGGGCCGTCGGACGCGTCGAGCAGCACCACGTCGCCGGCCGGGTCCGCGCCCGGCTGTGGTCGGCCGTGTGGCGGCGCGTCGGGCAGCGGCAGCTCCGGCGACCCGTCGAGCGCCCACCCCAGCGGCAGCACGTCACCCGGACGCAGGGCCGCCGGGCCCAGCCCCGACAGGACGTCGCCCGACCGCGACCCGAGCACGGACGGCACGTCGATCCCGCCGCGCACCGCGAGCCACGTCCGCACCCCGTCGCGCGGCGCGGCGAGCCGCAGCGTGGACCCCGCGGTGGCGCGGACCGCCGTGGCGTGCGGCACCGGGACGCCGTCGAGCTCGGCCGCCACCGCGGCACCCGTGAGCGCGAAGGCGGTGGTCGCGCCGCACCTCACCTCCAGGCCGCCCAGCAGGACCTCCAGACCCGCGGCGTCGACCCGGTTGCCGACCAGGCGGTTCGCGCGGCGCAGGGCGTCCGGGTCGGCGGCGCCCGACCGCGGCACGCCGACGGCTGCCAGACCCGGGCGACCCTGGTCCTCGACGAGCGTCAGCGGGCCGGTCGCCACGACCGTCAGGGACCGGCCGCCCGGGGCGGTGCCGGGCGCCGGGGTGGCGGGGGTCGCGGGGACCGGCGGCACGTCGGACCCGGTGCGTCCTGCATCGGGAAGGGCCGTGACCCGGGGGGCCGCGCGTCGCACGAACCGCACGACGTCACCGGGCGCGAGCAGAGCCGCGCGCGCGGCCCCGCGCGCGGCGTCGAACATCTCGACGTCGGTCGTGCCGAGCAGCCGCCACCCGCCCGGCGAAGCCGCCGGGTAGACCGCGGTGAACTCGCCCGCGACCGCCACCGCGCCGGACGGCACGCGCGTACGCGGCGTCGCGAGCCTCGCGACCCGCAGCCGCGGGTCGAGGCCGACGACGTACGCGAAGCCGGGCGCGAAGCCGCCGAACGCCACCCGGTAGCCGTCGGGCCCGCCGGCGAGGTGCCGGGTCACGACCTCCTCGACGGACAGGCCGGTCTCGTCGGCGACGTCGTGCAGGTCGAGCCCGTCGTACACGACGGGGACCTCGACGACGCGCTCGCCCGCCGTGGCGTGCGCACCGCGCGGGCGCTCGGACGGGTCTCCCAGCGTCCCCGCCGCACGCCCGACGGCCGCCGCCCACGCGGGGCGTCGGCGCGCATCGCCCCGCACGAGCACCGTGCGGGCAGCGGGCACGACGTCCACGACGCCGGGGACGGGACGCGCCCGCAGCGCGGCGTCGAGGACACGCACCTCGTCGAGGTTCTCGACCTCGACGAGGACCCCGTCCTCGCCGCACGCCAGCAGCCGGGCGACCACGTCAGGGCCTCGCGCGCCGGTCCGCGTCGTCCCGCACGACCGGACCCGCGGGGCCACCGCCCGGCTCGCGGCCGGGGTGGGTGGCGTCGGTGAACGGCCGGACGTCGACCGCCGCGGCCGCGAGGGCGGCGCGCACCGCCCTGGCGATCCCCACGGCCCCGGGCGTGTCCGAGTGCACGCACAGCGAGCCGGGCGTCAGCTCCACGACCGACCCGTCGACAGCGACGACGACGCCCTCGACGGCCATCCGCACGGCGCGGGACGCGGCCTCGTCGGGGTCGACGACGAGCGCGCCCGGCCGCCCGCGCGGGACGAGCGTGCCGTCCGGCGCGTACCCGCGGTCGACGAACGCCTCGGTCATGACCCGCAGTCCCGCCGCACGCGCGAGGGCGAGCACGCGCGAGCCCGGCAGCCCGAGCAGCGTGAGCGTCGGGTCGGTCGCGGCCACCGCCTCGACGACGGCCTGCGCCTGGTCCTCGTCGTGCACGACCGCGTTGTACAGGGCGCCGTGCGGCTTGACGTGCGTCACGCGCGCGCCGACGGACGTCGCGACCGCCAGCAGCGCGCCCACCTGGTAGGCCACCTGCGCGCGGAGCACGGCCGGCGGGACGTCGAACCGCCGACGGCCGAAGCCCTCGCGGTCGTCGTACGACGGGTGCGCGCCGACCGCGACGCCGCGCGCCACGGCCCCCGCGCAGGTCAGCGCCATCGTCGCGGCGTCGCCCCCGTGGTAGCCCGTCGCGACGTTGGCGCTCGACACCAGGTCGAGCAGCGCGGCGTCGGCGGGCGGCTCGAGGCGCCACGGCCCCTCGCCCTCGCCGAGGTCCGCGTTCAGGTCGATGACGCCCACGCGCCGATCCTGCCCCACGTCGGGGCCGACCACACCCGCCTCGCGCACCGCGCCGGGCGTGCGCGTGCCGAGCGGCGCCCCACGGGCCGTGGGCGACGGACGGGCGGGTCACGGGCGCGGCGGGACGCGGGCGGGCCGGGTGACGGGCGGGCCGGGTGACGGGCGGGGCGGTGGGAGGATCGGGTGGTGGATCCCGGCGTGCTGCTCGACGTGCTGCTCGCCGGTGGGCGGCGCGCCGACCGGGCGACCCACGTGCGCGAGCTGCCCGCGCGTGCCGGCGTGCGCGCGGACTGGCCGACGTGGGCGGACGGCGACCTCGTGCGCGGGTACCGCACGATGGGCGTCGACCGCCCCTGGGCGCACCAGGTGGACGCGGCCGACGCGGCCTGGTCGGGCCGGCACACGGTGCTGGCGACGTCGACCGGCTCGGGCAAGTCGCTCGCGTTCTGGCTGCCCGCGCTGTCGGCGGTCCGACGCGGTGCCGCGGGCACGCTCCTGGACCCCGGACGCATCGAGTCGGTGGCCCGTCGCCCCACCGTGCTGTACCTGAGCCCGACCAAGGCGCTCGCGGCCGACCAGCTGGCCGGCCTGGAACGGCTGCTGGTCGCGGCCGGCACGCGGGACGTGCGGGTCGCCACGTGCGACGGCGACACGTCGCGCGACGAGCGGCGGTGGGTCCGCGAGCACGCCGACGTCGTCCTGACCAACCCCGACTTCCTGCACTTCGCGCTGCTGCCCGCGCACGGCTCGTGGTCCCGGCTGCTGTCGTCGCTGGCGTACGTGGTCGTCGACGAGTGCCACGCGTTCCGGGGCCTGTTCGGTGCGCACGTCGCGCTGGTCCTGCGGCGGCTGCGACGCCTCGCCGCGGCCTACGGCGCCGCGCCCGTGGTCGTCCTGGCGTCGGCGACGACGTCCGATCCGGCCGCGAGCGCCGCCCGCCTCCTGGGTGTGACGCCGGCCGACGTGCACGCGGTGACCGAGGACACCTCGCCGGCCGGCCGCAAGACCGTCGTGCTGTGGCAGCCACCCGAGCTGCCCGGCAGCGACAGCCCGTGGGCCGCGCTGCTGCCGGCCGAGGACCCGTGGTCGACGGTCATCACCGTGCCGGCGGGCGACGGCTCCGCGCAGGACGCCGTGGGTCCCGAGGGGCCGGATGACCGCGGTGGGGCCGCCGGGAACGGTGGGACTGGCGGCGGGGGGACTGGCGGGAGCGGTGGGGCCGGTGTGAGCGGTGAGCCGGGCGGGGCGGGGGCGCCCGGACCCGCCGCCGGGTCGGCGCCCGCACCGGAGGGCTCGGGCCCGGTGGGCACGGGTGAGCGCCTCGTCGCCGTCCCGCCCGACCGGCCCCGTCGCACCGCCACCGCCGAGGTCGCGGACCTGCTCGCCGACCTCGTCGCGGCCGGTGCGCGCGTGCTGGCGTTCACCCGCTCCCGGCGCGGGGCGGAGTCCGTCGCCGCCGCGACCCGGGACCACCTCGCGGCCGTCGACCCGACGCTGTCCTCGCTGGTGTCGTCGTACCGCGGCGGCTACCTCCCCGAGGAGCGCCGTGCGCTCGAGCGCGCCATCCGCGACGGACACCTGCGCGCACTGGCCACGACGAACGCGCTCGAGCTGGGCGTGGACATCTCCGGCCTGGACGCGGTGCTCATCGCGGGGTGGCCCGGGACGCGCGTGTCGCTGTGGCAGCAGGCCGGGCGCGCGGGCCGGGCGGGCGCGGACGGTCTCGTCGTGCTCGTGGCGCGCGAGGACCCCCTGGACACCTACCTCGTCCACCATCCCGAGGCGGCGCTCGACGCCCCCGTCGAGGCGACCGTGTTCGATCCCGGCAACCCGTACGTCCTGGCACCGCACCTGTGCGCGGCCGCCGCCGAGCGTCCGCTGCGCGCCGAGGAGCTGGACCTGTTCGGCCCGCGGGCGCTCGAGCTGCTCACCGAGCTCACCGAGCGCGGCATCCTGCGCCGGCGCGCGTCCGGCTGGTACTGGACGCACGCGGAGCCGGCGAGCCGCATGACGGACCTGCGGGGTGCCGGGGGCGAGCCGGTCCGCGTCGTCGAGACCGCCACCGGGCGGCTGCTGGGCACGGTCGACGCCGCGTCGGCCGACGCGACCGTCCACCCGGGGGCCGTCTACGTGCACCTGGGCGTGACGTACGTCGTGGACGAGCTGCACCTGGAGGACGGCGCCGCGCTGGCCACGCGCCGCGACGTCGACCACGGCACGTGGGCGCGGTGGGTCACCTCGACGACGGTCGTCGACGTCGAGCGGCAGGTCGACTGGGGCCCGCTGACGTGGAGCTACGGGCAGGTGGACGTCACGACGCAGGTGGTCGGCTACCAGCGCCGCCGCATCCCGGACCTGCAGGTGCTCTCGACGCACGAGCTCGACCTGCCGGCCCGGACGCTGCGGACGAGCGCGGTCTGGTGGACGGCGCCGCCCGAGGTGCTGGCGGAGGCCGGCGTGACGCTCGAGGTCGCGCCGGGCGCCCTGCACGCCGCGGAGCACGCGTCGATCGGTCTGCTGCCGCTGCTCGCGACGTGCGACCGCTGGGACCTGGGCGGGCTCTCCACGCTCGTCCACCCGGACACCGGTCACGCGACGGTCTTCGTGCACGACGGGCACCCGGGTGGTGCGGGCTTCGCCGAGCGCGGCTTCGAGCTCGGCCCGGTGTGGCTCACCGCGACGCGCGACGCGATCGCCGCGTGCCCGTGCGCCACGGGGTGCCCCGCGTGCGTGCAGTCCCCCAAGTGCGGCAACGCCAACGAGCCGCTCGACAAGGCGGGCGCCCTCCGCCTCCTCACCACGGTCCTCACCCACGCCACCCCCTGACCCCACCCTCCCCGCCGAGAGAGCAATCCCGTCACCGCCCGAACCGGATCGACATCTCACCGGGAGGAGCGGGCGGGCGGGGGCCGGCGCGGGCGACGGGTCGGCGCGGGCGGGGGCCGGCGCGGGCGGGGGCCGGCGCGGGCGACGTCGCGAGCATTGCCGATGGCGGAGGTCACGCGTACCCGGACCGTGACGTCGCCCGCCGGCCCCGGTGTGCACGAGGTCATGGGCGCGCCGTTGCGGCGGGCGGCCACGGCAGCCTGCGCGCAGGGGTCAGCGCCACCGTCCGCGACGTGCTGGGCGGCCGCGAGCGCGGCGAGGTCCGCGGCCGTGGCCGCCGTCGCGGCCATGACGTGGGCCGACCCGACCAGCCCCGCGGCGAGCACCAGCGACAGCGCGACCGCCACCACCGCGAGCACGAGCACCGCGCCGGATCCCGCGTCCCGCACCGGGCCCGGTGCGCGCGAGCCGGGACGGTGATCGACGTCGGCGCGCCGTCCGTGCGGTGGCTCCGCGCGCCGGCACGTCGGCGGCCTCACGGCTCGGCCCAGCTCGTGGCCGTGGCCCGCGCACGGGCACCGGCCGCGGGCCACGCCGTGAACGGCGCGCTCACCGTGACGGTGACCCAGCGGTCCTCGCGGGCGACGCGCACGTCGCCGCCCCGGCCACCGAGGACGTGCCGTGCAGCGGCGACCACCTCGCCGTCCGACTCCCCCAGCGCCGCCACCCGGGCGCCCGTGCGAGCCGCGTCGATGCAGGTGAGGCGGGTCAGCGTCGCGGCGCCGGTCGCGAGCACAGCGGCCAGCACCGCTGCCACCGCGACCATGCCGACGGCGAGCTCAGCGGTGACGGCGCCGCGATCGGGGCGGTCGTGCGGGCCGACCCTGGTGACCGGGGCGTCCCCGGCGCACCGGGCGTCCTGGCCGTCCGGGCCGGTCCGGGCGGTCCGGCCGGCCCTGTCGGTCCGGGCGGTCCGGGCGACCGTCCGTGGGTCGCGGCGCCGTCCGGTCATCCGCCGAGCGCCTGCCGCACGATCCCCGAGAGCAGGCCCTTCACCTCGTTCCCCTTCAGCACGACGACCAGCACGCCGGCGAACCCGACCGCCGCCAGGGTCGCGATCGCGTACTCCGCCGTCGCCATCCCCGCGTCGTCCGGACGTCCCCGCGTGCCGCGCAGCCGCCCAGCCACGGACGCCGCTCGCTGTGCCGTCCGCCGCCACGCCGCGCGCGCGACCCGGCTCCTCGTCTCGTGTCCCATCGCCTCTGCTCCTTCGTCCGTCGACCTGGTCCGCTCGTGCGGGCCGGCACCCTCGTGGCGCCTGGGACGAGCCTCGGGCGGCCGGAGCCCGACGTGGTCGAGTGCCCCCGGGATCCGTGGACCGGGTGCACCGCGCCGGTGCCTGTGGGCGGCTCACCGTCGGGCGGCCTACGCCCGTGGAGCCCGGCAGCGGTCACGGCCCCGCTCCCCGGAGATCCCCGGCGAGCCCCAGGACCACGGGAACGAGCCCGAGCAGCACGAAGGCCGGGAGGAAGCACAGACCGAGCGGCAGCGTCAGCCGTACCCCGAGCGCGCCCGCGGCGGCGCGGACGCGCGCACGGTGCTCGCGTCGCAGCCCCGCGGCCGCAGCCCGCAGCTGCGGTGCGGGTGACGCCCCCGCGTCCCACCCGACCCGCAGCGCCCGCGCGAGCGCCGCGATCGACGGCGGCGCACCGGCCCAGGCGGCCTCCCAGGGCGCGCCGAGCCCCAGCGCGGTCCCGGCGCGCACGAGGGCGTCCCCCTCCTCCTCGCCGAGGTGCCGGCCGGTCACCACGAGCGCCGTCGGTACGGGCGCCCCGCCGCGCACGGCCGCGGCGCACACGTCGAGGACGAACGCGGGGTCGAGCGGGCCCGACGGCGCACCCGAGCGGTCGGGACGGAGGCCCATCGCGGCACGGACCCACCCGGCATGCCTCCGGGCAGCGGCCGGCACGCCCGCGCTGCGCCACACCGCGGCCCACGGGAGCAGCGCGACGAGGGCGCACACCGCCACGAGGACCCCCGCCTCGACAGGGCTCACGGCGTCGCCGCCCGCCGCAGCAGCGCCCCGACCCACGCGCGTCCGGCGAGGACCAGCGCGACGCCCGTCATGCCCAGGACGCTCCCGAGGCCGCCGTCCGTGAGCACCTGCCACGGCCGCGCCCCCATGGCGCTGCCGACCAGCAGCCCGAGGACCGGGAGCGAGGTGAGCACGCGCGCGGTCGCCCGCGGGCCTGCCAGCGCGGCCGCGAGCTCACCCGCCTGCTCGGCGTCGGCCGCGGCGGCGTCGGCCAGGTGCTCGAGCACGTCGGCCAGGGGCGCACCCGTCTCGGCGGCGACGTGCGCCCCGGCGACGACCGCCCGGGCGCGCGCCCGCTGGTCGGACGCACCACCGACGGCCGCGACCACCACCTCGAGCTCGGGGACCTGCCGGTCGACGGGTGAACCGAGCACCCCGGCCCACGCCGTGCCTGGCGGGACACCGGCGCGCACCTGCGCGGCCACGGCGTGCAGCATGCCCGGGAGGTCGGCCTGCTCGGTACGCGTCACGCGCGTCCGACGCCACCGTCCCGGTCCGCGCCGTCGGCTCGGCGCCGCACGGTCCACGAGTCGCCCTGGGGGCGACAGGACGCCCCGGCCCGGGGCCCCCGACCTCCCCCGCCGGGCGCCCGGTCCCGCCAGCGCGAGGACGGCCAGTGCCACCAGGACCCCGACGACCACGCTCACGGTGCACCCCGGAACCGAGCGCGCCGACCGTGCCCCCTCACACCTCCACCTCGGTGCGCGCCGCGAGCCGGGCCCACCCCGGGCCCGACCGCACCCGCCCGTCCTCGCCGACCTCCACGGCGGTCGTCACCCGCAGGCTCCCGTCGTCGCCGCGTCCGACGACGCCGATCTCCGCGAGGTACCGACGGCCGGCGTCGGGACCACGCCGGACCCGCCGGACGTGCAGCACGGCGTCGACGGCGCTGGCCGCCTGCGCGGCCACGGCTGCACGGTCGAGGCCGGCGAGCGCGGCGAGCGCCTCGAGGCGGGCCGGCACGTCGGCCGCGGTGTTGGCGTGCAGCGTGGCGCACCCGCCCTCGTGGCCGGTGTTCAGCGCGGCGAGGACCTCGCGGACCTCGGCGCCGCGGCACTCCCCCAGGACGATCCGGTCGGGGCGCATCCGCAGGGCCTGGCGCACCAAGTCGGCCAGGTCGATCCCGCCGGCACCGTCGACGTTCGGCGGGCGGCTCGTCAGACGCACCACGTGCGGGTGGTCGGCGACGAGCTCACCTGCCTCCTCGACCAGGACGACGCGCTCGTCGTGCGGCACCTGCGACAGCAGCGCCGCCAGCAGCGTGGTCTTGCCGGCGCCGGTCGCACCGGAGACGAGGAGGTTGGCCCGGCACGCGACCAGACCCTGCAGCACCGGCACGAGCACGGGGGCCACGGCGCCCGCGCCCACCAGCTCCGCGAGGGTGAACGCCCGGGGTCGCACGACCCGCAGGCTCAGCACGGTGCACGTCTCGGCCAGCGGCGGCAGCACCGCGTGCAGGCGCGTGCCGTCGGGCAGACGCGCGTCGACGGTCGGCGCGGCGTCGTCCAGCCGGCGTCCTGCGGCGGCGGCCAGCCGCACCGCGAGCGCCCGGACGTCGGCGGGCGCGCCGAGGTCCACGATGACACGCACGAGGGCTCCGGCCCGCTCGACCCACACGTCCCGCGGCCCGTTGACGAGGACGTCGGTGACGGCGGGGTCGTCGAGCCACGGCTGCAGCGCGCCGGCGCCGAGCAGCTCGTCGGCGACGGACCGCACCGTCTCGGCGAGGGGCACAGGTCCCAGCAGGGTCCCGTGGGCCCGCAGCGCCGCGTCCACGAGCGCGGGGAGCCCTGCGCTGCCGGTGGGTTGCGTGCGCATCGCGTCGCGCACGTGCGCGACCACGGCGGCCGGCGCCGCACGACGCGCGGGTGCGGCGCTGCCCCGCGCGCCGTGCGGCGCCGGCGCCTGGTCGACGGCCGCCCTCACGGCGCGATCCCGAGGCGCCGCACGACGGCGTCCGCGGACCGCGCGGCCGGACCGCGCCCGCCCGGTCCGACGCGTTCGGCGCGGGTCGCCAGCGCGCGGTCGTGACGTGCCACGTGCCAGACCTCCAGGCCGCTCGCGGCCTCGACGTCGCGCGCACCGAGGGCAGCCGACGCTCCGGCGCGCACCACCAGGCCCCGCCGGGTCGCCGCCTGGTCGAGGCGCGGCCGCAGCGCGAGCGTGCCCGCGACGCAGCGCAGGTCCGTCCGTGCCGCGACGACGACCGCGTCGCACGCCGCGAGGGGCGCGTCGCCATCGACGACCGTCCCGCGGTCGAGATCCAGCACGAGCGCCCCGACCTCGCAGGCCAGCGCGTGCAGGACGTCGAGACGCACACCGGGCTCGACCGCGGTCGGGCGTGTGCGGTCCGCCGACAGCACCGCGCACGCGCCCCAACGTGGCAGCACCGCGACGACGTCGGAGCCGCGCACGTCACCGCCCGCGCCGTGCAGGTCGGGCCACCGCGCCCCGTCGACCTCCTCGATGCCGACGACGACGTCCAGGCCACCGGCGCCGCGGTCGAGGTCGACGAGGGCGGTCGACGTCGTGCGCGACAGCCGGCGCGCGACGAGCGCCGCGAGCGTCGACGCGCCCACCCCGCCGGCGGCCCCCACGACCCCGACCACCACCGCTCTGCGTCCCCGCTGCACCCGGGTCTCCGTCCGCCGTCGTCGGTGCGCGGGTTCGCGCACCGAGCGAGCCTCCACCGCAGGCCCGCCGCGGTGCGGGGCGGGGGCGGATCTGTGGACGCACCCTGGGCCGGCAGGACCTGGGGTCGGCTGGACGCCGTCGAAGGACCGCCGCACGCGCCCACGCCGCCCCTCCTGTGCGCGACGCGACACGGCCGTCACCCGGGCCCCTACAGTTCCGCCATGCTGCTCGACGCCCGTACCGGCCCCCTGCGCGCCGCCGCCCTCCCGCACCCGACGCCGGGGCAGACCTGCGACGTCGTCCCCCGCGCATGAGGACCGACCCGCCCTCCGGGCTGCTCGTGGCCCTGCGCGCGTACGAGACGGCGCTGGCCACGGACGACCTCGACGCTCTCGACCGCCTCTTCGCCCCCGGGCCGGACACCCTGCGCGGCGACGCGACGGGTCTCCTGGTCGGGCACGACGAGATCGCCGCGTTCCGGGGGACGCGCGGCGGGGCGCCCGCGCGCCGGCTCGTCGAGGTGCACGTGCGCACGCTCGACGACGACCACGCACTGGTGCTCGCCGTCACCGAGCCGCTCGGCGGCGGGCGGGGGCAGCAGACGCAGCTCTGGGAGCGCGGGCCCGCCGGCTGGGTCGTCGCCGCCGCGCACGTGCACGCCCCCGCGCCGGCGTTCGACGCACGCGTCTGGCGCGTCCTCGCCGATCCGCTGATCGTCGGAGCAGCCGACGGCCCCCTCGCGCGGCGGACCGTCGCGGTCAAGGACATGTTCGCCGTGGCCGGTCAGCGTGTCGGCGCCGGCAACCCGACGTGGCTCGCGGGTGCGTCCGTCGAGCCCCGGCACGCCGCCGCGGTCGACCGGCTGCTCGCGGCGGGTGCCGACGTGCGCGGCGTGGCCCGGACCGACGAGCTCGCCTACTCCCTCGCCGGCACCAACGCCCACAGCGGTGCGGCGCCGAACCCGCGGGCGCCCGGGCGGGTGCCGGGCGGGTCCTCGTCGGGGTCGGCAGCGGCGGTCGCGCTGGGGCAGGCCGACGTCGGCCTGGGCACCGACACGGGCGGCTCGATCCGCGTGCCCGCGTCCTACCAGGGCCTCCACGGCATCCGCACGACCCACGGCGCGGTCCCCACGACGGGGCTGGTCCCGCTCGCGCCCACGTTCGACACCGTGGGCTGGCTGACGCGGGACGCCGACCTGCTCGCGGCCGTGGGCGACGTCCTGCTGCCGCCCGACACAGCGCCGCCCGGCGGGTCCCCGCGCCTCGTCGTGAGCCGGGCGCTGCTCGCCCACGCGGACGCGGACGTCGCCGCGCGCGTCGCCGCCTTCGCGGAGCACGCCGGCGCCACGCGCACGGACCGGTGGGACGACGTCGACCTCGCGGGCTGGGCCGAGGTGTTCCGCGTCCGGCAGGGGTGGGAGGCATGGCACGCGCACGGCGCGTGGGTCCGCGCGCACCCGGGCGCGCTGGGGGCCGACGTGGCCGGCCGGTTCGCCGCCGCGTCGGCGATCGACGACGAGGCGGGTGCTGCCGCGGCCGTGCGCCGCGAGACGATCCGCGACCGGCTGCTCGACCTCGTCGGTGACGACGTGCTCGTGCTCCCCGCCGCGTCGTCCGTGGCCCCCCGCCCCGAGCCCGGCGCCCTCGACGCGGTGCGTACCGCGACCCTGCGACTGACCTGCATCGCCGGGCTCGGGGGCCTCCCGGCCGTCACCCTGCCCACACCGCTCGGCCCCCGCCCGTCCGCCGAAGCCCCGCACGACGTGGCCGGGTTCCCCGGGGTGGGCGTACGTGCGGCACCGCCCGTCGGGGTGTGCCTGGTGGCCGCCCCCGGGCGTGACCGCGCGCTCCTCGCGCTGGCGCGCGTCCTCACGGTCGGGGCGTGAGCTCCCGGCGCGACACCCCCCACGGCAGGTATTCACGCGGCTGAAACAGCCGTTTCCCTCGGTGACACATCGCCCGCCTACGGTCGGCCGCGGGTGAGAGGACACGCCGATGCTGCTGGAGGAGTTCGACGCACTGCCCGAGGCGGAGGCGCTCGCGCTGGTGCGGACCTGCGCCGACGTGCCGTGGTGGGCAGCAGCGGTCGTGGCCGCGCGCCCGTACGCATCCGTGGCGGACCTGCACGCGCACGCCGGGGTGCAGGCACTGGCCTGGGGGCCGCGGGACGTCGCGCAGGCGCTCGCCGACCACCCCCGCATCGGCGACCGCCACCGGCGGCCCGGTGCCACGGCGGCGATGTCGGCGCGCGAGCAGGCCGGTGTCGACGCGACGGACACCGACGTCGCCGCGCGGCTCGCCGCGGGCAACGCGCGCTACGAGCGCCGCTTCGGGCGCGTGTTCCTGGTCCGCGCCGCGGGCCGCAGCAGCGCCGAGATCCTCGCCCTCCTCGAGCAGCGGCTGACGCACGACCACGCGACCGAGGCCGAGGTCACCGCGCAGCAGCTGCGCGAGATCGCCGCCCTGCGGCTCGCCGGGCTGGTCACCGCGCCGACCGACGCGGCGGGGCCCGCCGCGACCCCGGCCTCCCGCCCGGCACCGGGGCACGTCGCATGACCACCTGCTCGACGCACGTCCTCGACGCCGTCGTCGGCCGACCCGCCGCGGGGCTCGACGTCACGCTGCTGGCCGCGGACGGCGCCGTCCTGGAGGCGGGTCGCACCGACGCCGACGGCCGCCTGTCCTGGACGACCACGCTGGTCACGGGCACCTACGGCCTGCGCTTCGCGACGGGCGACTGGTTCGCCGCCGCCGAGGTCGCGACCGTGCACGCCGCGGTCCACCTGGAGGTCCTCGTCGACGGCACGCAGCCGCACTACCACCTGGCGCTGCTGCTGAGCCCGTTCGCCTACACCACGTACCGAGGGAGCTGACATGGCCGCGGGAGACGTCGTCCTGGGCACCAACCAGTACGGGAAGGCCGAGGTGCGGCTCGTGCGGGTCACGCGCGACACCCCGGTGCACGAGATCGAGGACCTCACGGTGACCACGCAGCTGCGCGGGGACTTCACGGCCTGCCACACGGCGGGCGACAACGCGCACGTCGTGGCGACGGACACGCAGAAGAACACGGTGTACGCGTTCGCTCGGCAGCACGGCGTCGGGTCGCCGGAACGATTCCTGCTGCGGCTGGCCCGCCACTTCGTCGACGGGTTCGAGCAGGTGACGGGCGGACGGTTCGTGGCCGACGTGCACGCGTGGGACCGCATCGCCGTCGACGGCCAGGCGCACGACCACGCGTTCGTCCGCACGGGCCGCGAGACGCGCCGCACCGTCGTGCACGTCGACCGCGACGACGTGCACGTGCTCTCGGGGTTCACGGGCGCGACCGTGCTCAAGTCGACCGGGTCGGAGTTCTGGGGGTTCCCGCGCGACACCTACACGACGCTCCCGGAGACCAAGGACCGCGTGCTGGCGACGTCCGTGACGGCGTGGTGGCGGTGGGCCGACCCGGACGTGGACTTCGACGCGCGCTACCCGGTGGTGCGCGACCTGCTGCTGGCGACGTTCGCGCAGGTCCACTCGCTCGCGCTGCAGCACACGATCTACGAGATGGGCCGGGCGGTGCTGGAGTCCTGCGCCGACGTCGCGGAGGTGCGGCTGTCGTGCCCCAACAAGCACCACGTCCTCGTCGACCTCGAACCGTTCGGGCTCGACAACCCGAACGAGGTGTTCCATGCCGCCGACCGCCCGTACGGCCTGATCGAGGCGGCGCTGCACCGCGAAGGTGACACGCCCGTGCCGCACGTCTGGGCGTCCGTGCCCGGCTTCGTCTGAAGGGGCGACGATGACGACGACGGTTCCGCACGACCCGCCGACCGCGCTGCCGGGCCCGGTGCCCGGCGACCTCCTCGTCGCCGTCCGCGGCCGGCAGGTGCTCGTCGACGGTGCCCTGCGCCCCGCGACCCTGCACGTCGCCGACGGTCGCGTGGTCGGGGTCGGGGCGTTCGACGACCCGGCGGAGGGCCCGGTCCTCACCGCGCCGGACCACGCGTACGTCCTGCCCGGGGTCGTCGACACCCACGTGCACGTCAACGAGCCGGGCCGCACGGCCTGGGAGGGATTTGCGTCCGCGACGCGTGCGGCGGCCCTCGGCGGCGTCACGACGCTCGTCGACATGCCGCTCAACAGCATCCCGCCCACGACGACGACGCACGGGCTCGCGGCCAAGCGCCGCGCCGCGACGGGACAGCTCTCGGTGGACGTGGCGCTGTGGGGCGGCGCCGTGCCGGGCAACCTCGACGACCTGCGTCCGCTGTGGGACGCGGGCGTCATGGGCTTCAAGTGCTTCCTGTCGCCCTCGGGCGTCGACGAGTTCCCACCGCTGGGGCCCGCAGGCTTCGAGGCGGCGCTGCGCACGGTCGCCGCGTTCGACGGCCTGGTCATCGTGCACGCCGAGGACCCGGCGGTCCTCGACGCCGCCCCCGTGCGCCCGGGCGGCGCGTACCGCGACTTCGTGGCGTCGCGCCCGCACGAGGCGGAGACCGCGGCGATCGCGCGCGTCGTCGCCGGCGCCCGCGCGACGGGCTGCCGCGTGCACGTCCTGCACCTGTCGAGCGCCCGCGCGCTGGACCTGCTGGCCGACGCGCGCGCCGAGGGCCTGCCCGTGACGGTCGAGACGTGCCCGCACTACCTGACGTTCGACGCCGACGCGATCCCCGACGCGTCACCCGCGCACAAGTGCTGCCCGCCGATCCGCGACGCGGGCAACCGTGAGGCGCTGTGGGACGGCCTGCGGTCGGGGGTCGTCGACGTCGTCGTCACGGACCACTCCCCCGCGACCGCGGCCGAGAAGCTGCGCGGCGACGGGGACCTGCAGCAGGCGTGGGGCGGCGTCGCGGGCCTGCAGGTGGGCTTCCAGGCCGTCGCGCACGGGGCGCTGGCGCGCGGCATCGACATCGCGCAGGTCAGCCGCTGGATGTCGACGTCCACCGCGGACCTCGTCGGCCTGACGCACAAGGGCCGCCTGACGCCGGGTGCGGACGCGGACGTCCTGGTGCTCGACCCGCGGGTGCCGCTGCACGTCGACGTGCGGACCCTCGCGCACCGCAACCCCATCAGCGCGTACGACGGCCTCGCGCTGTCGGCGTCGGTCACCGCGACGGTGCTGCGCGGGCGCGTCGTGGCGCGCGACGGTGCGGTCACCGCGGGCACCGGCCGCCTGCTCTCCCGGACGTGACCCCCCACGCACCTGGCGGAAACGTCGGTGAAACGGTCGTTTCGTAGCGTGCCGCACATGACCCTGCACCCCCCGCACCGCCTGCTCATGGGACCGGGTCCGATCAGCGCCGACCCGCGCGTGCTGCGGGCGATGTCGGCGCCGCTGGTCGGGCAGTTCGACCCGGTGATGACGGGGTACATGAACGCGACCCAGGACCTGTACCGCCAGGTGTTCCGCACGGCCAACGACGCGACGCTGCTCGTCGACGGCACCGCGCGCGCCGCGATCGAGGCGGCGGTCGTGTCGCTCGTCGAACCGGGCGACCGCGTGCTGGTGCCGGTGTTCGGGCGCTTCGGGCACCTCCTGGTCGAGATCGCGCGCCGCGCCGGCGCCCGGGTGGAGACGGTCGAGGCGCCGTGGGGGCAGGTCGTCGAGCCGCAGCGCGTCGCCGACGCCGTGCGCGCCCACCGCCCCCGGCTGGTGGCCGTCGTCCACGGCGACACCTCGACGACGATGCGTCAGCCGCTCGCCGACATCGGCGCCGTCTGCGCCGAGCACGACGCCCTGCTCTACGTCGACGCGACCGCGTCCCTGGGCGGCAACGACGTGCGCACCGACGACTGGCAGCTCGACGTCGTCACGGCCGGGCTGCAGAAGTGCCTCGGCGGGCCCTCGGGCAGCGCACCCACCACGCTGTCCGACCGCGCCCGCGACGCGGTCGGGGCACGTCGGCACGTCGAGGAGGGCCTGCGCACCGACGACGACGAGCCGCGCGGCACCGTCATCGGCTCCAACTACCTGGACCTCGCGCAGCTCCTCGACTACTGGGGCCCGCGCCGGCTCAACCACCACACCGAGGCCACGTCGATGCTGTACGCGGCGCACGAGTGCGCGCGCATCGTGCTCGAGGACGGGCTGGACGCGACCGTCGAGCGCCACCGTCGCGCCGGGGCCGCGATGCTCGCGGGCGTGCAGGGGCTGGGGCTGCAGGTGTTCGGCGACCCCACGCACCGCATGCACAACGTGGTCGCGGTGCAGGTGCCCGACGGCGTGGTCGCCGACGCCGTCCGCGCGACGATGCTCGACGACTTCGCGATCGAGATCGGGACGTCGTTCGGCCCGCTGCACGGGCGCGTCTGGCGCATCGGCACGATGGGCTACAACGCGCGCAAGGACGCCGTCCTGACGACGCTCGCGGCCCTCGAGCACGTGCTGCGCCGGCACGGGGTGGCGGTGCCGGCCGGTGGCGGCGTGAGCGCCGCGCAGGAGGTGTGGGCCGCGTGACGACGGCGCGCGAGGTCCTGGCCCGCTGCGACGCGCTCGCGGCGTGCAGCGACCACCCCGACCACCTCGAGCGCGCGCACCTGACGCCCGCGCTGGCGGCCGCGCACCGGCTCGTCGAGGGCTGGATGACGACGGCGGGTCTGCGGACGTGGCGCGACCAGGCCGGCAACCTGTGCGGACGCGTCGAGGGCCGTGAGCCCGGCCTGCCGGCCCTCCTCCTGGGCTCGCACCTCGACACCGTGCCCGACGCCGGGCGGTACGACGGCATGCTCGGCGTCCTCATGGCGCTGGCCGTCGTCGAGCGGCTGGGCGACGAGGTCGCGACGTGGCCGTGCGCGCTCGAGGTCGTCGCGTTCAGCGACGAGGAGGGCGCACGCTTCGGCACCGCGCTGCTGGGCTCGCGCGCGCTCGCCGGCACGTGGGACCCGGCCTGGTGGGACCTGCGCGACGCGAGCGGCACGACCCTGGCGCAGGCGGCACGCGACTTCGGCCTCGACCCGACGCTGATCGCCACGGCCGCGCGCACGTCCGACGAGCTCGTCGGCTACCTGGAGGCGCACATCGAGCAGGGCCCCCTGCTCGAGGAGGCGGACCGCTCGCTGGGCGTCGTGACGTCGATCGCGGGGGCCCGGCGGTTCCGCGTCGAGGTCGTCGGCGAGGCGCGGCACGCGGGCGGGACGCCCTACCCGCGGCGGCGCGACGCGCTCGTCGGCGCGGCCGAGGCGATCGTGCTCGTCGAGCGCACGGTGCGGGACTCGGGCGCGATCGCGACCGTCGGGCAGCTCGCGGTCGAGCCGGGGGCCGTCAACGTGATCCCCGGGCGTGCGGTGTTCTCGGTCGACCTGCGGGCGGTCGACGACGACGAGCGCGACGCCATGCGCACCACGCTCCTGACCGGCATCGAGGCCCTGTGCACGGCCCGCGGCCTGGGCGTGCACGTCACCGACCTGTACGAGGCGCCCGCGACACCCTGCGCGGGCCGGCTGCGCGCGGCACTGCGCGCCGGCGTCGTCGCCACGGGTGACACCGACCCGATGGACCTGTGGAGCCGCGCGGGGCACGACGGCATGGCGGTGTCCGCGGTCACCGATGTCGGCATGCTGTTCGTCCGCTGCCACGACGGCATCAGCCACCACCCCGCCGAGGCGGTCCGCGAGGTCGACGTGGCCGCCGGGCTCGACGCGTTCACGACCGCCGTGCGCGCCGTCGCGACGGACGCCCGGACGGGCCGCGCAGCGCCCTCGGCACCGGTCGGGGCCCCGGCATGACGACGCCCACGGTGACCGCGGGCGTCGCACCGCCGGTCCCCGGGCTCGCGGACGTGCACGGCCTGCGCCTCGACGAGCGCGTGGCGGTGCGCTACCCCGAGCTGCCCCCGCAGGAGCGCCGGGGCGCCGACGCGCTGCTCGAGCACTTCGGCGACCTCGCGACGTACACCGCGGCCGAGCTGGCCACTCTCGCGGGGGTGTCGAAGGCGACCATGAGCCGGCTGTTCCGCGACCTCGGCTTCGAGGACTTCACGCAGGTGCGCGACCACGTGCGCGGGCTGCGCCAGCACGGGCTGCCGGTCGTGCTCGGCGACGCCCCGGACCTCGACGCGCACGCCGCGACCGAGGCCGCGGCCGTGCGCGCGGCCGTCACGGGCCTCGCGGCGCACCTGGACGCGGTCGCCGACCTGCTCGCGCACGCGCCGCGCGTCCTCGTCGTGGGCCTGCGCAGCAGCTATCCCGTTGCGCTGCACCTGCGCCAGCAGCTCACGCAGGTCCGTCCGCACGTCACGCTGCTCCCCCAGCCGGGGCAGTCGTGGTCCGAGGACGTCGTGGACCTGTCCCCGCAGGACGCGGTCGTGCTGGTCGCGTTCCGCCGCCGGCCGCCGGGCGTGCGGGCGCTCGCCGAGCGGCTGCGCGCCGGCGGGACGCCCGTGGTGCTGCTCGCCGACCCCACGGCGCAGGCCCTGGCGGCGTACGCGACGTGGTGGCTGGAGTGCCCGGTGCAGGCCCGCGGCGCGTTCGACTCCTACGCGGCCGCGTCGTCGGTCGTCGCCGCGCTGGCCGACGCGGTGCTGGCGCGTCGCGGACGCACGGGCGAGCAGCGGGTCGCCGCGATCGACTCGGCGTACCGCACGCTCGGTGAGGTCGAGGCGCGCTGATGGACCTCGCGGTGACGTCCCTGCGCGCGGCTCGCACGCGCGCCGACCTGCGCCTGGCCCCCGGCGAGCGGCCGCTCGCGGGCGGCACGTGGCTCTTCTCGGAGCCGCAGCCGGGCGTGACGGGTCTGGTGGACCTCATGTCGCTGGGGTGGGAGCCGGTCGCGCGCACGGCCGCGGGGCTGCGGGTCGCCGCGACGTGCACGGTCGAGCAGCTCGCGTCCCACGCCCCCGATCCCGCGTGGAACGCGTGGCCGACGGTCGCCGCGTGCGTGGACGCGCTGCTGATGTCGTTCAAGGTCCAGGCGCAGGCGACGGTCGGCGGCAACGTCGCGCTCGCGCTGCCCGCGGGTGCCATGACGAGCCTGCTCGCCGGTCTCGACGCGGTCGCCGTCGTCTGGACGCCCGACGGCGGGGAGCGACGCGAGGCGGTCGCCGACCTCGTCGTCGGGCCCGGCCGCACGACGCTCGCACCGGGTGAGGTGCTGCGGGCGTTCGACGTCCCGACGCACGCGCTGGAGGCGCGTGCCGCGGTGCGGCAGATCGCGCTGACGGCGGTGGGGCGCTCGTCGTCGCTCGTCGTGGCCCGGCGCGACGCCGACGGCACCGTGACGCTCACGGTGACGGCCGCGACGCCCCGTCCCGTGCAGCACCGGTTCGCGTCCCCGCCCACGTCCGCGCAGGTCGACGGGGTCCTGACGGGGCTCGAGTGGTACGACGACCTGCACGGCGCGCCGGACTGGCGACGCGCCGTGACGACCCTGCTCGCGCACGAGGTGCTCGCCGAGGTGGCCGCGTGAGGGTCGACGGCCGCGACGTGACCGCGGTGCCCGAACCCGGCCAGTGCCTGCGCACGTTCCTGCGCCAGGAGGGGCACGTCGCGGTGAGGAAGGGCTGCGACGCGGGCGACTGCGGTGCGTGCACGGTCCTCGTCGACGGGCAGGCCCGCCACTCCTGCCTGGTGCCGGCGGTGCGGGCGCTCGACGCCGAGGTCACCACGGCCGCCGGGCTCGGCACGCCCGACGCGCTGAGCCCCGTGCAGCAGGCGTTCGTCGACGCGCAGGGCTTCCAGTGCGGCTTCTGCACCGCCGGCATGGTCGTCACGGCGACCGCGCTGGCCGACGACGACGGGCACGTGCACCTCGACGAGGAGACGCTCGTCCGCCGGTTCAAGGGCAACCTGTGCCGCTGCACCGGGTACCGCTCGGTGCGCGACGCGCTGGCCGGCAAGACGAATGTCGTGCGCGACGGCGGCGTGGGCGACTCCGTGGCCGTCCCCGCCGGCCGGCGCCTGGTGTGCGGGCGCGAGCCGTTCACGCTCGACGAGCCGCCCGCGGGCCTGCTGCACCTGGCGGTGCTCGGCTCGCCGCACGTGCACGCGCGGATCCTGTCGGTCGACACGAGCCGCGCCCGGGCCCTGCCGGGCGTGCACCTGGTCCTCACGCACCGCGACTCCCCGGACGTCCTGTTCTCGACGGGCCGCCACCAGCACCGCACGGACGACCCGGACGACACGCGCGTCCTCGACGACGTCGTGCGGTTCCACGGGCAGCGCGTCGCGGCGGTCGTCGCGGACTCGCCCACACTCGCGCGCGCCGCGTGCGCGCTCATCGACGTCACCTACGAGCCGCTGCCGGCGGTCCTCGACCCCGAGGAGGCGCGCCGCCCGGGTGCCCCGCTGGTGCACGGCGACAAGGACGCCGCCACGTCCCGCATCGCCGACCCGTCGCGCAACGTCGTCGCCGCGAGCCACGGCGAGGTCGGTGACGTGGCCGGCGCGCTGGCGGCGTCCGCGCACGTCGTGCGGGGCACGTGGCGTACGGCCCGCGTGTCGCACGCCGCGCTCGAGACGCACGCGGCCGTGGGGTGGCTCGACGACGACGGGCGGCTCGTGGTCCGCACCAGCACGCAGGTCCCGTTCCTCGTGCGCGACGAGCTGTGCCACGTGTTCGGCCTGGACCGCGAGCGCGTGCGGGTCGTCGCCGCGCGCGTCGGGGGCGGGTTCGGGGGGAAGCAGGAGCTGCTCACCGAGGACCTCGTGACGCTCGCGGTGCTGCGCACGGGCCGGCCGGTGCAGTACGAGATGACGCGCGAGGACGAGCTCGCGCTGGCGCCCTGCCGTCACCCGGTGCGCGTCGCGGTCACGCTGGGCGCCGACGCCGACGGCCGCCTGACCGCGATGCGCCTCGACGTGCTGACCGACACCGGCGCGTACGGCAACCACGCGCCGGGCGTGCTGTTCCACGGCATCCACGAGTCGGTCGCGCAGTACCGCTGCGCGGCCAAGCGCGTCGACGCCGAGGCGGTGTACACCCACCAGCTGCCGTCGGGCGCGTTCCGCGGCTACGGGCTGGGTCAGGTGCTGTTCGGGCTCGAGTCCGCGATGGACGAGCTCGCGCGCGAGGTGGGGCTGGACCCGTTCGAGCTGCGGCGACGCAACGTCGTGCGTCCCGGTGACCCGTTCCTGGTCAACCACGCCGACACGACGACGGACCTCGGGTACGGCGTGGCCGGGCCGGACGACGACACCCCGTCGTACGGGCTGCTCGAGTGCCTCGACCTCGTCGAGGACGCGCTGGCCACGACGCGGGCGGGCGACGCCGCGCTCGTGCCGGCCGGTGGCCGGTGGCGCGTGGGCGAGGGCATGGCGGTCGCGATGATCGCGACGATCCCGCCACGCGGCCACCACTCGACCGCGACCGTGTCGGTCGACGCCGACGGGCGGTACGAGGTCGGGGTCGGCACCGCGGAGTTCGGCAACGGCACGTCGACGGTGCACGTGCAGCTCGTCGCGACCGCGCTGGGCACGACGCCGGACCGCGTGCGGCTGCGGCAGTCGGACACCGACGGGTCCGGGTTCGACACCGGCGCGTACGGGTCGACGGGGTCCGTGGTCGCGGGCCGGGCGGTGGCGCAGGCCGCGGCGCGGGTGCGCGCGGACCTGGTCGCGGCGGCGTGCGCGGTGGTCGGTGCCGGTGCGACGTCCGACGACGGGGCTGCGTCGGTCGTCGTCGGACCCGACGGTGTGCACGTGGGCGACCACCTGGTGACGTTCGCCGAGCTCGGCCCCCGCACCGCCGAGGGGTCGCACCACGGCAGCCCCCGGTCGGTCGCGTTCAACGTGCACGGCTTCCGCGTCGCGGTCGACACCGCGACGGGGACGGTCCGCGTCCTGCAGTCGGCGCAGGCCGCCGACGCCGGCGTCGTCCTCAACCCCGAGCAGCTGCGCGGGCAGATCGAGGGCGGCGTCGCGCAGGGCATCGGGTCGGCGCTGCAGGAGGAGACCGTGCTGCACGGTGGCGTCGTGACCTCTCGGACGTTCCGTGGCTACCGCGTCCCGCAGATGGCCGACGTCCCCCCGACGCGCGTCCTGCTGGCCCGCACCCGCGACGGCCTGGGCCCGCACGGGGCCAAGTCCATGAGCGAGGCGCCGTACAACCCGGTCGCCCCCGCCCTGGCCAACGCGGTCCGCGACGCGCTGGGCGTCCGCCCGCACGAGATCCCGATGACGAAGGACCGCCTCTGGCGGCTCCTGCACTGACCCGTCTGCGGAAGTGGTCACGCCTGTGACCACCTCTCGGCCCCGGCCGTCCAGGTGTGACCACTTCAGCGTCGAGGGGTCGCCCGTCGAGGCTGACGTCGAGACCGGTCCTGGTCGTCCTCAGCACACTTGGTCGACGACGCAGCGCCGGGTGGCGGGCGCCGGCCGCCGTCAGCGGGGGTGGATCGCCGCCGTCGTCGTCGACAGGGGCCGGCCCGTGGCGCCGTGACGTGCCATGACGACCTCCGCCAGGATGGACAGCGCGACCTCCTCGGGCGTCGAGCCGCCCAGGTCGAGGCCGATGGGTGAGCGCAGGCGTGCCAGCGCGTCGGGGCCCACCCCGGCCGCGCGCAGCGCCTCGACGCGGCGCGCGTGCGTGGTCCGCGAGCCCATCGCCCCGACGTACCGGGCGGGTGAGGCGAGCGCCGCCGTGAGGGTCGGGACGTCGACGCGCTGGTCGTGCGTCAGGACGGCGACCGCGTGCGCGGCCGTCAGCGGGTGCGCGGCCAGCCAGCGGTCGGGCCAGTCGCGGACCACCGCGTAGGCGTCGGGGAAGCGCTCCTTGGTCGCGAACAGCGGGCGCTGGTCGAGCACCGTGACGGCGAGCCCGCAGGCCGCGGCCAGGCGTGTGAGCGCGACCGCGTGCTCGCCCGCGCCGACGACGAGCAGCGGGTGCGCGGCCGGCGTGCGCAGCGTGACGAGCGGCGCGTCGGCGCAGACACGTCCCTGCTCGTCGAGCAGCAGGCACGCGTCGAGGCCCTCGGCGGCGCGGCGCACCTGGTGCAACGCGCCCTCGGGGAGCGCCGTCACCTCGTGGACCAGCACCGTGATCGTCCCGCCGCACGTGAGTCCCGGTGCACCGAGGTCGTCGCCGACCCCGTACGTCACGACGTGCGCCGGCCCCCCGTCGAGCAACCCCCTGCTGCGCTCGACGAGGTCCGACTCCACGCACCCGCCCGACACGCTGCCCGCCACGGTGCCGTCCGACCCCACGAGGAACGACGACCCGACCGCACGCGGCGCGCTGCCCTCGACACGCACGACCGTCGCCGCCACGACGCGTTGACCGGCGTCGAGGCGGCGGACGACCTCCGCGGCCTGGTCCAGCATGCTGCGACGTTACGAAATAAATGTTTCGAGAACCGGCGCGCGAGGGTAACGGCGCCGAAACAGGGCGACCGCACCCTCGAGGCAGGACATCGAGAGGAGTCACCATGTCGATCGTCATCGACCCCGTGGGCACCACCCGTCGCACCGCCGCACCGGCCGACCGGCCGGTCCCCGCGCGCGCCGACCTGCCGACCGACGCCGACGCCCGGTGGCTGCGCCGCGCGGTCGACCTCGCGGCCGCCAACGTCGCCCAGGGCGGCGGACCGTTCGGCGCCGTCGTCGTCGCGGACGGGATCGAGGTGGCCGTCGGGCAGAACCGCGTCACGCGCGACCTGGACCCGACGGCCCACGCCGAGGTGCAGGCCATCCGCGCCGCGTGCCGCGCCGCCGGGACGTTCGCGCTCGACGGCATGACGCTCTACACGTCGTGCGAGCCGTGCCCCATGTGCCTGGCCGCGAGCCTGTGGACACGGCTGGACCGCGTGGTGTTCGCCGCGGACCGCCACGACGCGAGCCGCGGCGGGTTCGACGACTCCGCGTTCTACGAGCTCCTCGCCGTCGACCGGAGCACGTGGGACCGCACACGCGTGCAGGAGCTGCGGCTGCCGGGGTGCACGCGCCCGTTCGACGCCTGGCTCGCGCAGGCGGCACGCACCGCCTACTGACCGGTACCGGCACCGGCGGAATGCTCCTGGACGGTCGACGAGACCGAACCGTGACCGTCGAGGGGCGGCGTTTACACCGGGGACATGAACCGCGACACGAGCCGACACGCCGCGTCCGTAGCGTCACCGCGCGCAACACCTGTTTCACCGCAGCGCGCGACCCCCTCGCGCCCGTCCCCCCAGATGGAGTGCCGATGACCCTCCCCCAGCTTCCCCGGCGCGCGCACCGCACGCGGTTCACCGGCTTCGCGGCCGCGGGCGCGGCCCTCGCGCTCGTCCTGGGTGCCTGCTCGTCCGGCGCCGACGCCGAGGCGGGCGAGGACGCCGGCGCGGACGGTGCCGACCACGGCGACATCACGGTCCAGCTCTCGTGGATCAAGAACGCCGAGTTCGCGGGCGAGTTCTTCGCCGACAGCAAGGGCTACTTCGAGGACGCGGGCTTCAGCTCCGTGACCCTCAACGCCGGCCCGGGCGCCACGGAGTCGATCGTGCTGTCCGGGGGCGCCGACTTCGGCCTGTCCAACGCGATCTCGGTCGGACAGGTCGTGGCGGAGGAGGACGCTCCGCTCAAGATCGTCGGGACGACGTTCCAGCGCAACCCGTTCACGATCCTGTCGCTCACGGACGGCGGTGACATCGCGACGCCCGAGGACCTCAAGGGCAAGCGCATCGGCGTGCAGGCGGGCCCCAACGAGGCGCTGTTCGACGCGCTGCTCGCGATCAACGAGATCGACCCGGCCGAGGTCACCAAGGTGCCGGTCGAGTACGACCCGTCGCCGCTGGTCAACGGCGAGGTCGACGGGTTCCTCGCGTACGTGACCAACGAGTCCATCACGGTCGAGGCCGAGGGCAACGCGGTCACCAACCTGCTCTTCGCGGACAACGGCCTGCCGTTCGTCGCGGAGTCCGTCGTGACGACGCAGGAGATGATCGAGAACGAGCCGGAGAAGGTGAAGGCGTTCCTCGCCGCGGAGATCCGCGGGTGGAAGGACGCGGTCGCCGACCCCGAGGAGGGTGCGCGCCTGGCCGTCGAGGAGTACGGGGCCGACCTCGAGCTCGACATGGACAAGGAGATCCAGCAGGCCACGATCCAGATCGACCTGATCGTCACCGACGAGACGGAGGAGAACGGCCTGTTCACCATCTCGGACGACCTCATCGAGCAGAACCTGCGGACGCTCGCCGCGGCGGGCATCGAGCTCGAGGCCGACGACCTGTTCGACCTCTCGCTGCTCACCGAGCTGCTCGAGGAGCAGCCGGACCTGGCGAAGTGACCCCGCCCCGATGACGCACGTGCAGCAGGACGCCGGTGCCCGGCGGACCCCCTCGGGTCCGCTGGGCACCGGGGTGCGCCTCGACCACCTGGGCAAGACGTTCACGACGGGCCGCCGCCACGTCACCGCGCTCCAGGACACGACGCTGCTGACCGACAAGGGCAGCTTCCTGTCGCTGCTCGGTCCGTCCGGGTGCGGCAAGTCGACGATCCTGCGCATCCTCGCGGGGCTCGAGGAGCCGACGACGGGCACGGCGCTCGTCGAGGGCCGGACCCCGGTCGAGCTGCGCGCCGAGCACGCGCTCGGCATCGCCTTCCAGGACTCCGCGCTCCTGCCGTGGCGCAGCGTGGTGGCGAACATCCGCCTGCCGTTCGAGGTTGCCGGGACGCCCGTCGACGACGCGCTCGTGGCGGACCTCGTCCGGCTCGTCGGGCTCGAGGGCTTCGAGAAGGCGAAGCCCGCGCAGCTCTCGGGCGGCATGCGCCAGCGCGTGTCGATCGCGCGGGCGCTCGTCGTGCAGCCGTCGGTCCTGCTGCTCGACGAGCCGTTCGGCGCGCTGGACGACATGACGCGCCAGCGCCTCAACCTCGAGCTGCTGCGCATCTGGACCGAGAAGCCCGCGACGACCCTCATGGTCACCCACGGCATCTCGGAGGCGATCTTCCTGTCCGACCAGGTCGCGGTCATGAGCCCGCGGCCGGGGCGGGTCAAGGAGGTCGTCGACGTCGACCTGCCGCGCCCACGCACGCCGGAGATGATGCGCACGCCCGAGTTCCACGCGCTGCACGACCACGCGTCGGAGCTGCTCTTCGGCGGCGGGGCGGTCGCGTGAGCGTCGTGACGGGCGAGGCGGGGACGCCCGGCACGACGTCCGCTCCGCCGCGGCGGACCGTCCGGGGCGTGCGTGCCACGGCCCGCCGCTGGGCGCCCGCCGCGGTCGGTGTCGTCGGCGTCGTCGCCGTGTGGTGGCTCGCGGCCGTCACCGTGCTGGCCGGCACGACGACGCCCACCCCCCTGGGGGTGCTGCGCGGGTTCGCCGACGACGGGCTCGGGTTCTACGTCGCGCACCTGTCCGTCACGCTCGAGGAGGCGGTGCGCGGCTTCGCCGTCGGCAACGGGCTCGCGCTGCTGCTGGCCTCGCTGGTGCTCCTGGTGCCGGCGCTCGAGCGGCTCATCATGCAGGTCGCCGTCATCAGCTACTGCCTACCGCTGGTCGCGATCACGCCGATCCTCTACATCGTCATCGGTCCGCCGCCGTCCGGTGAGCCGTCGGGCACGGCCGTCGTCCTCGCGGCGCTGTCGGTGTTCTTCACGACCGTCGTCGGTGCGGTGCTGGGCTTCCGGTCCGCCGATCCCGCGAGCCTCGACGTCGTGACCGTCTTCGGCGGCGGCCGCTGGCAGCAGCTCGTGCGCGTGCGGCTGGTCGCGGCGCTGCCGGGCATCATCGGCGCGCTGCAGGTCGCCGCGCCCGCGGCGCTGCTCGGCGCGATCCTCGGCGAGTACATCGGGGGCGTCGACCGCGGCGTGGGTCCCGCGCTGGTCAACGCGGGGCAGTCGCTGAACGCCGAGCGGGCGTGGGGCATCGCGCTGGTGTGCGCGCTGCTCGCGGGTGCGGGGTACGCGCTGTTCGCGGTGCTCGCGCGGGTCGTCACGCCCTGGTCGGCGGGCGGCAGCGGGCCGGACGGCGGTGCGCCGTGAGCGCGCCCGGCAGCGCCGCGACGGTCATACCGACGCCGGCACCGGGGCCCGTACCGGTCGACGGCGCCCCGCGCGGCCGCTCGCACCCCGCGTGGCGGCGGGTCGGGCGGGTGCTGCTCGACGCGGCCGCGACCACCGTCGTCGTGCTGGTGGCGTGGACCGGCCTGCTGGCCGTGTTCGACGTCTCCCCGTACGTCGGCAAGGGGCCGGCGCAGGTGTGGGAGCACCTGGTGACCGACGCCGACGCCGGCAGCAACCGCACCGAGGTGCTCGGCCTGCTCGGCGAGACGCTGGCGGACGCCTCGATCGGGTTCGTCGTCGGCATGGCGGCGGCGCTCGTGCTCGCGGCCGCGATCGTGCTGTCGCGCACCGCCGAGGCGGCGATCATGCCCGTCGCGATGCTGCTGCGGTCCGTGCCGCTCATCGCGCTCGCGCCGATCATCGTGCTCCTCGTGGGGCGCGGCGTGGCGTCGGTCGCGGTGATGAGCGGGATCGTCGTGCTGTTCCCCGCGCTGGTGACCATCGTGCTGGGGCTGCGCTCGGCGTCACCGCAGATGCGCGACCTGGTGACC
Source organism: Cellulomonas dongxiuzhuiae (assembly GCF_018623035.1). Taxonomy (NCBI): domain Bacteria; kingdom Bacillati; phylum Actinomycetota; class Actinomycetes; order Micrococcales; family Cellulomonadaceae; genus Cellulomonas; species Cellulomonas dongxiuzhuiae. Next base: position 3,078,339 of record NZ_CP076023.1, read on the forward strand.
GTCCTGGGCGGCGGGCCACGCACCGTGCTGCGCCTGGTGCAGCTGCCCGCGGCGCTGCCGGCAGTGTTCGCCGCCGTGAGGATCTCCGTGCCCGGGGCGATCACCGGTGCCCTCATCGCCGAGTGGCTCGCCACCGGAGGCGGCATCGGGTACGGCGTCGTGTCGGCCGTCGGCCGCGCGCAGAACACCAAGGTGTGGGCGCTGGTCGTGGTGGTCACGCTCGCGTCGCTCGTCCTCTACACGCTCGCGCAGCTGGTCGAGCAGTGGGTGCTCGCGCGGTTCGGCCCGGCGGCGGGGCGTGCCTGAGCCGCTGCTGGGCCTCGTGCTCGCCGCCGGCGCCGGGACGCGCATGGGTCGCCCCAAGGCGCTGTGCACGACGCCCGACGACGTGCCGTGGCTGCGGCGCGCGCACGACGCGCTCCTCGGCGGCGGGTGCGCCCGCGTCCGCGTCGTCCTGGGCGCCGCTGCGGACGAGGCCCGCGCGCTCGTCCCGCCGGGTACCGAGGTCGTCGTCGCGGCCGGCTGGGAGCGCGGCTTGGGCACGTCCCTCGCCGCCGGCCTCACCGGGCCACCCGGCGAGGTGGCCGTCGTCGTCACCCTGGTCGACCTGCCCGACCTCGACGCACGTGCGGTGTCGCGCGTGACCGCCGCGCCGGTCGGTCCGCACGACCTGCGCCGCGCGGTCTTCGGCGGTGTGCCGGGCCACCCCGTGCTGATCGGCCGCGACCACTGGGCGTCGCTGGGGACGCACCTGCACGGTGACGCGGGCGCCCGCGGCTACCTGCTCACCCACCCGTCGCTCGAGGTCGACTGCACCGACCTGCCCGGCGGCCACGACCACGACACCCCGGTCTGACCGCCCGGACCGCGCGCGTGTCCGACCGCGCCGCTACGCTCGCGCAGGTCACGTCCTCGCCCCTGCCCCCGGACCCGCGGAGCGTCATGGTCGACCAGCACCCCGCCGACGCGGCACGTCGGACGCAGCCCCGCGCGCCGCGCCCGCGCGTGGCCGCGTTCTTCGACCTCGACAAGACCATCATCGCGACGTCGTCGGCCACCGCCTTCTCCCGCGGCTTCCTCGCCGAGGGACTGCTGAGCCGGCGGTCCGTGGTGGCGTCCGCGTACGCGCAGCTCGCGTACCTGCTCGGCGGTGCGGGCGAGACGTCGACCGAGCGCCTGCGCGCCGCCCTCTCCCGGTCGGTCGTGGGGTGGGACGTCGAGCAGGTGTCCACCATCGTGCGCGCGACGCTGCACGACTCGATCGACCCGACCGTCTACGCCGAGGCCGTCGACCTCATCGCCGCCCACCACGCCGCCGGTCACGACGTCGTCGTCGTCTCGGCGTCGGGCACCGAGGTCGTCGAGCCGATCGCGGAGATGCTCGGCGCCGACGCGGTGATCGCGACCCGGATGGCGGTGGCCGACGGCCGCTACACGGGTGCGATCGACTTCTACGCGTACGGCGAGAACAAGGCCGTCGCCATCCGCGAGCTCGCGGAGGCCCGCGGGTACGACCTCGCCGCCAGCTCCGCGTACTCCGACTCCGTCACCGACGCGCCCATGCTGGCCGCCGTGGGCCACGGGCACGTCGTCAACCCGGACCGGGCGCTGCGCCGGCTGGCCGCCGACCACGGCTGGGACGTGCTGACCTTCCGGCGTCCCGTGCCGCTGCGCCGGCTCGACACGCAGGTGCGGGTGACGACCGGTGCCGTCCTCACGGGCGTCGCGCTCGTCGTGCTGGCGCTGGTGTGGTGGCGGCGCCGCCGACGGTCCGGTTGACGGACGTGGGTCTCGCGATGCGGCCCACCGCAGCCCGCTGACCTGCGACGACGCTGACGGCCGTTGCCCCGTCTGGACGAGCGGGTGTAGGACATGACCACAACCGAACGACCGGGGGAGCACCCACGGCAGGAGTAGCCCACCTATGGGCAGGTCGACCGGGCTGGTCCCGGAGCGAACCGCGATGATGCACGCTTGATCACTCCCCCGGTCGTCGGTACGGCGACGGCGTCCCGTGCGGGCGCCGTCGTTCGTGTCCGGGCACCGTGGGCGCGGGCGGGCTGCTGGCGGCTCGCGAGCTCGAGATCGCCCGCCTCGTGGCGCTGATCCAGGACGTGTCTCCCCCGTGGTGCGGGGAGCCAGGTGAGCGCGTGACACGATGCCGCCGTCGACAGGGTCGGTGCCTCGCGCCCGGAACGCGATCCCCCCTATGGTCCGACCCATGACGACGCCCGTCCCGCACGCGGCGGACGGTCGGCCAGGACCCGTCCCACCCGTCTCCTGACACGACCCGCAGCATCGGACCCTGGCTCCGCACACCGAGGGGAGACACGCCCTAGGTGCGCCGCCCCGCGAGCACCTCGTCGGCCACGCGGCGGGCATGACCGGCCCCACGGACGACGGCCTCCCCGTACGCGACGACCCAGCGCGCGACCGCGTCGACGTCACCGGTCGCGTACCGCGCGGCCGCTGCGAGGTACGTCGGGGGTGCCTCCTGCCACACGAGCTCGGGCAGCACCGAGCCCGTGGGGTCGAGCCCCGTGCGCGTCGCCATGAGGCGCGCTGCCGCGCGTGCCACGACGCCGTTGGCCCCCGCGAACGGTCGGGCCGTGAGCAGCTCGGCGTGGACCACCGCCACGACGACGAGGGCGGGCGCGCGCGTCGCCGCCGCGTCGCGCAGCACGCCCGTGACGCGCGCCGCGGCCACGTCGGGCGACGGCGCCGCGCCGAGCCCGCGCAGGTCGCCCGGGGGCCCGCTGCGCGGCCGTCCGACCTCGGCGTCCGGCAGCACGTCGGCCGCGGCGGCCGCGTGCAGCCGGGCGAGCACCTGCGGCAACGCGACGCCCGCACCGGTGTCGCGCGACCCGAGGGCCGGCAGCTGCGCCTCGACGACCGCCTGCGCCCGCAGCGCACCCGCAGCGACCGCGTCGGTCCCCGCTCCGGGCGCGGCCGTGCCGGTCGCCCAGGCCCGCAGCGCCTCGACGCCGACGGGCGCCCCGTCCAGGGCGGCCGACGCCGCCGCCGCCCGCAGCCCTGTCTCGGCACGCACCTCGCGCCACCGGCGCCGGAACGCCTCGTGCCAGCGCAGCTCCTCGCACGCCGCGCGTGCGGCGTCGACCGCGGCTGCCACTCCCGGCAGGCCCGCGATGCTCGCGAGCGCGTCGCCCGCGCCCGGCGCGGACGGGGTGACGCTCATGCGGTGAAGAGCGCCTCACCGCGCGCGGGCAGTGCTGCGGCGACGCGTGCGGACATCGACCCCGACATCGCCGGCAGCGCGTCCAGGTCGAACCATCCGGCGTCGGTGTTCTCCCCGTCGGCCGGGAACGGGTCGCCGGACACCCAGCGGCACCGGAACGTCAGGTCCAGGTACAGGGACCGGTCCCCGTTGTCGTAGACCACCGGCCCGACGACGCCCACCAGCGCGAGCCGCTGCGCCGTGGCGACGACGTCGGCCTCCTCCAGCACCTCGCGCACGGCCGCCACGGCGGGGTCCTCCCCCGGGTCGACGATCCCCGTGACAGGCGTCCACGCACCCGTGTCGGACCGGCGCACGAGCAGCAGACGTGGGCGGGGACCGTCCTCGCGCAGCACGACCGCGGTGACCCCCGGCAGCCAGAGCTGGTCGTGCCCCACACGCTCGCGCAGGGCCAGGACGAAGGGCGGGACGGGCACGCGCCGATGCTACGCGCCGCCGCCGACGCCACGCCGGGAGGCCCGTCGCAGGCGCCCCGGGCCACGTACCCGCCACAATGTCGCCATGGTCTCTGCGCCGTCCGTGTCCTCGTCCATCACCGCCCGGCTGGAGGTGCGGGCCCGGCCCACCGCCGTCTCGGACCTGACCACGGCCATCGAGCGCGCCGGGGGGATCGTCACGGCGCTGGACGTCACGGCGTCGTTCCACGAGACCATGACGGTCGACGTCACGTGCGCGACCCGCGACGCCGACCACGCCGCCGACGTGGTCACTGCTCTCGAGGGCCTCGAGGGCGTGGTCGTCCAGCGGGTCTCCGACCGGACGTTCCTCATGCACCTGGGCGGCAAGCTGTCCATCGAGTCGAAGGTGCCGCTGCGCAACCGCGACGACCTGTCGATGGCGTACACCCCCGGTGTCGCGCGCGTCTGCCAGGCCATCGCCGACCACCCCGAGGACGCGCGGCGTCTGACCATCAAGCGCAACACCATCGCCGTGGTCACCGACGGCACCGCCGTGCTGGGCATGGGCGACATCGGTCCGCTCGCGGCGCTGCCCGTCATGGAGGGCAAGGCGGTGCTCTTCAAGCGGTTCGCGGACATCGACGCGTTCCCGATCTGCCTCGACACGACCGACGTGGACGCCATCGTCGAGACCGTCGTGGCGATCGCACCGGTCTTCGCGGGCATCAACCTCGAGGACATCTCCGCGCCCCGCTGCTTCGAGATCGAGCGGCGCCTGCGCGAGCGGCTCGACATCCCGGTGTTCCACGACGACCAGCACGGCACGGCGATCGTCGTGGTCGCGGCCCTGACCAACGCCCTGCAGGTCGTCGGCAAGCAGATCGGCGACGTGCGCGTCGTCATGTCGGGTGCGGGTGCGGCCGGGACCGCGGTGCTCAAGCTGCTGCTCGCAGCCGGCGTGCGCGACGTCGTCGTCGCCGACATCGAGGGCGTCGTCCACGCCGACCGGCCGGGCCTGAGCCCGTCGCTGCGCTGGACGGCCGAGGCCACGAACCCGCGCGGGGAGACGGGGAGGCTGCGCGACGCGGTCGTCGGCGCCGACGTCTTCATCGGGCTGTCCGCACCCGACGTCATCACCGGGGACGACGTCGCGCGGATGGCGCCCGACGCGATCGTCTTCGCCCTGGCGAACCCGCGCCCCGAGGTCGACCCGGACGACGCCGCGAAGTACGCGGCGGTCGTCGGCACGGGACGCTCGGACTTCGCCAACCAGATCAACAACGTCCTGGCGTTCCCCGGCGTGTTCCGGGGCCTGCTCGACGCGCAGTCGCGCACCGTGACGGAGTCGATGCTCCTGGCGGCCGCGCACGCGCTGGCGTCCGTCGTGCACCCGGACGAGCTCAACCCCACGTACATCGTGCCCAGCGTCTTCCACCCCGAGGCGACGACGGCTGTCGCCGCCGCGGTCCGTGCCGCGGCCGAGGCTGAGGCAGGACACACGTCGGCCCGGCCCGACACCGGCGCGATCGCCACCGTCCGGTCCCCCCGGGCCTGAACGCACGCGACCCCGGCGAGGAGAAGTCCTCGCCGGGGTCGTCCGGTCGTGCGGTCGCGCGTCAGCCCTTGACGGAGCCGAGCATGATGCCGGACACGAAGTACCGCTGCACGAACGGGTAGATGCACAGGATGGGGATGATCGTGAGGATCATCGTGACCGCCTGGATGTTCGCCGCGATCTCCGACGTGCTGGACCCGGAGGCCGCCGCGCCCTGGGACGCGGTCGACGAGGCACCCGCAATCATGTTGCGCAGGTACAGCGTCACCGGGAACAGCTCCTGCTTGTCGAGGTACAGGAAGGCCGCGAACCAGTCGTTCCAGATCGCCACCGAGTAGAAGAGGATCATCGTCGCGATGACCGCCTTGGACAGCGGCAGCACGATCCGCCGGAAGATCCCCCACCAGCCGAGCCCGTCGATCTGCGCGGCCTCCTCGAGCTCCGTGGGCATGTTCTCGAAGAACGACTTCATGACGAGGAGGTTGAACACCGAGATCGCTCCCGGGAGCACCACCGCCCACATCGTGTTCTTCAGCCCGAGGGTCTGGATGAGCACGTAGTTCGGGATGAGGCCGCCGTTGAAGAACATCGTGAACACGGCGATGCCGATGAGGACGTTCCGCCCGCGCAGTGCGCGCCTCGCGAGCACGTAGGCGAGCAGCGTCGTCAGCACCATGGCGATCGTCGTGCCGACGAGCGTGTAGACGACGGTGTTCTTGTACGACGACCAGAAGAGGTCGTTCGCGATGACCACCTTGTAGGTGGTCAGGTTGAAGCCCACGGGCCAGACGTTCACCATGCCGGCCTTGACCGCGCCGGCACTGCTGAACGACTGCGCCAGCACCGTGACGAACGGGTACAGCATGAACCCGCACAGCAGCACCAGGAACGTGCCGTTGAACCACGTGAACGTCTTGTAGCTCTTCGAGTCGCGCGGTCCGACGGACACACCACCGCCGGCCGAGGGCGTCGACGTGAGTGCGCTCTGGGTCACCACAGGCTTGCTCCTACCACTCGGCGCGACACGAAGTTCGCGGTGAGGATCATCACGAGGCCGATGATCGCCTGGAACAGTCCGATGGCCGTCGCATAGCTGAAGTTGTTGGCAACCAGACCCACGCGGTAGAGGTACGTCGAGACGACGTCACCCGTGGCGTAGGTCAGCGGGTTGTACAGGAGCAGGACCTTCTCGAACCCGACGTTGAGGAACAGCCCGATGTTGAGGATGAGCAGCGTGACCATCGTCGGGCGGATGCCCGGCAGCGTGATGTGCCAGGTCTGGCGCCACCGGTTGGCGCCGTCGATCCGGGCCGCCTCGTAGAGCGAGGCGTCGACCGTGGTGAGGGCCGCGAGGTAGAGGATCGTGCCCCAGCCGACGGTCTGCCAGATCTCGGAGCTGACGTACACGGTGCGGAACCACTCGGCACGCTGCAGGAACGGGATCGCCTCCCCGCCCATCCCCTCGATGATCTGGTTGACCGTGCCCTGCAGCGACAGCAGCTGCATGAGCATGCCGACCACGATGACGACCGAGAGGAAGTGCGGCAGGTAGGAGATCGACTGGATGACTCGCTTGAATGCCGCCTTGCGCACCTCGTTGAGCAGGAGCGCGAGGACGATCGGCAGGGGGAAGCAGAAGAGCAGGGTGAGCCCACCGAGGATCACCGTGTTGCCGAAGACGTTCCAGAAGTTGGGGTCGTTGAGGAACAGCTCGACATAGCGCATCCCGACCCATTCGTCGCCGAAGATGCTGCCGCCCGCGCGGAACCGCCGGAACGCGATGATGTTGCCGAACATCGGCACGTACCGGAACACCAGCAGGAACAGCACCGGTACCAGCGCCATCGCGTAGAGCACCCAGTCGCGGCGCAGCGTGTGCCGCCAGCCGATCTTCCGTGCTCGAGGTCGTGCCTTACTACCCGGGTCCTCGCCGTCGACCGACGACGGAACCCTCCCTCCGGATGACGCCTGGACCGAGGTCCCGAGGACGTCACCCGTCGCGTGTGCCGCGCTCATGTCACTCCTTCGTGGGCGGATCGGTGGTGCGGCGGGCCGGCCCCGCGAAGGGACCGGCCCGCCGCACCTCGTCGAGCCTGGGCTCAGCCGTCGTTCCCTGCGGCGCGCTCTGCTGCGCCGTTGATGAGATCCATGTAGCCCGGCACGCCCTGGCCCTCAAGCCCGGACACGTAGGCGTCCCACTCCGAGAGGTCCTTCTGCCCGAGGATGAACCCGAGGGTCGCCGTGTCCACCGTGTCCTTGAGCGGGGTGCTCAGCAGCGAGGCCTGCTCGAGCTCGACCTCGTCGAGCGGGTGCGGCGGGAACGGGTCCCGCGGCGTGCGGTTCGACTGCACCGAGTCGATGTACTCGACGAACGCCGGGACGTTGTAGGACTCCTTGAGCGCGCGCGACTCGGTCGACCCGGCGAAGACGTCGTTGGCGTAACCGAGGTCCTTCTTGAGGTCGATCGTGCCGGACGGGTTCAGGTTGAGGTTCGTGAGCTTGTAGTCGGGCTCGAGGGTGTACTTGCCCTCGGCGTCCTTGGTGTAGTGCTCACCCTCGACACCCCACTGGATGAGCTCGCGCGCCTCCGGGTTGTAGTAGAGCCAGTCCGTGAACGCGAGCAGGTCGCAGAAGTTCGGGTCGTTCACCGCTTCCTTGGTGAGCATGAACCCGTTCCAGAAGTTGCGCGGCTCGACGAAGTCGCCGGCCGGACCGCCCGGGGGCGCGATCTGGACGAGCTCGTAGTCCGTGACACCGGCGGCGTCGAGCGCCGTCGCGAACTCCTGGACGGTCCACGAGCCACCCGAAGCCGCGAAGACCTTCTCCGCCGCGAACTTCTCGGTCACCGTGCCGCCGCCGTCGTCGGCAGCCGTGAAGGACTCGCTGTCGAGCAGCCCGGCCTCGTTGAGCCCGGCGAAGTACGTGACCATGTCCTTGTAGCCGTCGGTGGTCGCCGCGTAGACGAACTCCTCAGCGTCCTTGTCCCACCAGGCGCCGTCGCCGAAGCCCCAGCCACCGACCGTGCCGAAGGCGTGGGCCGCGTAGTTGATCATCGACTGGCCCTCGAAGCCGTCGGCCAGCGGCGTGCTGTCCGGGTACTTGGCCTTGATGAGCTCCATGCCCTCCTGGAGGTCCGCCCAGGTCTCGGGCGCCGGGGCGCCGACCTCGTCGAAGACGTCCTTGCGGATGATCAGCGTGAAGGTCGGGACGGAGACCTCCTGGAGACCCGGCGTCATGTAGTACTTGCCGTCCTCCTGCCGGAGGTCGTCGACCATGTCGCGCAGGTCCCACTCGTCCACGTACTTCTGGAAGTTGGGCATGTAGTCGGCGTAGTCGCTCAGCGGCACCACGGCGCCGGAGGCCGCGAACTGGCGCTCCTCACCCGTGTACACGAGCGGGATGATCTGGGGCGCGTCACCGGCGCTGATCAGGAGGCTGCGCTTCTCGATCGCGTCGCTGAACGGGATGTTCGTCAGGTTGAGCTTGACGTTCGTCCGCTCCTCGATCTCGTCGAAGAACTCCCAGCTGTCCGTGATCGGGAAGTCGGCCCAGTCGGTCCAGAGCAGCGAGAACTCGCGCGGCTCCGCGGCCTTCCACGGCTTGTCCGCGACCGCCTCGGTCGAGCACTCCAGGTCCTTGGCCTCACCGTCGGCGGTGGTGTCCCCGCCGTCCCCGCTGCCGCAGGCGGCGAGCGCGAGCGCCCCCACCAGCGTCAGCGCACCGGCGGCCCGCGCTGAGCGCGTCCGCCGTCCTGTCAGATGTCCCGCACGTGCCATCAGGGCTCTCCTCTTCGAGATCCGTCCCAGGCCACGACCCGGGCGTTGTTGCAAGGGGTTCACCGCCGGCGCCGGTCGATCCGTCGCTCGGCGTCAGCGGCCCGGAGGGACAGTACGGCATCCTTGCCGCAGGCCCTTCGGAGTCATCGGTCGATGCCGTTGGATTAACGATACATCTGCCGATGTGCCGGGACGCTATGCGCCGCCGCGCGTGCCGGTCAAGCGTCCGACCGGGTCGTGACCGGATCGTCACCGGACAGCAACCCAAGAGGCACTTACGTCCCACCCGGGTGCCCCCACCTGGGCCCACGATGGGGGCGTGCTGACCATCCCCGAGGCCGTCGCCGCGCACGCCGACGCCGCCGTGCACAAGGTCGACCTGATCCGCACGCCCGGCCTGTTCCTCGTGCGCACCGCGCTCGCCGGCGCCTACATCGGCATCGGCGTGCTCATCATGGTGACCGCCGGCGGCCCGCTCACCGCCGTGGGCTCACCCTGGGCGCCGCTGGTCAACGGCGCCGTCTTCGGCATCGCGCTCACCATCGTGCTGGTCGCGGGGGGCGAGCTGGCCACCAGCGCCATGATGGTCCTCACGCAGGGCGCGATGCTCGGACGCGTCGGGTGGGGCCGCGCGGGTCTCACCCTGGTGGCGTGCCTGGCGGGCAACCTGCTCGGCGCCATGGCCTTCGCGGGCCTCCTGCACGTCTCCGGCGTCCTCGCCCCGGGTACCGCGGGCGGCGCGGCGATCGCCGGCATGATCGAGCACAAGGCCGAGGCGACCACCCCGCAGCTCGTGGTGCGCGGTGTGCTGTGCAATCTCCTGGTCTGCCTCGCGGTGTGGTGCTGGGCACGCCTCACGAGCGAGACCGCGAGGATCGTCGCCGTGTTCGCGTGCGTCCTGGTGTTCATCACGTCGGGCTTCGAGCACGTGGTGGCGAACATGACGACGTTCGCGCTGGGGCTGTACGGCGGGCTGCCCCACGCGACGGTCGCGGAGTTCGCCCGCAACGTGGCCGCGGTCGGTCTGGGGAACACCATCGGCGGCGGGCTGCTCGTCGGCGCCGCGTACGCCTACGGGGCCCGGCAGGTCGACGCCACCTCGGCGCCGCCGCCGGCGGTCGCCGCACCCTCGGCCGCCGTCCCGGCCCCCGCCCTCCCGCGGCGCTGAGACTCCGGCCCCGAGCACTGCCCGCCGGGCTCCGCGCGCCGCCCGGCGGACCGTCGACGCTGGCCCTACCGTGGGAGCGCCAGGCGTCGCACGACGCACCGCCGTGATCGAGGAGCAGGCGTGAGCGCCACGGATCCGAAGCGCCCCGTCGACCCGACGGGCACAGGGGACGCCGCGTCCGGGGCCGCGGTGCCCGGGGCCGCGCCGGGCGACACCGAGACGGACACGGGACGCCACGCGGTGTCGCGGCCGGCGCCCACACCCCCGGGGCCCGTGCGCCAGGGGCACGACGCGCCCGACCCCGTCCGCCCGCCCGCCGACGACGCGAGCGCGGGCACCCCGTCGCCGGTCCCGACCCGACCGGCCGCCGGCGGGTCCGGGACGGACGAGGGCAGGTCCGGGACGGACCGCGCCAGGTCCGGCCCCGACGGCGACCGGTCCGGGGCGGACGACGAGCTCTTCCCCGACTCCCACGCACCGCGTACGCCGCACGCCGGCACCCACGTGCTCGGCGCCCTCGTCGGCCTGGTCCTCGCACCGCTCGCGCTCGGTCTGCTGCTGCTCGGTCAGAGCCGCATCCTGCGGGTCCAGGTCGAGGGCTGGGACGCGTCGCTCGAGCTGCTGGGCATCGTGCTCGTCAGCGCGGGCGCGCTGCTGCTCGCTGGCCTGCTCGCGCTGGGCCTGTGGTCCGCCGCCGTGCCGCTCACCGCCGGGCTCGTGCTGGGGGTGGTCGGCGGGCTGCAGATCTACGCGCCGGGCATCGCACGCGAGACGACGCTCGACGTCGTCGGCGCCGACAGCTGGGAGCTGACGGTCACGCAGGCGACGGTCGCGGGGACGTCGGGCACGACCATCGCCGTCGGCGTGCTGCTGCTGACGGCGGGCGCGGTCGTCGCGCTGACACGGCGCCACGGCGTGCGGCTCGGCGCGTTCCGCGAGCGCAACCGCACGGTGTGACGCGTCCGGCAGCGTGCGGGACGGTGCGCGAGATCGACATCCAGGACTAAGGTCCGTCACGAGGACCGCCCTGGTCAGCCCCACCGTCGCACCGAAGCCGCTGCGTAGGAGACAACGTGACCGAACGCTCTGCCCCCACGTCGAACGAGGCCGCCCCCGACGCGCAGGGCTCACCCGGCCTCGAGAACCTTCTCACCGAGGACCGGCGCTTCCCGCCGTCGGCCGAGTTCGCCGCGCAGGCCAACGCGACCGCCGACGCGTACGCGTGGGCCAACGCGGACCGGCCCGGGTACTGGGCGGACCAGGCGCGCGAGCTGATCTCGTGGTCGACGCCGTTCACGCAGACGCTGGACTGGTCGGACGCGCCGTTCGCGCGGTGGTTCGCGGACGGGCGGCTCAACGCCGCGTACAACGCCGTGGACCGGCACGTCGAGGAGGGGCGGGGCGACCGCGTCGCCCTGCACTTCGAGGGCGAGGGCGGCGACACGCGCACCCTGACCTACGCCGACCTCCTGCGTGAGGTGTCCAAGGCGGCCAACGCCTTCGCGGCGCTCGGCGTCGGCACGGGCGACCGCGTTGCGATCTACCTGCCTCTCATCCCCGAGGCGGTCATCACCATGCTCGCGTGCGCGCGGATCGGCGCACCGCACTCCGTCGTCTTCGGCGGGTTCTCCGCCGAGGCCCTGAGCTCGCGCATCCTCGACGCCGAGGCGAAGCTCGTCGTCACCGCCGACGGCGGATTCCGCCGGGGCAAGCCGTCGGCCCTCAAGCCGGCCGTCGACGAGGCGCTCGAGAAGGGCGCCCCGAGCGTCTCGCACGTCGTGGTCGTGCGACGCACGGGTCAGCCGGTGGAGTGGACGGCAGGTCGGGACGTCTGGTGGCACGAGGCGGTCGACGCCGCGTCGTCGCAGCACACGCCCGTCGACGTCGACGCCGAGCACCCGCTGTTCATCCTCTACACCTCCGGGACCACGGGGAAGCCGAAGGGCATCTTCCACACCACCGGCGGGTACCTCACGCAGGCCGCGTACACGCACCTCAACGTGTTCGACCTCAAGCCCGAGACGGACGTGTACTGGTGCACGGCCGACGTCGGCTGGATCACCGGACACACGTACGTGGTCTACGGCCCGCTGATCAACGGCGCGACGCAGGTCATCTACGAGGGCACGCCGGACACCCCGCACCGCGGGCGCTGGTGGGAGATCGTGCAGAAGTACGGCGTCACGATCCTGTACACGGCGCCCACGGCGATCCGCACCTGCATGAAGTGGGGCGAGGAGATCCCGAGCAACTTCGACCTGTCCTCGCTGCGCGTGCTCGGGTCGGTGGGCGAGCCCATCAATCCCGAGGCGTGGATGTGGTACCGCCGGGTCATCGGCGCCGACCGCACCCCGATCGTCGACACGTGGTGGCAGACCGAGACGGGCGCGATCATGATCAGCCCGCTGCCGGGCGTCACCGAGACCAAGCCCGGCTCGGCGCAGGTACCCCTGCCGGGCATCGCCGCCGACGTCGTCGACGACGACGCGCAGCCGGTCCCGAACGGGGGCGGCGGCTACCTCGTGCTCACCGAGCCGTGGCCGGCGATGCTGCGCGGGATCTGGGGCGACCCTGAGCGCTACAAGGACACCTACTGGTCGCGCTTCAAGGACATCTACTTCGCGGGTGACGGCGCGAAGAAGGACGACGACGGCGACATCTGGCTCCTGGGGCGCGTCGACGACGTCATGAACGTGTCGGGCCACCGGCTCTCGACCACCGAGATCGAGTCCGCGCTCGTGTCCCACCCGTGGGTCGCCGAGGCCGCCGTCGTCGGCGCGACGGACGAGACGACGGGCCAGGCCGTGGTCGCGTTCGTCATCCTGCGCAGCGACGTGGCGGAGGGCAACGCCGCCGACGCCGCGACCGTGCAGGAGACGCTGCGCACGCACGTCGCCAAGGAGATCGGCCCGATCGCCAAGCCGCGGCAGATCCTCGTGGTCGCCGAGCTGCCCAAGACCCGGTCCGGGAAGATCATGCGGCGGCTGCTGCGCGACGTGGCCGAGCACCGGCAGGTCGGGGACTCCACGACGCTCGCCGACTCGTCCGTCATGGACCTCATCGCGCAGGGCCTCGCGAAGCCGGCGGCGTCCTCGGAGGACTGACCGCCGCACCGTCGCAGCGGCCCGGGACGCACGTCGTCCCGGGCCGTTCGCCGTGCCGGGACGTTCGCCGTGCCGGGAAGCACGCGGGAGCGCTTCGACCTGATCCCGCGGCGAAACGCTTCACCGATGGAGGGGCCCCGACGCTGCTGGTTGTCTGACCGCCGCACCCGCAGGGCCGCACGGCGGCCACGACGGACGCACCGGGACACCTTCGCGGAACGAGGACGTCGATGAAGAGCACCACCTTGCGCGCGGCAGCCGCCTGCGGCGTCGCGCTCCTGGCGGTCGGCGGGATCACCTCCGCCGCCACCACCGCCACCGCGGCCGACCCGGTCGGCCTGCACATCTCGGGCACGCGGCTCGTCGAGCAGGACGGCACGCCGTTCGTCGCGCGCGGTGTCAGCCACGCCCACACCTGGTACACGTCGCAGACGCCCACGGCCGTCCCCGCCATCCGGGCGGCAGGAGCCAACGCGCTGCGTGTCGTGCTGTCCGGCGGCGACCGCTGGACCGAGAACGACGCCGCGGACGTCGCGGCCGTCATCGCCCTGTGCAAGGCCAACCAGCTCGTCTGCATGCTCGAGAACCACGACACCACCGGCAACGGCGAGCAGTCCGGCGCCGTCAGCCTCGACAGGGCGGCCGACTACTTCATCTCGCTGAAGTCCGTCCTGCAGGGCACCGAGGACTTCATCCAGATCAACATCGGCAACGAGCCCACCGGCAACAACGAGCCCCAGGTCACGGCCTGGACGGCCGACACCGCAGCTGCGGTCGTCAAGGTGCGCGCCGCCGGCCTGCGGCACAACATCGTCGTCGACGCACCCAACTGGGGCCAGGACTGGAAGGGCGTCATGCGGGACACCGCCGCGACGGTCGCCGCAGCCGATCCCGAGCGCAACACGCTGTTCTCGGTGCACATGTACGGCGTGTACGCGCAGGCGTCGACCATCACGGCGTACCTCGACGCGTTCGCCGCCCAGGGCCTGCCGCTCGTCATCGGCGAGTTCGGGTACGACCACTCCGACGGCAACCCCGACGAGGCGACGATCATGAGCGAGGCCGTCCGACGCGGCATCGGCTACTACGGCTGGTCGTGGTCGGGCAACGGCGGCGGCGTCGAGTACCTCGACATGGTGACCGCCTTCGACCCGGCCCGGAGGACGACGTGGGGGACCCTGATCTTCGACGGCCCGAACGGGATCAGGGCGACGGCCCGGACGGCGACGTTCTTCTCGGGCGCGACACCGACCCCGACCACGTCGCCGACCCCCACCACGTCGCCCACGCCGACGCCGACGACGTCGCCCACCCCGACGACCTCGCCGACGCCCACGAGCTCACCCACCGCCACGAGCTCACCCACGGCCACGAGCAGCCCGAGCGGCGCGTGCAGCGCGCGGCTGACGGTGTCGAACACGTGGCCGGGCGGGTTCCAGGGCACGGTCGACGTCACGGCCGGCGCGAGCGCGGTGTCCGGCTGGACGACGACGTTCACGCTGCCGGCGGGTGCGTCCGTCGCGCAGGGCTGGAGCGCGACGTTCAGCGGCTCCGGCAGCGCCGTGACGGCCACGAACGCGGCCTGGAACGGGGCGCTGCGCGCCGCACAGACCGTGAGCTACGGGTTCATCGGCTCGGGCACGGCCCCGACCGGCACGGTCCCGGTGACCTGCCGCTGACAGCCCGCCCATGACCGGGCGCGCACCGCCGCGCGCCCCCCGTCGGCCCCGCCCTCCCCCCCAGGGCGGGGCCGACCCCATCCGGCCCCCGCATCCGTCGCCCTCTCACGCCTCACCCGCTCCCGCCCCCGCCCGACACGCATGCCCCCACCCCCCACCCCGTCCCCCACCCCGCGCCCCACCCCCCGCGGCTTCACGCCGCGCGAGAAGTGGTCGGTGAGGTGACCACATGGTGGGGCGGAGCCGCAGAGATGTGACCACTTCTGGCCGACGCTCTGGCAGGGCATCGAGCTCGCGGACCGGACCCGTCAGCCGACCACAGAGGTCGTGCGGGGCCGGTCGTCCACAGGCTCGGGCCGCTCGGGTCACGGGGGCGGGGTGCCGGGGTTGGCTCGGGGGATGGAGACGGACGACCAGGACGCCACGCACGCGGTGCACGTCGGGCGCCATCCCGGCCGGGGGTGGGTGCGCGTCTCGCACGGGCTCCAGCGTCACCCGGCGACCCCGGACGTCACCGCGTGGCAGAGCCTGCTTCCCACGTCGGCGGCCTTCTCCCACCTCACGGCTGCGCGGCTGCACGGGTGGTGGCTGCCCGAGCTGCCCGCGGACCTGCCGGTGCTCGTCGACCAACCCTGCGACCAGGCACGCTCACGCCGAGCGGGGCTCCGCGTGACCCGGACGGCGCGTGACGTCCCGACGGTCGCCCTGGACGGGGTGCGTGTCACGGCCCCCGCCGCCACGCTCCTCGCCTGCGCACGTGACCTGGCACTGCTCGACCTCGTCGTGCTGGTCGACGCCGCCCTGCGCGCGGGGTGCACCGCGCAGGACGTCGCCGCCGCGGCCGCGCACCGCAGCCGCGGCGCACCGCTCCTGCGACGGGCGCTCGCGATGGCCGACCCCCGGAGCGAGTCACCCTGGGAGACCCTCCTGCGCGTGCTGCACGTGAGCGTCGGGGCGACGGTGGTCCCGCAGCACGTCGTGACGTCCGCGGACGGCAGGTTCGTGGCCCGGGGCGACCTGTGGCTGCCGGGCACGCGCGTGCTCCACGAGTACGACGGCGGCGTCCACCGCAGCGCCCGGGCGCACGCAGGCGACCTCCGGCGGGACCGGGCGCTCATCGCCGCCGGGTGGACGAGGCGCGGCTACGTCGCCGCGGACCTGTGCCGCCGGCCCGCCGAGGTGCTGCGCGACATCGACGCCGCGCTCGGCCGCCCTCACCGCCCCGCCCGTCTCCGCGCGTGGCTCACTCTCCTCCACGCCTCGACCCTGACTCCCCAGGGCCGCGCACGCCTACGCGCCCGGCTCCCGGCCTGAGGGCGGAAGTGGTCACATACGGTGCCCCGGATGGCGGATGTGGTCGACGACGTGACCACTTCTGCGGGTGGCCGCCCGGGTCACCAGCGCAGGGTGCGGCGGAGGTTGCGGGCTGCCTCGCGGCCTGCGCGGTTGGCACCGATCGTCGAGGCGCTGGGGCCGTAGCCGACCAGCTGGACCCGGGGCTCGACGACCACCTCGGTGCCGTCCATCACGATGCCGCCACCGGGCGCGCGCAGCCCGAGGGGCGCCAGGTGGTCGAGGGACGCACGGAAGCCCGTGGCCCACAGGATCGTGCGGGCCGCGACGAAGGACGGTCCGTCGACCCAGCCACCGTCCGGTCGCCCGTCGATCCCGCCGCCGTCGTGGCCTTCCTGCTCGAGCCCGTCACCCCGGTCCCACTCGACCCCGTCCGGCACGATGCGCGCGAACACCGGACGCGCGCGCAGCACACCGGCCTCGATGCCCGCGCGGTTGGCCGGCGTCAGCGGCAGGCCGGTGACGGACACCACGGACTGCGGCACGAGGCCCGCGCGCACGCGGTCGTCGACGCGTGCGACGACGTCCCGGCCCAGCTCGGGCGTGAGCTCCTCGTCCTGCCACACGGGGGGGCGGCGCGTCACCCACGTCGTGGTGGTCACCTCGGCGACCTGGAGCAGCAGCTGGACGGCGGACGTCCCGCCCCCCACGACCACCACGTGCCCGTCCGCGAGGTCGGCGGCGGTGCGGAAGTCGCGCGTGTGCAGCTGGCGGCCGCGGAAGGTCGCACGGCCCGGGTACGCCGGCCAGAACGGCTTGCCCCAGGTGCCCGAGGCGTTGACCAGCCCGCGCGTCGACCACACGACGACCTCGTCGGGGTGGTCGACGTGCCGGGCCGTGACGAGCAGGCGGGGCTCGTCGCCGTCGGGCGCCCGCTCGACGCGCGTCACCCGCACGGGGCGCTGCACGTTGAGCCCGAACGCCTCCTCGTACTGCGCGAAGTAGTAGGGCACGGCGTCGGCGGCCGCCTCGGCGGGGTCCGCGATGGTCAGCGGCATGCCCGGCAGGTCGTGCACCCGGTGGGCGTCGGCCATCGACAGCGAGCGCCACCGGTGCTGCCACGCACCGCCGGCGCGCGGGTTGTCGTCCAGCACGACGTACGTGCCGCGTGCCCGCTCCCAGCCGGGCGACCCGACGGGCACGAGCCCCGTGCGGTGCAGGTGGTACGCCGTGGACAGACCGGCCTGGCCGGCCCCGACGACGACGACGTCGACCTCGACCGTGCGCGGGCCGCGCGGCTGCCGCCGCGCGCGGCGGCCACCCGCGACTGGGGAGACGGCTGGAGCGGGTGGCATGGCGCGTCCACGCTACCGGCTGCACGCAGGGCCCGTGGGGCCGTGCGGGTGACGGTGTCACCCCGGCGGATCACCCCGGAGTTCCACCCGCCGCCACCCGGTCCGTGATGGGATGGGCGCATGCCGTCCGACAGCGAGGCCCTGACGTCGCTCGCCGCCGTCGACGGCCCGCTGCCGCCAGACCGTGCGGACGCCGTGCGCGCGCTGCACCACGCGGCGGCGCGCCACGACCGCGTGCCGCCCCTGTCGGAGCAGCCCCTGCTGTGGCTGTCCGACGCCGAGGCACCGGTCGTCCACCTGCTGGCCTCCCTCGGCCCGGGGGGGGACACACCCCCCGCCCCCGAGGACACCGACGCTCCGCTCGTGGGGTACGCCCAGCTCGACGTCGGCGGCTCGACCACCGTGCGGGCCGAGCTCGTCGTGGACCCGGCGCACCGGCGTCGCGGCGTCGCGCGCGCTCTCCTGGCGCGCGCCGCGCAGGAGTCCGAGCGGGTCCCGGGGCGCCGGCTCCAGGTGTGGGCGCACGGCGACCTGCCCGCTGCCAGGGCGACCGCGCAGGCCGTGGGCATGGTGGTCGTGCGCGAGCTGCTGCGCATGGCGGTCGACGTGACGCAGCACCCACCGGCACCGGCGCGGCTCCCCCAGGGCGTCGAGGTGCGCGCGTTCGTCCCCGGGCAGGACGAGGAGGCGTGGCGGCGGGTCAACGCCCGCGCCTTCGCGCACCACCCCGAGCAGGGACGCATGACGTCGGCGGACCTGCGGGCGCGTGAGGCCGAGCCGTGGTTCGACCCTGCGGGCTTCCTGCTGGCCGAGCGCGACGGCCGGCTGCTCGGGTCGGTGTGGACCAAGGTCCACCCGCCGGGTGACGCACCCGACGGGGCCCCCGGCGAGGAGGTCGGCGAGATCTACGTGGTCGGCGTGGACCCCCTCGCGCAGGGGCTGGGCATGGGCCGCGCGCTGACGTCGCTGGGCCTGGCGCACCTGCGCGACCGCGGGCTGCGCACCGTCATCCTCTACACGGGCGCCGAGAACACCGTCGCGGTGCACACCTACGAGCGCGCGGGGTTCGCCCGGGCGGCCGTCGACGTCATGTACGGCCCGCCCGCGGCGGGCAGCCCGGCGCACGGCACACCCCTCGTCCAGGTGAGAGACCACGACACGACGAGTTCCCCCGACGATGCCACGATGGGCACATGACCGACGCTCCCCCGATCGATCCGGTGCTGGCCGAGCGGATCGCCGAGCACGTGGAGACCCCCGAGTCCCCGCCGCACACGCCGGACGAGGCCCTGCCCGACGACCGCTTCCTCGACCGTGAGCTGTCGTGGCTCGCGTTCAACCAACGCGTCCTGGAGCTCGCCGAGGACACGACCCTGCCGCTGCTGGAGCGGGTGCGGTTCCTCGCGATCTTCGCCTCCAACCTCGACGAGTTCTTCATGGTGCGCGTCGCGGGGCTCAAGCGTCGGATCGCGACGGGCATCGCCGTCACCGCGGCGTCGGGGCTGTCCCCCCGGCAGGTGCTCGACGCGATCAGCGAGCGTGCGCACGCCCTCATGGAGCGCCACGCGCAGGTCTTCACGCAGGTTGTGCAGCCCGCGCTCGCGGGCGAGGGCATCACGATCGTGCGCTGGGACGACCTCGGCGACGCCGAGCAGGACCGGCTGCACAAGTTCTTCCGCCGCCAGATCTTCCCGGTGCTCACGCCCCTCGCCGTGGACCCGGCGCACCCGTTCCCGTACATCTCGGGGCTGTCGCTGAACCTCGCGGTGAGCGTCGTGAACCCGGCGAGCGGCAAGGAGCACTTCGCGCGGGTGAAGGTCCCGCCGCTGCTGCCCCGCTACATCGCGGTCGACGCGGCAGGCCGCCCCTCGGCGCCCGTCCCGCAGACCGCCGCCCACGAGCGGGGGCCCATCTCGTTCGTCCCGGTCGAGGACGTCATCGCCCAGCACCTCGACATGCTGTTCCCCGGCATGGAGGTCCGCGAGTTCCACACGTTCCGCATCACGCGCAACGAGGACTTCGAGGTCGAGGAGGACGACGCCGAGAACCTCCTCAAGGCGATGGAGAAGGAGCTGCTGCGGCGCCGGTTCGGCCCGCCGGTCCGCCTCGAGCTCGCCGAGGGCATCAGCCCGCGCGTGCGCAAGTTCCTGGTGCGCGAGCTCGGCATGTCCGAGGACGACGTGTACGAGCTGCCCGCGCCGCTCGACCACACCGGCCTCAACCTCATCGCCGACCAGGACCGCCCCGAGCTGCAGTTCCCGCGGTTCGTCCCGGTGACGCACCGGCACCTCGCCGAGGTGGAGTCCGCGTCGGCCACGGACGTGTTCGCGGCGATCCGCGCCCGCGACATCCTGCTGCACCACCCGTACGACTCGTTCTCGACGTCGGTGCAGACGTTCCTCGAGCAGGCCGCCGCCGACCCGAGCGTGCTGGCCATCAAGCAGACGCTGTACCGGACGTCGGGCGACTCCCCCATCGTCGACGCCCTCATCGACGCGGCGCAGGCCGGCAAGCAGGTCCTCGCGCTCGTGGAGATCAAGGCCCGGTTCGACGAGCAGAACAACATCTCCTGGGCCCGCAAGCTCGAGCAGGCGGGCGTCCACGTCGTCTACGGCATCGTCGGCCTCAAGACGCACTGCAAGCTCTCGCTCGTCGTGCGGCAGGAGGCCGACGGGCTGCGTCGCTACAGCCACGTCGGCACGGGCAACTACCACCCCAAGACCGCGCGGCTGTACACCGACCTCGGCCTGCTGACGGCGGACCCGGACGTGGGCCAGGACCTCACGCGCCTGTTCAACCAGCTGTCAGGCTACGCGCCGAAGTCCCGGTTCCACCGTCTCCTGGTGGCGCCGCGCTCGGTGCGGTCGGGTCTGCTGGAGCGCATCGAGCGGGAGGCCGAGGCGGCGCGACGCGGCGAGCCCGCGTGGATCCGGATCAAGGTCAACTCGATGGTCGACGAGGCCATCATCGACGCGCTCTACCGCGCGTCGCAGGCGGGCGTGCCCATCGACATCAACGTGCGGGGCATCTGCGCGCTGCGGCCGGGGGTCCCGGGCCTGTCCGAGACGATCCGCGTGCGCTCGATCCTCGGCCGCTTCCTCGAGCACTCGCGCGTGTTCGCGTTCGCGCACACCGCCGGCACGACCGGCGAGGACGGGTTCCAGGGGCCGGAGGTGTTCATCGGGTCGGCGGACCTCATGCACCGCAACCTCGACCGGCGCGTCGAGGCGCTCGTACGCGTCGCGGAGCCTGGCCAGGTGCAGGAGCTGGTCGAGTACCTCCAGGAGTCGATGGACGACGGCACGTCGTCCTGGTGGCTGCAGCCGGACGGTGAGTGGGTCCGGCACCACATGGGCCCCAACGGGCCGCTGGTGGACCTGCAGGAGGTGCTGATCCACCGCCAGAGGCGTCGTCCCGGCGCCGCCCGGTGAAGGCGTCCTCCCCCGCACCCGTCCAGGCCGCCGGCGCCCTCGTCTGGCGGCTGCGCGCGGGCCACCTGCAGGTGGCCCTCGTGCACCGCCCGCGCTACCGCGACTGGTCGTGGCCCAAGGGCAAGCTCGACCCGGGCGAGAACGCGCCGGTCGCGGCCGTGCGCGAGGTGGAGGAGGAGACCGGCATGGCGGTCGTCCTGGGCCTCCCCCTGCCCGGTCTGGAGTACCGCTTGTCCGACGGCCGCCAGAAGGTCGTCCACTACTGGGCGGCACGCGTCGGCGGTCGCGGCGACGACGCGCCGCTCGGCGCCCGGCCACCGGTGCGGCACGCCGCCCGCACGGAGATCGACGCGTGGGAGTGGTTCGACGTGGAGGACGCCGCACGTCGCGTGACGCGCGGTGCGGACCGGCGCCCCCTGGACTCGCTCGTCGAGGCGCACGCGCGCGGACGGCTGCGCACGCGGGCCCTCGTCGTCGCGCGTCACGGGCAGGCGCGCAAGCGCAGCCTGTGGGGCGGCGAGGAGGCGGACCGGCCGCTGACGGGCCTGGGCCTGCGGCAGGCGGCGGCCGCGGTGCCGGTCCTGGCGGCGTTCGGCGTCGGGCGGGTCGTCACGAGCCGGTGGGAGCGGTGCACCGCGACGGTCGCCCCCTACGCGGCGGCCGCGGGCCTGGAGCCACAGGTGGCCGACGTGCTCACGGAGGCACGGCACGACGAGTCGCCCGCGCGTGTCGGCGCGATGGTCCGCGAGCTGATCGAGAGCCCCACCGACACCGTGGTGTGCACCCACCGGCCGGTGCTGCCGACGGTGCTGGGTGTGCTCGCCGAGCACAGCCGCCGCCACGTCGCCGACGCCCTGCCGCGCGAGAACCCGTTCCTCGCGCCGGCCGAGCTGCTCGTCGCGCACACCGGCCCCACACCGCGCGGTGCCCGCGTGCTGGCGGTCGAGCGCCACACCTCGTCCGCGACGGCGGACTGACGGGGCTCAGCCCAGGATCGGGTGGATGATCCAGAACACGACGGCCGCGACCGCGGCGGCGGCGGGGATCGTGAGGATCCACGCACCGGCGATGTTCTTGGCGACGCCCCAGCGCACGGCCGACAGCCGCTTGGTCGCGCCGACGCCCATGATCGCGGACGTGATCGTGTGCGTGGTCGACACCGGCGCGTGCAGCGCGAACGCGTTGACGTAGAGCACGACGGCCGAGACCGACTCGGCGACGAACCCGCGCGCGGGGTCCAGCTCGATGATCTTGCGTCCCAGGGTGCGCATGATGCGCCACCCGCCCGCGTACGTGCCGAGCGAGATCGCCCCGGCCGCCGCGAGCTTGACCCACAGCGGGATGCCGTCGTCGGGGTTCGCCCAGTTCGCGGTGAGCAGCGCCAGGTAGATGACACCCATGGTCTTCTGCGCGTCCTGCAGGCCGTGACCGAGCGCCATGGCGGCCGCGGAGACGGTCTGCGCGAACCGGAAGCGACGGTTGGTCCGCGCCGGCGGGCGGTTGCGGATGAGCCACAGGAGGCCCACCATCACGAAGAACGCGAGGGTGAACCCGATCAGCGGCGAGAAGACCATCGGCAGGACGACCTTCTCGACGATCGAGCTGCCGTACACGCCGAACCCACCGGCGAGACCCGCTCCGACGAGGCCGCCGATGAGGGCGTGCGTCGACGACGAGGGCAGCCCGAACCACCACGTGACGAGGTTCCAGGTGATGGCGCCGACGAGCGCGCACAGGATGACGACGAGCGCGCTGTGCGACGACGCCGACTGCAGGTCGACGATCTGGGTGGCGATGGTCTCGGCGACCTCGGTGCCGAGCAGCGCGCCGAGGAAGTTCATGACCGCGGCCATGATGAGCGCCGCCCGCGGCGTGAGCGCGCGCGTCGAGACCGACGTGGCGATCGCGTTGGCGGCGTCGTGGAAACCGTTGGTGTAGTCGAACCCGAGAGCGAGCGCGACGACGAAGACGACCAGCACAGGTTCCACGACGGCTCAGGACTCCTTGAGCGCGATCGTCTCGACCGTGTTGGCCACCTTCTCGAAGGCGTCCGCCGCGTCCTCGAGCTTCTCGACGATCTCCTTGAGCTTCATGAGGAGGATCGGGTCGGCGATCTCGTCGAACATCTCCGCGAGCAGCTTGCGGTGCGACTTGTCGGCCTGGTTCTCGAGGCGGTTGATCTCGACCCAGTACTCCTGCAGGGACTCCATCGAGCGCAGCCGGGGCATCGCCTCGGCCGTCAGCTCGGCGGCGCGCTGCAGCACCTGGACCTGGTCGGAGACGCGGGCAGGCAGCTCCCCGATCTTGTACAGGACCATGAGGTCGGACGCCTCGTCCATGTAGTCCATGCAGTCGTCGAGGCTCGACGCGAGGTCGTAGATGTCGTCGCGGTCGAACGGTGTGACGAACGTCTGGTTGAGACGCCGCATGATCGTGTGGGTCGCGTCGTCCGCAGCGTGCTCGGTCGCGGCCATCCGCTTGTTGAGCTCCTTGCGGGTGGCGCGATCGGCGCCGAGCATCTCCGCCAGCAGGTTCGCGCCCGTCACGAGATGGGCGGCGGATGCGGCGAAGAGGTCGAAGTACGAGGTGTCGCGCGGTGTCAGGCGCAGGCGCACGGAGGGCTCCGGGTCGTCGACTGGTGGTGTGCCCCCGGGAAGCGGGGCGACGCCCAGCCTAACGGGCGGTGAACGCCACTCGTGCCGGACCCTCGTCCCAGCCGGTCTCCCGGACCGCGCGGAACCGTTTCGTGCGAGGACGCCGGGCCGGAGCGCCTGACGGCGCGAGGCCGCTCGAAGCGGCTGATGATGGAGCCCGGGGCTACCGACCCGGCGTCGCCGACCAGTGTACGCGGCCGGCGGTCACTCGAGCCTGTCGGCCCGCCACAGCTGTGCCGCGCGCGCGAGCTCCTCGGCGGTGCGGACGAGGGACGCGGCACCGCGGGTCTGGCGTGCGGCCGCGCCGGGGTCGAGCGCGTCGAGGTGGTCGGCGTCGAACGCCGCGCCCGTGGCCAGCACCTGGCAGAACGCCGCGGCCCGCTCGAGCGCGGTCGCGAGGTCACCGGTGTACACGCCCGACAGGACGGCGTCCGCGACCGCGCGCACGTCGTCCGGTCCGGGCATCTCCACGACGCCCGCGACGACGTCGTGGACGGGCGCGGCCGCGACGCCCTGGCGGTAGCGGTCGGCGACGGTCCCGGGGTCGCGACGCACCCACTCGCGCAGCACGTAGAGCCGCCACAGCGCGCCCGGGAGCGTGTCGGCGGGGCTGTCGGCCCACATCGCTGCGACGACGTCGAGGCCCTCGGTCTCGACCAGGGCGACGAGCCGCGCGACGACCTGCGGGTCCTCCGTCGCCCGTCCGTGGTGGACGAGCGCGTTGGCCGTGGTGTGCGCGATCTCGTCGCGCAGCGCCGGGTCGAGCGCGCCGGGCAGCTCGTCCGCGACCGCGGGGTCCACGACGAGCGGCCGGTGGTGCCGGCGTCCGGAACCGCCGCCGGACGCGCCGCCGCCCCCGGCGTCGCCCGTCCCGGCTCCGCCCGTCCCCGTCCCGTCCGCGCTCACCGCGGCATGATCCCTCGCCGCGGCGCACTCCACCACCCCTCGCCCGGTGTCGACGTGCGGTGCGGGGTGCTGCGGTTCACAGTGGGTCTGACCGGGAGGGGCCCGGGTGGTGGGGGGTGCGGACCATGACCGACGCGACATCCGGGCCGTCCTCGTCGGCTCGACCCGGCCGGTACAAGGGCAAGGCCGTCGTCCTGGCGGTCGCCGCGGCCGTCGGTGGTTTCCTCTTCGGCTTCGACAGCTCGGTCATCAACGGTGCCGTGGACGCGGTGCAGGGTCAGTTCGCGCTCTCGGGCGTCGTGACCGGGCTGGTCGTCGCCGTGGCGCTGCTGGGCTGCGCGTTCGGCGCGTGGCTGGGCGGGAGGCTCTCGGACCGGTGGGGCCGCACGCGCGTCATGGTGCTCGGCGCCATCCTCTTCTTCGTCTCCTCGATCCTGTCCGGGCTGGCGTTCGCCGCGTGGGACCTCGCGCTGTGGCGGGTCGTGGCGGGCATCGGCATCGGCATCGCGTCCGTGATCGCCCCGGCGTACATCGCCGAGATCGCCCCGGCGGCGATGCGCGGGCGTCTGGGCTCGCTGCAGCAGCTGGCGATCACGCTCGGCATCTTCGCGGCGCTGCTGTCGGACCAGCTGCTGGCCACGTCGGCGGGGGGTGCGGCGCAGGAGCTGTGGTTCGGTCTCGAGGCGTGGCGCTGGATGTTCCTGGTCTGCGTGGTGCCGGCAGCCGTCTACGGCATCCTCGCCCTGCGCATCCCGGAGTCCCCCCGCTACCTGGTCTCGCTGGGTCGGCAGGACGAGGCGCGCGCGGTGCTCGCCGACGTGCTGGGTGCGGACGAGGACCCCGACGAGCGCGTCGCGCAGATCGAGCAGATCATCCGGGCGGACGCGAAGCTGACGAACCAGGCGAGCCTGCGCGGTCCGGCGCTCGGGCTGCTGCCGGTGGTGTGGGTCGGGATCCTGCTCTCGGTGTTCCAGCAGTTCGTCGGGATCAACGTGATCTTCTACTACTCCACGACGCTGTGGCAGGCGGTCGGCTTCGAGGAGAGCCAGTCGTTCCTCATCTCGACGATCACGGCGCTGACGAACGTGGCGGTGACCTTCATCGCGATCGGGCTGATCGACAAGGTCGGACGCCGCCCGCTGCTGCTCATCGGGTCGGCCGGCATGGCGGTCGCCCTGGGGACGATGGCCGTCGCCTTCCTCAACGCCACCGGCACCGGCGAGGAGATCAGCCTCGAGGGCCCGTGGGGCGTGGTCGCGCTGGTCGCCGCGAACGCGTTCGTCGTGTTCTTCGGTGCGACGTGGGGGCCGCTGGTCTGGGTGCTCCTGGGTGAGATGTTCCCGAACCGCATCCGCGCCGCTGCGCTCGGTGTGGCGGCGTCCGCGCAGTGGGTGGCGAACTTCCTCATCACGCTGTCGTTCCCCGAGATGCTCGACCGGTGGGGCGCCTCCGTGCCGTACTTCATGTACGCGGCGTTCGCCCTCGTCTCGTTCTTCTTCGTGCTGACCAAGGTGCCCGAGACGAAGGGTGTGCAGCTCGAGGACATGGAGGGCCTGAAGGTCGAGCGCCGGGGTCGGGCCGCGTCCGACTGACGTCCGGCGTCCCGGTGCCCGGGACGCGTCGTCCCAGGCACCGGGACGACGCGTCGCCGCGCTGGTCGGGACCGCGTGGCGGGAAACACGTTGCCTCAGGTAACTATCGCGCGTAGGGTTGCCCTAAGCAACTGTCGGAGCCTCGTGCCCGACCCGACCGCCGACGAAGCCCGGTCGACCCCGTCCCCGCGCCCGGAAGCGAGCACCATCCTTGAGCACCATCAGCACCCGTGCCGGCGAGGCCGTCGCCGAGCCGGCGGCCTCGCCGGCACCCATGACGCACCGCGAGGTCCTCGAGGCCCTCTCGGGGATCCTCCTGGGCATGTTCGTCTCGATCCTCGCGACGAGCGTCGTCTCGACGTCCCTGCCGCGGATCATCACCGACCTCGGCGGCAGCCAGTCCGCGTTCACGTGGGTCGTCACGGCGACCCTGCTGACCACCACGGTCTCGACGCCCATCTGGGGCAAGCTCGCCGACCTCGTCGACCGCAAGCTGCTCATCCAGCTCGCGCTCGCGGTCTCCGTCATCTCCTCGGCCCTCGCCGGCCTGGCGCACAGCACCGAGCTGCTCATCGGCATGCGCGCCCTGCAGGGCATCGGCGCGGGCGGCCTCACGGCCCTGGGCACCGTGCTCATCGCCGACATCATCAGCCCCCGCGAGCGCGGCCGGTACATGGGCCTCATGGGCGCCGTGATGGCGGTCGGCATGGTGGGCGGGCCGCTGCTCGGCGGTGTCATCACCGACGCCGCCGGCTGGCGCTGGAACTTCTTCGTCGGGCTGCCGTTCGCCGTCGCCGCGATCATCGTCCTGCAGCGCACGCTGCACCTGCCCGCCGTCGTGCGACGCCGCGTCCGCATCGACTGGGCCGGCGCGGTCCTGCTCTCGGCGTCGATCGCCACCCTGCTGCTGTGGATCACGTTCGCCGGCTCGTCGTTCGCGTGGATGTCGTGGCAGACCGCCGTGATGGTGGGCGGGTCCGCGCTCGGCGTCGTCGCCGTCGTCGCCGTCGAGTCCCGTGCGGCCGAGCCGATGATCCCGCTGCACCTGTTCCGCAACCGCACCGTCGTCCTGACGGTCATCGCGTCGGTCGCCGTCGGCATCGCGCTGTTCGGCACGCAGGTCTTCCTCAGCCAGTACATGCAGCTGGCGCGCGGCAAGACGCCCACCGAGTCCGGCCTGCTGACCATCCCCATGGTCGTCGGCACGTTCCTCGCCTCGACGCTGTCGGGCCGGGCCATCTCCCGCAGCGGCCGCTACAAGAAGATCATGGTCGTCGGCGCCGTCCTGCTCACCGCAGGCCTCGGCCTCATGGGCACGATCGACGAGGGCACGAGCTTCACGCTCGTCGGCCTGTACATGCTGGTCGTCGGCGCGGGCGTCGGCATGCTCATGCAGAACCTCGTCCTCGCGACGCAGAACACGCTGCCCATCACCGACATGGGCGCAGGCACCGCGACGGTCGCGTTCTTCCGCACGCTCGGCGGCGCGATCGGCGTCTCGGCCCTGGGGGCGGTGCTGTCCAACCGGGTGTCGCACCTCATGGTCGACGGCCTCACCGGCATCGGCGTGCCGCCGTCCGCGCTCGGCTCCGGCGGCTCCACCTCGCTGCCCGACCTCGCGACGCTCCCCGGCCCGGTCCGTCAGGTCGTCGAGCACGCGTTCGGCGTGGGCGTCGCGGAGCTGTTCCTCATCGGTGCGCCGATCGCGCTGCTGGCGCTGGTCGCCGTGCTCGCGCTGCGCGAGGTGCCGCTCGGGCGGGCGTCGGGCCTCGAGCAGCGGCTCGCCGCGGAGGCCGAGGCGGCCAGGGGTGAGCAGGCGGGGACGACCCCCGCGTCCTGACCCCGCGACGCGCACGACGGTCCGCCCGGTCTCAGCCCGGGCCGGCGGACCGTTCGCCGTCCTGGACGAGGTCGTCGTTGAGCCGCGCGAGCAGGTCGGCGAGGTGCGTGAGCTCCTCGGCCGGCCACGCGACCAGCGAGTCCCGCAGGTACTGCTGCCGGCCGGTGCGGGCGTGCGCCAGGCGCCTCGCGCCCTCCTCGGTGAGGGTGAGCGGCTGGCTGCGCGAGTCCCGCGGGTCCGCCGAGCGCGTCAGGAGCCCGAGGCGCTCCAGACGCGTCACCTGCCGGGACATGGTGCCCCGACCCACGCCCAGGAGGTCGGCGAGGTCGCTCGCGCGGGTGCCGGGCGTGCGCGCGACGGCCGCCAGCAGCAGGTAGGCGGACGCGTCGAGGTCCGGGTGGACGGTGCGCGCGAGGCCCGCGGAGGCCGCGCGCGCGCGACGCAGGAAGAGCCCGAGCTCCCGCTCGACACGCAGGACGGGGTCGTCGGTCATGGGCTCATCCTGGCAGGGGACGACGCGCGCGGGACGGGACCCGCGGCAGGCGGGCCGCGGGACCGCTCAGCGCGCCCAGGTCGTGCGGCGGCGGGCGACCTGCGCGACCGCGGAGACCCGCGCCGGCTCCAGCCGCGCCGGCAGCCGACGGAAGAGGTTCGGCACCTCGTGGCGCGCGATGACCAGGATGTCCTGCGGCGGGTCCAGCACGTCGCGCTCGAGGTCGCCGGTGATGACGAGCACGGCGTGCACGGCGACGCCCGCGCACCCCGCGGACTGCAGCAGACCCTGGACGCGTGCGGCCTCGAGGCGCGCGTCGCGCAGGTACGGCACCGAGCGGCCGTCGACGTGCATCGTGCGGGACGTGGCGCGGACGTGGCTGTCCGGGTGCCGCCGCTCGGTGACCGTGAAGATGCCGCCCGGCCCGACCAGCAGGTGCTCGACGACCGTGCCCTGGCGGCCCAGCGGGACGTCGTGCACGGCCTGCCAGCCGTCATCCGCGAGGCGGTCGAGGCGGGAGCCCACCGGGCTGCCGCGCTCGTCGCGCGGCCGGTCGTCGTCGGGCCCGCCGAGCCACGCCGTCAGGCCCGCGCCGTCGAGCGCGTCGATCGAGGCCAGCTCGGAGGTGACGGGCAGGACCAGCTCCGGGACGTCGGAGCGCAGATAGGCCTGCGCGGCGCGACGCACCCGGGCCTCGAGGACCGGGTCGTCGGCGACGACCTCGCCGGACTGGAGGTCGACGGATCCGACGCGCGCACCGGTCTCGTGCGTGACGTAGAGGCGATCGGCGCCGTACCGCCGCCATCGCCGAACTGTCAGGACCTCGTCCACGTCCGCATTATCGGCACGCAGGGCCCCGCACTTCAGTCCCGTCCACGGGCGACTTCCGGGCGGGACGGCGTGTCGCGGCGTGTCGTCGCCCCGTCGGCCGTCCCGTCCCGCGCCGCCTCACCTCCGGCCGACGCGCGCCCTCACGCGACGTCGGACGACGAGGACGCGGGAGGCGTCGGCTCGAACGTGAGGCTGACCGAGTTCATGCAGAAGCGGTCGCCCGTGGGCGTCTGCGGGGCGTCGTCGAACACGTGGCCCAGGTGCGAGCCGCAGCGCGCGCAGCGGACCTCGGTGCGCACCATGCCCAGCGAACGGTCCGTGATCAGCTCGACGCGGTCGCCCGCGAGCGGCGAGAAGAAGCTCGGCCACCCGCAGTGCGAGTCGAACTTGGTGTCCGAGCGGAACAATTCGTTGCTGCACGCCCGGCAGCGGTACACGCCCTCACGGTGCTCGTCGAGCAGCGCGCCGGTCCACGGCCGCTCGGTGCCGGCACGGCGCAGCACCGCGAACTCCTGGGGCTCGAGCTCGAGCGACCACTGCTCGTCGCTCTTGGTCACGGGGTAGGTCCGGGGGTCGGTCACGGTGGGGCTCCTTCCGGCACCGCCCGCGCGGCGGCACCGTCGGGGTCAACACCCGACATTCACCCGACGTTCCCGACGGTCCCGGACCGTCGTCCAGCCCGGCGCCTGTGCGTGGTGCGCGTCTCGTCATACGCTGGCCGCGAGGTGCCCGTGACACGGGTCCGTCCGAACCGCGAGGTGCACGTGCCAGCTGGTCGCCGTCGTCCGAGCCCCACGCGCAGATTCGCGGTCGTGAGCCTCGTCGGCATGGTCGTGGTCGGCGTCGCGCTGGTCCTGGTGACGTCGTCGCAGATGCGCGACCAGGCGGTGCGGGACGGCACGGGCTCGGCCGCGCGGATGGCGGGGTTCACGGCCGGCGTCGTGCCCTCGACCGCGTTCGTGACGGGCGTCCTGTCGGCCGACGAGCGCGCGGCGGTCGCCTCCGCCACGCGGGGATTCGGCGACGGGCTCGTCGAGCTGCGGCTGTGGAGCACCGACGGGCGGCTCATGCACTCGTCCGACGAGGCCACCACGGGACTGCCCCGCGCCGACCGCCTCGCACGGGCCATGGCGTCCGGCCGGCCCGACGCCGTGGTCCAGCCGGACGTGCGCGCGGGCGACGCGGCCACGGACGAGCGGACGGTGCTCGACGTCTACGTGCCGGTCCGGCTCGCGGACACCGCGACGCCCGACGCGCAGCCGGGCGTCGCCCCCGGGTCGCCCGTCGGTGCGGTCGAGGTGATGCTCGACCACACCGTGGCGCAGCAGACCCTGCGCACGGCCACCCGCACGGTCACGCTCGTGGTCGTCGGCAGCCTCGTGCTGCTGTGGGCGCTGCTGTTCCGGATCGTGCACTCGACGTCGCGCCGCCTGCGCTCGACGGCGCTCGACAACGCGCGGCTCGCGCTGCTCGACTCCCTCACCGGCCTGCCCAACCGTCGCCTGCTCGCCGACCGGATGCAGCGGGCCATCGAGAAGGCCGCGCACGACGACGCGCGCGTCGGCCTGATCCTGCTCGACATCGACCGCTTCAAGGACATCAACGACACGCTGGGGCACGACCACGGCGACGAGCTGCTGCAGCAGGTCGCCGAGCGGTTGCGTCACGCGCTGCGCGACGACGACGTGGTCGCGCGGCTCGGCGGCGACGAGTTCGCGATCCTGCTGCCGGACGTGCGGACCGTGGCGAACGCCGAGCGCCTGGCGCAGCGCGTGCGCGGGCTCTTCACCCGTCCGTTCGAGCTGAGCGACATCGCCCTGCACGTCGAGACGTCCATCGGCGTCGCGTGCCTGCCGGACCACGCGGCCGACGCGTCGGCGCTCATGCGCACCGCCGACATCGCGATGTACGCGGCCAAGCACCACCGCACCGGGGTGAGCGTCTACTCCCCCGCCGCGGACGACTCCTCGCCGGCGCGCCTGGTCCTGCTGGGCGAGCTGCACCGGGTGCTCGAGTCGCGGGACGACCCCGGCGTGGTGCCGGAGCTCGAGATGCACTACCAGCCCAAGATCGAGCTCGCGTCGCAGCGGACCGTCGGGTTCGAGGCGCTGATCCGCTGGCGTCACCCCACGCGCGGGCTGCTCCCGCCCGGCGCGTTCGTGCCGCTCGCCGAGCAGTCGGGCCTCATCCACCGCGTCACCGAGTTCGCCCTCGAGGAGTCGGTGCGTCAGCTCGCGCGGTGGCACGCAGCCGGCCAGGCGGTGCCCGTGGCGGTCAACCTGTCGGCGCACGACGTCGCGAGCCCGGTGGTGGTCGACGTGATCGAGACGCTGCTCGCGCAGCACGACGTCCCGCCGTCGCTGCTCGAGGTCGAGATCACCGAGACCGCGCTGGTCGCGGACCGGACACGCGTCGTGCCGGTGCTGGAGCGGTTGGCGGCGCTGGGCGTGGGTGTCGCGATCGACGACTTCGGGACGGGCACGACGTCCATCTCGCAGCTGCGCGACCTTCCGGTGGCCGAGCTGAAGATCGACCGGGTGTTCGTCGCGGACCTCGGGGAGGGCGGCCGGGCCGGCTCCGAGGTCGTGGTGCAGGCGATGGTCGACCTGGCGCACTCGTTCGGGCTGCGGGTCGTGGCCGAGGGCGTCGAGGACGAGCGGACGGCGCGCACGCTGGAGCGGCTCGGCGTCGACCGCGCGCAGGGGTACCTGTGGGCCCGACCGGCGCCCGCGAGCGCGCTCCAGCCGCCCGGCGACCATTCGCTTCACCCGATCGGGTGAACAACAGGTGACGTTCCTCAGGTCCGGCCGCGTCGGTGCCGATGGTGGCCGAAGAGGGTGGACCGCGCCCGGACGCAGGGACACGACCAGGGGACGCGCGAGCGGCCCGCAGGAGGGACCGCAACGATGATGGACGAGCTCCTCGAGGACATGATCGACCCTGCCCCCTCCCGCCAGGAGGTGGCGCGGCGACGCCGGGGCTGGGCGACCGGGTCGATCCTCGTCCTCGCCGCCGTGGGCGTGACGTCGCTGACGACGTCCGCGCTGTTCACCGACCAGGACTCCCTGACCGGGACGATCAGCACGGGCACCGTGGTGCTGACCGCCGACGGTGCGCAGTTCACGATGCCCGTGGGCGGCCTCGCGCCCGGCGGCGCGGTGGTCGCGCCGCTGACGGTGGACAACGTCGGCTCCCTCGAGCTGCGCTACGCCGTGAGCGTGTCCGCCGCGACGACGACGCCCGCGACGGGCACCGCCGGGTCGGGCGACCTGCGCACGCAGCTGCGCGCACGCGTCCTGCAGGACGCGGTGTGCACGCTCGACAGCAGTGCCGCGGCGACCGTGCTCGGGGACACGCAGGACCTCGTCGACAGCGAGTTCGGGCTGCCGTCCGCGCTGACCGCGATCGTGGGCGACCCGGCGACGGGCGCGCAGACCGGTGACCGCGTGCTCGCGGGCGTCACGGGCACCGAGACGCTGTGCGTGCGGGTCGACATGTCGCGCGACTCCGACAACACGTTCCAGAACACGGCCGCCGAGCTGACGTTCCAGCTCGACTCCGAGCAGACGGTCAACAACTAGAGAGTGCCGTGACCTCGCTGGACCTGGCGCCGGAGCCCTTCGTCGACCGCCGTGCCCCCCGGCCGGCGGTGCGGCGGCGCGCACCACGGTGGCGACGCGCGACGAGCGCGGCGCTGTGGACCGTGGTGGCGGTGGGCGTGGCGGCCTACCTGACCTCGCTGGCGGTGCCGCTGTGGTTCCAGGCCCAGGGTGAGCGCCTGCTGATCGTCACGTCCGGGTCGATGGCCCCGCAGCTGGTCGCCGGCGACGTCGTGGTGCTGCGGGCCGTCTCGGACGCCTCGGAGCTCAAGCCGGACCTCGTCGTGGCGTTCCAGCCCGTCGGGTCGCCGAACCTCGTCACCCACCGCATCGTCTCGCTGCACCGCCTCCCGGCCATGCAGGAGGTCCGGGACGGGTCGGGCCGCATGGAGCCGATCCTGGACGACGCCGGCTTGCCGATCCTGCAGCCGTACATCCGGACGCAGGGCGACGCCAACGCCAGCCCCGACACCAACGCCACTCCCGTCGAGCGCGTGCAGGGCGTGCTCCTGCAGGTGCACCACGGCTGGGGCTCGGTGCTGGCGTGGGCGACGTCGGCGCAGGGGCGCGCCGTCATGCTCGTGCCGCCCCTGCTCGCGCTCGCGACGCTCGAGGTGCTGTCCGTGCTGGACGGGCGGCGCCGGCCGTCGCCCGTGCGGCGCTCGTCGGAGGACCGGAGGGTCGATGCGTTCGTCGAGTGAGGCCCGACGCGCCCCGCAGACGCGCGGGACGTGGGTGCGGCTCGCGGTCCTGCTCGTGCTGGTGGGACTCCTGCTGCTGCCGCCCACGGTCGAGCTGACGGGGGCGCTGCTGACCGGCACGACGCAGACCACCACCGTCGTCTCGACCCTGCCCGAGTTCCCCGAGGACAGCACCGACGGCGGGTGACGGACGTCGCGCGGTGGGCCGGAATAGGTGGGCGGGACGCAGGGTTGAGGGCGGCATCGATGCAAACGCATCAACTTTGACGAACGAGGTGCACCCATGCAGTTCGGGATCTTCTCCGTCGGCGACGTGACCACGGACCCCACGACCGGCCGGACCCCGGACGACACCGAGCGCGTGCGGGCCATGCTGACCATCGCCGAGCACGCCGACGCGGCCGGGCTCGACGTCTTCGCCACCGGCGAGCACCACAACCCGCCCTTCGTGCCCTCGTCCCCCACGACGATGCTCGGCTACCTCGCGGGCCGCACCAAGAACATCGTGCTGTCGACGGCCACCACGCTCATCACCACCAACGACCCGGTCCGCCTGGCCGAGGAGTACGCGATGCTCCAGGTCATCGCCGACGGGCGCATGGACCTCATGATGGGCCGCGGCAACACCGGCCCCGTGTACCCGTGGTTCGGCAAGGACATCCGCCAGGGCCTCCCGCTCGCGATCGAGAGCTACGCGCTGCTGCGCCGCCTGTGGGAGGAGGACGTCGTCGACTGGTCCGGCAAGTTCCGCACGCCGCTGCAGGGCTTCACGTCCACGCCGCGCCCGCTCGACGGTGTCGCGCCGTTCGTCTGGCACGGGTCCATCCGCTCCCCCGAGATCGCCGAGCAGGCCGCCTACTACGGCGACGGGTTCCTGCACAACGCGATCTTCTGGCCCATGGAGCACACGGCGCAGATGGTGAACTTCTACCGCCAGCGGTACGAGCACCACGGTCACGGCCGCGCCGACCAGGCGATCGTCGGCCTGGGCGGTCAGGTCTTCATGCGCAGGAACAGCCAGGACGCCTGGAACGAGTTCCGCCCGTACTTCGACAACGCGCCGGTCTACGGCCACGGCCCGTCGATGGAGGACTTCACGCGCGAGACGCCGCTGACCGTCGGCAGCCCGCAGCAGGTCATCGACCGCTACGGCGCCTTCTGGGAGCAGGTCGGCCACTACCAGCGCCAGCTGTTCCTCATGGACCACGCCGGCCTGCCGCTCAAGACCGTGCTCGAGCAGATCGACCTCCTCGCCGAGGAGGTCGTGCCCGTCCTGCGGCGCGAGGCCGAGTCCCGTCGCCCCGCCGACGTGCCCGCGAACCCGCCGACGCACGCCGAGCGCGTCGCCGCCGCACGCGCCGCCGGGCGCGTCCACGTGCAGCAGGCCGCGGCCGCGGACCACTGGACGGGCAAGGCGGCCGAGGACGACCTCGCCGCCGCCGAGGCCGCGGGCGCGACCACCCTCCCCTGAAGCGGGCTGGATGACACTCTCACCGCGAGAGTGCCATCCACCCCCCCGCGAGAGAACGATCCAGTCCCGCCCAGCACGTCTCCAGGAGGACCCCCGTGACGTCCCGATCGATCGTCGTCGTCTCCGGCGGGCTGTCGCAGCCGTCGTCGACGCGCATGCTGGCCGACCGCCTCACCGAGGCGACCGTCGCCGACCTCGCCGCCCGCGGCATCGACACGGTCGTCGAGGTGGTCGAGCTGCGCGGTCTCGCGCACGACGTGGTCGACATGACGCTCAGCGGCTACGCGCGGCCCGACCTCGCCGCCGCGCAGAGCGCCCTGTCGGGCGCGGACGGCGTGATCGCCGTGTCGCCCGTGTACGCGGCGTCCTACGCCGGCCTGTTCAAGTCCTTCGTCGACGTCCTGGACCCCGAGACGCTGCGCGGCACGCCCGTCGCCCTGGGC
The DNA here is from genome assembly GCF_018623035.1 of Cellulomonas dongxiuzhuiae. Classification (NCBI taxonomy): domain Bacteria; kingdom Bacillati; phylum Actinomycetota; class Actinomycetes; order Micrococcales; family Cellulomonadaceae; genus Cellulomonas; species Cellulomonas dongxiuzhuiae. The sequence continues at coordinate 3,113,884 of NZ_CP076023.1, forward strand.
GCGACCGGCGGCACCGCGCGGCACTCGCTCGCGCTCGAGCACGCGCTGCGCCCGCTGTTCGCCTACCTGCAGGCCGACGTCGTCCCGACCGCCGTGTTCGCCGCGACCGACGACTGGGCCGACGCCGGCACCGACCAGGTCAAGCCGCTGCCCGCCCGCATCGCCCGGGCGGCCGCCGAGCTCGCCGCACGCGTCGCCGCGCGCGAACCCGTCACGCGGACCGGCCTGTACGACGCCGTGCCGTCGTTCGGGGACCTCCTGGGCGGCTGACGCCGGCCGCGCACGGACGTCGTCAGCGGTGGACGTCGACGACGAGCGCGCGATGGTCGGACAGCCCCAGCGCGAGGGCCTGCCCGGGGGCGCTCGCGTGCACACCGGGACCGGCCAGCACGTGGTCGAGCTGGCGCACCGGCTCGTCCACCGGGAACGTGGGGGCGCGCACGAGCGAACGCAGCCCGGACAGCCGCGCCGGCTGCTCGCCCACGAGGTTGAGGTCGCCCATGACGACCGTCGCACCCGGCAGCGTGCGCGTCTCGCGCACCAGGTGCCGCAGCTGGCGCACGTTCCAGCCGGGGATGAACGTCAGGTGCGTGCCGACGACGGTCAACGGCCCGCGCCCGTCGTCGACGACGGCCGCCAGTGCGGTGCGAGGTTCGTCGCGCACGAGCGCGGGCCAGCGCGCCCCGGGGAAGCGCACGGGCGTCCGCCGTCGCAGGGTCGGCAGCGTCAGGACGTGCCACGCGCGCACCGGACGGCGCGAGAGCAGCGCGATGCCGTAGGCGGCCGTGTCGGGCTGCTCCTCCCCGGTGCCCGCGACCCACAGACCGGGCTCGCCGTGCAGCGTCGCGACGAACCGGTGGTGCTCCGCCCCCATCGCCTCGGCGGCGACGGCCGTCAGGTCGGCCCCGTGCGAGCGGCTCTGGGCACGGTCGACCTCCTGCAGCGCCAGGACGTCCGCGTCGAGGCGTCGCACGGCGGCCGCGAAGCGGTCGAGGTCCACACGGCCGTCCGCGGGCGAACGGCCGTGCAGGATGTTGAAGGTCGCGAGCCGCACCCTGCGATTCTCACCGGCCCTCCGCCGCACCGCACGGCCACGTGCCCGCAGCGCACCCTCGAGCCGCCCGACGAGCGCTCCCGCGCAGTGCGGTGTAGACACCCTGCATGCACAACCCGACGACGACACCGCTGACCGGTGCGGCGCCCCCGCCGCTGCCCGCCCCCACCGGGGCGGAGACCCCCGACGACCGCGCCGCGCTGCAGGACGGTCTGCGCCGGACGGCCGTCGCGCTGCTCGACGCCGAGATCCCGTTCGCGCTCGTCGGCGGGTACGCGGCGTGGGCGCGCGGTGCGCCCGAGCCCAGCCACGACGCGGACTTCGCGGTCGCCGAGGACGACGTCGACGCCGCGCGCGCCGCGCTGGCCGCGGCGGGCCTGGACGTGCAGCAGCCGGCCGAGAACTGGCTGTTCAAGGCGTACCACCACGGCCAGCTCATCGACGTGATCTTCCGGATGGTCGGCGAGCCGGTGACGCGCGAGCAGCTCGCGCAGGCCGACCAGCTCGAGGTCCTGGCGGTGCGCATGCCCGTGCTGCCCGCGACCGACATCATCTCCGCCAAGATGCGGGTGCTGGGCGAGCACTACTGCGACTTCACCTGGCTGCTGCCGATGGCCCGCGCGCTGCGCGAGCAGATCGACTGGGACCGCGTGCGCGAGGAGATCGACGGGCAGCCCTACGCGCGGGCCTTCATGTTCCTCGCCGACGAGCTCGGGCTGACGGGCCACCCCGGTGACCGGCTGACGGCGGCACCGGGGCGGTCGGACCCGGGCACGGAGGAGTGAGCCACGACGCGCAGGCCCGCCGACCTGCGCGTACGGGCACGTCCGGAGAGGATGGACGCATGCCCGACACCACGACCCCCACCCTGACCCTCCCCGGCGGCGCCATCCCCGTCCTCGGCCTCGGCACCTGGCAGTCGGAGGGCTCGGACGCCGAGCTCGCCGTCAGCGCCGCGCTGCAGCTCGGCTACCGGCACGTCGACACCGCGACCGGGTACGGCAACGAGGCGCAGGTCGGCCGCGTGCTGGCGACCCGCGGCATCGACCGCGACGACGTCTTCCTGACGACCAAGCTGCCGCCCGACCACGCGGACCGCGCGCGGCAGACGCTCATGGAGTCGCTCGCCGCGCTCGGCACCGACCACCTGGACCTGTGGCTCATCCACTGGCCCCCGGGCAAGCAGGCCCGTCCTGACGTCTGGGAGGAGCTGCGGCGTTCCCGCGACGAGGGTCATGTCCGCTCCATCGGGGTGTCGAACTACTCGATCGCGCAGATCGACGAGCTGATCGCGGCCACCGGTGAGGCCCCGGCGGTCAACCAGATCCCCTACTCCCCGGTCGACCACGACGCGGCGCTGCTGGCGGCGCACCGCGAGCGCGGCGTCGTGGTGGAGGGCTACAGCCCACTCAAGCGGACCGACCTCGCCGCCGAGCCGATCGCGGCGGCGGCACGCGCGCACGGCGTGACGCCCGCCCAGGTGGTGCTGCGCTGGCACCTCGAGCACGACGTCGTCGTCATCCCGAAGTCGGTGCGGCCCGAGCGGCTCGAGGAGAACCTGGCCGTGCTCGGGTTCACGCTGAGCCCCGACGAGGTCGCGGCGATCGACACGCTCGGACGCTGAGACCGGCCGCCCGCCGCGGCCGCCGAGAGGCGGATCGCGGCGCGGCACCGCGGTGGTCGCGCTCCCACACCGCACGTGCTCGCCACCGTCGCGATGCGACCGGCGAGCACGTCGGGTGCTCGGCCTACCGAGGAACCGGACCCGTGTCCTGCGTTCGGCGTCACGCCGTTGTGCCGCCGACGCAAGGTCTACCTCACATCCGGACGTGACGTCAACCACACGCCAACCCGCGACACACACCGCGACACCTCAGGGGACGACGACGGTCATCCCGGCCGTGGCGGCCGACGGCAACGAGGCGAGCGCCGCCGGTGCGTCGCCGAGACCGATCGTGCGCCCGACCAGCGTCGAGGGCACGAGGCGGCCGCGAGCGATCGCCGCGAGCATCGCCGGGTACTCGTGCGCCGCCATCCCGTGGCTGCCGTGCACGGACAGCTCCCACGCGAGGACACGGTCCATGGGCAGCGCCGTGCGGGCGTCGTCGCCCAGCAGCAGCCCGACCTGCACGTGGCGCCCGCGGCGGCGCAGCGCGAGGACGCCGGTCAGCGCGGTGCCCGCGCTGCCCAGCGCGTCGAGCGTGGCGTGCGCACCTCCCCCGGTGGCCTCGACGAGCCGCTCCGCGAGCCGCTCAGGGTTGTCATCGCCCGGGGCGATCGTCACGTGGGCGCCCGCGGCCCGGGCCGCGGCACGGGCTGCAGGCGACGGGTCCACCGCGACGACGCGGGCCCCGGCCGCGACGGCGACCATGACCGCCGACAGGCCGACCCCGCCGCAGCCGAGCACGACGACCTCGTGGCCGGCACGGACCGCCGCGTGCACGGTGACCGCGCGGTACGCGGTCGCGAACCGGCAGCCGAGCGCCGCCGCGGCGACGGGCGTCATCCCGTCGGGGACCCGCACGAGGTTGGTGTCCGCGTGGTCGAGCGCGACGAGCTCGGCGAACGATCCCCACTGCGTGAAGCCCGGCTGGGTCTGGTGCGGGCACACCTGCTGGTCCCCGCCGCGGCACGTCGCGCAGGTGCCGCACGCCATGACGAAGGGCACGGTGACGAGGTCGCCGACCGTCCACGCGTGCACGTCCGGTCCCACCTCGACGACCGTGCCCGCGAGCTCGTGCCCGGGGACGTGCGGCAGCGTCACGCCGTCGTCGTGCCCCTGCCACGCGTGCCAGTCGCTGCGGCACACGCCGGTGGCGCCGACGCGCACGACGACGCCGTCGGGCGGGCACGAGGGCTCCGCGACTTCGCGGACCTCCGGGAGGACACCGAACTGCTCGATCACCAGCGCGCGCACCCGACGATCCTCCCGCGGGGAGGGCGGGCGCGGCGCACCGGCGCGCGGACCGCGTCAGTCGGAGGGCTCCAGGTGGCGGCGCGGTACGCCGACCCGGTCCGCCGCGGGCGTCATCGCGGGCGCGAGCCGGGTCAGCGCGCCCACGCGCCCGACCCCGTAGCGCAGCCGGCGCGCCGCGGCGTCGCCGAGCGCCGTGCGGACCCCGCCCACCCACAGGCGCGGCCACCCGCGGGCAGCCGCCGCACCCTCAGCTGTGAGCAGCAGGACGGTGGCCACGCCGCGCCGGCGGTGCGCGGGCGCGACGTAGATCTCGCGGAGCTCACCGGTCACCGCACGCCACCGCACGGCACCGACCTGGGGCGCCGACGCCAGCCGCAGCCGCGCGGCGTCCGCCTGGGTGACGACCGCACCCGGCTCCACGTGGGCCCCGAGGTCCTGCGCGCGCTCCGCGACGTCCGCGTGCGCGAAGGCCACCAGCTCGGCCACGACCGGGTCGGCGTCCCGCTCCACGCGCTCCACCAGCACCAGCGGCGTCGCCGCCGCGAGCCGCTCCGCCAACGGCTCGGACCGCAGAAGCTGCCAGGTGTCGGCGCGCACGGCGACCCGGGCCAGACGGTCCTGCGTCAGCGCGCGACCGGGCGGGAGCTCCGTGACGTCGACGACCGACCGGTCCGGCCGCTCGTGCGAGGCGATCGCGTGCACGACCACCGTGCCGGCGTCACCGGTGCCCTGCGCGCCGGGGCCGCCGGGCGGCAGCACCGAACGTGCCCACCACACCGGGACCCGGTCGCGGCCGGGCTCCCTCACACGCGACGCCCGGCCCGCCGGGCGGTGAGCAGGGCGCCGAGGCCGAGCGCGACGAGTGCGGCGGCGGCACCGGCCAGCCGCGCGGGGTCCGCACCGGTCACCGCCAGGGCGCCCGCCGCGGGCGCGGCGGCCACCGGCGCAGCGACGGGTGCGGGCGCGGCGGGCACCGGTGCGGCGGGCGCGGCGGGCACCGGTGCGGCCGGCGCGACGGGCACGACCGGCGCCACGGGGACGACCGGCGCCGCGACGGCACGCAGGACGACGAGGTCGCCCGTCGGCACGTCCGCCTCGGCGGTCGTGCCCACGGCGGCGGCCGTCACCGGCACGACGTCCTCCGGCAGGACGAGGCCGGACGGCACGCCCGTGACGCGCACCTGGTACGTGGCCGGCACGACCTGGCCGAAGGCGAGCCGGCCGGCCGCGTCGGACGTGGCGGTGGCGAGCAGCACGAGCCCGTCGGGCTCCGGCGCGACGCGCAGCGCCATCTCGGGCGCGGGCGCCGGCGCGGGTGCGCCCGTGCCGGCGGCGCCCCACAGCTCGGCGGTCACACCGACGACCGGCGCACCGGTCTCGTCGACGGCCACCATCTCGAGCACGCGGTACGCCCGCACGACCTCGGGGGCGAACGTGTAGCTGCAGAAGCCGAACGCGGCGTCGGTGGCCAGGCAGGGGCCGAACGTCTGCGACGCCGGACCCGCGAGCATCGCGCCCTCGGGGAGGGAGACGACGCGGGCGGTGGCCGTGAGGCTCCCGGAGAAGGTCCACGAGTCGCTCGGGAGCACGCCGTACTCGTCGAGCGTGCCGGTCTCCTCGGGCTCGGGGCCCGTGCCGACGTGGTCGAGCTCGACGACCGTGCCCGCCAGCGGCGCACCGTCCGGGCTCCACGCGCCGAACCCCAGCTTGCCCGTGCCGTAGCAGCCCTGGACCGTCGTGGCACAGTCGGCCTCGTCGGCCGGGGCCACCTCGTCGGCGGGCGGCACCTCGTCGGCGGGCGGCACCTCGTCGGCGGGCGGCACCTCGTCGGCGAGCGGCACCTCGTCGGCGAGCAGCGCGGCCGGAGCGGCCGCGGGGACGAGCTGGTCGACCTGCTCCTGCGCGGGCAGCACGATCGGGGCCTCGGGCGGCGCGACGTCCTGCGCGGCGGGCGCGTCGGTCGCCACCGCCACGGCGGGCGTGGACCCCAGCAGGGCGGCCGCACCGAGGACGACGAGGGCGGTGCCGCGACGCGCGCGGGTCACGGTGGGGGCAGCCGCGGTGGCGGCAGGACGCAGGGGACGCACAGGGGACCTCTTGGCTTCGGGGACCCGACCGCGGCAGGGTCGTACGGGACGGCAGCGGGGTGCGCTGCACCTGATCATGCGTGCAGGTGGCAGCCGGGCCGTCGCCCCGCACCGCCCGTTCGCCCGTCAGAGGGCGCACGTCACCCGTCCGCGCCCGGGTGCCGGCCGGGACCGGCACGAACCGGGCACGCCGGTGCCGCGCCACGGGGGCGCCGCACCGGCGGCCTCGAGGCGCCCGGCGTCAGTCGGCGAGGAAGCCCAGCAGCGCCGCGGTCACCTCGTCCGCGTGCGTCCACAGCAGGCCGTGCGGCGCACCCTCGACCTCGACGTAGGTCGCCTCGGGCAGCAGGGCGGCGAAGGGCCGGCCGGTCGCGTCGATCGGCAGGATGCGGTCGGCGGTGCCGTGCAGGATGAGCGTCGGGACGTCGATCTTCGCGATGTCGTCGCGCAGGTCCGTGTGCCACGTCGGGACGACGGACCAGGCGGCCCACGGTGCCGAGCCGGCCGCGACGGACCACGAGCCGCGCACCGCGGCCTCGCTGATCCGCGTGCCGAGGTTCTCGTCGAGGTTGTAGAAGTTGGCGAAGAACTCGTCGAACCACGCGAAGCGGTCCTGGCGCGCGCTGGCGGCGATCCCGTCGAACGCGCTCTGCGGCAGCCCGTGCGGGGTCTGCTCGGTCTGCAGCAGGAACGGCTCGATGGACGCGAGGAACGCCGCCTTGGCGACGCGCTCCGAGCCGCGGGTGCCCAGGTAGCGGCCGACCTCGCCCGTGCCCATCGAGAAGCCGACGAGCACGGCGTCGTGCAGGTCGAGCGTCGTGAGGACCGCGTCGAGGTCCGCCGTGTAGGTGTCGTAGTCGAATCCCTCGGTCGACTTCGTGGAGCGGCCGAAGCCGCGCCGGTCGTAGGTGATGACGCGGTAGCCGGCGTCGAGGAGGGCCACGGTCTGCTTCTCCCAGGAGCTCCCGTCCAGCGGGTAGCCGTGGATGAGGACGACGGGCTGCCCCGAGCCGTGGTCCTCGTAGTAGAGCTCGACGGTCTGGTCGGTCGCGGTGCTGGTGATGTACGGCATGTCCCTGCCCTCTCCTCGTTGCCCGGGCTCTCCGCCCGGCGTCGGCATCCCCTCGGTTCATCGGGAACGATTACATCGTGCACGTTCTAGTTGTGCGCGTCAAGATCTCCCCTAGACTGGGCTCGTGGACGACGACCTGCGGCCCGACGACGCGCCGACCCGTGACGACATCTCGCTCGCGTCGATGCTGTGCTTCGACCTCTACTCCGCGTCGCGCGCCATGACGTCGGTGTACCGCGGGCTGCTGGACCCCGTCGGCCTCACGTACCCGCAGTACCTCGTGCTCGTGGTCCTGTGGACGCGCGGGGAGCAGACCGTGCGCCAGGTCATCGACGTGCTGCACCTCGACTACGGGACCGTGTCGCCGCTGCTCAAGCGGCTCGAGGCGCGCGGGCTCCTCGAGCGCCGCCGCCGCGCCGACGACGAGCGCTCGGTCACGGTCGCCCTCACCGACGAGGGGCGCGCGCTGCGCGCGCAGGTGGCGCACGTGCCCGGGCGCATCGCCGCGGCTTTCGGCCTCGACGCCGACGAGCTCGCCGAGCTCACGCGCCTGCTCGCCACCGTGACCCGCACGGCCCCCGCGCACGCGTCCGGCCCGCCGCCCGCCGCCTGACGCCGACGCCCGGGGACCGGCCGGTCACTGCCCCGGGCGGTCCTCCTGCCAACGGCCGACCTTCACCGCCGCACCCGCGAGCACGTCCAGCGCGTCGGGCAGCGGCAGGTCGACGACGGGACCGCCCGGCACCGGGCGCACCGCGATGCCCACGGCGACGTCCGGGTCCTGCGAGGTCGGCACGCCCTCGCTGCTCACCCGCGCGACCCTGGCGGCGCACGCGCGCACCTGGCCCGACCCCACGTAAGGTCCCGCAGGTGAGCACCACGTCTGCACGACCGGGCGCCCGGGTGGGCGTCGTCGTCACCGACGCGTACCCCGCCGAGGACCCCGACCACGACACCGCACCCCTCGTCGCGGCGCTGCGCGCGCAGGGGATCGACGCGGGCGCCGCCGTGTGGCACGACGCGGGCGTCGACTGGGCCGCGTACGACCTGCTCGTGCTGCGCAGCCCGTGGGACTACCCGGAACGGCTGGCGGAGTTCCTGGCCTGGCTCGACCGCGCCGAGAGCGTGACACGCGTGCTCAACCCGCCCGCGCTGGTGCGCTGGAACCTCGACAAGCGGTACCTCGCGCAGCTCGCCGACCTGGGCGTCGGCGTCGTGCCGACCGCGTACCGGACGTCGCTCGACGACGTGCGCGCCGACCTCGCGGCCGCGGCACCCGGAGCACGCGTGGTGCTCAAGCCCGCGGTCTCGGCGGGCGCGCGCGACACGGGGCTGTTCGGTGCCGACGACCCCGGTGCGCTCGACCTGGCGGCACGGATCCTCGACGGCGGCCGCGTCGTCATGGTGCAGCCCGAGGTGCCCGAGCTGTCGGCGGGCCGCGAGAAGGCGCTGTACGTGGTCGACGGCCGGCTCACGCACGCGATCTCCAAGGGCGCGCTCCTCGCACCCGGCGGCGGGTTCCTCGGCGGCGTCTACGCCGAGCACCCGGTGCCGGTGGACGTCACCGCGGACGAGGCTGCCTTCGCGCAGCGCGTCGTCGCGGCCGTGGGTGAGGCGACCGGGCTGGGCGTCCCGCTGTACGCGCGCGTCGACACGGTCGACTCGGCCGACCACGGCCTGGTGCTGCTGGAGGCCGAGCTGTTCGAGCCCGCGCTCAACCTGCACGTCGCCCCCGAGGCGACCGGCGCCCTCGTGGCGGCCGTGCGGGCCAGGCTCGTCGACGGGGGGACCGGCGGTGGGCCCGCGCCGGGCGGGCGGGGCGACGGCACGACCTGGTCCCAGCGCTGGGAGCGCACGCGGGCGCAGATCGACCTGCTGCCGCGCCCCGTGCGGCTCGTCGCCGTGTCCGTCGTCGGCGGGACGGTGCTCCTCACCGGCGTCGCGATGCTCGTGCTGCCGGGACCGGGGATCCTCGCGATCCTGGCGGGGCTCGCACTGCTCGCCACCGAGTTCGCGTGGGCGCGGCGCTGGCTCGACCGGGCACGCGCCGCAGGCCGGCAGGGCGTCGACAAGGGGCGCGAGGTCTGGGGGCGGCGACGCCCCGCGAGCGGACCGACGACGCAGGGCGACCCGCCCGCAGCCTGAGGTTCCCGCGCCCGTGCCGGGGTCTCCCCCGCCGCGGCGGCTACGCCGTCTCGGGCCCCGAGGCCCCTCGGCTCGACGAGCCGGCACCGGTCCGCCCTGCCACGCCGCACTCGTAGGCGATGATCACGGCCTGCACGCGGTCCCGGGCGCCCAGCTTGGCGAAGACGTTGCCGACGTGGGTCTTGACGGTCGTCTCGGAGACGAACAGCTCGCCCGCGATCTCGGAGTTCGACGCACCGCCCGCGACGAGGCGCAGCACGTCGAGCTCGCGCGGCGTCAGGATGCGCAGGCGCGGGTGGGGCCCGTCCGCGTCCGTGACGTCGACCGTGAGCGGCAGGTGGCCCGCGAAGAGGTCGAGCATGCGGCGCAGCACGCGCGGCGCGACCACCGACGTGCCGGCGGCGACGGTCCGGATCGCGTCGACGAGCTCGTCGGGGCGGGCGGACTTCAGCAGGAACCCGCTCGCACCGGCGCGCAGCGCCGCGAACGCGAGGTCGTCGACGTCGAACGTCGTGAGCACCAGCACGCGTGACGCGGGGTGGTCCGCGACGATGTGCCGGGTCGCCTCGATGCCGTCCATGCCGGGCATGCGGATGTCCATGAGGACGACGTCGGGGGCGAGCGCGGCGACCTGGTCGAGGGCGACCCGCCCGTCCGCGGCCTCGCCGACGACCTCGAGGTCCGGCGCGGACTCGATGACCATGCGGAAGCCGACGCGCAGCAGGGACTGGTCGTCCACCAGCAGCACGGTCGTCATCATGAACCTCCTGCGTCGTCGGCCCACGGCAGCACCGCGTGCACCTGCCACCCACCGTCGGGGCGGGGTCCCGCCTCGACGTGCCCTCCGAGGAGCGCGGCACGCTCGCGCATGCCGACGATCCCCCGCCCGGTGCCGGGCCCGTCGCCGGCCCGGGCACCGCCCCCGTCGACGACGTCGACCTCGACGGTCGTCGGCGTGCGGCGCACCGCGACCTCCACCGACGACGCGCCCGGTGCGTGCCGCAGCACGTTCGTCAGCGCTTCGCCGAGGATCCGCAGGACCGCCAGGCGCACCGACGTGTCGTCCGGCAGCGCGGTGTCCAGGCCCGTCGCGGTCACGGCCAGCCCGGCCGTGCCGAAGCGCTCGACGACGGTGGACAGGTCGACCTCCGTGGGCGTCACCCGGTCGTCGCCGCCCGACGGGGGGCCGAGCGCCCCGAGGACGCGCTGCATGTCGGCGAGCGCGGACCGACCGGTGTCGGCGACCTGCCGCACGGCGGCCCGCGACCGGTCGGGTGCGCGCTCGAACGCGGCGTCCGCTCCGTCGGCGAGCGCGATCATCACCGTCAGGCTGTGCGCGACGACGTCGTGCATCTCGCGGGCGATGTGGGCGCGCTCGGCGGCGCGCGCCAGCGCCGCGCTGTCGTCCCGCTCCCGAGCCAGGGCGCGGTAGCGCTCGACCAGGTCGGCCGCGTGCAGGCGGCGGGACCGTGCCGCCGACCCGACGGCGACCCCGAGCAGCAGCAGCGCGACGAGCAGCAGGACCGAGCCCATGCGTCGGCCGGGCGAGAACAGCGGCTCGTCGCGGTACTGCACCCACTCGGACGGTTGAGACGTGTTCGCGCCGGACCAGGCGATGATCTCGATGAGGCCGAGGTCCTGCCAGCGCCACAGCGCGAGCGTCACGACCGTCAGGACCGCACCGAACACCACCCAGGTCGTGGTGGTGCCGCGGGCGGCCGCGACGCTGTACAACGCACAGGCCAGGCAGGCCCCGAGGACGCCGATGACCCCCGCCACGTGCAGCGACAGGAGCGTCGCGGCGGTGAGCAGGACCGTCACGGTGAGCGGCCGCGCCCGCCGCAGCAGCAGCAGGCCCGCGCCGACGCCGGTCCCGACGAGCCACGTCGTCGTCACCCGCTCCGTGACCCCTGCGTCGCGCGGGTACAGACCGATGGCGATGGCGCCGTTCGCCGTCTCCCAGATGAAGCCCGACCCGACGACGCCGACCAGCGCGATGACGACGGCCACCGTGACGTCCATGACCCAGGGCCGCGCGGTGACGAGGCGGGCGACCGGGCTCGCGCCACGCACGTGCTCCTCGGTGAGCGGCGGCTCGTCGGCGCGGGGCACCCGCACGAGGGCAGCACGTCGGATCACCGGGCCACTCTCCCACCCCGGCCCGTCGGGGCGGGTCGCCTCCCGGGCGGCGGGTGCCACCGCCCGCGAGGGGGACGGCTCAGCGGACGTCATGGCGTCGCAGCCGGTACGCCGCGGCGGCAAGCACCACGACCATCCACCCGCCGACGACCGCGCCGCCGCCCCCCACGCCGAGCTGGAGCCCCTGCGTGGCGGCGTCGGCCGCTGCGACGGCGGCGTCGTCCTCGAGCAGCCGGCGGCCGGCCGAGGGCAGGAACGCGCGCACCGTGTCGGTCACCCGGCCCGGGACGCCCTGCAGGAAGAAGTCGAGGAGGAAGACGAGCACGACGCCCGTGACGATCGCGTCCGCCGGGCGTCGCAGGAGCGCCCCGAGGCCGAGCCCCAGCAGGGCGAGCGCGGCCCCGACCACGACGAAGCACACGAGCACGCGGGTGGTGCCGGGGACGGTCAGGTCCAGCGCGGGCGCCTCGCCCGCGCGCGGCCCGATGGTCGCCAGGTACGACGCGCCGAGCGCCAGCGTCGCGGTGACGGCGGCCGCGACGGTCGTGACGACGACCTGCGCGCCCAGCACGGGCAGCCGGCGCGGCACGGCCGTGAACGTCACGCGTGCGGTCCCCGTCGTGTGCTCCGACGTCCCGACGGTGGCCCCGAGGACGAGGAACCCGAGCTGCGCGAACAGGAACCCGGACACCACGACCCAGGAGCCGGAGCGCCCGTCGGCGGTCCGCACGAAGATGCCCAGCCCGTACGCCGTGAGAGCGGCCGCGGCGATCGTCCCCAGCGCGAGCCAGGAGTTCGACGCCACGCTCGTCAGCTTGGTCCACTCGGCGGCGAGCACGCGCGGGAACGTCACGCCGTGCCGGGCGGGCGCCCCGCGCGACGCACGTGCCGTCGCGCGGGGGCGCGGGGTGGGCGTCGTCACCGTGCCCGTCGTCACCATGCCCGTCATCACCGTGCGTCCCGCGCCCGCAGCCGCACGCCCGCCACGACGAGCAGCAGGACGACCCACGCACCGAGCACCAGGCCGCCACCCACCGGGCCGAGGTCGGGCGTCCCGGGCATGCCCTCGCTCGAGGCACCCGTCGTCAGCAGCTGGGCCGCGGTCCCGGGCGTGAACGCGCCGATCGCACCGGCCGGCGTGACGCTGTGGGGCAGCGCCATGCCGTTCGCGTCGGTGCCCGGGTCGCTGACCGTCATGAGCACGGCGGGCAGGAAGACCAGCACCACGAGCGCCGTGACGAGCGCGGGAACCGTCCTGCGCAGCAGCGCGCCGAACGCGAGCCCGAGCAGCGCCGTGCCGGCGACGAAGACCACCATGCCGAGCATGATCCCGGGGGTCTCGCCGTCGGCGAGCCCGAGCGGGAGGTCGCGCGACGCGGCCGCGGGCAGGACCCCCACGACGCACGCCGCCACGGTGAGGACCCCGAGCACCAGCGCGAACGCCGCCAGGACGACGGCCTGCGCCACGAGTGCCGGCCAGCGCCGCGGGACGAGCGTGAACGTCGTGCGGAAGGCACCCGTGCGGAACTCGCCGGCCCCGTACAGGATGCCCAGGACCAGGGGCCCGATCTGGGCCAGCAGCAGACCGCTCGACAGGTCGCGGGCCGGCTCGAACCCCGGGTCGACCGAGGACGCCGTCGCGCTCAGGTACGAGATGGCACCGGCTGCCACGACCGTGACGGCGGCGGTCCACCACGGTGAGCGCAGCGACGTCAGCTTGGTCCACTCGGCGGCGACGACGCGGCGGAAGGTCGGCCCGTCGGTGGGCGCGCCGGCCGCAGCGCGGGCGGCGACGGGTGTCGCGGTGGCGCTCATCGCGCACCTGCCCCGGTGCCGGCCGTGCGGTACTCGACGGCGTCGCCGGTGAGCTGCAGGTACGCCTCCTCGAGCGAGCCGGTCTCGGCGGCGAGCTCCAGGACCGTCGCACCGCAGCGGCGCGCGGCGGTGCCGACCTCGTCGACCGACGCACCGCGGACCTGCAGCGTCCCGCCCTCCCGGGGGGTGACCTGCGCACCCGCGGCCAGCAGCTCGCGGGCCAGCGCCTCGGGCTCGGTCGTGCGGACCCGCACGACCCCGGCGCGCTCGGACTTCTCGACGACGTCCTGCACCGTCGCGTCCGCCAGCAGCCGCCCGCGGCCGATGATGACGACGCGGTCGGCGCACAGCGCGAGCTCGTGCATGAGGTGCGACGACAGCAGCACCGTGCGGCCGTCGGCCGCGAGGTCCCGGACCAGACGCCGCACCCACAGCACGCCGTCGGGGTCCAGGCCGTTGACCGGCTCGTCGAGGATGAGCGTCTGCGGGTCGCCCAGCAGCGCCCCCGCGATGCCGAGCCGCTGGCCCATACCGAGCGAGAACGTGCCCGCGCGGCGGTGCGCGGCCGGCTCGAGGCCCGTCTGGGCGATGACCTCGCGGACGCGCGCCCTGCCGATGCCGTGCGTCTGGGCCATGGCGAGCAGGTGCTTGTAGGCCGTGCGGCCGGGGTGCACCGAGCGCGCGTCGAGCATGACGCCCACCGCGTGCAGCGGCGCCGGCAGGTCGGCGTAGCGCCGCCCGTCGACCCGCGTCGAGCCCGACGTCGGCCGCTCGAGCCCCACGACGACGCGCATGGTCGTGGACTTGCCCGCGCCGTTGGGCCCGAGGAACCCCGTGACGGTCCCCGGCCGCGCCGTGAACGTCAGCCCGTCCACCGCCGTCGTGCTGCCGTAGCGCTTGGTCAGCGCCTCCACCTCGATCATGGCGTCTCCTCCTGGTCCGTCCGCACCCTGCGGTGCGTCCGTCGACGACGCTACGGAGACCGGGTGCCCGCCCAGCACCTGCCCGTGGAGGAGACGTGCCGGGCGGTGCCCTCCTCCCGTGGGAGGAGGGCACGGCACCGGCTTGCCCCCACGGGGCGCCCCGTTCTCCACCCGAAGGGGGGAACGATTGCCACGTCGGCTGGCAAGGGGGCGACGCGAAGCGTTTAGGACCCTCACCCGACCCTTCAGTCGGAGCGATCCCACATGCCAATGTGAACCTTCACAAACCGCGCGAACCGGGATGTGACGGCTTGTACGGCATGCCGGCCGGTCGACGTCGACCGCCGCCGCGCAGGCCTGCTCGACCCCGACCACTCGAAGGAGAGCAGCATGAGATCAGCACGTGCCCACGGGGCGCCTGCCCCGGCACGGGGGCGCCGCCGCTGGGCGGCGGTCCTCGTCGCCGCGGCCACGGCCGTGTCAGCAGGTGCGGCCGCACTCGTCGCCGCCCCCGCGGCATCGGCGGCGACGGTCGACACCAGCGCGTCGTACGTGCTGATCAACCGCGGCAGCGGCAAGGCGCTCGACGTCTACAACCTCTCCATGTCCGACGGTGCCCGCATCACGCAGTGGACCCGCAACGACGGCACGCAGCAGCAGTGGCAGTTCGTCGACTCCGGTGACGGCAACTACCGGATCAAGTCGCGACTCTCGGGCAAGGTCCTCGACGTGTACAACTTCTCGACCGCCGACGGCGGCGCGATCGTCCAGTACACCGACCGCAACCAGACCAACCAGCAGTTCCGGCTCCAGGACGCCGCCAACGGCTACGTGATCCTCATCGGCCGCCAGTCGGGCAAGGCCATCGAGGTCCAGGGTGCCTCCACGGCGGACGGCGCCAACATCGTCCAGTACTCGAACTGGGGCGGGAACAACCAGCAGTGGCAGCTCGTGCGGCTCGGCGGCGGGAGCAACCCCACCACGCAGCCGACGAGCAACCCCACCACGCAGCCGACGAGCAACCCGACGACGCAGCCCACCACGTCGCCGACCACGCCGCCGCCGACGGGCACCTGCTCGCTGCCGTCGTCGTACCGGTGGCGCGACTCCGGCGTGCTGGCCCAGCCGCGTTCCGGGTGGGTGTCGCTGAAGGACTTCACCGTCGCGCCGGTCAACGGCCAGCAGCTCGTGTACGCCACGACGAACACGGGCACGGCGTGGCAGTCGACCGCGTTCGCCCTGTTCTCGAGCTACTCGCAGATGGGCTCGGCGCAGCAGCGGACGATGCCGTTCACGGCCGTCGCGCCGTCGCTGTTCTACTTCGCCCCCAAGAACCTGTGGGTCCTGGCCTACCAGTGGGGCGGCCCGGCGTTCTCCTACCGGACGTCGACCAACCCGTCGGACCCGAACAGCTGGGGCGCGCACCAGACGCTCTTCACCGGGTCGATCTCCAACTCGGGGACCGGTCCGATCGACCAGGCGCTCATCGGTGACGACCGCAACATGTACCTGTTCTTCGCCGGCGACAACGGCCGCATCTACCGCGCGTCCATGCCGATCGGGAACTTCCCCGGCAGCTTCGGGTCCAGCTACCAGACGATCATGACCGACACGACGAACAACCTGTTCGAGGCGGTGCAGGTCTACAAGCTCCAGGGCCAGCAGCGCTACCTCATGATCGTCGAGGCCATCGGGTCGCAGGGACGCTACTTCCGGTCCTTCACGGCCACGAGCCTGGACGGCACGTGGACCCCGCAGGCCGCCACCGAGTCCAACCCGTTCGCCGGCAAGGCCAACTCCGGCGCGACGTGGACGAACGACATCTCCCACGGTGAGCTGCTGCGCACCAGCGCGGACCAGACCATGACGGTCGACCCGTGCAACCTGCAGCTGCTCTACCAGGGCCGCAACCCGTCCTCCGGCGGCGACTACGGCGCCCTGCCGTACCGCCCGGGCCTGCTCACGCTGCAGCGCTAGGCACGTCGGACCGCCGGCTCGACGGCCGGCCCCACCACTGCGGGCCGCTCCCTCCCGGGGGCGGCCCGCAGCCGCGTCCAGGCCCGCGAACCACGTCGTCCGCACGCCCGCCGGACCGTCAGGCGGCGGCGACCGCCGGGGCGAAGCGGCGGCGGGTCTCCCGCACGACGCCGACGACGCTCACGGCCAGCAGAACGCCCGACACGGTGACCAGCAGCGCCCGCAGGAGACCGTGCACGGGCCACGCAGCCGCACCCACGAACAGCAGGTACGCCGGGCCCGTGAGCAGGGTGGCGCGAGCCTGCCGGCCCTGGGGCGACCACGCCGACGCGTACACCTGCATCACCGCGCGGGTGACGCGCGAGTCGCGCACCGGCAGGAGCGAGAGCGCCGTCGAGGTCACCACGGGAGGGCCGAGCGTGCCGAAGGACTGCTGCGTGCGCGAGAGCCGCTCCCCCGCGTACCGGGCCTGGAAGCTGCGCTTGACGTACACGAGTGCGAGGACCGCGCAGGGCCAGCACGCCGCCGGCAGGTACCAGCACACCGGGCCGAGGAGCGCGGAGAGCAGCAGCATGCTGACGGCGAACGCGACCACCTCCTTGGGGTCCGCGAACTGCTCCCGCAGCGTCTCGGACAGCGGCGGGAAGGCACCCGCCGGTGCCGCCACGACCAGGAAGAGGACGGCGGCCAGCGTCACCGCCGTCAGCACCAGCCAGACCGCCCCGACCACCAGGTAGCCGAGGGGTCGCCAGCGCCGCTCCCACGGTCGCGGAGCGGAACGGGCGCGGGCCTCTGACGTGGGTGCCGACATCTGCCGGACGCTACGGTCCCGCGCGGCACGGCGCCGCCCGCACCGTGCAGGGCACGCGGCCGTCCTCGCGCGCGGCCCGGCCCGTGCTCAGGCGCCCTGCCGGACCACCTCGAACGGCGCGCGTCCGCCCAGGCGTCCCTCGATGCCCGCCGTGACGAAGTCCTTCGCCCGGGCGACGGCGGCACCCACGTCGGCCCCCTTGGCGAGCTCGGCCGTGATCGCGGCGGCC
Organism: Cellulomonas dongxiuzhuiae; assembly: GCF_018623035.1. Taxonomy (NCBI): domain Bacteria; kingdom Bacillati; phylum Actinomycetota; class Actinomycetes; order Micrococcales; family Cellulomonadaceae; genus Cellulomonas; species Cellulomonas dongxiuzhuiae. The sequence goes on from NZ_CP076023.1 coordinate 3,131,053, forward strand.
AACGTGCAGCCGGCACCGGCGACGCGCTCCCGGCCGACCTTCGGCACCCGGAGCACGGTGACCTCGTCGCCGTCCACGAGCACGTCCACCGCGTCGTCGCCGGGCAGCTCGACGCCGCCCTTCGCGACGACGCAGCGCGGACCCAGCGCCTGGATCCGACGCGCGGCCTCGGTGAGGTCCTCGACGCTCTCGATCGAGGACATCCCCGACAGCGCCCGGGCCTCGAACAGGTTGGGCGTCACGACGGTCGCGAGCGGCACGACCTGCTCGCGCAGCGCGTTGTCGGTGTCGAGCGCCGCGCCCGGCTCCTGGCCCTTGCAGATGAGCACGGGGTCGAGCACCACGTGCCGCCACGGCTGGGACCGCAGGCCGGCGGCGACGACGTCGATGGTCGCGGGCGTCCCGAGCATGCCGATCTTGACGACGTCGAGCGCGTAGGCGGCGGTCGCGGCCTCGATCTGCGCGGCGATGACGTCGGCGGGCACCGGGAAGAACCGGTGCCCCCAGTCCTTCGCGGGATCGAACGAGACGATGCACGTGACCGTCCCGAGGCCGAAGGCCCCCAGTGCCTGGAAGGTCCGCAGATCCGCCTGGATCCCGGCACCGCCGGTCGCTTCGGATCCGGCGATCACGTAGGCGAGGTCGGCCACCTGGGTGCTCCTGTCGAGAGTTGCTGCGCGTACGGCACCCAGCCTCGCACGGCGACGGACCGACGGCGCCCCGGTCCGGGCTCGGCCGCGTCCCCTCACTCCTCGGGGTGCGGCAGCCTCTCGCCGTCGCGCACGTAGGTCAGGGTCACGTCGACGGCGCCGGCGTGGATCGCGGAGACGGAGGGCGACCGGCCCGGACGACGGGCGTCAGGCGCGGCCGCTCGTCCGGGCCGCTGACGCCGGGTCTCCGGACGGTGGCGCGGACGGTGGCGTCGACCCGGCCGACGGAGGTTCGGCTTCGCCGTCGTCCGGCCGGTACCAGTCGCTGAGGGCGGGGTCCTCGGTGTCGAGCCAGGAGCCTGCGCCCTCGTCCGGTGCGGTCGCCACGACACCGAGCACGAAGTCGTCGCCGTGCTCCTCGATACCGGCCCGCACGCCCTGGTCGAGGGCCTCGCGCGCGTACCGGCGCCGCAGCGTCAGCGGGTCACGCGCCAGGTCCTTGGCCCACGCGACCATGACGAGGATGAGCACCACCGCGAAGGGCAGGGCCGAGACCATCATGAGGCTCTGCAGACCCGAGAGCGCGACCTCACCGCCTCCGACCAGCAGCACGGCCGCGACGGTCGCGAGCGCGGCTCCCCACACCACGGTCGTCCACCGCCGCGGGGTGGGGTTGCCCTGCTCCGAGAGGCTGGCCATGACGATGGAGGCGGAGTCGGCGCTGGTGACGAAGAAGATGACGACCGAGACCATCGCGAGCACCGAGGTCACCGCGCCGAACGGCAGCTCACGCAGCAGCGCGAACAGCATGTCCTCCCCGGACGCGCTCGCACTCATCGCCGACCTGGTCTGCTCGAGCCACATGGCCGTGCCGCCGACGACCGTGAACCAGACCAGGCACACGGCGCTCGGCACGACGATGACCGCGGTGACGAACTCCCGCATCGTCCGGCCGCGGCTGATCTTGGCGATGAACATCCCGACGAAGGGCGTCCACGACACCCACCACGCCCAGTAGTAGGTGCTCCAGGCGCTCATGAACTCCTGCGCCTCGGGCGACGTGGCCGCGGACTGGCCCATCATCACCGGCAGCTCGCTCACGAACGTCATCAGGACGCCGGGCACGAGGTTGAGCAGCAGGACGGTCGGGCCGACGACCAGGATGAACAGCCCGAGCAGGCCGGCCAGGACCATGTTGATGTTCGACAGCGCGCGGATGCCGCGCTTGAGCCCGGAAACCGCCGACAGGATGAACGCGACGGCGAGCACGGCGATGATGCCGACGATCACCGCGTTGCCGAGGGGACCGACGCCGGCCACGATCTCGATCCCCCGGCCGATCTGCAGGGCACCGATGCCCAGCGAGACGGCGGTACCGAACAGCGTCACCACGATCGCGAACACGTCGACGACCTTGCCGAGGACGCCGTTGCTGCGCTCCCCGAAGATGGGCTCGAGCAGCGCGGACATCAGGGGCGCGCGGCCCTTGCGGTACGCCGCGTACGCGACGGCACCGCCGACCAGCGCGTAGAACGCCCAGGCGACCGGCCCCCAGTGGAACAGCGTCTGCGCGAGCGAGACGTGCATCGCCTGGCCGCTGCCCGGCTCGACGCCCGAGAACGCCGGCGGTGGGTCGAGGAAGAACGACATCGGCTCCAGCGGGCCGTAGAAGAGCAGTCCGATCCCGATGCCCGCCGAGAAGAGCATCGCCACCCAGGAGACCGTGGAGAACTCGGGCTTCTCGTCGTCCTGCCCCAGGCGGACCGCACGGTGCCGACCGAAGCCCAGCCACATCATGAAGACCAGCACGACGACGGTCAGGACGCCGTAGAACCACCCGAAGTCCACGGTGACGATCTCGAACGCCGCGGCCGCGAACTCCGACAGACCGGCCGGGAGCAGCAGGCCCCAGGCGATCACGGCGAGCGTGATGGTCGCCGCGACGGCGAACACCACCTTGTCGATCCTGAAGGACACGTTCGTCTGCTCGACACCGATCCCGGGCAGCAGCGCGGGGTGCGGACTGCCGAGGAGGTCGGGAGAGCTGACCTCCTTGAGGATCTGCGCAGCGCGTGCGCGCTGGGCAGCCGAAGTACGTCCGGACTGACCACTGGTCGATCCGGTGTGCATGTCGCTCACCACCGATTCGTCCTCTTCCTTGGTCAAGAACCGGTCATCGATTCTAGGGGACCTGTGCGCCCGGTCCGCCCGCCCCCGGCCGCGGGACGGGTGGGCGCCGAGCACCCAGGCACGCCCCGGCTCACCGACGGCAGCGCTCTGACCTGGGCATTCGCATGCCAGCGAGGCAGCGGGCAGATCCCACCCGCGCGACCCGCGTGTCGCCTGGATCACAGGATCGGCGTCAGCGCGCCCCGTACCCGCCGTCCACGCGCAGGACGGCACCGGTGACGCCGCTCGCCAGGTCGGACATGAGGAAGGCCGTGGCGTTGGCGATCTCGGCGGGCGTGTTGAGCCGGCCCGCGGGGATGCGCGCGAGCCACTGCTCGTAGGTGTCGGGCGACTCGTCGCGCAGTCGGTCGAGGATCGGCGTCGCCGTGTAGCCCGGCGCCACCGAGTTGACGCGCACCCCCGTGCGCGCCCACTCGACGCCCAGCAGCTCGGCGAGGTGCCCCACGGCCGCCTTCGTCGCGCCGTAGGCCGCGTGGGTCTCGGGCGACACGACCCCGTACCCGGCGATGGACGACGTGATGACGATCGTCCCCGCACCGCGCTCGACCATGCGCCGACCGAAGTCGCGGCAGCACCAGAACACGCCGTCGAGGTTGATCCCGACCGTGCGACGCCACAGCTCGTCGGGGTACTCCGTCGCGGGTGAGGACGGCGCGATGCCGGCGTTGGCCATGAGGCCGTGCACGGGCCAGCCCTCCTGGTCCAGCCGGTCCGCGAGGCCGCGGACCGCGTCGGGGTCCGCGACGTCCAGGACGTCGAACCGCGTGGTGCCGCCCGTGGCGCGCGCGACGTCCTCGGCTGCCTGCGTCCCGGCCGCCTCGTCGACGTCGGTGACCACCACCCGACCGCCCGCGCGCGCCAGCACCTCCGCCGTGGCGCGGCCGATGCCGCCCGCACCGCCCGTGACCAGATAGACCCGACCCTCACCCAGACCCTGCATGACGACCCCTCCCCCTGCTCGGCTCCCCCCATCGTGCGTCGGCGCACGGGCCCGCGCAGGAGATGCGCTCCCCGTGCTCACTCCCAGGCGGACGACGAGCACGTCGTCGAGGTCCGTTCCGCAGGCAGCCGACCGGCGGCCCGCGGTGGTGCGTCGGGCGATGAGGGGGACGCACGGGTGCGATGGGAGACCGTGACGTCACAGCGGCGTGCACTGCCCGTAGGACGTCGTCATCGCGGCAGTACCGGTTCCTCACTCGGCCGGCGGTGATCACTGCCGGGGCGCTCGATGCGGCGCGGGGCGTGCGGAACGCGAAATGTGCAGATCTTCCCGCCCTGTTCGGGTCTGCACCCGCGGTGATTTCGAGCGTGCGGCTGAATGTGGTCGGCGTGCAGGTGAACCTGGGGATCGAACGAGTCGCAGGCGTGGGGCCGCGTATACAGTCCCGAAAGGGTTTTCCCCGAGCAGGCCGGACCCATGACGTCCTGGGCCGGCACCTCGTGCGAACCCGCCGTCTCGCCCGTCGCCAGAGCTGTGTCCATCTTGTTGATCGTCCTTGCCATGCTCACTCGGGGCACGTCGCACCCGTCGACGTCCAGGACGGTACGCGGTTCGGACCGCCGGCAGGTTCGCAACGCAGCCGACTGCCCTGGGCAGCGTGCCCCCATGAACCACTGAACAGCAGGAGACAGAATGCGCTTCCCTCACACGGCTCTCGCCGGGTCGAAGATTGCCGTGGCGGTGACCGCGGCAGCTCTCGTTGGCTTCGCGGTGACGCCGGCCCACGCCGCGGACGGCGAGAACCCCGTGAAGGTGGAGATCCAGGCCAACACCGGCGCGGAACGCATCCCTGTCGGGCAGGAATACAGCGTGACGTTCCTGGTCAACAGCTCCGCAGACGGGGCAGCACTCTCTCACGTCGAACTTGACTATCACGGGACTGTGGTGGGGCTGCCGACGGCCGTGAACTGTAGCGAGAACACCCTTGGCTTTTTCTACACCGGTACCCCGGCCATCATGGTCAGTGGAGAGAACGTCGACTGCCAGATCACGTTCACGGTTCGCGTCACCACTGCCGGCAATACGCTGATCGACTCGTCGAGCTTCATCCGGAACGAGATGGACGTCACCGGGTCGTTCGCCCTCACGTCGTTCAGTACGTTGACCTTGCCCCTGACGACCCCTTTGCTGATCGACTCGACAGGCGAGCCAGTGAACGTGACGTTCGGCCTCGCCCAGATCGCGGGTCAGCCAGTCACGAGCGTCGAGTACGTTCTCGCGCGGACGGCCCCCACGTACGCGGTCGTGGCCAGCAACCGCCTGACGGGCTCCCCCGAGCAGCTGACGTTCTCCAACCTCGAGGACGATGCGACGTACACCCTCACCCTTGTGCACGCCTCGGACCATCACTCGGTGATCACATCGTCGGCCCCGTTCGGCCTTCAGGGTACGAACGCCAACCTTCTCGCGATGCGGGACGCCGAGCTGGCCAAGCCGCCGGTGGCTCTGACCGCGGCAAGCAACACGAAGCGCCAGGCTGCGCTGGACGCAGTGGATCAGGTTCCGGCTGTCACTACCCGCAAGGCGATCAACGAAGCGGAAGCCGCGTTCACCGACGTCATGAACTCTTTGATCCCGACCGCTCCGATGACCGCCGCGCTGAACAACGCGCAGAACACCTTGGCCACGGGAAGCTATGCCAGCTGGAGCCAGGACCAGGTGACCAGCAGGATGGGTGCTCTCCTGCTGCTGATGGGCGACCGGTATTCCACGGCCACACCCGCTGATGCGGATAGCGCTGTTGCCGCGCTGAATCAGGCCGTGGACGACCTCCTGGACACGTCTGCTTTCGACGAAGCGATCGCCACCGTTGCCGGGCTCAACAAGGCCGACTACACCCAGCTCTCGTGGATCAGCGTGGAAATCGCGCGGCAGGACGCTCGCGCTGTGATCAACCAGCTGTGGAACACCCCGGTGGACATCGCAAGAGCCAACCTTGCGGCCGCGCTGACGAACCTCTACCGCGCTATCGACGACCTGGCCAACCCGACAGACCTGCAGGCAGCTCTCGCCCACGCGCATTCGATCACGAGCACCCACTACACGACGAGCTCCTGGGACGCGTTCCAAGACGCAATTGACGCCGCTTCAGACACCCTGACCGGGTGGGGAACTGCGACAGACTTCGCGGCGGCGGTGGCAGCTCTTGAACTGGCCGAGACGAACCTGGTCGACTCCCGCGACGCGCACATCGCGCTCGCGGACGTTGCTGGCCTCAGTGCCAGTGACTACACGCCGGCGTCGTGGGCGGCCCTCCAAGCCGCGATCGACACCGTGAACGCTCGACTCGTCGGACCGGGCAGCGCGGCGGACCTCGCTGCGGCGGTCGCAGCTCTTGAGCTGGCCGAGGCGAACCTGGTCGATCCCCGCGACGCGCAGACCGCGCTCGCGGACGTTGCGGCCCTCTCCCCCGGCGACTACACGCCGGCGTCGTGGGCAGCCCTCCAGGCCGCGATCGACACCGTCAACGGCCTGCTCGCAGGGTCCGGCAGCACGGCCGACCTCGCAGCCGCCGTGACCGCTCTCGAGCTGGCCGAGGCGAACCTGGTCGACCCCCGGGCCGCGCAGGAGGCTGTCGCCGACGTCGCGACCCTCACGCCGGGCAGCTACACGCCCGCGTCGTGGGCAGCCCTCCAGGCCGCGATCGACGCCGCCAACGGCCTGCTCGCCGGACCGGCGGCAAGCGCCGCGGATCTCGCGGTCGCGGTCGCCGCGATCGACGCGGCTCGAGCGAACCTGGTCCTGTCCGCCTCCGACGCGCCGGCCCCCCCGCCCGCCCAGGGCACGGCTGTCACCGGCGAGCAGGCTGCTGCGGTGACCGTCAGCGAGCTGCCTCGCACCGGAGCGCAGCTCGGGTGGGTAGCGCTGTCCGCGCTGCTGATGATCCTGGCTGGTGCCGCGCTCAGGGCGACGGGCCGCAAGGTGGCCCCGTAGCGCCCGGTGTACTGAGGGCGTCCGTCGTCGACGTCACGAGAGACCCCCGGGTCGAGCGGGATGGAACCGCATCGACCCGGGGGTCTCTCGTGTCACGGGGTCGATCGCCCGCCCGGTGATCGTGTGCTCAGGTGTCCTGGCGGCACCCCCTGCGGGAGGCCCTACCCTGCAGCACGATGTGGTGATGTGCCGGCTGCCCTCCCGGCAGGGCGGGCAGGTGACGACAGCTCGCCGGTAGACGTCAGCGCCGCCGTGAGCCGCGCCAGCCCGTACTCGAACGCCTCGTCGACGTCGCCACCGAGACGGAACGCGCCGGCGAGCTCCATCGTGAGGAAGCCGGTGGCCCAGGCGGTGAGGAGCCGGGCCGCCGGCAGGGCGTCCGCCTTCCCGACCAGGCCGGCCGCGATGCGCAGCACCGGCTCGCTCGCTCGGGCCAGGGACGCCGGGTCGGTGCCGGCGGACTGGATGAGGCGGAACGCCTGGGGCCGCTCGTGCGCGAACGCACGGTAGGTGCGGGCGATGTCGGCGAGCGTGGCGGCCGCCCCGAGGCGCCGCGCCAGCTCGTCGACCCCGGCCACCGCGACGAGCGCGAGCAGGGCGTCGCGGTCGCGGACTCGCTTGTACAGCGACGGCGCCCGCACCCCGCACCTGGCGGCGACGGCCTGCATGGTCAGACCCGAGACCCCCTCGGCCTCGAGGATGTCCCAGGCCGCCGCGACGATCTCCTCGAGCGACGTGCGGTCCGGCGTGGGCATGGCATCTCCTTATGGCTATTGACATTAGCCATGATGGCTAACTATCGTAGCCATTCCTACCACACCACCACGAGGGGCACCCCCATGAAGCTCGGACCGCACCTGCACCGCATCGGCAACGACGTCGTCGCCGCCTACCTGGTCGACACCGAGGAGGGCGTGACGGTCGTCGACGCCGGCCTCGCCGGCCACTGGCCCGAGCTGCTCGCCGAGCTCACCACCATGGGCCGCACCCCGGACGACGTGCGCGGGCTGGTCCTGACCCACGGCGACACCGACCACATCGGGTTCGCCGAGCGGCTGCGGCGCGAGCACGGCGTGCCGGTCTACGTGCACGCGGCCGACGCGGACCGCGCCCGCGGGGGCGACAAGCCGAAGCCGACCTTCGGGCGGTGGCGCCCGGGTGCCCTCCTGGGCTTCCTCACCTACTCCCTGCGCAAGGGCGGCCTGCGGACCACCTACCTCACCGAGGTGACCGAGGTCCACGACGGCGACGTGCTGCCCCTGCCCGGCGCGCCGCGCGTCGTCGGCATGCCGGGCCACTCCCCCGGCAGCATCGCCGTGCACGTGCCCGTCGCGGACGCCGTCATGGTCGGCGACGCGCTCACGACGCGCGACGTGCTGACCGGCCGCACGGGCCCGGGACCGGCCCCGTTCACCGACGACCCGGCGCAGGCGCTCGACTCCCTGTCACGGCTCGCCGGTCTCGACGCCACGTGGCTGCTGCCCGGCCACGGCGCACCGTGGCGCGGCGACCTGGCGACGGTGCAGGAGCAGGTGCGGCGGGCCGGCTGACGGCCCCGAGCGTGTGACCTCAGACGTCGTCCCCGGGCGTGACCGTGCACGACGTCAGCGGGCGGCCGTCCAGCAGGAACTCGACCTCGACCGGGCCCCCGCCCGCCCCCTCGACCTCGAGCTGCACCTCACCCGCGTCGACGGCCACTCCGTTGTCGACGCTCGCACCACCGAAGGTCGTCCGGACGTCCAGCGTGGCGTCCGGACCGACGCGCGCGGCGCCGTCCCACGACACGTCGAGCGACAGCCGGGTCCGCACGTCGCGCCGCGCGTCCGCGGCCCAGGGCCAGGCCCGCGCCCCGCGCGTCCACGTGGTCTCGCGCACCAGCACGGCCGAGTGCACGCGGACGGGTGCGTCCGCGTCCTGCGGTGCGAGCGCGCACGCGGTCGGCGTGCCGCGCTCCAGGCCGCCGGACGACCCGACCTCGACGCCCGCGAGGAGCCCCACCACGACGACGACGCAGGCCACGGCCGTGACGGCCTGCCCTCGTCGGTCGCCCCGCGGCGTGGGCGCCCGCCGCACGACGAGCGTGCCGGCGATGCCGTCGGCGAACGTGCGCCGCTGGGGGTCCCACAGCGGTCGCAGGTACCCGATGAGGAGGAAGGCGTCGACCAGGTGGGCGAGCCACCGCCCGATCGAGCGCAGGACCCCCGGCGGGCCTCCCGCCGGCCGGTCGACAGGCGCCCGGATCACCTGGATGCCGAGCACACGCCGCCCGGGCGTCTGCCCCGTCAGTCCCTGCAGCACGAGCATCGCCAGCCACGCCGCGACCACGACCCACGACGACGTCCACGGCGCCGCCCCCTCGGGGTCGACCGGCGCGAACGTCGGCTGCAACGACGGCGCGGCGATCGCGCCCCCCGCCACGAACCACGCGACCGCACCCAGGACCGCACCGTCCAGCAGCGCCGCAACCACGCGCCGTCCCCAGCTCGCGAGCTCCGGCACCGCGACGTCCGTCGTGGCGAGCGGTGCGAGCGGCGTCGTCGTCACGCGGACATCGTGGCAGCGGGCACGGGCGGGCACCAGGGCCGATCGGTGCACGCACGGCGGGGCGGGCACACGGCCCCTCGTCACCGGGCGAGGCCCGGACCGGGCACCATGGACCGACCGACGACAGCCCGACCGGCAGGAGCACGTGGTGACCAGGACCGCAGCGGACCGCGTCCTCGCCGACCTCGACGACCGTCAGGCCGCCGCCGTCGTCGCACCCCCGGGGCCGGTGCGGATCATGGCCGGTGCGGGCACGGGCAAGACGCGCACGATCACCCACCGCATCGCGTACCAGCACGTCACGGGCGCCGTCCCGGCGGACGTCGTCCTGGCGGTGACGCACTCGGCCAAGGCCGCGGGCGAGATGCGGGACCGCCTGGCGCGGCTCGGCGCGGGCAGCGTCCAGGCGCGCACGTTCCACGCGGCGGCGATGCGGCAGCTGCGGTACTTCTGGCGCGCGACGGGCCTGCCGGGCGAGGGCCCGGTGCTGCTCGACGTCGACGGGCGCGGCGCGTACTACCGCTACCTGCGCGGCGCGCTCGGCGTGACGCTGCGCACGTCCGCGGCCGACGTCGACGCCGCGCTCGTCACCGACCTGGCGACCGAGCTCGCGTGGGCCGCCGCGCGCGACCTGACGGCCGACACGTACGCGGACGCGGCGCAGGCGGCAGGCCGCCGGCCCGGCATGTCGCTCGCGACCGTCACCGGGGCCATGCGCCGGTACACGACCGCTAAGCGCGCCGCCGGGGTGCTCGACTTCGCGGACCTGCTCGCCGTGTGCGCGCGGATGCTGGAGGAGCACGAGGAGGTCGCGACCGAGGTGCGGCGGCAGTACGCGTCGTTCGTCGTCGACGAGTACCAGGACACCGACCCGGCGCAGCAGCGGCTGCTCGACGCGTGGCTCGGTGACCGCGACCGGCTGGCGGTCGTCGGGGACGCCCGGCAGGCGGTCTACGCGTTCAAGGGCGCGGACACCTCGCTGCTGCGGGACTTCACGGTGCGGTTCCCGCACGCCGTCACGGTCGACCTGGTGCAGGACTACCGCTCGACCCCGCAGGTCGTCGCTGCTGCGAACCGGCTCATGGCCGGGCGCCCCGAGGCGTCCGGGCCAGCGCTCGTCGGGATGCTGGGCGACGGGCCTGCGCCCGTCGTCGAGCGCTGCGCCGACGAGGACGACGAGGACGCACGGATCGTCGCGACCGTGCGGGGCTGGCTCGACGCCGGGGTCCCGGTCGAGGAGATCGCCGTCCTGCACCGGTTCAACGCGCAGGCCGTCAAGCTCACGGCGGCGCTGCGGGACGCGGGCGTCCCGGTCGTCGCGGGCGACGGGTCGGCGTACTTCGCGCGCCGCGAGGTCGCCCAGGTGCTCACGCTCCTGCGCCGGCGCGCCGCCCAGGCCCCGGACGACGACGCCCGCCCGGCCCTCGACGACGCCCTGGCCCAGGCCGGGTACGACCCCGAGGCCCCGCCGGACGGGACCGGTGCGGCCCGCGAGCGCTGGGACGCCCTCGACGCCCTGCGCGCCCTGGTCGCCTCCCTCCCGCAGGCACTGACTCGGACGGTCCGCGCGCTGTCCGCCGACCTGGACCGGCGCGCCGCCGAGGACCACGTGCCGCCCGGGCGCGGCGCCGTCACGGTCACGACGATCCACAAGGCCAAGGGCCTGGAGTGGGACGCGTGCCTGCTGGCGCGGGCCACGGCCGGCTCCCTGCCCTCGGTGTACGCGACGACGGGCCCGGAGCTGGCGGAGGAGCGTCGTCTCGCGTACGTCGCGATCACCCGCGCGCGTCGTCACCTGGTCGCGACGTGGGCGGCGGACCGGCCCGGTGGACGGCCCGCACGCCCGTCGCCGTACCTGGACGCGCTGGATCCCGCGCCTGTGCGTCCCGCGCGCCGCGTGCGCGACGTGCCCTCGCCCCGCCGCGCGTCCGCGTCCGCGTCACCGTTCACCGCAGGGCAGCGGGTCACCCACGACCGGCACGGTCTCGGCAAGGTCGTCGACGTGCGCGGCAGCAACGTCACGGTCGACTTCGGGTCCGGTGGGCGACGGACGGTGACGGCCGACGGCCGCCTCGTCGCGCTGTGACCCCTGGCCCGGTTGCGGCCCCGGCACGCGTACCGCCTCCGCACAGCCGCGGGGCCCGGCTCCCGCCGGCGACCCCGTGGCCGGGTGCGCCCCCGCACCCACGGACGTAGCGTCGAGAGTGCTCGTCGACGCAAGGGGGCGCCGTGTTCGACAACCTGCTCAACCCTGGCCGGATCGGCCGGCTCGAGGCACGCAACCGGATCGTCATGCCGCCGATGCACGTCGGCTTCGGCAGACGCGTCGAGGAGCGCGAGATCGCGTACTTCGCGGCCCGCGCCGCGGGCGGCGTCGGCCTGATCATCACCGGGACCATGACCACCACGTCGCGCTTCGAGGACAACGAGGGCTGGCCCAAGGTCGAGGACGACTCCGTGGTGCCGGACCTGGCGCGCCTCGCGGACGCCGTCCACGCGGAGGGCGCGCTGCTGGCGGGCCAGCTCACCCCGGGATCCGGGCGGGTCGGCCCGGCCGAGCCCGGTGGCGACGTCCCGGTGTCCGCCTCGGCGACGCCGTGGCTCGCCGACCCGTCGCGCACGTGCCGTGAGCTGAGCACCGGCGAGGTCGAGCAGCTCGTCGCGGCCTACGGCCCGGCCGCCGCGCGGCTGGCCGCGGCGGGCTTCGACGCGGTCGACATCCACTCGCACACCGGGTACCTGATCGACCAGTTCATGAGCAGCGTGTGGAACCAGCGCACCGACCGCTACGGGGGCTCCCTGGAGAACCGCCTGCGGTTCCCGCTGGAGCTCATCGCCGCGGCCCGCGACGCGGCACCGGAGCTCGCCATCACGTTCCGCCTGACGGTCGACCACCACATGCCCGGTGGCCGCCGTCTCGAGGAGGCCCTGCAGATGGCGCCGATCATCGCCGGGGCGGGCATCGACCTGCTCATGGTCGACGACGGCGCGTTCGAGACCGTCGACTGGATCTTCCCGCCGTACTACATGGGCGACGCGCCGCTGCTGCCCGGGGCGGCGGCGGTCCGGGCCGTGGTGGACGTCCCGGTCATGGCGACGGGGAACATGACACCGGAGATCGGCGACCGCGCGGTGGCCGCCGGCGAGGTCGACTTCGTCGGGATGGGCCGCGCGCTCATCGCGGACCCCGGCCTGCCGCGCAAGCTCGCCGCCGCGCAGCCCGACGCCGTACGCCCGTGCATCAGGTGCAACCAGCTCTGCGTGGGCAACATCCTCGAGGGCAAGCCGATCGGCTGCGCCGTCAACCCGGAGGTCGGCTTCGAGGCGCACCTGCCGCAGCCGGCGGAGACGTCACGGCACGTGGTCGTCGTCGGGGCAGGGCCGGCGGGCCTCGAGGTGGCCCGCGTCGCCGCGTCGCGCGGGCACCGCGTCGACGTCTACGACGAGGCCGAGCACGCCGGCGGGGTGCTGTGGCCCGCCGCGACGCCCGACTTCAAGCGCGAGCTGCGCCGCATGGTCGACTGGTGGCAGGGACAGCTCGCCGACCTGCCCGTCACCGTGCACCTGGGCCACCGCGTCACCGCGGACTCCCCCGAGCTCCGCGACGCCGACCAGGTCGTCGTCGCGACGGGGTCGGTCCAGCTGGTCCCCGCGAGCATCCCGGGCACCGACCGGGACGACGTGGTCGACGTCCTGCAGTTCCACCAGGGCGCGCCCGTGGGTCACCGCGTGGTCATGGTCGGCGGCGGGCTCTCCGGGTCGGACGCCGCGCTCGAGCTCGCGATCGAGGGCCACGACGTGACGGTCGTGGAGATGCTCGACGAGATCGCGCGCGACATGCTGCTGGTCAACCGCATCACGCTGCTGCGGCGGCTGGGCGAGGCCGGGGTGCGGCTGCTGACGAGCACGCGCGTACGGGAGATCACCGACGACGGCGTGCTGGTCGAGGGCATCGACGGCCCGGCCACGCTGCCCGCGGACACGGTCGTCCTGGCGCTCGGCAGCACGCCGCGCACCGACCTGCTCACCGAGCTGACGGCCGCGGGCCTGCCCGTCGAGGCCGTCGGGGACTGCGTCGAGCCGGCCAAGGTCGGCGAGGCCGTCAACGGCGCCTACGCGCTCGCCGCGCGGCTCTGACGCGCGCGGGCCGGCACCGCGGGGCCGTGCGGACCTAGCGAGCGCCCGCCTCGAGCCCCGGGTCGGCCAGGACGCCGGCCACCGCGAGGCACGGGTCGAGCGACGGCTGAGCGCCGTGGATCGTCACCGCGAGGCGGGCGGCCAGGTCGAGGAACTCGCGCCGGGCGTCGGGCGACGTGCCGGCGAAGACCTCGTCCTCCGCGGCAGCCACCTTCGCCTCGAGCCCGACGAGCACGTCCTCGCCGCGCGGGGTCAGCGCGATGCGTCGCACGCGCCGGTCGGACGGGTCGACCCGGCGCTCGACGAGGCCGGCGCCCTCAAGCGCGTCGATGACGTACGGCATCACGGTCTTGTCGATCCGCAGGTGCTTGGCGAGCCCGCTCTGCGTCGGAGGGCTGTTGTGCCCGACGACGGACAGGATCTGGTAGCCGCGCGTCCCGTGCGGGACGTCCGCCGCCGCCTGCTCGACCTGCTCGGTCCACCGGCGCAGGATCACCGCGAGGTACCACCCGAGGTCCGAGCCGAGCACGCCGACGACCGGGGCGTCGGCCCCCGCGTCGCACTGCTCTTCGTCCATGGCACCCGATCCTACGCGTCCAGATGCCGGACCAATGGTTGGCGTGGCCATCGAATCGGGGTCATGATCCAGTATGTTGGGCAATCCGTTGGTGTCACATACGGCTGGCCCCGGCGACCTCGCACCCCTCGACACGTGGAGCACTCATGACGACCACCATCGGCTACATCGTCGGCAGCATCTCGAGCACGTCGATCAACCGGCGCCTCGCGAAGGCCTTCGAGCGCCTCGCCCCCGCCGACGTGGTCCTCACCGAGATCCCCATCGGGGACCTGCCCCACTACTCCCCGGACCTCGACGCCGACTTCCCGCAGGCGGCCAAGGAGTTCAAGACGGCGATCGAGCAGGCCGACGGCGTCCTCATCGTCACGCCCGAGTACAGCCGCTCCATCCCCGGCGTCCTGAAGAACGCGCTCGACTGGGCCGTGCGCCCCTACGGCGAGGGCGTCTTCAACGGCAAGCCGACGGCCGTGACCGGCACGTCCCCGGGCGGCACCGGCGCGGCCCTCGCGCAGCAGCACCTCAAGACCATCCTCAGCCACCTCAACGCGCCCACGCTCGGCCAGCCCGAGGGCTTCATCCAGAGCACGCCGGACCTGTTCACCGAGGACGGCGAGGTCACCGACCCCCAGACCGCCGCGTTCCTGCGGGGCTACCTCGACGCGTTCGTCGCGCTGGTCGAGCGCTACCGGGTCCCCGCCGCCGGCTGACGCGCAGTCCGCGTCGCCGTGTGCGCGCCCCGGGTCGCCGTCCGGACGGCCCGGGGCCCGCGCACTCCCAGGCACGCGCCGTACGATCCGGTCCGTGCCCGCCGTCCCCGTCATCCGCGTCAGCGCCGTCGTCCTGCGACGGCCGACCGGTGAGGTCCTCACCGTGCGCAAGCGCGGCACGCACCGCTTCATGCTCCCGGGCGGCAAGCCGGAACCCGGTGAGAGCGCCGCACGCACGGCCGTGCGCGAGGCGTACGAGGAGGTCGGCGCCGTGCTCGACGAGGCACGCCTGCGCAAGCTCGGCACGTTCCGCGCCGCCGCGGCCAACGAGGCGGGCCACGAGGTCCTCGGCACGGTCTTCGAGCACCCGCACACCGGCGCCACGGCGGCGGCGGGCGAGATCGAGGAGCTGCGCTGGCTCGACCCGGCCGGCGAGCTGCCCGACGACCTCGCTCCCCTGCTCGTCCGGCACGTGCTGCCGGCGCTGGTGGGGACGACCCCGCCCGCCTGATCCCCACGGCATCGACGACGTCGTGGCCGTCGGAGTCACCAGGCGAGGGCGCCGTCCTCGTCGTTGAGCGTCCCCGTCGGGGCGAACTCCGGGTCGGTCGCGGCGCGCACGACGACGCCGGCGCTGTCGCGCGGCGCCCGCCCGCCCGCCATCGACGCGGTCATCTCCGTCGCCGTGTAGCCGGGCTCGACCGCCGTGAAGCGGACGCCCGGCTCGGCCTTCGCGTACTGCAGCGTCAGCATCGACGCCGCCGCCTTGGACGCGGAGTACAGGGGCGCGCGGAGGTGGAACTCGACTCGCTCCGGCGTCGTCGACGCCCAGAACGACCCGGCGCTGCTCGAGACGGTGACGACCGTGGCCTGCGGGGAGCGGCGCAGCAGCGGCAGCGCCGCCTGCGTCACCCGCACGACGCCGACCACGTTGGTGTCGAACGTCCGCAGCGCCCGCGGGCCGTCGGGCTCGCCCGTGTCGAGGATCCCGGCGTTGTTCACCAGCAGGTCGAGCCGACCCTCGGCCGCCTCGACGGTGGCCAGCGCCGCGGCCACCGACGCGTCGTCAGTGACGTCGAGCCCGACCCAGCGCGCACCGAGCTCCGCCGCGACCTGCTCACCCCGTCGCGGGTCCCGCGCGCCGACGTAGACGCGGTACCCCCGCTCGACGAGCCCGCGGGCGGTCTCCAGGCCGATGCCCCGGGTGGCTCCGGTGACGAGTGCGACGGTCATGCGTCCTCCTGTGGTCGGTGGCCGTGCGGCCGACCGGCAACGTAGGTCGCACGGCGCGTCCCGCGGCAGGTCCCTGCGCAGCCGGGGGTGCGACGGGGCCCCCGCTGCCGACGCCTCCGCGACCTAGCCTGGGCCGGTGAGCGAGACGACGAACCCCCTGGGCACGTACCTGCGGGCCCGGCGCGAGCAGGTGACGCCGCAGCAGGTCGGCCTGCCCGGCGGCGGCGTGCGACGGACCCCGGGCCTGCGGCGTGAGGAGGTCGCGATGCTCGCCGGCATCAGCGCCGACTACTACCTGCGCCTCGAGCGCGGCCGCGACCGCCACCCGTCCGTGCAGGTGCTCGAGGCGATCGCGCGCGTCCTGCAGCTCGACGACGCGCACCGCGCGCACCTGCTGTCGCTGGTCACGGGCTCGCCGCGGCGGCGCGCCCCGCGTGTGCCGCAGGTCCCGCAGGACGTGCAGGTCCTGCTCGACTCGCTCGTCCAGCCGGCGTTCGTCGAGGGCCCGTACTTCGACGTGCTCGCGGCCAACCGGCTGGCGCGCGCGCTGTCGCCCGGCCTGACGCCCGGGCGCAACCAGCTGCGCGACCTGCTGCTCGACCCGGCCGAGCAGGCGTCGTTCCCCGACTGGCGCAGCATGACCGAGTGCTACGTCGCGAGCCTGCGGCAGTCCGCCGGCGGCGCCGTCGACGACCCGGGCCTCGTGCGGCTCACGCAGGAGCTGACGGCCGCCAGCGCCCACTTCCGCGACCAGTGGGCAAGGCACGAGGTGCGCGGGCAGCGCACGACGGACCTGCGGCTCGTGCACCCCGACGTCGGCGAGCTGACCCTGCGGCGCGCACGGCTCGGCGTCGACGGGGCCGAGGGCCTGCGCCTCGTCGTCTACTACCCCGAGCCCGGGACCCGCGACGCCGAGGCACTCGCACTGCTGGCCTCGGCGAGCCTGCCCGTGGCCAACGCCCCGCACACGCGGCGGACCACGGCGTGACGACCCTCGCGATCATCGGCGCAGGCGAGGTCGGCAGCCAGCTCGCGCGCCCCGACGCCGTCGCGTTCGTGACGGACCTGTACGACCGGATCGGGTACGACACGGTCGACAACAGCCCGCTGCGCGAGTCGTGGCGCACCACGCCGGGGACCCCGGCCTGGCACGACCACGCCCGGCAGGACCGCGCCCGGCTGGAGGCGAACCTGCGGGCCGCGCGGCGGGTGGCGCGGCCGTGAGGGGTGCCGCCTGAGCCGCGGCCGCCGGCGACGTGCGTCAGGATGGGCCCGTGACCGCGCTCCCCACCTTCACCGTCGCCGACCTCGAGGCCGAGCCCCGGCTCGACCTCCCGGCGTTCACGCAGGACGACGCCGTGGACCTCGGCCTGCTGGCCGTCGCCGTGGTCCGCGAGCGCGGCGCGAACCTCGCGGTGCGCGTCGAGCTGGGCGGCGAGACGGTCTTCCTGGCCATGACCGGCTCGACGGGCGCGGGCAACCTGCCGTGGCTCGAGGGCAAGGCGCGGGTCGTGCACCGCTTCGGTGAGCCGTCGCTGCTGGTGCGCCGGCGCCACGAGGCCGCGGGCACGCCGTTCGACCAGCTCGCCGACGTCGACCACGGCCTGCTCAGGGCGCACGGCGGGTCCGTGCCGCTGCGCGCCGACGGCGAGGTCGTGGGCACGCTGACGACGTCGGGCGAGCCGGACGTCGTCGACCACGCCGTGGCGGCGGAGACCGTGCGGCGCTACCTGGCGGCGCGCACCGGCTGACGCGCCACCAGGGCGGCTACGTCCAGGCCGCCCAGTCCGCCTTCGCGATGAGGCAGTGCACGCCCTTGACCGCGTCGACCACCTGGCTGACCTCGAAGTCGCCGGCCGCCGACAGGTAGGCCAGCGCGACCGAGCGCGGCACCCCGAACCGCCCGTGCAGGAACGCCACCGCGTGGCGCACGGCCTGGCGCATGGCCTCGTCGAGGTCGGGGTCCATGCCGGTCGGGATCCAGTGCGTCGCGGTCTCCACCACCGGCATCCGCACGTCACCCAGGACGCCGGGCAGGTCCGCCGCGGCGACGACGCTCAGCCGCACGGTCGCCCGCAGCGACGCCTCGAGGGCGGTGAGCGCGACCTCGCCGTTGCCCTGCGCGAAGTGCGGGTCACCCGCGTAGAAGAGGGCACCGTCGACCGCGACCGGCAGGTACAGCGTGGCCCCGACGCCCGCGTGCTTGATGTCGATGTTGCCGCCGTGGTCGCCGGGCGGCACCGACGGCACGGGCGCGCTCGTCGCGGGCGCGGTCCCCATGAGCCCGAGGAACGGCGCGAGGGCGAACTGCACGGTGCGCCCGCCGCCCGCGTCCATGACCCCGACGTCACGCCCGGCGCGCTCCTCCACCCACGCGAAGTGGCTCACCGCGCCGTTCGTGATCATGCGGTCGACGTGTCGCGTCGGCGTCGAGTCGCGGTCCTGCGGGTACTCCCCCGCGAGCGCACCGAACCCGTGCCGGTTGCTGACGAACCCGTAGGGCACGCGGCGGGCGAGGTCGAGGACGTCGACCCGCAGCGCGTCACCGGGCCGGGCACCTGCCACGGCGATCGGTCCGGTGACGACGTGGGGGCCGTCCCCGGGTCCGCGCGCGATCCCGCTGCCCGCGATCTCGACGGCGTCGTCCAGCACGTCGACGTCGCCGAACTGCCGGATGTAGCGCGCGGGGTCGCGGCCCTGGTCGGGGAGCAGGCCCTCGTGGGACACGGTGTCGAGGGTGACGGTGGCACCGTCGGCGACGTGCAGCACCGGGGACGCGTCGGCGTTGGGGAGCCAGCCCCAGCGCACCTCGTCGACGCGCGAGGGCAGGTAGTGCTCACCCAGGACCGCGCCCCGGCCGGGCTGCAGCGTCGGGCGGTCCGTCGTCGTCCCCAGGCTCATGCCGCACCGCACGGCATGGCCGGGACAGCCCTGCGGGGGGACGTCGTGGGGAGCATCGCGCATGCCTTCCGGTCGCGGGCCCGAGGCGCCGGCCGGGGAACGGCGTGCCGCCGCGCCGACGTCCGTGCGGTCGGCCGGATGGTCCAGCCGATGTGCCCGAAGGTAGACGCGCCCCCGCGGGAGGAACAGGACTTCTCGGACTCGGAAACGTAGTCTTTACCGGCTCGACCCACGGCGAGACACCGGTCGGACCATTCGACCGCGAGGGTACGAGCGTGCCGTCCCGCGCAGCCGTGCCGCGGACGCGTCATCACCACCGGCGGGCCGGGCAGCGCCTGCCCGTGGCCGCGAGCTGTACTGACCCGCAGCGTTGTTGATGCGGTCGATGGGTCGTAGGCCGCCGATGCCGAGGTGGGGTCGGTCCAGGTTGTAGCGGTCGAGCCAGTGGGGCAAGAGGGCGGCGCGTTCGGCGTTGGTGGTGAAGACGCGTGAGTAGGCCCACTCGGTGGCCAGGGTGCGGTTGAGGCGTTCGACCTTGCCGTTGGTCCACGGGCAGTAGGGCCGGATCAACTTCAGGCGGATGCCGAGTTGGTCGGCCGCCTCGAGGAAATCCCGGGAGATCCGGTAGTTCCTGGCGTGTCGCTGATCACGCTCTCGACCGTGATGCCGTGGGAGGCGTAGAACGCGGCTGCTCGGGTCAGGAACCCGGCGCAGGTAGTGCGCCCGTGGACTGGCGGTGGGGGCCGGGTTCGGTAGGTCCGTCTCGGACTCGGACTTCTGGGCCGATCAGACGGAGTCCGCGCTGCGTGACCATCTATGGGCCACCTCGCCGGCCTCGTCAACGACGCCGGGTACACGCTCAACCGAGGTGCATGCCCGCCCGGCATCCAGGGCTACACCGACCCGGGCACCTGTCATGTGCGCGTGCGCGACGACGTCTCATCCGCGCAGGCTGTCAAGACCCTCGCCCACGACCTCGCGCACATCCGAGCCGACCACTTCGCGCGATTCCCTGACTACGCCGTCGACCTCCGATACCGCGGACAGGCGGAGATCGGAGCCGAGCCCATCGCCTACATCGTCACAACCCACGCCGGCATGGACAGCAGCGCCTACGCGGTCCCGTACGTCGCCGGCTGGGCCCAGGGAGACAGCAGCCTGGTTCGCGAGTGCCTCGGCCAGGTCGTTACGACGTCGTCCGCGCTGATCGCCGCCGAGTCGAGCGACACCGACGCGTCGCCGAGCGCACCGCCTCCATCGACATCCTCGCTGCCCAGGCGCGCCGCCCGTTCTGAACAGTCGCAGCCCTCGCCCAGCGGGTGGAGGAGTTCCGCATGGCATCCGCGGCAACGGCGCGGGCCTTGAAGCTCTGGACGTCGCTCGATATCCCACGGGGGGCGCCGATTCCCGGAATGCGGACCACCCGACGCGGCGGATTGACTGGCCGGTCGGAGCCATCGTTGATCCCACGCGAAACCGTCGCCGCCACCCTCGAAGGCTGCGCTCGGACCGCACTCAAGATGAGCGCCCGCGCGAGAGCCAGGTTGTGATCCGTGATCGCTTCTCTGGCGCCACACTGTCGTTCTGGCCTTGTTCTGGCGTTGCCGCCGCGGCGTGCAGCGCAGCCGTACCGGCCTCCTCGAATGGCATCGCGGAACTTCGCACGATCGTCAGACTCCGGGTGGCACGTGTCACTGCCACGTAGAGCAGCCGCGCGCCGGCCGTACGAGATGGCGCCGAAGCGACGATCGACTCAGGCTCGAGGGTGATGACGTGGTCGAACTCGAGTCCCTTGGCCTCCTGCGGCTCGAGGACTTCGACGCCGGCGGCATGACACGCCTCCCGGCCCGAGCGGGGGATCATCGCGAGCGTCGATGCGGTGCCGATCAGGACTGTAAGGCCAGAGCCTGCTCGTTGCAGCGCAACAGCGACCGACTGCTCGATGGCCCCGCCATCAGTTGCCACGGCGATGTCTGCCAGCGCGTCGGGCTCGTCGCGAACCGCGACTCCGACGGGAACGTCGGCGCCCGTGTAGGGAAGGATCGAGTTCGCCAACTTCAGCACGCGTGTGGGGAGGCGGAATCCGATCCGGAGCTCAGCGAGGGTCACGGCGCCGTCGACGGCCAGGTGATACGCGACGTCGCGCCAGTTAGTCGGGGTCCACGGGCCGGAGGCTTGGGCGAGGTCGCCGAGCAGGGTGATCCCGCCGCCCGTCGCCACCCGCCTGCCGATCAGCCGCAGCTCCATCGGCGTGAGGTCCTGCGCCTCGTCCACAGCGATGTGGCCCCAGACCTCGGCCCGGGAGTCGTGCGCGATTAGGGCAGCAAGCTCATCAAGCAGCGGCACATCACCGCGCGCCCACCCGGGCTTGGACGCCGCCGACCGATCGCGGTCCCACTCTCGATCCACCCAGGACCACAGAAGACGGACCTCTGATGGGTCCAGGATTGCGTCGGCTGCCCTAACCAAGAACTCCGACCGTGTCCACAGGTCGGCCAGGACCGATTCGGCCGAGATCTGTAGAACCGCGTTTTCGACAAGCTGGCGGATCGCGGGTAGCGCTTCAAGAGCGCTCATTGGATTCGGCACGGGGCTGAACTTGAGCCGACCAGATCCACCGATGGCCGCGATGTAGTCGTCTGACAGCCTTGAAACCACCCTGCCGAGGAACAACGACCGACGCTGGTCATGACGCCGCACATCGGCGCGAACCCCATCGAGGATGTCAGCGAGCTCTCCTCGACCAAGCTCGAGCCGATGGTCGGCAAGCTGGACGACGAGCGGGCGGTCGGGCAGGTGCACGTGCAGGTCGACGGCGCGCTGTAATACCTGTGCCATGCGAGCGTCACCCTTCAGGTGCGCTATCGGCCACGGCTCATCCTCGAGAGCCGTCGGTATCGAGGTGAGGTTCTCGATCGTGCGTTGATCAACGGAGGTGTCGCCGAGATCCGGTAGCACGCGTGCCACGTACTCGAGGAACTGGCTGCTCGGTCCGAGCAGCAGCGTGCCAGTCCGGGACAACTGCGGGTCGCGAACCAGCAGCATCGAGAGCCGGTGCAGAGCAACGGCAGTTTTGCCGGTCCCGGGCGCCCCCTGGACCGCGAGAATGCCGCGTCCTGGGCGCTCCATGAGTTCGTACTGCTCTGCCTGGATCGTTGCCACGATGTCGCGCATGTGACGCTCACGCCCGCGCGAAAGTGCGGCAAGGAGTGCGTCCATCTGTCCGTGGCCGCCCTGGTCCCAGGAGTCCGGGTGCCCGCCCGATGTATCGGCAATAGGCGCGCCAGATGTGCCCGATTGAGCTCGAGATGGTGATATCGCCGGTGCCGAGTCCTGCACGACCGGTAGGAAGCTCTCGTCCGAGAATGAAGCGACCGTGCCGTCTGCGAACGTGAATCGGCGCCGGCGCGCGACGCCCACATCAGCCCCGGGGCGGGCCGTGTAGAACGGTTTGGCTGCACGCGCCTGCCAGTTGACTACTGCGATGCCGTCGACGACGCGTCGGTGGGAGAGAGGTCGGTCCCCGTCGTCACGGACGAGGTAGCGACCTACGAATATGGCCTCGCCCGCCACGTCGTCGATCCGGCCGACGAAGTGCTGCTTGTCCAGCGATCGTTCGAGGGCCTCACCCGCTCGCCTCTCGGCGTGCGCCGCAAGCGCGGCGGCTGCAAACGCGTCAGCGCCCGCACGTTCCTGTCGTGGACCGAGTTGCTGGTCGAGAAACCTCTCCGCTGCTCGGTCCACGTAGGCATGCCACACCCGCTCGTTAGCAAGTTCCTCGTCCACCACACCTCCAGAGCCTGAGATCGGTATCGGCAGTTTCCTGCGTTTGCTCAACACCTCGGAGTCCGCAGTCCACGGCGCGACCTGCCTGCCATCAGTGCTGCGTTGGGCCCTCCTTCTAGCTGCTGGCCCGCTCGCGGTGCACCTCACCGCCATCCACGCCCTGCTGAAGGACACCTGATGCGCCGCCCCACCGCCGGCGGCCTGTTCACCTCGGGCCTGCTGCTGCTGACCGCCGCGACGGGCGCGACCGACGCCGTCAGCTATCTCGCCCTCGACGGCGTGTTCACCGGCAACATGACCGGCAACGTGCTGTTCCTCGCGTTCGCACTGGTCGGCGTGCCGGACATGCCGCTGCTCAACAACGGGTTCGTGCTCGCCGGGTTCGCCCTCGGCTCCGTCCTCGGCGGGCGCGTCGTGGGGCCCGGGCACCCCGCGGGCCTGCCGACGCGCAGCGCGTGCTGCTGGGCGTCGGGGCGGCCCTGGTCTTCGTGCTCGTCGCGGCGTGGACGGCGATCGGCCACCTGCACGCCCCGGCCGAGATCGCCCTCACCGCGGTGCTCGCCGCCCTCATGGGCGCGCAGGTCGCGGCTGCCAGACCCGTGGGCAACACCGACATCACGACGGTCGTCGTGACCAGCACCCTGGCCAACGTGACGCGCGAGAGCCGCCTCGGCGGCGGGCACCAGACCCGCACCCAGTGGCGCGACCGGGCCCTCGCCGTGCTCGCCATGGGCGCCGGCGCGGCCGTCGGCGCGGCCGTGCTGCGTACCGCCGACGAGCCGGCGGCGCTCGCCGCGTCCGGGGTCGTGTTCACCGCCGGGGTCGCCGCGCTGCTCGCCGGACGTCGGGCGGCGGCTACCGCGACCCCGTGACCAGCCCGTCGAGCACCGACCTCCGCGTCCGCGCGTGCCGCGCTGCCGGATCGGGCGCAGGGCACCGATCCCGAGGCCCACGCCGACGGGGCCCGGAAGCCCTGCGCCGCGGTCGGCGGCCCGAGGGCGGAGCCCGGGCCGTGGTCGACGGTCAGCGGAGGACGCTGCGCGCCCGGCGCACCATGAGCTCCTCCTCGCACGCCGTGGCCCACTCGCGGCGTGGGCCGCGCATGGTGGGTGCGGGAGCGAGGCCCAGCGCGACCACCGTGGCGAGGGCGTACGCCCGGCGCGGGGGGGCGTGACGCAGACGCGCCTTCACGTACGTCTTCCCGAACGCGCTCAGGTGCGCCTCGACGAGCACGCTCAGCGCCTGACGGGCGGGCTGGGACAGCGTCGACATGGTGGTCCTCTCCTCCGTTCCGACGTCTCGACGCCCCGCTGGCGGGGTCGGGGGCAAGTGTCGCTCTCCGACCTGAGTGCCTGTGGCGTGGGCGGGGCCCTGAATCGTCGGATCACGAGCCCTGGAGCGACGCGACAGGCTCGACCTGCTCACCGTCGAACGGGAACCAGCCTGACGCCGGCGTTCAGCGCAGCCCGTCCCGACCGGGGTCACCGTGTACCGCGTGGTGCCCGGCCGCAAACAGGTCGTGGGTCCAACGGCGTTGGGAGTCGACGACGATGCGCACCGGGTCGTCGGGGTCGGGCGTCTCGGCGGCGGCGTTGATGAACGCGCAACGGCGGACGCAGGGCATGCAGCTCACCGTGCCGATGAACTCCGCGAGGCGCGCCAGCGCATCGAGCGGGTCGGCCTGGTCGACGGCCGCTTCGTAGGCCTCGCGCTCGAGCGCGGCCTGCCGCCAGCGTCTCGTCGGCAGCGGGACCCCGTTCACCGGGGTCTTCTCCGACATCGAGTGACCACCTCGCCCGCGTGGTGCGGCGCGTGCCACGCCACGCGGGCGACGACGCGGCGACCCCGGGAGACCTCGGGGACCCGTGCCGGCGAGAGCATCACCCGCGGCGGGTGCCCCACCGTCGCGAGGCACCGACCAGGGCGAGCCCGGCAACCAGCAGGCCCACGGCGAGCGCGGCCAGCGGGCGCGAGAAGTCGGCGCCCGTGACGGCCAGTGCCGGCGCCCCGTCCGACGATCCGGCGTTCCGGGCAGGGTCGTAGGTGTTCGTCACGGTGATGACCGCGTCGGTGTCGGCCGTGATCGTGACGTCACCGGTACTGGCCGTCACGACTCCGAGGGCGGCCGTCTGCCCGGTGGTCGGTTCCGTGACGGTACAGGCGCTGCCGACCGGTATCCCGTCGTACCTGCTGGAGGTCGTGCCTGCGGGGCTGCCTGCGGGGAGGGTGATGCTCTGGCCGAGCACAGGGGTCCCGTCCAGCGTGCAGGCGACGTCGAGGACGACCTCGCCCTGCGCGCCCGCCGCGGCCCCGGCGATCGTCTTGTCGACCACCAGCGAGCCCGCCGCGAACAGCTCGACCGCGGCGGTCGTGTCCGCCTTGATGTTCCCTGTCTGCGCCAGCATGATCGTCTGGGCGGCCGCCTGGCCCGGCGTGTTCCCGTCGTAGAGGTAGATGGTGCCGGCGGGGACGTCGACCGTCGCGGTCGCGCCGAGGGACACCGTTCCGGGCGTAGTGCCGCGCAACCAGATCTGGGTGCCCGACGCGACCGGCGCACCGCTCGCGACCTCGACCGTGCCCGCGGCGTCGGAGTACGCGGTGACGCCGGCGGGGATGTCCAGGGTGGCGTCGGTCGGCGCGCCGTCGGTCGCCGTGGCGGTCACCGTGAGCGGTCCGACGAGGGCGCCCGCCGCGCCGCTGGCGGACGCCGGCGTGATCGCGATGGCGGGCGGTGACGGCTCCGCCAGCGGGCCGGCAAGGAGCGTGGCGGCCACGATGGACTCCACCAGCGGTCTGACCGGGTCCGCCGTGGAGACGATGTAGCCGTCAGTGAAGAACCAGATCGCGGCCTGGACGGCTGCTCCGCGCTGGTTGTCGTTCGCGGCAGCGGCCGGCTCGGTCGGGACGACGGGGTAGTAGCTGTTGACGATCCTGGCGACGTAGCCGGTGTTCTGCACGTTCGACTCGGCCCAGGTCGTGTTCGTGTACCCGAGGCCCGAGAACGTCCCGACGCGACTCTGGACGCAGTAGAACGGCAGGATCTCGCCGGTGTCCTCGACCGCGACCCGCCCGGTGCCGGCGAAGCTGGGGTTCCCGGGGTCGTAGCCCGTGGGGTTGCCGCTCGGGTAGCCGGCCGTCGGGTCGAACGTCGCTCCCACCGGGGGCAGGAACCCTGTGAGTCTCTGACCTACGGCGTTCGGAGGCGTGGCGATGACGAGGTCGGTGGCCGGAAGGTCGACGGGCGTCACGGGGGGCGGGTCGAGGATGATGATCGCCGGTGCCGGAGCGACGCCGAGCGCCAGCAGAAGGCCTGCGAACACCGCGACCGCTGCGCAGCGGCTCGCTCCCCAGCGCGCCAGACGTCGACCCGTCATCATGTCCCCCCGGACTTCACGTCACCGACGACTCACCCCGCGGACTCTCGTTCGAGAGCTCCGTCCGGGGCTCGCGCGCCCTTCATGACGTTTATACGCTATTCGGTCCGGTCTGACCGCTTCCGGCGGCGCCTTCGCGGGGGCTGCCCGCTCAGACGCGCGGACGGCAGGCACCTTCCGCGACACGCCACCGGCCGGATGACACTGCCCGGTCCAGCCGCGCTGCTGCGGCGCCCTGTGCCCTGCAGCTGCCGGTCCCCCACCCCCGCGACCTTCGCCATGTAGCGTCCGCCGCACGGGACTGGATGACGAGAGGACCACGATGGCCGACGGCCCCTCGGCTGACGACACGACGGCGGCGATCCGCTGGGCCATGTCCTACAACGGCTACGAGCGGCTCACCTCGGACCCCGGTGCGCTCGAGCGCCTCCTGCAGCCAGCCCGTGACGAGTTCGCCTCGACCGGCCGCACGCCCTCCTGGTGCGGCGTGGACCTGCTGCGCGGGTGGGCGTTCCTCCTGCAACGGCACGACTACTTCGCCGGCGGCGGGTCCCTGGGTGCGGAGTGGCACACCGTCCTCGACGCGGTACGTCACCACCCCACGTCGACGCGCGACGACCTGCCGCCGGCGCCGAGCACCGACCGGGCGGTCGGGGCGGGCGGTCCCGACGCCGTGCGCGTGCTCGGCGTGGACGGCTGCCCCCGCGGCTGGGTCGGGGTGGTCCTGGCCGGCGACGACGTGGCCGTCCACGTGGCGCCGCGGATCGACGAGCTCGTCGACGTCGCCGGACGCGACGCCCGTCTCGACGTCGTGGGCATCGACATCCCCATCGGCCTGCCCGATGCCGGCCGGCGCGAGGCGGACTCCCTGGCCCGCAGGCGCGTGGGCGCCCGGTCGTCGTCGGTGTTCACCACCCCGGTCCGTGAGGCGCTGCTGGCGGCGACCCACGCGGAAGCCGTCGCGGTGAACCGCTCGCGCGCGGGCACGGGCATCTCGATCCAGGCGTACGCCCTGCGGACGAAGGTGCTCGAGGTGGACGCCTGGGCGCGCCGGGCGCCGTGCCCGGCGATCGAGGTGCACCCCGAGGTGAGCTTCGCCGAGATGAACGGCGCGAGCCTCGCCCACGCCAAGTCCACGCGCGCGGGGCTCGACGAGCGCCTCGCCACCCTGCGCGCCCACGGCATCCGGCTCGGCGAGCCCGTCAGACGACCCGGGGCAGGCGCCGACGACGTGCTGGACGCAGCCGCCGTGGCCTGGACGGCGCGCCGCCGGGCGGTCGGCGACGCGCTGGCGCTCCCGGATCCGCCCGAGGTGTTCTCCGACGGGTGGCCGGCCGCGATCTGGGTCTGAGACCGGGCGAAAACCCTGTCCCTCGTCCCGGTCCGGACGCTATGGTCCGGTTTCCGCTGACCAGCAGTACCTGTGGCGTGCGGCGCCGCCCGGACGAGGAGGCCCACGATCGCCACGCACCGCTGGGCAGACCGGCCGTGAGGCGCCCCGACGACACCGCGAAAGGGACGCCGCGTGTCCAGGAGATGGTCCGTGCCCACCGGGGACGGTTCGTCGTGTCGTACGTCTTCCAGGTCGTCGGCGGGGTCGCGCCGCTGTTCCAGGTGCTCCTGCTGCGGGCGGTCGTCGACGGGCTGATCGAGGGACGGACCGGCACGGCGCAGGCCTTCGGACAGATCGCCGGGATGGCGGGGCTGGGGCTGCTCGGCGTGTGGTCGACGTGGGCCGCGAGCGTGACCGCGACCGCGGCCGCGGGCCTGGTCATCGCGGACCTGCGCTCGGCGATGTTCCGGCGCCTGACCACGATGCCGATCCACTTCTACACGACGGTCCGGCCCGGCGCAGTCGTCAGCCGCCTCACCAACGACGTCAACGGCGCCGAGGAGATGTACACCTCGGTGATCCCCGTGGTGGTCTCCAGCGTCACCACTATCGCCACGTCCCTGGTCATCGTCGCGTTCATCGACCCGCGCCTGGTGCTGCTGCTCGTCGTGATCCCGGTCGCCATCGCGTACGTGCGCAAGGCCGAGGCGCGGATCAACGAGCTCATCGCGAAGTCTTTCGACGTCGTCAAGGAGCTGTCGTCGACCGCCGAGACGTTCGTCAGCCGCGACGGCGCCGTGCTCGCGCGGCAGAACGGGCAGACCGCCCGGGAGCAGGCGACCTTCCAGGAGCGGTCCGCCGCGCTGGCCGGCCTGTCCACCGGCATCAGCCGCGCCGCCGCGACGTCGGGCGCGAGCTACGGGACCGCGTTCGTGCTCATCACCGCGGGCGCGCTGGCGATGGGCGTGTGGCTCGTGACGGAGCAGGACGTGACCGTCGGCAGCGTCATCCTCATCGTGCTCTACCTGCAGCAGCTCCAGGCACCGGTGCAGCGGCTGCTCAACACCCGCTACCCCCGGATGCGCTCGTCGATCGCGCTCGACCGGGTCGAGGCGGTGCTCGCCACCGAGCCGGAACGCGACCGGGCGGCAAGGGCCCCGGCAACGGGGACGGCCGACGGCCCGACGGCGGACGCCGACGACGGAGGGACCGCTCCGGCGCCCGCCCTGCGGACGCGTGACCTGAGGTTCCGGTACCCGGCGGTGTCGTCGTACTCGATCGAGGGCCTCTCCCACGCCGGCGACGCGCTGTCGATCCCCTGGCTGCCGCTGGTCGGCCTGTCCGGCGACGACGGCGCGCGCGCCGAGGCGGGCGTGCGCGTCGAGGCCGATGCCCTCGACGGGATCGACCTGACGGTGGGCCGCGGCGAGGTCGTCGCGGTCGTCGGGACGTCGGGCGCCGGGAAGTCCACGCTGGCCACGGTGATCGCCGGACTCGTCGACGCGGACAGCGGTGTCGTCGAGGTCGACGGCCGGCCGCTGGCCGACCTGGACGAGAAGCAGCGCGCCGGGCTCATCGCGTACATCCCGCAGGACCCGTACGTGCTGCACGCCTCCGTGCGGGAGAACCTGCGCTACGCGCGCCCCGACGCCACCGACGAGGAGCTCCTCGCGGTGTGCGAGCAGGTGGCCCTCGGTGACCTGGTGCGCGGGCTCGACGACGGCCTCGACGCGGTCATCGGCGAGAAGGGACACCGCCTGTCCGGCGGCGAGCGCCAGCGCCTCGCGATCGCCCGCGCCGCGCTCCGGCGCCCCGCGCTCGTGGTGCTCGACGAGCCGACCGCCCACCTGGACACCGCCACGGAGCAGCGCGTCCGCGCCGCGATGGCCACGCTGTTCGCCGGCGCCGGGGTCGTGATGATCGCGCACCGGCTGTCGACGGTCCGCGACGCCGACCGCATCGTCGTCCTGGAGCACGGCCGCGTCGCCCAGGAGGGTCCGCACGACGAGCTCGCCGCGGTGGCCGACGGCGGGTACCGCCGGTTGCTGGATGCGGGGGCGATGGGGCGGGAGTGACCGGGGTACGGGCGCGCCGCACGACGGACCGCGAGCGCCCGCGCCCGGTGACGCGCAGGTCTTGACGGTCCGCTCCGCGCAGGAGGACCGTGCCCGGAGGGCCGTGGTCGAGCACGGCCGCGCGGTCGCGGTCCGCCGCGACGTCCGCGACGCCGCACGGCGCCGCCACGGCGCACGGGCCGGGCCCGCGCCGCCGTCAGCCTGGCCGCGCACGCTCGCCGGCGTCGTCCCGCGCGCGCCGTGGCGTACGCCGTGATCCGCAGGGAGGCACCGCCATGCGTCTTCGTCCTGTCCTCACCGCCGGCGCGCTCGTCGCCGTCGGCACCGTCACGATCGTCACCGCGGCCGTCGGCACGCCCGGCTCCGGCACCACCGTCACCACCGACTCCGTGACCGGCCGCCTGGACGGCAGCGCGGGCCGCGGCGTCCTCAAGGTCCAGCAGGACGGCGTGCGGCTCATGAGCCACGGGCCGACCGACGTCACGACCTTCGACCTCACCTACCCGCCCGGCGCCTTCTCCGGGTGGCACTCGCACCCGGGGATCGTCGTGGTGGTCGTCCGGTCGGGCGAGGTCGTCCGGCAGACCGGGTGCACGTCGCAGCGGTTCGGCCCCGGCGACGCGTTCACCGAGGTCGGGCCGCACCAGGTGACCAACCCGAGCAGCACGACGGCCGTCCTGTCGATCACGCGGATCTACCCGGCCGCCGGCGCGTCGACACCGCGGATCGACGAGCCCGCGCCGCGCTGCTGAGCGTCCGCGCCGCTGTCCCCGCGTCGGTCACCCGCGGCCCACCGGGGTGACGTCGTCGCGCGTCCTCGCAGAACGCCCCCGCCCTCGCGGAGGCTGCGCTAGCGTCCGCGGCATGGACGGGCGCGTGGCCCGGTGTGCCATGGCGGCGGCAACGGTGCTGCGATCGTGCACGCGGATCGCGGAGCGCAGTACACGTCCTGGATCTTCGGGCACCGGCTGCGCTCGGCAGGCCTGCTCGGATCCATGGGCCGGGTCGCCTCGAGCGTGGACAACACGATGATCGAGTCGTTCTGGTCGACCATGCAGCGCGAGCTTGTGGACCGGCGCTCCTGGGCCTCCCGCGTGGAGCTGCCCTCGGCGATCTTCGAATGGATCGAAGGCTTCTACAACCCGGTCCGACGCCACTCCGGCCTGGGCTACCGGTCCCCGAACCAGTCCGATGACCTTCGCACCGCCGCTACGTCGCGACCGCGGCCTCGTTCGGGCGGACCGGACCGCGGGGCAGGGCGGCGCGCTGCGGCCGGGCCGCAGCTGCGTGCGGCTGCTCCGGGAAGAACAGGTCCCACAGCAGCGCCACCGAGAACAGGCCCGTGACGACGGCGGCGAGACCCGCCGGCTGCTGCAGGAAGACGAGTGCGTAGCCGGCACGCGGGATCTGGCCATGCACGACGCCGACGACGTCCGCGGCGTCGACCGGCGACGGGTCGACCGTCTCGTTGGCGTCGCCACGGGTCGTCAGGGACCCGCCGTCGGTGCTGCTGTCGACGCGGGCGACGCGGTGCGTCACGTAGCCGTACCGGGCGCCCTGCGGGGCCGGGAACGTCACGACGTCGCCGATCTCGACGTCACGGGGCGGTGCGGTGAGCACGAGGTCGCCCACGGGCAGCGCCGGGGTCATCGACGCGGAGGCCACCGCGAACATCCGGTGCCCCGAGAACCACAGGACGGCTCCTGTGGTGACGGTGCCGAGCACGAGCACGACGGCGACGACCCTGGTCAGACGCTTGAGGACGAGCACAGGAACCTCCGGAGGACGACCGGGGCGGGCGGGGAGAACGCCCGCCCCGGTCGGAGTGCCGAGTCGGATCAGGAGGCGGGGTGGACGTTGATCTGCGTCGCGACGACCTTGTAGCCGGTGCTGAGGTTCAGGCCCTGGAGGGCGCCGTGGCTGTCGTTGTCGACCGAGCTGTCGACGCTCAGCACGACCGGCAGCGTCGCCTGCCCGCCGACGTCGAGCCGCCCGACGTTCACGTAGTCGGCAGTGAGCACGTTGGTCCCGTTCACGTTGAGGTCGATGAGCGCGTGCTGCGCCCTCACCACCGCCGGGATCGACACCCAGAGGTCCACCGGGCTGTTGCCGGTGTTCGTCACCGTGGTCGCGCTTGAGACCGTGTCGCCGGGCAGGACGGTGCCCAGGTCGACGTCCAGGTCGGCGTTGACCGTGATGGAGCCGACGGTGCCCTTGATGGTGCCCGTCTCGGTGTCGGAGAAGTAGGCGCCCGTGCCGGTGGCGGCCAGCGCGAGGAGGCCGACGGTCGCGGCGACGGAGCCGACGAATCCGACGACGCGAGTGGTGCGCTTGTTCATGGAGGTCCTCTCGTGGACGGATCCGCCGACGGGGTCGACGCACCGGGCTGTGAGGCTCCGGTGGGGGGAATGGATCCGATGACTCCCGGTTTGCCCGGGCGCCATGAATTTAGGATGTCTTTGTTGTCCGTTTCGCCTGCCGAACGGGTGATCTTGGACAGATGTCCAGGAGTAGGGATGCGCGGGCGAGACCGGGGCACCTCCGGTGCGCGTCCCGAAGGTGGCCGGCCCCTCAGCCGTACCCAGGGGCGTGCGTGTCCGGTCGAAGACATCGGCGAGACACGAGCAACGGGCGGCGTGAGTGGTCCTGAACGCCGAGGAGGCCGCAGCCACGAACGCGCCCAGTCGGACGACCCCGCCGCGTACCCTGGGTGCGCGGACCTGCACGGCTGACCAGGGGTTCTCTCTCGAGTTCTCTCGATCCTTGTCTCAGTGAATGAGTGCTCGTCCCGGGCCTCTAGCTCAATTGGCAGAGCAGCGGACTTTTAATCCGCGGGTTGTGGGTTCGATCCCCACGGGGCCCACCTGACTCCCTCCTGACCTGCACGTTCACCTATTGGCCCCGACCTTCGGATCGGCCACAGCGGCGCACCTGGCGCAGCGCGTTCTCGAGGTCGTCGTGGCCCGTTCCAGGTACACGGTTCGGGTCGATACCCAGCCGCACCTCGTCACGCTCGAGGTCCGCCATGTCGCGCGAGAGCAGCTTGAGGATCACGACATCGTGCAGATCCTGCAGGACGATTCGACCACCGCTCGCCAAGTCCCACGCGCGGCGGGGGTACTCCCACGCATCGCGCCGTACCTCAGGCCCGAGTACGTCGGCGACGGAGGCGCAGACGCTCTCGAAAGCAGCGTGCACGGCCGCGGCGTCCGCCTCGTCCCGGTCGGAGACGTTCACAGTGAGGGACTCGAGTGTCGAGGTACCCGCCGCTTCGTCGCCGAGCAGCGCCCGCGCCCGAGGGTCGTCGACGGCTAGAGAGGTGACGAAGCGGAGGCCCGCCGAGCTCGCGCGGGTCACTCTCCAGCCGAGGCCCTCGGCCAACCGAAGCACTACCTCGCGATCGGCCGGCCACGCGACCTGCCCGAGCGCCTCGAGTAGGACTGCTACCTCTTGTGCCGCCGCTGCTTGTGCCACTGCGTCCTTCTCCTCGTTTCACGACCCGACGATTCGAACGTCGAGCGCGTTCTCACTCAGCCCCAGCCCGTGGATGCGCACGCCCCCGTCGCCCGACGCGTGGACGAGCTGGTACCGAACCCTGACGAAACCGTTCTCGCTGCGCGTGGTGTCGGTCGGGTACGGCGGAGTGGCGCCGGACGAAGCGCTCGAGGGTGTGCCCCCACTCGTCACCGGGCCGGGGTGAATCTTCTCAGCCCCTCGCCCCTCCTTGTCGATAGAGGGACGTACGCACATCAGCGCACGGCCCGGGGAGGAGATCGGCGATGAGCACAACAACCGCTCTCACGGCGAGCGACGTCCGGCGGGACGGCGAGCGGGCGCTCGCCGTGGCCCTCGGCCTCGCGCGACGCACGCCCCCGCCGGTGCGGCTGCCCTCGTTCGCGCAGCAGATCGTCCCCGGCCGTTCGCCGCTCGAGGCGTCGGGCTGGGCGGAGCCGGCCGTGAGGCGAGTGGCGACTCAGCGCTAACGGGGTTGCACGGCCGGCGGCGCGCGGGTCACGGGACGGTGCCACGAGCCTTGCGCCGTTAGCCTGCGGACATGCCCCAGGAACCGCCGTTCAGCCCCACGGTGACCCTCCTGACGCTCTCGCGCGCCTGGGACGCGGCGCTCACCGACGCGCTCAAGCCCCTGGGCCTGACGACCCGCAAGTACGGGCTGCTCGGGCACATCCGCGGGACGCCGGGCATCTCGTTCAGCGATCTCGCGCGCCGCTCGCGCATCACCGTGCAGAGCGCGCACGCGACGGTCGCGGCGTTCGCCGCTGCGGGTCTCGTGCAGGACGCGACCGCGCACGCCGGGTCCGCGTCGCGGCTGCGCGTGACGGCGGCGGGTGAGCAGCTGCTCGCGGAGGCGGGCGCCCGGGTGACCGAGCTCGACGCCCGGTTCTCCGCGTCCCACCCCGGCCTCGTCGACGCGTTGCGCGACGAGCTGCGGGCGATGAGGAGCAACCTTCAGTTAGACTGAAGGTATGGAACGCCTCCTGCTCGCCGCGCACGTCGTCGCGGGCATCCTCTTCGTCGGCCCGGTCGCCGTCACCACCAGCCTCTTCCCCCGGTACGCCCCGGTGGTCGACGCACGCGACCACACCCCCGGCGACGACGTCGGGCGCGCCGCGGCCGTCGCGTCGGCGCTGCACCGCGTCACCCGGCTGTACGGTGCGCTCGCGCTGACCGTCCCCGTCGTCGGGCTCGTGCTCGCGGGCGTGCAGGGGCGGCTCTCGGAGGTCTGGGTGACGGCCGCGATGGTGCTCACCGCCGTCGCGGGCGGGGTCCTCGTCCTGCGCATCACCCCCCTGCAGCGCGAGGCGCTCGAGACGCCCGACGACGGCACCCGGCTCCGCGCGCTGCGCGGGCTGGCCGGGGTGTTCAACGTGCTCTGGACGACCGTCGTCGTGCTCATGGTCGTGCGGCCGGGGGCCGCGGCATGAGGCCGCTGCTGCGGGTCCTCGACGTCCTGTCCGTGCTCGAGACGCTCAGCGTCCTGGTGCTGCTGGGCAACCTCGTCACGGTCCACGCCGACGGCATCACGTCGGCGCTCGGCCCCGTCCACGGCGCCCTCTACCTGACGGTCGCGGTCACCGCGCTGCTCGGCCGCGACCTGCAGCTGCGCACCCGGCTCGCCGCGCTCGTCCCCGTCGTCGGCGGCGTCCTCACCCTGCGCAACGTGCGGCGCGAGGCACGCCGATGAGCTTCCGCGACCGGCTGCGGCGGATCCCGACGGTCGACGCGCACGAGGCGATGCGTCTGGTCGAGGCCGGGGCCCTGGTGGTGGACGTGCGCGGCGGGCGGGAGTGGGCGCGTCAGCACGTCCCCGGCGCCGTGCACCTGCCGCTGCGCGACCTCGAGGCACGAGCCCTCGAGCTCCCCGACGACCGGCTCATCGTGACGTTCTGCACCGCGGGTCTGCTGTCGCGCGGTGCAGCGCGGCTGCTCACGGAGCGGGGCTTCGACGTGGTCGACCTCGCGGGCGGTCTCATGGCGTGGCGTGCAGCCGGCGGTCCGCTCGTGAGGTAACCCGTGGACCACCCCCCGCACCATCTCCGACGGCGTCCCTTGAGCCCGGCCGGCGGCGTGCCGACGATGTGCGTAGCAGCACCCGCACGTCGCCGTCCGGCGAGGAGGAGAGATGACCAGGCGCACCGCCGAGACCGCGAGCGACATCCGGCGTCACGGCGAGAGAGAGCTCGCTCTGGCCCTCGGCCTCGTGCGGCGCACGCCTCCCCCGGTCCGCGTGCCCTCTCCGGCGCAGCGGATCGTGCCCGGAGGCTCGCCGCTGGAGGCGTCGGGCTGGACGGAGCCCTCCGAGCAGGACCGCGCGCACCGCTGAGACGCCGGCGTCGCCGTGCCCATGCTCGGCCCGGCCGTGACGTCCGCCACGTGACGCCCGCGACCGACGCGGGGTCCCGCGGCACCGGTCAGACTGAGGACATGCCCTCCGCCCTGTTCTCGCCCCTCACCCTGCGCGGCACCACGTTCGCGCACCGCGTGTGGATGGCGCCGATGTGCCAGTACTCGGCCGCCGCCGACGGCCCGGACGCGGGTGCGCCGAACGACTGGCACGTGCAGCACTACGGTGCGCGCGCGGCGGGCGGCGCGGCCCTCGTGATCGTCGAGGCGACGGCCGTCGTCCCCGAGGGGCGCATCAGCCCCTTCGACCTGGGCATCTGGGACGACGCGCAGGTCGCGGCGCACCGGCGGGTCGTCGACCTGCTGCACGCGCAGGGGGTGCCCGCGGGCATCCAGCTGGCGCACGCGGGCCGCAAGGCGAGCACCGACGCCCCGTGGCGCAGCGGCGGGCCGCTGGGCGCCGACGCGGGCGGCTGGCCGGTCGTGGGGCCCAGCGCCGTGCCGTTCGCGGACGGGCACCCGACGCCGGTCCCGCTGACGACCGACGCGATCGCCGGCGTCGTGGAGGCGTTCGCCGCCGCGGCCCGTCGCGCGGTCGCCGCCGGGTACGACGTGGTCGAGGTGCACGCCGCGCACGGCTACCTGCTGCACCAGTTCTGCTCCCCGGACTCCAACGTGCGCGACGACGCGTACGGCGGCTCGTTCGAGAACCGCACACGTCTCGTCCGGGAGGTCACGTCGGCCGTGCGCGCCGCGGTGCCCGACGACATGCCGGTGCTGGTGCGCGTGTCCGCGACCGACTGGGTGGAGCCCGCCGGGTGGACGGGCGACGACACCGTGCGCCTCGCGCGCGACCTCGTGGGCGTCGACATGGTGCACGTCTCGACGGGCGGCAACCTGCCGCGCGTCCACATCCCGGTGGAGCCGGGCTACCAGGTGCCGCTCGCCGCACGCGTGCGGGCCGAGGCGGGCGTGCCGACGATCGCGGTGGGCGCCATCACCGACCCGGCGCAGGCCGAGCAGGTGGTCGCCGGCGGGTCCGCCGACGCCGTCGCGCTGGCCCGCCCGCTGCTCGTCGACCCGTTCTGGCCCCACCGGGCCGCGCTGGCCCTGGGCGTCGACCTGCCCCTGCCCCCGCAGTACGACCGGGCGCGCGCGCTGCTGTGACGACGCCGTCGGCGCGTCAGGCCACCAGCCCGACGACGAGCGCCCGGTCAGTCCCGGCGCTCTGCGTGGTGGTGCACGATCCGCCACGTGCCGTCCTCGCGGCGCAGCACGTCGGTGACGCGGAAGA
This sequence comes from Cellulomonas dongxiuzhuiae, assembly GCF_018623035.1. NCBI lineage: Bacteria > Bacillati > Actinomycetota > Actinomycetes > Micrococcales > Cellulomonadaceae > Cellulomonas > Cellulomonas dongxiuzhuiae. The sequence goes on from NZ_CP076023.1 coordinate 3,167,653, forward strand.
CCTCGTCGGGGGTGCCGTCGACGTACGTGGCGTGCAGCTCGTAGCGGACCACGCCCGTGTCGCCCCACACGTCGGCGGCGACCACGTGCGGCACGACCGACACCGGCCGCGGGCCGTCGGCGGCACGCGCACGGCGCTCGTCGCGCAGCGTGTCGAGCGCGGGCAGCCCGCGCAGGAGCCCCTCGGCGTCCGACTCCCACATGAGCACGTCCGGGTGCAGGTGCGCGTCGAACCGCGGCCGGTCGCCCAGCGCGTCGTACATCGTCGAGATGCGGGAGACGATCTCGCCGCGGGCGTCGGTGGTCATGCGTCGGTCCTGTCGGACGGGGTGCCCCGCAGGGCACCGTTGGTCAGGGCGGTCCGCAGCGGCCCCAGGCCCATGGGGCCCAGGCCGAGCGCGGTCATGTGGAACGTCTTGAGGTCGAGGTCGCCGACCTCGTCGCGGACCTGCTGCCACAGCCGGGCGCCGACCTTGAAGGCCAGCGCCTGCCCGGGCCAGCCCAGGTAGCGGTCGACCTCGAAGCGCGCGGTCGTGGGGTCCACCTCGGCGACCTCCTGCAGCACCTGCACCCCGAGCTCCGGGGTCCAGCGGGGCTGACCGTCGAGGCAGCGCACGCCCGTCCCGGACGGGATGGGCAGGTCCAGGTGCAGTCCGATGTCGATGACGATGCGGCACGCGCGCCACAGCTGCGCGAACACCGCGCCGAGCCGCTCACCCGGGTCGTCGAGCAGGCCGATGTCCTCCGCGAGGTGCTCGGCGTGGTGCGCCCAGCCCTCGGCGTACCCGTGGACGTGGCACAGCAGCCGCTGCCACGGGTGCAGGTCCAGCCCGTACGTGATCGCGTGCTGCAGGTGGTGCCCCGGGACGCCCTCGTGGTGGACGGTCGACACGTCGCGCCACGTGGCGACGTGCGCCGTGCCCGGCGGCACGGTCCACCACACGCGGCCCGGGCGGGTGCCCGCGGCGTCGGCCGGCGTGTAGTACATGACGCCCGACGCGGCCGTGGTCAGGCGGGCCTCGACGCGGCGGTGGGCCGCCGGGACGTCGAACCAGCGGCCGTCGACGGCGTCGGTGACGGCGTCGAGCCGGTCCTGCAGCCACCGCTCGAGCGGTGCGCCGACCTGGACGTGCCGTGCGACGTCGGCGTCGAGCGCGGCGACGGCCGCGGCGACGTCGGGCGTCCCGACGACGACGCGCGCGAGGTCGCGTGCACGGCCCTGGAGCCGCGCGATCTCGTCCCAGCCCCAGGCGTACAGGTCGTCGAGGTCGACCGACGTGCCGAGGAACGCGGCGCTGGTCACGGCGTAGCTGTCGCGCCCCACGCCGTCGGCCCGCCCGGCGCGCGGTGCGAGCCGGGAGCGCAGGTCGGCCGCGAACCGGGCGGTCGCCGCGGCAGCCGCGTCGGCTCGCTCGCAGAGCACGACGCCGAGCGCCGCGTCGCCGCCCGGGTAGTCGCGCACCGCGGCGGGGTAGTAGCCGTCGCGCACCCAGGTGTCGCACTGGTCGGCCACGGCCTGCACCTGACGCACGGCGACGACGTGCCCACGGTCCGCCGCGTCGTGCAGCGTGGCCGTGTACTGCTCGAGCGCGCGCGGCACCTCCGCGAGGTGCGCGGCGAACCGGTGCCAGTCGGCCTCGGTGTCGCGCGGCAGGCCGTCGAAGACCTGCCGCACCAGGTGCACGGGGGTGGCCAGCGGCGCGAGCAGCCGGCGCGTGAAGCCGACCTCGTCGAGCGCGACGTCGCTGCCGAGGCGCTCGAGCGCGGCCAGGCGCAGGGTCGCGTCCGGGCCGTCGGCGGGTGCGGCGCGCAGCGCGGCGAGCGTGCGGCGGTCGAGGTCGTTCCGCGCGGCGAACGCGTCGGGCGACAGGTCCGGCACGCGCATGACGCCGGTGCGGCCCAGTGCCTCGGCCGCGTCCGGGTCGAGGCGCGCCAGGTCGGCGACGTAGACGTCCAGGACGGCACGGGTCGTCACGCGGGCACCCCCGCCGTGGCACCCAGCGCCTCGCGGACGGCGGGCAGCACGGCCGAGCCCAGCAGGTCGATGCCGCCGGGGCCGCTCAGCCCGTGCGGCGTGCCGAACTCGACGCGCGTCGCGCCCGCCTCGACCAGCGCGACGGTCCGCTCGGCCACCGCCTGCGGCGTGCCGGCGAAGCAGAAGCGGTCCAGCAGGTCGTCAGGCAGCAGCGCACCGGCCTCGTCGAGCGCTCCGGCCGCCAGCAGGTCGTGCAGCCGGTGCAGCAGCGCGGGGTCGACGTCGACCGTCGGGTCGAGGGCCGCGACCACGTCGACGTACATCGCGACCTCGCGGCGCGCGACGCGACGGGCCAGGGCGCCGTCCTCGTCGACCACCGTGACGGCCCCGGCGACGACGCCGACCGCACCGGCGCCGCGACCCGCGGCCACCGACGCGTCGTCGAGCCACGTGCGCATGAGCCGCACCATGTCGGGGTTCGTCGAGCCGCCGATCTTCACCTCGTCGGCGATCCGCCCCGCGAGGCGCGCGCCGCGCGGGCCCCACACGCCCAGCAGCACCTCGACGACCGGCCGCAGCGGCCGGTAGTGCAGGCCCGTGCCGGCGGGCAGCGAGTGCACCGTGCCCTCGTAGCCCGAGTCGTCGCCCGCGAGCAGGCGCCGCACGATCGCGACCGTGTCCTCCAGCGCCGCCACGGGCCGGTCCTGCACGACGCCCGCACGGTCGAGCCACGACCCGCGCGCCAGGCCGAGGTAGGACCGGCCGCCGCTCGCCTCGTCGAGCGTCGCGGCCTGGCCGGCGATCTCCACGGGGTGCGTGAGGTACGGGTTGAGGCACGCCGGGCCGAGCGTGAGCGAACGCGTGCGCGCGGCGGCCGCGAGCAGCGCGGGCAGCGGCGGCTGGAACCCGAGGTCGGCGTACACGGACAGGCCGTCGAAGCCGTGGCCCTCGACGCGCTCGGCCAGCGCGCCGTACTCGGCGGTCGTCTTGTCGGACTGCAGGGCGACCGTGATCCGGACGGGACGGTCGGGGGGCACGCTCACGTGAGCTCCTCGGTGGGGACGGACGACCGGCCGGTGCGCTCGATGCGCATGATCAGCCGCTCCTCGGGGTCGGGGCACGCCACGTACGCGTCCTGCGCGAGCCAGTCGCCCGGCGCGAGGTCCCGCTGCTTGGCGGGCAGCAGCGGCAGGACGGCGGACAGGGCGTAGAGGCAGAAGTGCTGCCCGGCGGGGATGGTCAGGCGCGACTGCGACAGCTCGAGGCAGTCACCCACCCGCATGCCGCAGACCGAACGGCCCTCGATGCGGTCGACGACGACGCGCAGGTCGTGCAGGTCGGTCGTGGCACCGTCGGACGCCGGGTCGGGCGCCGTCACGGGCGGCCCAGCGCGGTCAGCACGCCGCGGTCGTCGCGCACGACGCGCCCGCCCTGGACGACGGCGTGCATCCCGCGCAGCGCCGACACGTCGGCGACGGGGTCGGCGTCGAGCACCAGCAGGTCCGCCACGGCACCGGGCACCAGGCGGCCGACGACCTCGTCACCGCCCAGCCAGCCCGCCGGCACGCTCGTCGCCGAGCGCAGGACGTCGAGCGGCGTCATGCCCGCCTCGGCCATGAACTCCATCTCGCGGACGGTCGCGGTGGTGCCGTCGTAGTCCGCCTGCGGCGGCATGTCGGTGCCCATCATGATCGTCACGCCGGCCGCGATCGCGTGCTGCAGCGACTGCCAGTGCACCGGCCCCGCGCCCAGCGCGCGGTCGATCATCCACTGCGGCACGCCGTTGGCGCGGAAGAACTCCTCGCAGCGGCTCACGGTGATGGTCGGGACGTACGCGACGCCACGCTCCGCCATGAGCGCGCACACCTCGGCCGTGAGGTCGTAGCCGTGCTCGACGCAGTCCAGGCCGAGCTCGACGGCGCGCGCCACGACCGGTGACGGCCCCGCGTGCGCCGTGACCTTGCGGCCCCAGTCGTGCGCGGTCGAGATGACGGCGGCCATCTCGTCGTCCGTCATCTGCGGGGTGTCGATCGCCTCGTGCAGCCCCGCGATGCCGCCGGAGACGCAGACCTTGATGAGGTCCGCGCCCGCGCGCAGCTGCACACGCGTCGCGCGCCGGAACCCGTCCGCGCCGTCGGCCTCCATCGCGTCGGAGTCGTGCCCGTGACCGCCCGTGCAGCACAGCGCGTGACCGGCGGTGAAGATCCGCGGGCCGGGGACGTGACCGGCGCGGATCGCGGTGCGCAGCGCCATGTCCGCGAAGTTGGTCTCCCCCACCAGGCGCACGGTGGTGACGCCGGCGCGCAGCGTCTGCGCGGCGTTGCCGGCCATGAGCAGCGCGAGCGTCGCGTCGCCCGCGCCCTGCGCGGCGTCCTGCATCGCTCCGGGCAACGCGAGGCCCAGGTGCACGTGCATGTTGACCAGGCCGGGCACGACGACCGCACCCGCGAGGTCGACGACCGTCGCGTCCGGAGCACCGGCCACCACCTGCGCCGCCGGGCCCACCGCCCCCAGCGTGCCGTCCGGCAGCAGGTGCAGCGCCTGGCCGGCCACGGCCGCGTCGGTCAGGCCGTCCCAGACCGTCGCGCCCGTCAGGACCGTCCCCCGTGTCGTGCTCATGCCCGTCCCTCCGTCACGCCGGCACCCGTGCCGGCCGTCTCCTGCGCGTGCAACCAGCACGCCGACCACTGCTGACCGATCTGCACGACCGGCGGCTCACCCGTGCACACGTCCATCGCGCGCGGGCAGCGCGGCCGGAACCGGCAGCCCGTGGGGATGCGCGCCGCGTCCGGCACCTCGCCGCGCAGGCCGACCGGCAGGGTCGGGTGCGCCGAGATGCGCGGCAGCGCGTCGATGAGCGCGCGCGTGTACGGGTGCTGCGGCGACGCCCAGACCTGGCCGGTCGGCCCGGACTCGACGATCCGGCCCAGGTACATCACCGCGGTGACGTCCGCGATCTCGTGCACCAGCGCCAGGTCGTGCGAGATGAACAGCATCCCCAGGCCCAGCTCGCGCACCAGGCGCACCAGCAGGTTGACCACCTGGGCCTGCGACGACGCGTCGAGCGCCGTGACGGGCTCGTCCGCGACGAGCACGTCGGGGTCGGCCGCCAGGGCGCGGGCGATGACGACGCGCTGGCGCTGCCCGCCGGAGAACTGGTGGGGGTACCGCTGCGCGGCGTCCTCGTCCAGGCCGACGAGGTCCAGCAGCCGGCGGACCTCGCCGTCGGGGTCCGCCGCGGCGGCCGGCGTGCGCAGGCCGTCGCGCAGCTGCGAGCCGATCGTGCGGCGCGGGTTGAGCGACCCGTACGGGTTCTGGAAGACCATCTGCATGCGGACGTCGTGCGCCGAGCGGCGGCGCCACCGCAGCGGTGCGACGGGCGCGCCGTCGAGCAGCACCGAGCCGGTCGTCACGGGCTCGAGCCCCACGACGGCCCGGGCCAGCGACGACTTGCCGCACCCCGACTCGCCGACGAGCCCGACGACCTGGCCTCGCTCGACGTCGAGGCTGACGCCGTCGACGGCGCGCACGGTGCCGCGGCTGCGCGAGCGGAACTCGACCTCGACGTCGCGGATCTCGAGCAGGCTCATGCGGGCACCTCGTGCAGGTCGGGCTGGACGACGCACGCCACGCCGCGGCCGGGGGCCACGGCCAGCAGCGGCGGCGGGGCGTCGGTGCAGCGGTCCTCGCGGAACGCGCAGCGCGGGGCGAACGGGCAGCCGGGGCCCGCGGTGGCGGGCGTCGCGGGCGTGCCCGGGATGGTCGTCAGGGCGTGCGTGCCGCGCGTGCCGGCGGCACCCCAGGAGTCGTCGGCGTGCGGGCGGGCGCGCAGCAGCGCCGCGGTGTACGGGTGGCGCGGGTCCAGCAGCAGGTCCGTGGTCGGGGCCTGCTCCATGACGCGTCCGGCGTAGAAGACGTACGACCGCGACGTCAGCGCGGCCAGCACGCCCAGGTCGTGCGTGATGAACAGGACCGACAGGCCCATGTCGCGCCGCAGCTCGTCGAGCAGCTCGAGGATCCCCGCCTGGACGGTCACGTCGAGGGCCGTCGTCGGCTCGTCGGCGATGAGCAGGCGCGGGTTGCACGCGAGCGCCGCGGCGATGGCCACCCGCTGGCGCATGCCGCCGGAGAACTGGTGCGGGTAGGCCTTGAGCGTCCGCTCGGGCTCGGGGATGCGCACGCGGTCGAGCAGCTCGGCGGCGCGACGGTTCGCGGCGCGCTTGTCGAGCCCCAGGTGCAGGCGCATGTGCTCGGTGAGCTGCCGGCCGATCGTCAGCATCGGGTGCAGCGCGGACGTCGCGTCCTGGAAGACCATGGCGACCTGCCTGCCGCGCACCGCGTTCCACTGCGCACCGCGCAGCGCGAGCAGGTCCGTGCCGTCCAGCCGCGCCGTGCCGCGCACCTGGGCGCCGTCGGGCAGCAGCCCCAGCAGCGCCTGCGCCGTCATGGACTTGCCGGACCCGGACTCGCCCGCGATGCCGACGATCTCGCCCTCGTCGACGTGCAGGGACGCGTGGTGGATCACGGGGACGGTGCCGCCACCCGCGGCGGGCAGGGCGACGGCCAGGTCCTGGACGTCGAGCAGACGGGTCATGACATGCCCTTCGCGTGCCGGGGGTCGAGACGGTCGCGCAGCGCGTCGCCGAGGACGTTGAAGGCCAGGACGACGGTGAGGATGGCCAGACCGGGGAACACGCTGACCCACCACATCGACAGGTCCCGCGAGCCCCCGGCGATCATGGCGCCCCACTCCGGCGCGGGCGGGCGGGGGCCGAGACCGAGGAAGGACAGCGCCGCGAGCATGAGCACCGCGTTGCCGAGCTCGAGGGTCGCGAGCACGACGGCCGGGCCCACGGAGTTCGGGACGACGTCGCGGCGCAGCGCCTGCACGGGCCCGACGCCCAGCATGCGGGAGGCCGCGAGGTAGTCCGACCCGCGGATGCTGAGGACCGCGGACCGGATGACGCGCGTGTACGTCGGCCAGGACACCAGGATCAGCGCCAGGACCGCGTTGCGCGTGCTCGGCCCGAACGCCGCCGACACCGCCATGGCCAGGATGATCTGCGGGAACGCGAAGAAGAGGTCGGTCACGCGCATGATGACCTCGTCGGCGACGCGGCCCAGGTAGCCGGCCACCAGGCCGAGCAGCCCGCCGACGGCGAGCGACCCCAGCACGATGACGAACGCGAGCGGCAGCGACAGGCGCGCACCGTGCAGCACGCGGCTGAGCACGTCACGCCCGAGCTCGTCGGTGCCGAACGGGTGCGCGGCCGACGGCGGCGCGTACATGTCGGGCGACTGCGCGATCGGGTCGATCGGGGCGATCCACGTCGCGAGCGCGGCCACGACGAGCCAGCCGACGACGATGACGAGCGCGACCACGACCGCGGGCTGGCGCCAGATGCCGTGCACGGACGGGACGCGCAGACGCTGCGGCCACGTGCGGCGCGCGAGCGCGCGGGCGGTGCGCCGGTCGACCGGGCCTCCCGGGGCGTCACCGGACGCGTCGGTGGGCACCGGGGCAGGACGCTGGACCTCGAAGCTCATGACACCCTGATCCGTGGGTCGATGACGCCGTACAGCAGGTCGACGCCGAGGTTGACGGCCGTGTACACGAGCGCGACGAAGAGGCTGACGCCCATGATCGCGGGCATGTCGAGCCCGCTCGCCGCCCGGTAGGCGTACTGCCCGACGCCGGGCCAGCCGAAGATCTGCTCGACGAGCACGGTGCCCGACAGCAGGGAGGCGAACGCCAGGCCGCTGACGGTGATGACGGGCACGAGCCCGGCGCGCAGCACGTGGCGGCGCAGGATGGTGCGCTCCGGCAGGCCCTTGGCCCGCGCGGCGCGGATGTAGTCGGCGTCGAGCACCTCGAGCATCGCCGAGCGCACGAAGCGCGTGAGCACCGCGACCGTGAGCGTCGTCAGCACGAGCACCGGCAGCGCGAGGTGCTGCACGGCGTCCCACCACACGTCCCACCGGCCGGCAAGCGCGGCGTCGACGGTCATCATGCCCGTGACGCGCTCGGGCGGCACGATCCACGTGCTGAGCCGACCGCCCGACGGGCTGACGCCCAGCACGTAGAAGAAGACGTACAGGACGACGAGCGAGAGCCAGAACGACGGCGTCGAGAGCCCGACGAGGGTGCCGACGCGCACGACCTGGTCACCCGTGCGGTCGTGGTGCACGGCCGCGTAGAGGCCGACGGCGGTGCCGATGACCACCGCGAGCAGCATCGCCGGCAGCGCGATCTCGAGGGTCGCGGGCACGTAGGTGAGCAGGTCGCCCAGCACGGAGCGGCCGGTCTGCTGGGAGATGCCGAGGTCGCCCTGCAGCACGTGGGTCAGGTACACCCAGTACTGCACCGGCAGCGGCTGGTCGAGCCCCCACTTGGCGCGGTACGCGGCGACGACCTCGGGGTCGTTCAGCGCCGTCTCGGACAGGTTGGCCGACGCGGCGTCGCCGGGCACGGCCTGGACGATGAGGAAGGTCATGACCGTGACGCCGAGCAGCAGCGTCAGGGTGATCGCGACGCGGCGCGAGATGTAGCGGGCCGCACGGGTGACGCCACGCCACCGGTCCCGGGCGGGGGCACCGCCGGAGGGCGGGGTGGTGGTCACCCCGCCCTCCGTACGGTCCTGCCGGGCGGTGGTGTCGCTCCCCGACGGGGCGACACCGCGCGTCATCGACGCGCCACGGCGCGCAGGTCGACCTGCCACCCGGCCGGCGAGTAGTCCGCGCCCACGAGGTCGGACGTCGAGACGACGACGCCCGAGTTGTACGCGAGCGGGATGTACGGCCCGTCCTCGTCGAGCACGCGCTGCCAGTCCTGCATGGCCGCGTCCTGCTCGGCGGTGTCGAGCGCTGCCCGCACGCGGTCACCCGCGGCGACGGCCTCGGGCGTGGCCCGCTCGAGCGTCCAGCCGGTGCGCTCGGCGCTGGTCTGGCCGGGGTGGAAGTTGTTCACCAGCGACGAGGCGACCGGGTAGTTCAGCGACTGCGGGCTGAACCGGAACGCGACCTTGCCCGCCGTCTGCGCGTCGAGGAACGACGCGATGGGCTGGGGGTCGAGCTGCACCGTGATGCCGGCCTGCGCGGCGTCGTTCTGCACCTTGGTGGCGATGGTCGCCAGGTCGACGCCCCGGTACGTCATGGCCGGGAACATCAGGGTGACGCTCGGGTCGGCGACGCCCGAGGCCGCGAGGTGCTGCTTCGCGGCATCGAGGTCCTGCGCCTTCGACTCGGACTCCGGCAGCGCACCGGCGAACGCCGTGGGGACCATGCCCGCGGCGGGACGCGCCTCGGAGCCGAACAGCGCCGCGAGGCCCTCGTAGTCGATCGACGCGCGCAGCGCACGGACGAACTCGAGGTTCGAGGTGATCTCGCTGACCGCGGGGTCCTGGTGCAGCGTGAGGAAGTAGAACGTGTCCTGCGTGCTGGAGACCTGCAGCTCGTCGCCGAGGTCCTCGAGCATGCGGCCCGACAGGTCGAGCGCGACGAAGTCGCGGCCCGCGCGCTCGACGCTCATCTTCTGGTTCTGCGCCTCGACGTTCTGGATGACGATGCGCTCGTACGCCGGCGCCTCGCCCCAGTACTCGGGGTTGGCCGTCAGGACGATCTCGGACGCCGGGTCGAACGCGTCGAGCACGTACGGGCCCGAGCCGATCGACTCGCCGTCCATGAAGGACGTCGCGGAGTCGGACTCGGCGGCGTCGGCCGCGTCCGTCGCGCCGTTGGCACGTGCCGTCTCGGCGTTGACGATGCTCGTGGCGGGCATCGCCAGGATCGTGGGGACGTTCGGGTTCGGCGTCTCGGTGGTGACGACGACGACGCCGTCCTGCGGCGACGAGGCGCTGAAGCCCTGGACCGTCACGGACGGGCTGCCCTTGAGGTTGACCAGGCGGTTGAGGCTGAACACGACGTCGTCGGCCGTGAGCTCGGAGCCGTCGGAGAAGACGACGTCGTCGCGCAGCGTGAACGTGAACTCGGTCGCGTCGTCGTTGGACTCCCAGCTCTCCGCCAGCAGCGGCTGCGGGTCCGAGACGTCGGAGCCCTCGAAGGTCACGAGGGTGTCGTACATGGCGTGCACGGCCATCGCGCCCGTCGCCTCGTACACCTGGGCGGGGTCGAGGTTCTTGACGACGAACGAGTTCGCCACCGTGAGGGTGCCGCCGGTCGCGGGCCCGTCGGTGCTGTCACCGGCCGCGCCACCGGCGCCGCCGGCGGACCCGGCGGTGCACCCGGCGAGCGTCAGGGCCGCCACGGCGGCCAGCGCGAGGTGCGCGCGACCTCGGGGGGTGTGTCGCTGCATGCTTCTCCGTCCGTGCCGGGTCCCGCGGCGCTGTGGGACCGGCCCTGTGTGTCGGTGGCGTGGGGGGGACGCCGTGTGCGGCTGATGACACCACAGGCGCGCGCCGGACGTACAGTCTGATCAAACGTGTTCACCAAGACGAAACACATTCGCGTGATTCGCACCGGTTCGGAGGCCACATGCTGGGACACCGCCTACGCGCGCTCCGCCACCAGCACGCCCTGACGCTGCGGCAGGTCGCGGACGCGACCGGGCTGTCGACCGCCCTCCTCAGCCAGATCGAGAACGGCCGCACCGACCCGAGCGTCACGACCCTGCGCAAGCTCGCCCAGGTGTTCGAGGCCGACATGGCCACCCTCTTCCGCGACCCCGACGCCCCCGCCGTGCACGTCTCGCGCCCCGGCGAGCGGTTCCGCATGGCCGCACCGGCCGGCCTCATCACCTACGAGCGGATCACCCCGGGCCGCGGCGACTTCGAGGTGCTGCGCGCGCAGCTCGCGCCCGGTGACGTCAGCTCCGAGCACGCCTGGGGCCACGAGTCGACCGAGTGCGTCTACGTGCTCGACGGCGCGATCACCGTGACCGTCGGCGACACGCAGCACGCACTGCAGGCGGGCGAGGCCATCACGTTCGACTCCCGCCAGCCGCACCGGTACGCCAACGAGTCCGACGCGCCGGCCGCCTTCCTGCTGACGGTCTCCCCACCCACCCCCTGACACCGCGCGCCACCCCGCGCCGCCCTCCTGGAGCACCATGGACCGCCACGACGTCGACTGGCACGGGTACCTCCCCGCCGTCACCACCCCGTTCGACCGCGACGGCGCGCTCGACCTGGACGCCCTCGGCGCGCAGCTCGAGTGGCTCGTCGGGCAGGGCATGCACGGCGTCGTGCTGGCCGGCACCACGGGTGAGTGGTTCTCGATGTCCGCCGACGAGCGCGCCACGCTGTTCCGCGAGGGCGCCCGCGCCGTCGACGGACGCATCACCGTGCTGGGCGGGTGCAACGCCTACACGGCCGCCGAGTCGGTGCAGCACGCGCGGGCCGCGCAGGCCGCCGGCCTCGACGGCGTGCTCGTGACCCCGCCGCCGTACGTCGTGCCGACGGACCGCGAGGTGCTGGCCTTCTACGGCGACGTGGCCGCGGGCAGCGACATGCCGCTGTGCGTCTACAACTGGCCGCGCGGCTGCGTCGTCGACCTGGGCACCGAGCTGCTCGCGCGGATCGCGGAGATCGACACGGTCGTCGCGGTGAAGAACTCCACCGGTGACGCCGCCGCGTTCTGGCGCGGCCTGTACGCGCTCGAGGACCGCGTCCGCTACTTCGGCGTGCCGACCAGCCCGCTGGGCGCCGACCTGGCCGGGCTCGGGCACGGTGACGGGCTCATGGGCTCGGGCGGGGTCCTCGGCGCCGACCACCCCGACTTCTGGCGGGCCGTCGCCGCGGGCGACCGCCGGCGCGCCGTCGCGCTGGGTGCGCGCGACCGCGTCGTCATGGAGCGGTGGTTCACGCCCGACTACGGCGCCCGCTTCGGCAGCTCGCAGGCGATCATGAAGACCGCGCTGCGGCTGCGCGGCGTGCCCGCCGGGTACGTGCGCCGCCCCCTGCTGGAGCTCACGGACGACGAGGTCGCGGTCGTGGCCGCCACGCTGCACGACCTCGGCATCGAGACCGTCGACCCCGCATGACGGGGCAGCGCGACGTCGTCGTCGTGGGCGGCGGCCTGCTCGGCTGCGCGACGGCCCACCTGCTGGCGCGCGAGGGCGCCGCCGTCACGCTGCTCGAGCGCGACCAGGTCAACCGGCACGCGTCCGGCCAGAACGCCGGCAGCCTGCACTTCCAGCTCGAGTACCGCATGGTCGAGCGGGGCCTGGAGGCCGCGCGCACGGCCGCCGCGGCGATGCCCCTGCACCTGGACGCGTCGGCCCGGTGGGACGCCCTCGTCACCGAGCTGGGGCCCGACCTGGGTCCCGAGCTGGGCGTCGCACGCCACGGCGGCCTCATGCTCGCCGACGACGCCGCGACCGCGCGCCTGCTCGAGGCCAAGGCCCGCATCGAGCGCGAGCGCGGCCTCGACGTCCACGTGCTCGACGGCGCCCAGGTGCGCGAGCTCGCGCCGTACCTGTCCTCCACCGTCGTCGCCGCGGCCTACTGCCCCAGCGAGGGCCGGGCCAACGCGCGCACCGCCGCGCCGGCGCTCGCACGCGCCGCGGTCGCGCACGGCGCCGACCTGCGCACGCGCACCGAGGTGACGTCCCTGCGCCGCGACGGGGCCGCGTGGGTGGTCGGCACCCGCACGCAGGACCCCGACGGCACGCACGACGACGAGCTGCGGGCCGACGCGGTCGTCCTGGCGGCGGGCGTGTGGACGCGCACGCTGGCCGCGATGCTCGACGTCGACCTGCCCATCACGGTGCTCGCGCTCATGATGAGCGTCACGCAGCGCACCACGCCCTTCCTGCCGCACCTGGTGCAGCACGCCGGCACGCGGCTGTCGCTCAAGCAGACCGCCGACGGCAACGTGCTCGTCGGCGGCGGGTGGCCGGCGCACCTGGTGCGCGCACCCGACGGCACCCCGGTGCACGGCGCGCGCGGCGAGGTCGTGCCGGCGTCGCTCGCGGGCAACGCGCGGGCCGCCGTGCGCGCGGTGCCGCGGCTCGGCGAGCTGCAGACGCTGCGCACGTGGGTGGGCGCGACGACCGTGGGGCCCGACCAGCTGCCCGTCGTCGGGCCGGTGCCCGGTGCACCCGGCGCGTTCGTCGCGACCGGGGGCTCGGCCTTCACCCTCGGCCCCAGCTTCGCGCGCGTGCTCGGCGACCTCGTGCAGGGCCGCACGCCGGCGGTCGACGTGCAGCCGTACGACCCGCGGCGGTGGGCCGCGTGAGCGGGCCGGTGGACGGCGGCGCACGCGCCGGACGCGTCGCCGGAGCACGGGGTGCGGGATTCACGCTGCGCGTCGACGGCCACGACGTGGCCGCATACGACGGCGAGAGCATCGCCGCGGCACTCCTCGCGGGAGGCGTCGAGGCGTTCCGGACGACGGCCGACGGCACCCCCCGCGCCCCGTTCTGCCACATGGGCACGTGCTTCGAGTGCGTCGTGCGGGTCGGCGGCCGCTCGGTGCGGGCCTGCCTGACCCCCGCGACGCCCGGTGACGACATCGGCTGGCTCGACGAGCGCGACCCCGACGAGCGGAGGGCCGGATGACCGCGGACGTGCACGACCTCGTCGTGGTCGGTGCCGGCCCGGCCGGGCTCGCGGCCGCGCTCGCCGCCCGGGCCCACGGGCTCGACGTGGTCGTCGTCGACGAGCAGCCGCAGCCGGGTGGGCAGATCTTCCGCCGGCCGTCCGGCGGGCTGGCCGCCGCGGGCCACCGCTGGCCCGCGGGCTACCCGTGGGGACCCGACCTGCTCGCGCGGGCGACCGCGTCGGACGTCGCCTGGCGCCCGCGCACCACCGCGCTGGGCGTGCTGCGCGGCGAGGCCGGCACGCCGCTGCGGCTCGCCGTCAGCGGCCCCGACGGCCCGGACGCGCTGGCGACGCACCGCCTGCTGGTCGCGACGGGCGCCTACGACATGCCCGTCGCGCTGCCCGGGTGGACGCTGCCCGGCGTCGTGACCGCCGGTGCCGCGCAGGGCCTGCTGAAGTCGCAGCGCGTGCTCGTCGGCCACCGTCCCGTGCTCGTCGGGGCGCACCCCCTGCTGCTGCTGGTCGCCGACCAGCTCGTCGCGGCCGGTGCGCACGTCGCCGAGGTCGTGCTGGCCCGCGGCGTGCCCGGGCCGGCGGAGGCCGTGCGCGCGCTGCCGGCCGCGCCGGGGCACGTCGGGCTGCTGACCGCGAGCGCCGCGGCCGTCGGGCGGCTGCTGCGCGCGGGCGTGCGCATCCGCACGCGCACGCTGCCGACGCGCGTGCTCGGCGAGGACCGTGTGGAGGGCGTCGAGCTGCGGCGCGTCGACAGCGCCTGGCGACCCGTCGGCCCGGCCCGGACGGTGGCCGCGGACGCCGTCGTGCTGGGCTTCGGGTTCCACGCGTCCACCGAGCTCGCGCGGCAGGCCGGCTGCGTGACGCGCTGGGACGGCGCCGGCGGTGGCTGGGTCGTGACGCACGACGGCGAGCAGCGCACGAGCGTGCCCGACGTGCTCGTGGCGGGCGAGCCCGCGGGCGTCCGGGGCGCCGACCAGGCCCGCGCCGAGGGGCACCTCGCGGGCCTCGTCGCCGCGCGCGACCTGGGCGCCACCGTCACCGCGCGCGACCTCGACCGGGCGCACCGTGCGGTCGCGCGCGCCCGCCGCTTCTCCGACGTCGTGCAGCGCGTGTTCTCCCCCGACCTCGCCGGGCTCACCGCGCTGGCCACCCCCGGGACGCTCGTGTGCCGCTGCGAGTCCGTGACGCGCGCGACCGTCGAGCGCACGCTCGCGGCGAACCCGCACGTGTCCACGGCCAACGCCGTCAAGCTCGAGTGCCGCACCGGCATGGGCACGTGCCAGGGCCGGTACTGCGAGGCGACGGTGGGCGCGCTCGTCGCGCGCGGCACCGGACGTCCCATGGACCAGGTCGGCCCCTTCACCGCCCACCTGCCCGTCAAGCCGGTCCCGCTGGCCGAGCTGGCCGCGCTGGGCGAGCTCGCCGCCGCGCCGTGCGACGCCGTGCCCGGGCCCGCACCGTCCGCGCCCGCACCGTCCGTGCCGGCACCGCTCGCACCCGTGCCGCTCACCCACCCGACCTGGCCACTCCCTGCAGCGCACGCCCACGTGCCCGAGGATGGAGGCGTCCCACGGTCCTGACGGAAGGAACCGCCGTGCCGAAGCCTCCTC
Organism: Cellulomonas dongxiuzhuiae; assembly: GCF_018623035.1. Lineage (NCBI taxonomy): Bacteria > Bacillati > Actinomycetota > Actinomycetes > Micrococcales > Cellulomonadaceae > Cellulomonas > Cellulomonas dongxiuzhuiae. The sequence continues at coordinate 3,182,750 of NZ_CP076023.1, forward strand.
TGCCCCCCGCCGTCGCCGAGCTGTTCGCCCGCCCCAACCCGGCGGTCATGGCGACCGTCCACCCCGACGGCCACCCCGTGACCGTCGCCACCTGGTACCTGCTCGAGGACGACGGCCGCGTGCTGCTCAACCTCGACGCGGGCCGCGCACGTCTCGAGCACCTGCGCCGCAACCCCCACGTCGCCCTGACCGCCCTGTCGCAGGAGAGCTGGTACACGCACGTGAGCGTGCAGGGCCGGGTCGTCGAGATCGTCGACGACGTCGACCTGGTCGACATCGACCGCCTCTCGACGCACTACGGCGGCAACCCGTACCCCGTGCGCGACCGTCCGCGCGTCAGCGTGCGGTTCGCGATCGACCACTGGCACGGCTGGGGCGCGGCGAAGCAGGACTGACCCCGCCCGGCACACGGCCCGGCTCACCACGCCGCAGTACGCACGGAGCTCGTCGTCGCGCGTGCACCCTGCCGGACCGCCACACGGTCCCGGCCGGCGGCCGCCTACCGGGACGCGGGCGGACGGCGGCCCGGCCGTCCGCCGGTCCGCACCGCGTGCGGCACCATGTGCCCATGACACCGCCCTTCGGTCGCTCGCTCGTGCGCACCACCCGGCTGTGGGTGTGGGTCGCCGCCGCGGGTACCGTGCTCCTCCTGGTGATGGGCGCCCTGCTGGTGACGGGGCGGTCGCCCGCCCGCGCGCGCCCGCTCGTCACGGTGGAGACGACGTACGCACCCGGTCAGGCGATCCCCGTGAGCTCCGTGAAGCCCGTCGTCGTGCTCGCGCAGCCCCTCGACGCCGACACCGCGCAGGTGACGTGCACCGAGGAGCGCCACAGCCAGAGCCGGGAGGAGCCGCGCGTGCTGGACGTGGGCCCCGAGACGTACCCCGAGCTGACGACCGTGCGCGACACGGACTCCGGCGAGGACTGGGCGTTCGTCGTCGCGACGGGTGACGAGCGGCTGCTCTCCTCCGTCGTGTGCGAGGGCGGCGGCGTCGAGCGGTTCACGACCATGCGGGCGCACGACCCGGCGTCCGACCGCGGCTTCGGCACGAAGCTGCTGCTGGTGGCGCCGCTGCTGGCCCTCACGTCCTGGATCGCGCACCGCGTGACGCGCCGGCGGGAGGCGTGACCGCGGCCCGCGCGCGGCCAGCCGTCAGCCACAGCCCGGCGACCGCCGAGCCGAGCCCGCCGGCGACGAGGTCCCCGACGGTGTCCTCGTAGCCGACGTAGATCTCGGGGTCGATGTACGCGTTGCCGAGGTACTCCCCCACCTCCCACGCGACGCTCAGCGCGAGCCCCAGGCCGACGGTCACGACGACGACCCCGGCACGCTCGGCGCGCGACGTCACGCGCCGCGGCGCCACGACGACGCCCGTCCGCCGCGCGAGCAGCAGGTAGGCGACGGCCGCGACGAGCCCCGTGACCACCAGGTGCATGACGACGTCGAGCCACGCGACCGCCTGGTAGAGGTCCAGCGCGCCGCACCACGCCGCCGCGAGCAGGCCGATCCCGTAGGCGGCGTCGAGCCCGCGCGGCGCCCCGGCCGCGAGCGGGACGACCAGCCCCGCGAGCACCAGCGCGAACAGCGCCGTGTCGACCGGCCCGCGCACCAGCGCGACGAGCAGGCACACCACGCCGACGACGCGCACGGCACCGCCGGGTCCCGTGACCAGGCCGCGCAGCGACGGCGCGGTCGTGGTGTACGCCATGCCGCACCTCCGGTCGGGCCGGAGCGTCCGCCCTGCCGCGACGGTACGTCCGCGCGGGACCGCCCGCACGGTGAGGTGCGCCGCGGCACGACGGCGCCCGCGCAAGGACCTCACAGGTGCGCGCCGCGCGGTGAGCGGACACCGCAACCGGACGGGCACGTGCGGCGCACCGGCCCGTAACCGACGGCTCCTAGCGTCGGCTCCCGGTCGCGTCCGCGGCCGCTCGACCGTCACCGGGGGCCACCGATGTCCTACGTCAAGCCGTCCGACCTCGTCACGTCGCTCGTCGACGCGGGCGAGGCGAAGATCTTCATGTCGACGCGCGACACCCTCCTGAGGGCGTACATGGCCGGCGCGCTGCTGACGCTCGCCGCCGCGTTCGCCATCTCGATGAGCGTGCAGACGGGGTCGCCGCTCATCGGTGCCCTGCTGTTCCCCGTCGGGTTCATCATGCTGTACCTGCTGGGGTACGACCTGCTCACCGGCGTGTTCGTGCTCGCGCCGCTCGCGTGGCTGGACCGGCGCCCCGGCGTCACCGGGCGGGGCGTGCTGCGCAACTGGGGGCTGGTGTTCCTCGGCAACTTCGGCGGTGCGCTCACCGTGGCCGTGCTGATGTCGATCGTCTTCACCTACGGGTTCTCGACCGAGCCGGACGCGGTCGGCGTCGCGCTCGGGCACATCGGCGAGGGCCGGACGCTCGGCTACGCGGAGCACGGCGCCGCGGGGATGCTGACGCTGTTCGTCCGCGGGCTGCTGTGCAACTGGATGGTCTCGACGGGCGTCGTGGGCGCGATGGTCGCCAAGGACGTCCCGGGCAAGGTGATCGCCATGTGGATGCCCATCATGCTGTTCTTCGCGATGGGGTTCGAGCACTCGGTCGTCAACATGTTCCTGTTCCCGACGGGCCTGATGCTCGGCGGGCAGTTCACGGTCATGGACTACCTGGTGTGGAACGAGATCCCCACGGTCCTGGGCAACCTGGTCGGCGGCCTGACGTTCACCGGGCTCGTGCTGTACGCGACGCACGGGCGCACCGGGGCGTCGCGGCGGGCACCGGAGGGAGCCGCACGGGCGTCGACCGACGTCCCCCGCGAGGAGCCGGTCGATCAGCTCGTCTGACCGCAGGGACGAGCGCGCGCACCACCGCGTCCTCACCTGCCGTGACGTTCCAGCCGTCCGGCCGGCGCCACCTAGGCTGGTCGGGTGGCCTCGATCCTCGCCGTCTGCGTCGTGCACGCCCTGCGCCCCGACCCCGGCCCCGTCGGGGTGACGGCGATCGACAAGAGGGCGGTGACGGGACCGGTGCGCGTCGGGCGGTACGGGCTGCGCGCCGACGTGCAGGCCGACCGCAAGTTCCACGGCGGCGAGGACCAGGCCGTGTACGTCTACGGCGAGGACGACGCCGCGCACTGGGCCCGCGAGCTGGGCCGCGAGCTGCCGCCGGGGTGGTTCGGCGAGAACCTGCGCGTGGCGGGTCTGGACCCCAACGAGGCGCGGATCGGCGAGCGCTGGCGCGTCGGGGCGGACGTGGTGCTGGAGGTCACGGGCCCGCGCACGCCGTGCGCGACGTTCGCACGCTGGGTGGGTGGCGACGACGAGCGCGGGTGGGTCCGACGGTTCCGGGACGAGGCCCGCGTCGGCGCGTACCTGCGGGTCGTGCACCGCGGGTCGGTGCGCGCGGGCGACGAGGTGGTCCTCGAGCAGACCGCCCCTGCGGGCGCGCCCACGGTGCGCGAGGTCCTGCTCGCCTGATCCGAAACGTTCCGGACCGGGGCAAACCGGTCGAGGGGTGGTTGAATCTTCTCTGATCCGCGTCCTCCCACGGTCGAGCAGTCGTACCCACCGCGCACCGGGGGCGGAGGCGACGACGACCGACGACTGGGGACGACGACATGAGCGAGCCGATGCGGACCTCGGACCGACCCGTCCGCCAGTGGCAGGGCCTGACGATCCCGGACCCCGGCACGTACGAGCTCGACGACGCCCACAAGCGCGTCGGGTTCGTCGCCCAGCACATGATGGTCAGCCCCGTGCGCGGCGAGTTCGCCCGCGCGGCCGCCACGATCGTCGTCGGCGAGGACCCGCTGCGCTCGTCGGTGACCGCCGTCATCGCGACCGAGAGCCTCACGACGCACCACGAGGACCGCGACACCCACCTGCGCAGCGCCGACTTCCTCGACGTCGCGCAGTTCCCCCTGATCGAGTTCCGCAGCACCGACGTCGCGTGGCGCGGCGAGCCCGACGCGATCCTCACCTGGGCGCGGCTGCGCAACCACAACGCCGACCGTCGGCGCGTGTCCAGCAGCACCATCGAGCGCGCCGACCGCAACCGCATGAAGTTCGACGTCACGGGCGACCTGCGGATCAAGGGCGTGACGCGGTCCGTCACGCTGCGCATGGACTTCGGCGGCGCCGGCCGCGACCCGTACGACCGTGACATCTTCGGGTTCCACGCGGTCACCGACATCGACCGCGAGGACTTCGGCCTGGTGTGGAACGTCGCGCTCGAGGCCGGCGGCTGGCTCGTCGGCAAGAAGGTGCGCATCGAGATCGCCGGCGAGGCCGTCCACCAGGCGGCGTGACCGCCCCGGGTCTCGGCGCAACGGGGACGCACGTCGTCTGGCCCCAGTCCTGAACCCGATCGGGGCCGCAGACGGGTGACGCCCCCGGCGGAGGCGTGACCTGCGCCACGCCGGCGTCCGACGGGGCCGTCAGGTCAGCGCGACCGCGAGCAGCAGCATGGTCACGAGGAACCCCGTCAGCAGGTTGAGCCACAGGAACGTGCGCCACCCGGCGTTCGCGCGCTCGCAGTCGTCGTCGGTGACGTGGCGGAACCGCCACGTGCTCACGGCGTACGGCAGCGGCAGCAGCGCCGCGAGCACGCCGGGCCACGGCAGCGCGAGCAGCACCCCCGCGGCCGCGACGTACGCCGCGGTCGCCGCGAGGACCGTGGGCCGAGCACCGAGCACGGTCGCGACCGACGCGAGGCCGCCCGCGCGGTCCGCACGCACGTCCTGGACCGCGCCGAACGCGTGCGACGCCATGCCCCACAGCAGGAAGGCGACCAGCACGGGCCACGTCGTGCGCGCCGCGAGGTCGGCGCCCGCCAGGACGAGCGCGTAGAGCAGCGGCCCGACGAAGTGCACGGCGGAGGAGAACGAGTCGAGGACGGGGCGCTCCTTGAACCGCAGGCGCGGCGCGGAGTAGGCGACGACGTCGGCGACGACCAGCAGCAGCACGACGCCCGCGAGCGGCGACCCGAGGGCCAGCAGCCACACCACGAACGGCACGGTCGCCACGACGCACGCGACCAGGATGCGGCGGTGCACGGCGCGCGCCCGCGACGGGTCGACCAGGCCACCCTCGATGCCGCCCTTGCGGGGGTTCGCGAGGTCGGAGGCGTAGTCGAACACGTCGTTGATCCCGTACATCAGCAGGTTGTACGGGACGAGGAAGAACAGCGTCCCCACGACGAGCCGCACGTCGACGCGGCCGTCGGTGGCCATGAGCCAACCGGCGGCGAACGGGTAGGCGGTGTTGATCCAGGAGAACGGGCGGGACGCCGCGAGCACCTCGCGCATCAGTCGGGCGTCCCGGCCGCGGCCGGCGCCGGCTGCCCGTCCGGGTGCGACGACGTGCGGCGCGAGCGCCCCAGCACGGTCCACAGCACGGGCACGAACACGGCGGCGGCGATCGCGTACGCGAAGTCCTCGAGCGGCGCGCCCAGGACGTGGACCCCGAGGATCTTGGCGGGGTCGAACACGTACAGGCCGACGTCGATCATGAGGGTGTCGAACACCGCCGTCAGGGCGCACACGAACAGCGCCGCCCAGACCAGCGGCCGGGCGCGCAGGCGCCGCAGCACCGGCAGGGACACCACGGTGAGCAGCAGCAGCACGATCACGTTGAGCACGATGTTCGTCACGACGCACCCCCGTCGGTCCCCCGTGCCGCGGCCCGGTCCGCGGCGCGCCGGGCCGACGACAGGTCGAACCAGCGCCACGCCAGCAGCCCCACGTAGGTGAGCAGCGCGAGGAAGAACGCCTCCTCGACCGGCAGCTCGGGTGCCAGCAGCAGACCGGTCATGTGCGGCGAGTCGCCGCGCGCGAAGATCCCCAGCGCGAGCCCCGCGACGTCCCACAGCAGGAACCCCACGACGCCGAGGCCGACGGTCCAGGCCGCGCGCCGCGCGTCGTACCAGAACGCGAGCCGGAACCGCCGGTCCAGCACGGCCAGGCCGCCCAGGGACAGCAGCAGCGCACCGAGGTACACCAGCCCCGTCATGCACGCCCCGCCGTGACGTCGGACCACAGGCCGCGCGGCAGCGCCGAGCCGAGGTACCCGGGCCGCAGCGGCGCCGGCAGGGGGCGGGACGACGTCTCCCCCAGCAGCCGCTTGGCGACCAGCTCGGCGCCGATGAGGACCATCGGCAGGCCGACGCCGGGGACGGTGCCTCCGCCCACGTGCAGCAGGTTCGGCACCCGGTGCGAGGCGACGCCCGGCCGGAACATCGCCGACTGGCGCAGGGTGTGCTCCATGCCGAGCGCGGTGCCGCGCCACGCGGACAGGTCGCGCGCGAAGTCGGCAGGGCCCACGACGCGCCGCACGACGACCCGCGAGCGCAGGTCCGGCACGCCCGCCCACGCGCCCACCTGGTCCAGGTAGCGGTCGGCGTGGGCGTCGAGCTCGCCCGCGCGGCTGCCGAGCGCGGGGTCGGCGGGGTACGGGACGAGGACGAACAGGTTCTCGTGACCCGGGGGTGCGGCGGTCGGGTCGGTCGCGGTGGTGCGCGAGACGTACAGCGACGCGACGTCCGGCACGCGCAGCCCCGATGCGGGGGTCGCCCGTCCGGCGCCCAGGATGGCCTCGAAGTTGCCGGGCCAGTCCTGCGTGAAGAACAGCGAGTGGTGACGCAGCTCGGGCAGCTCGCCGCGCACGCCCGCCATGACGAGCAGCGCCGAGATGCCCGGGCCGCGCCGCTCCCAGACGTCCGGGGGCAGGTCCGCGTGGTCCGGTCCCAGCAGGGCGGTCTCGGTGTGGTGCCGGTCGGCGCCGGACACCACGACGTCCGCCGGGACGAGGGTGCCGTCGGCCAGCCGGACGCCGCGGGCGACGCCGCGGCGCCGCGGGTGGCGCGCGCTGCGCGGTGCGTCGTCGACCTCGATCTCCAGGACGTCGGCGCCGGTGCGCACGGTGACGCCCTCCTCGACCGCGGCCTTGGCCAGCGCCTCGACGAGGGTGTACATGCCGCCGCGCGGGTAGAACACGCCCTCGCCGAGGTCGAGGTGGCTCATGAGCGAGTACAGCGCGGGCACGCGGTACGGCGACGACCCGAGGAACACGGCGTGGTAGCCGAGGACCTGCCGCAGGACGGGGTGCTGCACGGTCCCGGCGATGCGGTCGGCGAGCGTCTGCGTCAGCAGCCGGGCCAGGGTCCCCGTGCGGAGCAGCACGTCGCGGGACAGCGCCCGGTCGGGACGCTCGAACGTCGTGTAGAGGAAGTGGTCCAGCGCCGTGCGGTACGCCTCGCCCGCGTCGGCGACGTACCGGCGGATCGCGGCGCCCGCGCCGGGCTCCAGCGCGTCGAACGTCGCGGCGTTGGCGAGCGGGTCGGCGACCACGTCGAACGGCTCGACGCCGGACCCGGGCTCGGGGAAGAGCCGGTAGGCAGGGTCCAGGCGCTGCAGGTCGACGTGGTCGGACACGCGTCGCCCGAGCAGCGCGAACGTGTGCTCGACGACCTCGGGCATGAACCACCAGGACGGACCGGTGTCGAACCGGAACCCGTCGGCCTCCCACGTCCCCGTCCGGCCGCCGAGCTGGTCGTGGCGCTCGAGCAGGGTCACCTGGGCGCCGCCGCGCGCGAGCAGCGCGGCCGTCGCCAGGCCGCCGACCCCGCCGCCGATGACGACGACGCGCACGGCCGCGCTCACCGGGCCACCGCCCGCGAGCGGAGCAGCGGCGTGGCGCGGACCCGGTCCCGCGTCTCGTCCGCCAGCACCCCGGCCACGGCGCGCACGACGACGGCGGCCTTGACCGGTCCCGGGACGCGGACGCGACGGGCCCGCAGGGTCGCGACGGGTGTCGCCGCGAGGTCGCGCAGGAGGCGGTCGTAGAGCCCCGCGGTCGCGGCGACGGCGCACCGCGCGCGCGTCGGCAGCAGCGGGAGGGCGGCGCGCGCGCGGTCCAGGTCCCCACCGATCTCCTCGAGGACGGCCCGCACGTCCTCGCGGGTGAGGTGCTCCGGGTCGACGCCCGGCAGGTACGCGCGCCCGAGGTCGCCGCTGTCGGCGGCCAGGTCCCGCAGGAAGTTGATCTTCTGGAAGGCCGCACCGAGCGCCCGCGCCCCGTCGACGGCCGGGGGCGCCGGCACGACGGGCGGGTCACCGGGTCGGCGGTCGGCGTCGAGGAACGCGCGCAGGCACATCACCCCGACGACCTCCGCGGACCCGTAGACGTACCGCTCGTAGCTCTCGCGGTCGTGGGTGCGCACGGTCAGGTCGGCCCTCATGGAGGCGAAGAACGGGTCGATCTCGCCGTGCCCGATGCCGATGCGCCGCGCGGTGCGGGCGAACGCGTGCACGACGACGTTGGTCGAGTAGCCGGTGCGCAGGGCGCGTGCGACCTGCTCCTCGAGCTCGTCGAGCTCGGCCCCCGCGTCGGGGCCGCGGTAGGTGTCGACGACCTCGTCCGCGAGGCGCACGAGCGCGTACACCGCGTGGATGTCGCCGCGCGTGCGGGCGCCGAGCAGGCGCGTGCCGAGGCCGAACGACGTCGAGTACGCCCGCAGGACCAGCGCGCTGGCCCGCATCGCGATCGCGTCGTACAGGACCTGACCGGTGGTGGCCGTGCGCATGTCGTGCGTCCTCATCTCGGTCGTGCCGGTGGTCCGGAGCCTCAGCGCGCGCGCCCGGCGAGGTCGTCGACGACGCCTGCCAGGTACGTCGCCAACGGCTCCGGCAGGTGGGTGGCGAGCGTACGCGCGATGTCCGCGCTGCGGCGTGCCAGGGCGCGCACGTCCTCGACCGCGCCGGTGTCGTGCAGGACGTCGACCACGGCGTGCGCACCGGAGTCGTCGAGGTCCGCCCGCCCGACGTGCGTGTCCAGCAGCGCTGCCTGCCGCGGGTCGGCGCGCTGCCAGGCGACCCGCAGCAGCTCGGTGCGCTTGCCCTCGCGCAGGTCGGAGAGCACGGACTTGCCCGTGAGAGCCGGGTCGCCCATGGTCCCCAGCTCGTCGTCGACGAGCTGGTAGGCGACGCCCAGTGCCGTGCCGACCCCCGCGAGCACAGCCCGCGCGACGCCCGGGGCGTCGGCCAGGACGGCGCCCGACTCGAGCGGCACCCGGAACGAGTAGACGGCGGTCTTGAGCTCGGCGACGAGGACGGCGTCGACGTCCGACGGCACCGCGAGCGCGCCCCGGACGTCGAGCAGCTCGCCGCTGACGGTCGTCGCGACGCCGTCGGCGAGCAGCCGCACGAGCTCGCCCAGCCGGGCCGGCGGCACGGCGCCGGTCGCGAGCAGACCGAAGGCCTGCGCGAGGGCCGCGTCGCCCGCGAGCAGCGCGGCCGCGCCGACCTGCTGGTCGACCGCGGCCCGCGGCACCCCGTCGGCGGTGAGCCGGGCACGCGTGCGGCCCGCGACGTTGGGGTGGCCGCGCCGGACCTCGTCGTGGTCCAGGACGTCGTCGTGCACGACCATCGCGGTGTGCAGCAGCTCGTGGGCGGCGGCCACGTGGGCCGCGGCGACGAGGTCCGTGCCCCCGAGGCCGAGGTACGCCGCGGCGACGAGACGGGGGCGCAGCAGCTTGCCCCCGGTGACCGCGTCGAGGTCCTGCCACAGGTCGGCGCACGCGGGGTCGAACGCGACGGCCCGGCGGCGCTGCTCGCCGACCAGGTCACGCAGGATCCGCCCGGCAGCGTCGGTGACGTGCTCGACGCCGTGCGCGAGCGCCGCACCGGCCGCGGGTGCGCCGGTCGCGGGTGCGCCGGCCGCGGGTGCTCCGGCCGGGGTCGTGGCGGTCACGGGCGCGGGGCTGCTGCGGGTCGCGCCGGGCTGCCCGCGCTCGCTGGTCTGACTCACATCGCCCCCCGAGCCGTCGAAGAATGCTCAGCGTACTGAGTATTCGCGTTCGAGCCACCGGAACCGCCGAACCGACCGGTGCGACCACCTGGTGGTGGGGTTCGTCCGCATCCGTCCGGGTCCGCGAGTCCCCTCATTATGCTGACGCGCATGACCTGGCTGGTGACCGGCGGCGCCGGCTATATCGGCGCGCACGTGGTGCGCGCACTCCTGGACGCCGCACGCGCGGGCGACGAGCGGCTGCGCCCCGTGGTCCTGGACGACCTGTCGAGCGGGTACGCCGCGTTCGTGCCGGACGGCGTGCCGTTCGTCCGGGCGTCGGTCGTCGACACCGACGCCGTGCGGGACGCGCTCGTCGCGCACGGCGTGACGGGGGTCGTGCACCTCGCGGGCTACAAGTACGCGGGCGTCTCGGTGCAGCGCCCGCTGCACACCTACGAGCAGAACGTCACGGGGACCGCCCACCTGCTCGCGGCGATGACGGACGCGGGCGTCGACCGGGTCGTGCTCTCCTCGTCCGCGGCCGTCTACGGCAGCCCGGACGTCGATCTCGTCACCGAGGACACCCCGACGACGCCGGAGTCCCCCTACGGCGAGTCCAAGCTGGTCGCCGAGTGGCTGCTGCGGGACCAGGGCGTCGCGACCGGCCTGCGCCACACGTCGCTGCGGTACTTCAACGTCGTGGGCTCGGGGGCCGAGGACCTGTACGACGCCAGCCCCCACAACCTGTTCCCGCTGGTCCTCGACGCCCTGGCCTCGGGCCGCACGCCGCGCGTCAACGGCACCGACTACCCGACGCCCGACGGCACGTGCGTGCGCGACTACGTGCACGTCGCCGACCTGGCGCTGGCGCACGTCGAGGCGGCCCGGGCACTGGCGGACGACCGGCCGCTGGACCGCGTCTACAACCTCGGCTCGGGCGACGGCCTGTCCGTCGCCCAGATCATGACGACGATCGCCCGGGTCACGGGGATCGACTTCACGCCGGAGCGGGGGCCACGTCGGCCGGGCGACCCGGCGCGCATCGTCGCGTCGGGCGAGGCCGCCGCCCGGGACCTCGGGTGGGCGATGCGCCACTCCCCCGAGCAGATGGTCGCCAGCGCCTGGGACGCCCACCGCCGCGCCGCGTGAGGCCTCGACCGGCGCCGCCGCCGCGCCTTCGACGGGCGCGGCGCCACCCTGGTCGGCGTCAGCGCGTCGCCGGCTCCAGCGCCTGCAGGCGGGGCAGCTCGGCGGCGAGGCGCTCGAGCTCGCGCTCGTCGCCCGCGTACACGCCCGACGCCCGCGGCCAGTGCAGGACGACGTCGCCGAACCCGAGCGCGGCGGCACGCTCGACGCCCTCGACCGCGAGCGCGGCGGATCCCAGCGAGAACCGGGGCGCACCGTCGAGGCTCAGCCACCGGCCGATCGGCCGATCCCCGGCGACCTCGTCGAACGCCTCGACCATGCTCGCGAGCCCCTGCCACCAGGCCTCCTGCGCGGCGTCGGCGTCGACACCCTCGCCGACGCCGGTGCCGGGCCCGTAGGTCGCCCAGCCCTGGCCGTACCGCGCGGCGAGCGCCATGGCGCGGGGACCGTTGGCGGCGACGACGAAGGGCGGACGCGGCCGGGCGAGGGTGCCGGGCACCATGCGCGCGCCGTGCGACTGGTAGTACTCGCCGTCGTGGTCCGTGACCGGCTGGGTCAGCAGGGTGTCGAGCAGGCCGAGGAACTCGGCGAAACGTCGGGTGCGCTCACGGCGGGTGGGCGCCGGACCCATGACGCCCGCGTCCCAGCCCTCGCCGCCCGCGCCGACGCCGAGGACGAACCGGCCGCCGGCCACGTCGTCGAGGCCCATGACGTCCTTGGCGAACGGGACGGGGTGCCGGAAGTTGGGGGACGCGACCCAGGTGCCCAGCCCGATGCGCTCGGTGACGGCGGCCGCCGCCGCCAGCAGCGGGACCGTGGCGAACCACGGCTCGTCCGCCAGCTCGCGCCACGCAAGGTGGTCGTACGTCCACGCGTGGTCGAAGCCCATCTCCTCGGCGCGCCGCCACCGCGTGCGCGCGCTCGCCCACCGCTCCTGCGGCAGCAGCACCACCCCGACCCTCACCATGCCGCGTCACGCTACCTGGACGACGCGAGTCACAATGCGCCGACGGCGGGTGCTACCCGGTCGTGACAACAGGGCCCGCTCGCCCGTACCCTCAACGGCATGGAGCTGGAGGTCCGGCATCTGCGCACCCTGACGACCGTCGCCTCGCTCGGCAGCATCACCAAGGCCGCGGCCGTGCTCGGCGTCGCGCAGCCCGCCCTGAGCGCGCAGCTGGCCCGCATCGACCGCGCCCTCGGAGGGCCCACCTTCGTCCGGGACCACCGCGGCGTGCGACCGACGCCCCTCGGTGCCCTCGTGCTCGACCGCGCCCGCACGCTGCTGCCGGCGATGGACGCCCTGCGGCAGGACGCGCGACGGGTGGCGTGCGGCGACACGGCCGCCACGCTGCGGCTCGCCGGCGCGGGTTCCGCCCTCGCCGCACCTCTCGTACGCCGGTTGTCGTCGGGGGGCGACCCACCGCCGACGCTGCGCGCCGTCCCGGACACGGCGCGCGCCGTGGCCGAGCTCGCGGCCGGCGCCCACGACGCGGTGCTGGCGGGCACGTGCGGCGACGCCCTGCCTCCCGCGCACCCCGGCGTCCAGTGGCGCCTGCTCGGGACGGACGCCGTGCACGTCGTCGTCGGCGAGGGCCACCCGGGCGGTGGCGACGTCCGCCTGGCGGAGCTCGCCGACGCGCGCTGGGTCACGGCCGCGGGCGACAGCTGCTTCACCGAGTGCTTCCTGCGGGCGTGCGCCCGCGCGGGGTTCACGCCCCCGACGCCCAGCGAGTGCGACCGCGCGGAGGCGCTCGAGCTCGTCCGCGCGGGCGTCGCCGTCGCCCTGACGCAGCCGTACGGCGCGCTGCCGGCCGGGCTGCGTGCGCTGACGCTGCGCGGGACGCCGCTGACGTGGTCCACCTGGCTGGCGACGCACGACGACACCGCCACCGACGTGCGCACGCGCCTGGTCGGGGCCGCGCGCGACGCGCGGCGCGAGGAGCTCGCCGCCGCCCGCGGCCGCCGCGGTGGCACGTCGCCGCACCTCGACCGGAAGGTGAGACCAGCGGTATGACTGACGCGGGATCTAGTTTCTGACTGCAGTCGGCGCCTATCGTGACAGCACGGTCACCACCGAACGAGAGGCCCCACCATGACTCACTCCGTCACCCTCCGCCGCCGTGCGGCTGTGTTCGGCGCCACCGCGCTGGCCCTGCTGCTGGCCCCCTTCACCACCGGCGGCGCGTCCGCCGCGACGCCCGCCTCCGACGTCCCGGCCGGGATGGTCGAGGCGCTCGAGCGCGACCTCGGCGTCCCGCGCACCGAGGTCGCCCGGCGCCTGACGTTCCAGGACGACGCGGCCACCCGGGTCCGCACGCTGACGCAGGCCCTCGGCTCGACCTACGCGGGCGCCTGGGTCGACCCGGCCGCCGGCACCGTGCACGTCGCCACCACCACGCCGTCGAAGGTGCGCGGCCCCATGGCCGCGGGGGTGACCACCGTCCACGCCGAGCGCACGCTCACCCAGCTCGAGTCCCTGGGCGCCCGCCTCGACGCGGCGGGGCTGCCCGCGGACGTCGCCACCTGGTACGTGGACGTGCCGACCAACAAGCTGGTCGTCGAGGCTGTGGCCGGCACCACCGCCGCGGCCGACCTCGTCGCCGCCGCCGGCCTGCCGGCCGACGCCGTCACGCTCGCGACCGCCGAGGCGCCGCGGACGTTCATCGACGTGATCGGCGGCAACGCGTACTACATCAACGCGCGCTCACGCTGCTCGGTCGGCTTCGCGGTGCAGGGCGGCTTCGTGACCGCGGGCCACTGCGGTGCGGTCGGGGCGTCGACGACGTCGCCGTCCGGCACGTTCCGCGGCTCCTCGTTCCCCGGCAACGACTACGCGTGGGTCCAGGTCGCGGCGGGCAACACCCCGCGCGGGCTGGTCAACAACTACTCGGGCGGCACGGTGCGCGTCACCGGCTCGCAGCAGGCCGCGGTCGGCGCGTACGTGTGCCGCTCGGGCAGCACGACCGGGTGGCGGTGCGGCACCGTGCAGGCCTACAACTCCACCGTCCGGTACTCCCAGGGCAGCGTCTCGGGCCTCATCCGCACCAACGTGTGCGCCGAGCCCGGGGACTCCGGCGGCTCGCTGGTCGCCGGCACGCAGGCGCAGGGCGTGACGTCCGGCGGCTCGGGCAACTGCCGCTACGGCGGCACGACGTACTTCCAGCCCGTCAACGAGATCCTGCAGGCTTACGGTCTGCGGCTCGTCACCGGCTGACGGTCCCGCGGCGGGCGCGCCTCGCCGCCCGTCGCCTCCCGCCCCGGGTCGCGCCACCGCGACCCGGGGCACCGGCGGCCCGTTCCGTCCGACGGGCGGCCGCGCGACGGGTGGCGCGACACAGGGGGCGTCGCGCCACCCGTCGCCCTCAGGGGTGCAGGGCCTGCTCGCCGCCGTGCGACGCGGGCTCGAGCTGGAACGTGCAGTGCTCGACGTCGAAGTGCCCCGACAGGCACGCACGCAGGTGGTCCAGCACACGCCCCGTGCCCGCGCGGTCGAGCTCCTCGTCCGCGACGACCACGTGGGCGGAGAGCACCGGGACCCCGGACGTGATGGTCCACGCGTGCAGGTCGTGCACCCCCAGGACGCCCGGCACGCCGGCCATGTGCTCGCGCACGACGTCGAGGTCGACGCCCACGGGCGTGGCCTCGAGCAGCACCGCAGCGACGTCCCGCAGGAGCAGCGCGGCGCGCGGCAGGACGAGGCACGCGATGACGACCGACGCGATGCCGTCGGCGCGTGTGAACCCCGTCGTGAGCACGACGAGCGCCGCAGCGACGACGGCGACGGAGCCCAGCGCGTCGCCCAGCACCTCCAGGTAGGCGCCACGCACGTTGAGCGACTCGCGGCGGCCACGGTGCAGCAGCGCCAGCCCGACGGCGTTGGCAGCGAGCCCCAGGAGCGCGACGGCGAGCATGAGTCGCGGCTCGACGTCGGTGGGCCGCGCGATGCGGCGGACACCCTCCACGAGGACGAGGACGCCCACCGTCGCCACGACGAGGCCGTTGACCATGGCCGCGAGGATCTCCGCACGCTGCCAGCCGAACGTGCGGCGCGCCGTCGCCGGCAGGGTCGCGAGCGCGCCGGCCCCGAGCGCGACGGCCAGGCCCGCGGCGTCCGTGAGCATGTGGCCGGCGTCCGCGAGCAGCGCGAAGGAGCCGGACAGCACGCCGCCGACGACCTCGACGCTCATCACCACGAGGGTCAGGGCGAGCACCCGGGCGAGCCGTCCGCGGTGCCGGGCCGTCGCCGAGCCGTGGTGACCGTGCGCGTGACCGCCGGTCACGCGCCCGCCCTCCGCGACCGCGGGGGCACCGCACTCATCGCCACACGGCGACGCTAGCCGCCCCCCGTGGCTACGCCCAGCCCAGCGCGTGCAGCCGCTCGTCGTCGATGCCGAAGTGGTGGGCGATCTCGTGGACCACGGTGATCGCGACCTCCTCGACCACCTCCTCGCGGTCCTCGCAGATCGCGAGCGTGGGCAGCCGGTAGACGAAGATGCGGTCGGGCAGCGACCCCGCCGCCCAGAACTCGCCCCGCTCGGTCAGCGGGGTCCCCTCGTACAGCCCCAGCAGGTCCGGCTCGTCCGGCGGCGCGTCCTCCTCGACGAGCACGACGACGTTGTCCATCATCGCCGCGAGCTCCTCGGGGATCTCGTCCAGGGCGTCGCGGACCGCGTCCTCGAACTCCTCGCGCGTCATGTCGACCACGGGCACCATCCTGCCCCCGGGGGGCACGCCGACCAGCACGCACGGCATCGCTTTTGGAGTTACGGCCACCAGACCGTATGCTCATCACCGGTCTTCCGACGCCTCGACGTCTGGGGCGGACAACCCGCCCTCATCGTCTAGCGGCCTAGGACCCCGCCCTTTCACGGCGGTAGCACGGGTTCGAATCCCGTTGGGGGTACGAGCAGGACAGCACGACAGCAAGAAGGCTTTAGGGTGGTCACGGCCACCACAAGGCCCCGTAGCGCAGTTGGTTAGCGCGCCGCCCTGTCACGGCGGAGGTCGCGGGTTCAAGTCCCGTCGGGGTCGCTGCGAGGGACCGGCCGAGAGGCCGGTCCACTCGTTGCGAGGCTCTGTAGCTCAGTTGGTAGAGCGTTCGACTGAAAATCGAAAGGTCACCGGATCGACGCCGGTCGGAGCCACCTCAGACGGCCCCGCGGGACGCCCGCCGGGGCCGTCGCCATGCCCGGCCCCTGATCGCCGGCAGCACCTCGCCAGGCCCGCCCCCGCACTGTCGGACACCGACGCGGCAGCGGACGTCACTCCGGTCGACTCGGGCCCATCGTCCCGGTCGGGGCGCACACCTGCGCGCCTACCGTGGGAGCACAGCTCCTACCGAACGAGGAATTTCCCGTGACCACGACGACCGACCGCCCCCGTCCCCGCATGCTCGACCGGCTCACCGACCCCCTGGCGGAGCGCGCCCGGGACCGGTTCGAACGGGCGGAGGACAAGTTGCGCGCCGCGGTCCAGCACGAGCTGGACGCCGTCGGTGCGAGCATGCGCACCCGCGCCGTCCGCATCCGGCCCTCGGCGATCGCCTTCGCCGCGGCCGCGCTGCTCACCGTGATCGGCATCACGCTCTTCGCGTTCGCCGCGGTGGTGGGCGTCGCGCAGGCCCTGCCGCTGTGGCTGTCGGCGCTGCTCGTCGGCATCACGCTCGTGCTGCTCGCCGCCGGTGCCGCGGCCTGGGGCCGCGCGATGCTGCCCGCCGGCAACCCCGTCATCCCCGTGCCGCCGAGCACCCACCCTGCCGAGGAGCTCGTCCACCCCTGGGCGGACTGAGCCACCGCCCCCTCGCCCGCGGCACGGCAGGCTGCGCGTCGCGTCGCGCGGACGCGGCGGGACCTGCAGACTGATGCTCCGGCATCAACCGTCCCTGCAGGTGAGGAAGGTCGTCGAATGGTCACGCACTCCGGATGGGCGAGCGACACGCGTCCCGACGCACCCGAGGACCCCCGGTCGCTCGGGCGCCTGGTCGGTGACCTGAGCGAGCAGGCCACGCGGCTCGTGCGCGCCGAGATCGCGCTCGCGAAGGGCGAGATGACGGCCAAGGCCCAGCAGATGGGCGTCGGGGCCGGTCTCCTCGCGGGCGCGGGCGTCCTCGGGCTGTACACGCTGGCCGCCTTCATCGCGACGGCGATCATCGGGCTGGCGAACGTCGTGCCGGCGTGGCTCGCCGCGCTGATCGTCTCGGTGGTGCTGCTGCTCGTCACCGCCGTGCTGGCCCTGCTGGGCGTCAAGCACGTCAAGAAGGGCGCACCACCCGTGCCCGAGCGTGCGATGGAGAACCTGCAGGAGGACGTGGACACCGTCAAGAAGGGGCTGCACCGGTGAGCGACAAGGACACGATCCCGCCCGCGCACGTCGCGGCGCTCGAGGCCGAGGTGACCCTGGCGCGTGAGCAGCTCGCCGCGACCGTCGACGCGCTCGTCGCCGAGGCGGACCCCCGTCGGCAGGTCGAACGCCTCCAGCAGAAGGGCCGCCGGCTCGTCTTCGACGCCACCGACGACGCGGCGCTCCCCGAGGACCGCGCACGCGCCCGCAAGGTGCTCGTCATCGCCGGCGCCGTCGTCGCCCTGGTGGTCGTGGGCGTCGTGCGGCGGGTGACCCGGCACTGACGCGCGGCGGTCGCCCGGCACCGCCGCGACCGCCCCGACACGTCCCCGCACGCGACGACGGCCGCTGCCAGGCTTCCCCGGGTCTCGGGGCCACCGGCAGCGGCCGTCGTACGTGCGGTCCCGCGGGCCGCTGCCCACCGTGGTGGGACGGCCGAGCCGAGGCCGTCGGTGTCACGCGCACTCCCCCGCGGTGCGCGCCGGACCTCCGGACGGTCGGCTCCGTCGAGCTCAGGACTGCGGGTTCGACCTCGGCTGCGGAACGCCGTTGAGCAGCTCGCGGACCTCGGACTCGCGGTAGCGGCGGTGGCCGCCGAGCGTGCGGATCGAGGACAGCTTGCCGGACTTGGCCCAGCGCGTGACCGTCTTGGGGTCGACCCGGAACAGGGTCGCCACCTCGGACGGTGTCAGCAGGGCCTCTGCATCGGACGAGTGCGTGGTGGACACTGCGTACCTCCCTTGTCTAGCCGCCCCGACATGCGCCTTCCGGTCACGTTGCGCGTCGGGGCTGCGCGGCTTGGTACTGAATCTGACACATCGGGCACTCCAGGACACGTCGTGGACGTGCGCTCTGCTCCGGACAGGTGACCCAGGGCGGTCGCAACCGTCACCACAGCACCGGGGCAGCGTCGATGCACCTACCCTAAACCCGTCCGAAACGGGACACATCTCCTCGGACGGCTGAGTCACGCTTGCTCGATCGTGTGACGTCCGTCGCGCCGCAGATTTCGCCCACCCCGGGGTCCACCCGAAACGCGGCCCCCTGACCAGCGCAGACGCGCCTCGTCGAAGCGTCTCGACGCTGCGACGTGGGTGAACACCTGGACCATGAGCGCGCTCCCGCACATCAAAGGGTGGCGTGTTGTGACCTAAATCACACCAAAGTTCGCCCGAAGAGCGGACACGGACGGACGCCGCCCGCGCGTCGCGCGCCCCCTGGAGCGCCGCGGAGTCACGATGCCCTGCCCAGCGGTCACGAAATCGCCGCACCCGCCGGCGGACGTGGCGGAGCCCACCCGACGCAGGTGGTCGGAATGGATCGCGACCATGTACCGTTGCCACACGAAGAGACTCAACAGCACCCCGGGGCCGCACGTGTCAGCACGGAGCCGCCCCGCTTCCACGTTAGAGGGGGTCGATGCCATGGGGCGCGGCCGTCAGAAGGCAAAGCAGACGAAGGTCGCCCGGGAGCTGAAGTACTTCAGCCCCGACACGAACTACCGAGCCCTCGAGCAGGAGCTCTCGTCGCGTAGCCGCAACGATGTCGTCACGGACAGCCGCCGCAGTGCGGTGACCACGGACGACGACGACCCGCCCGGCTGGGGCTGGCCCGGTGACGAGGACCGCTGACGACGCGGGGCGCCGATCCTGACCCGGTCGCACGCCGCACCCGCCGCACCCGCGTCCTGACGGAGTCCGTTCTCACGCCGACCGGCGCGAGCGGACGCCGCCTCGGCCTCGACGCCGAGGCTCACGGCCCGAGCAGACTCGTCTGCTCGGGCCGTGCCGTGTCGTCAGCCGTCTTTGCTCGGCGGTCAGCCGACGCGGTAGGCGCCGTGCAGGCGCACCGCACCGCCGTGGACGCCCTTCGTGCCCGCCACGACGTCCGGGGCGGTCGCATCGGCGTCCCGCCGGTCACGCACGCTCCCCAGCACCCACGCGGGCATCCCCCGGAGCCCGGCGGCTCGCTGCACGTCGTCGACGACGTCGGCCGAGACGACGGCGACCATGCCGACGCCGAGGTTGAGCGTGTTCTCCAGGTCCCCCCACGGGACCGCCCCGAGGCCCTGGACCAGGCTGAACACGGGCGGCAGCACCCACGCGGCGCGGTCGACGTCGGCGACGAGCCCGGGCGGCAGGACGCGCGCGACGTTGGCCGCGAGCCCCCCACCCGTGACGTGGCTGAAGACGTGGACGCGGTCAGGACCGAACTCCTCGACGAGCGCCAGGCAGTCCGCCGCGTAGACCCGGGTCGGCTCCAGCAGCTCCTCGCCCAGCGTGCGGCCCAGCTCGTCCACGTGGCGCTCCAGGCCCCACCCGGCGACCTGCACCACGCGCCGCACCAGCGAGTACCCGTTGGAGTGCAGCCCCGAGGACCCGAGAGCGACCAGGACGTCACCCGCGCGCACGCGCTCGGGTCCCAGCAGCTGGTCCGCCTCGACGACACCCGTCGCGGCGCCGGCCACGTCGTACTCGTCGGGGCCCAGCAGGCCGGGGTGCTCGGCGGTCTCCCCGCCGACCAGCGCCGTGCCGGCGGCCGAGCAGGCGGCCGCGATCCCTCGCACCACGTCGGCGATGCGCTCGGGGACGACCTTGCCGCAGGCGATGTAGTCCGTCATGAACAGGGGCCGCGCGCCGACCACCACGATGTCGTCGACGACCATGCCGACGAGGTCGAACCCGATGGTGTCGTGCACGTCCATGGCCTGCGCGATCGCGACCTTGGTGCCCACGCCGTCCGTGGAGGTCGCGAGCAGGGGCCTGCGGTAGCGCGTGAGCACGGAGGCGTCGTACAGGCCGGCGAAGCCGCCGACACCACCGAGGACCTGCGGTCCGTGCGTGGCGCGCACGGCGTCCTTCATGAGCTCGACGGCCCGGTCCCCGGCCTCCGTGTCGACGCCTGCGGAGGCGTACGTGACGGGCTGCGGGGCGCTCACGGGTGCTCCAGCGCGGACGCGCCACCGGCCGTCGGGACGATGCTGAGCAGACCGTCCTCGGGCTGCCCGAGCGGCAGCTGGTTCTGCTCCAGCAGGTGCTTGCCCAGCCGCTCGGACGGCGGCAGCTCGATCGGGTACCGGCCACTGAAGCACGCCGTGCACAGCTGCGACGCAGGCTGCTCGGTGGCGGCGATCATGTTCTCCTCGGACAGGTAGCCCAGCGAGTCGGCGCCCAGGGAACGGGCGATCTCCTCGACCCCCAGGCCGTTGGCGATGAGCTCGGCGCGCGACGCGAAGTCGATGCCGTAGAAGCACGGCCACTTCACGGGCGGTGCGGTGATCCGGATGTGGACCTCGGCCGCCCCTGACTCGCGCAGCATCCGGACCAGCGCGCGCTGCGTGTTGCCGCGCACGATGGTGTCGTCCACGACCACGAGGCGCTTGCCGCGGATGACGTCCTTGAGCGGGTTGAGCTTGAGGCGGATGCCGAGCTGGCGCAGCGTCTGCGAGGGCTGGATGAACGTGCGCCCCACGTACGCGTTCTTCGTCAGGCCCTGCCCGAACGGGATGCCGGACTTGGCGGCGTAGCCCACCGCCGCGGGCGTGCCCGACTCGGGGACGGGGATGACCAGGTCCGCCTCGACGGGGTGCTCGACGGCCAGGCGGCGGCCCATCTCGACGCGCGCGGCGTGGACCGAGCGACCGTTGATCGTCGTGTCGGGCCGCGCGAGGTACACGTACTCGAACACGCAGCCGGCACGGTCGATGGGCGCGAAGCGCGTGGACCGCAGCCCGTCGGCGTCGATCGCGATGAACTCGCCCGGCTCGACCTCGCGCACGTACGACGCACCGACGATGTCGAGGGCCGAGGTCTCCGAGGCGACCACCCAGCCGCGCTCGAGACGGCCGAGCACCAGCGGGCGCACCCCCTGCGGGTCGCGCGCGGCGTACAGCGTGCGCTCGTCCATGAAGACGAGGCAGAACGCGCCGCGCAGACGCGGCAGCACCTCGAGCGCCGTCGCCTCGAGCGTGTGGTCCGGGTCGCCCGCGAGCAGCGCCGTGATGAGCGCGGTGTCGGTGGTGTTGCCGCGCGCGAGCTCGCCGCGGCGCTGGCTGCCGTACCGCTCGGCGACGAGGTCGACGAGCTCGGCGGAGTTGGTGAGGTTGCCGTTGTGCCCCAGGGCGACCGTGCCCGCGGCGGTCGCGCCGAGCGTCGGCTGCGCGTTCTCCCACGTCGACCCACCGGTCGTCGAGTAGCGCGTGTGGCCGATGGCGATGTGCCCCTGCAGGGCGTTCAGCGCCGTCTCGTCGAAGACCTGGGAGACGAGCCCCATGTCCTTGTAGACGAGCAGCTGGGAGCCGTTCGACGTCGCGATGCCCGCGGACTCCTGCCCGCGGTGCTGCAACGCGTACAAGCCGAAGTAGGTGAGCTTCGCCACCTCTTCACCGGGTGCCCAGACGCCGAAGACGCCGCAGGCATCCTGCGGGCCTTTCTCGCCGGGTAGAAGGTCGTGGTTGAGACGTCCGTCTGCGCGGGTGGCCACGCCACCATGGTGGCACACCGGTGCCGAACCGCGCGCCGCGGATCCACCGGGGGGTCGCCCGGTGCGGGTCAGTCCGGCGGGGCGGGGCGCCGACGACGCATGCTGCGCCGGTCCGCGAGCACCGCGAGCCCGCCCCCGACGAACGCCCCGACGACCGCGCCGGTCACCGCGAGCACCCAGCGGACCCCGTTCTGGCCGCCCAGGAACGGCAGGATGCCGCCGTCCTGGCCGCTCACGCCGCTGCCCTGCGCAGTCGCGAACGCCACGACGAGCGCGACGACGACGCCGACCAGTGCGCCGGCGACCAGGAACGCGCCGTAGCGCGGTGCACGCCGCACGGTCGCCGGCACGGCGACACGCGCCAGCTCGGCCTCGGCCGGGGGCCCGGAGGAGACGTCGTCCGGGCGGGGGTCGTCGGCGGGGCGGGGGTCGTCGGCGGGGCGGGGGTCGTCGGCGGGGCGGGGGTCGTCGGGCACCTGGCGATCCTAGGTCAGCGGGTCCTGGCCGCCTGCAGCGGCAGCAGGTGCGACAGGTCGGCGCGCTCGCCGGACGCGTGCACCCGCCCGGACGCCACCGCGTCGTCCCACGTCAGGTCGCCGACCGCGAGCGCGAGCCACGTGGGCGCGTCCGTCTCGACGACGTTGGGCGGGGTGCCGCGGGTGTGCCGGGGCCCCGGGACGGCCTGCACGGCGCCGTCGGGCGGGACGCGGACCTCGACCGCGTTACCCGGTGCCACGTCGGCGAGCTCCTCGAGGGTGAACCGGACGGCGGTGCGCCGCACGGCCGTCACGGCACCCTCGGGGTCGGCGCGCCACGCGTGCAGCGCGGCGCGTCCGTCGGCGGGGTCGGTGCGGCGACGCGGTGGCACCCCGCCATCCTCCCCCACCCGGCAGGGACGAGCCCGCTCAGGCGTCGTCGCGCAGCCACGCCGGCACGGCGCGCGCCGCCGAGGTGGCCGACACGACGCTGCGGACCGTGCGGGCGGCGATGCGCCAGTCCTCCTGCGGCCGTCGCCCGTGCTCACCCCCGGGACGCGAGAGAGCGATCCAGCACGTGCCGGATCGCTCTCTCGCGTCAGGGGCGGGTGGGTCAGACGACGCCGAGCGCCAGCATCGCGTCCGCGACCTTGGTGAAGCCGGTGATGTTCGCGCCGAGCACGTAGTTGCCCGGGTCGCCGTACTCCTCGGCCGTCTCGGCGCAGTTGTCGTGGATGCGCGCCATGATGCCGGCGAGCCGCTCCTCGGTGTGCTCGAAGGACCACGCGTCCCGGCTCGCGTTCTGCTGCATCTCGAGCGCCGACGTCGCGACACCGCCCGCGTTGGCTGCCTTGCCGGGCGCGTACAGCACGCCGGCGGACTGCAGCAGCGCGACGGCCTCGGGCGTCGTCGGCATGTTGGCACCCTCGGCGACGGCCAGCAGACCGGCATCGACGAGTCGCTTGGCGTCGTTCTCGTCGAGCTCGTTCTGCGTGGCGCACGGCAGCGCCACCTGGGCGTCGACCTGCCACACGCGAGCCGACGGGACGTAGTGCGCGCCGCCACGCCGCGTCGCGTACTCCGACACGGGCAACCGCTCGACCTCGCGCACCTGACGCAGGATCTCCAGGTCGATGCCGGCCTCGTCGACGACGTACCCGAGCGAGTCCGAGCACGCGACGACGTGCGCGCCGAGCGCCTGCGCCTTCTCGATCGCGTGGATCGCGACGTTGCCGGAGCCCGACACGGTCACGCGCATGCCGTCGAACGACAGGCCGCGCGTCGCGAGCATGCGCTCGGCGAACAGCACGGTCCCGTAGCCCGTGGCCTCGGTGCGCACGAGCGAGCCGCCCCACGTCACGCCCTTGCCCGTGATGACCCCGGACTCGTAACGGTTGGTGATCCGCTTGTACTGGCCGAACAGCCAGCCGATCTCGCGGCCGCCCACACCGATGTCGCCGGCGGGGACGTCGGTGTACTCGCCGATGTGGCGGTAGAGCTCGGTCATGAAGGACTGGCAGAACCGCATCACCTCGCCGGCCGAGCGGCCGCGCGGGTCGAAGTCGGACCCGCCCTTGCCGCCACCGATGGGCATGCCCGTCAGCGAGTTCTTGAAGACCTGCTCGAACCCGAGGAACTTGATGATCCCCAGGTACACCGAGGGGTGGAACCGCAGACCGCCCTTGAACGGGCCGAGGGCCGAGTTGAACTCGACGCGGAAGCCGCGGTTGATGCGCACCTGGCCCGTGTCGTCGACCCACGGCACGCGGAAGATGATCTGCCGCTCGGGCTCGCACAGGCGCTCGAGCACCGCCGCGTCCACGTACTGGGGGTTGCGCTCGAGCACCGGACCCAGGCTCTCGAACACCTCGGTGACGGCTTGGTGGAACTCGCGCTCACCGGGGTTGCGAGCGAGCACCTGTTCGAGGACGCGCTCCAGCTGGACCTGCATGGGTCGACTCCGCTCTGCTCAGCGAGGACGGGAAACTGGTCGAGCCTAGGTCCGCCCCCTGGCACGGGTGTGGGACGTCCGACCCGTGGGCAGCGGGTCACCGGCCCCGGACGCGCGACGAGGCCGCGGAACTCCCGGCGTCCGGGGGTGTCCGCGGCCTCGTCCTGCGGTGCACTCAGGCGCTGCGCGTCACCACTTGGCGTTGCGCGCGAGCTCCAGGGCCATCGCCTGCCACCACGCGCCGGCCGACGGGCCGCCGTTGCAGCTGCCGTCCGACTCGCCCGGGAGCTTGATCCACAGCAGCGCGTCGAGCCCGCTGCCGTCGTTCACCTTGGTGGGACGCTCACCGAGCGCGCGGCCGCTCGGGTTGCACCACTCCGAGCCGCTGGGGCCGTTGCCGTTGCGCGACGTGTCGATGACGAACGTCCTGCCGCCCGTGAGCTGCGAGATCTGCTGGCCGTAGGCCTTGGCCTCCGCCGTCGTCCGGTAGTTGGACACGTTGAGCGAGAAGCCCACGGCGTCGGAGAACCCGATGCGGTTGAGGCGGTTGGCGGCCTCGGCGGGCGAGAGCCACGCGGAGTGCCCGGCGTCGATGTAGACGCGGGCGCCCTTGGCGGTCAGGGACTTGGCGGCGTACTGCAGGAAGCCGACCCGGTCGCCCTGGCCGTCGCAGTCACCGAGCTGCGCGAGCGCGTCGGGCTCGAGGATCACCCAGGGGTTGCCCTGGATGCCCGCGGCGACCGTGTCGATCCAGCGCGCGTACTCGGACTCGCCGACGCCGCCGCCGGAGTGCGAGCCGCAGTCACGGCCCGGGATCGCGTAGACGACGAGCAGCGCCGTCTTCCCCGCGGCCTGCGCGGCACCGGTGATGTCGCGCACCTCCTGCTGCGCGTGCGACGCGTCGTTCCAGTTGCCGACCCAGTAGGCCTGCGGCGTCAGCGCGATCTTCTCGAGCAGCGCCTTGTCGGTGCCGCTCGCGGCCTGCCAGGCGCGGTACGCCTGGTTGGTCGTGTCGATGTGGAAGTCACCGGAGGAGACGGGCGGCGGCGTGACCGTCGGGGTGGGGGTCGGCGTCGGGGTGGGGGTCGGCGTCGGGGTGGGGGTGGGCGTGGCCGACGGGGTGGGCGTCGCCGACGGCGTCGGGGTGGGCGTCGCCGACGGGGTGGGCGTGGGCGTCGGGGTGGACGTCGGCCCGACGTCACCCGTGCACGTCGTGCCGTTCAGGGTGAAGGACGTGGGTGCGCCGTTGCTGCCGCTCCAGGAGCCGTTGAAGCCGACCTGGAACCTGCCGTCGGTGCCGACCGAGCCGTTCCACGGCATGTTGGTGACGGTGACCTGGGAGCCGGACACCGACGAGACGCCGTTCCACAGCTGCTGGATGCCCTGCCCGTCGGGGAACGCCCAGCGCAGGTCCCAGGAGGACAGCGGGTCGCCCAGGTTGGTCACGGTCACGCTCGCGCCGAAGCCGCCGGGCCACTGGCTCGTGACGGCGTAGTCGACGCGGCAGCCCGCGGCGGCCTGCGCCATGGTCGACGTCAGCGCGGTCACGCCGGCGGCCACGACCGCGCCGGCGGCGACGGCCGCGACGACCGTGCGCCGCCGGGTGAAGGCCCTCGTTGTGCGGGGGGACATGGACTCTCCTCGGATCGGATCGGGTCGGCCTGCGGCGCGTCGGGCGACGTGCGCCGGCTGACGCGCCCGGGGAGGCGTCGGCGCCGTCCCCGGACGACACGTCGATCACACCCGGTCCGGACCCACGATGGCGAGCGGACGGCCGATCCCTAATCGTTTTGACACGGAACGGACACGGCGAGGCCGCGGACGCGTCCCCGTGCGGGGGCGACCGCGGCCTCGTCGTGCGGTGCGCTCTTCAGGCGCTGCGCGTCACCACTTGGCGTTGCGCGCGAGCTCCAGGGCCATCGCCTGCCACCACGCGCCGGCCGTCGGGCCGCCGTTGCACGTGCCGTCGGACTCGCCCGGCCGCTTGATCCACAGCAGCGCGTCAAGCCCGCTGCCGTCGTTCACCTTGGTGGGACGCTCACCGAGCGCGCGTCCGCTCGGGTTGCACCACTCGCTGCCCGTGGCGCCGTTGCCGTTGCGGGAGGTGTCGATGACGAACCTCTTGCCGCCCGTCAGCTGCGAGATCTGCTGTCCGTAGGCCTTGGCCTCGGCCGTCGTCCGGTAGTTCGACACGTTGAGCGAGAAGCCCACGGCGTCGGAGAACCCGATGCGGTTGAGGCGGTTGGCGGCCTCGCTCGCCGAGAGCCACGCGGAGTTGCCGGCGTCGATGTAGACGCGCGCACCCTTGGCCGTCAGGGACTTGGCGGCGTACTGCAGGAAGCCGACCCGGTCGCCCTGGCCGTCGCAGTCACCGAGCTGCGCGAGCGCGTCCGGCTCGAGGATCACCCAGGGGTTGCCCTGGATGCCGGCGGCGACGGTGTCGATCCAGCGCGCGTACTCCGACGTCGAGACGCCACCGCCCGAGTAGGACCCGCAGTCGCGGCCCGGGATCGCGTAGACGACGAGGAGCGCGGTCTTGCCCGCGGCGCGAGCCCGACCGGTGTAGTCACGCACCTGCTCCTGCGTGGCGCTGGCCGTGGCCCAGTCGCCGATCCACAGCGCCTGCGGCGTCAGCGCGATCTTGGCCAGGAGGTTCTTGTCGGTGCCGGACGCCGCCTGCCACGCCGCGTACGCGGACGTCGTGGGGTCGACGTAGAAGTCGCTGCTGCTCACGGGCGGCTGCGACTGGGTGGGCTGCGGGCTCGGCGTCTGCGTCGGCGTCCGCGAGGGAGTCGGCGACTGGGTCGGCCGCGGCGTGGACGACGGCGTCTGCGTGGGCTGCTGCGTCGGGCCCGTGACCCCGCCCGTGCACGTCGTGCCGTTGAGCGTGAAGGACGTCGGGGCGCCGTTCGCACCGCTCCAGGAGCCGTTGAAGCCGACCTGGATGGTGCCGTTGGTGGCGACCGAGCCGTTCCACGGCGAGTTGGTGACGGTGACCTGCGAGCCGCTCGACGACACCTGGCCGTTCCAGAGCGACTGGATCGTCTGCCCGTTGGGGAACGACCAGCGCAGGTCCCATGACGACAGCGGGTCGCCGAGGTTGGTGACGGTGACCGTGCCGCCGAAGCCGCCGGGCCACTGGCTGCTGATCGCGTAGTCGGCACGGCAGCCGGCCGCGGCGCTCGCCGCGGTGGACGTGAGCGCGGTGACGCCGGCGGCGACCACCGCTCCTGCGGCGAGGGCCGCGACGAGCTTGCGACCGGCGGCGGAGGCCGCCTTCGTGCGGGGGGGCATGGGTTCTCCTCGGATCGGGTCGGCCGGTGGCGCATCGGGGCGACGGGCGTCGGGCCGACGCGCCCGGGGAGGGTCGCCAGCGACACCTCTCCCGAACGACTGCACGATCACACCCGAGCACGGCGTGTCCTGGCGAGCCGAGGGCCGGTGCCTAATCCTTTTTGTGACGAGACAGAGCCGCGCGCCTCTCCGACGAGGCGCAGCCGGATCGCCGTCGCGGCGCGACCTCACCCGCGGTGCGAGCCCCGGCTCCGCTGTTGCCGGTGGTACTCGCGGGTGACGCGCCGCCACCTCGCCCGCTCCTCCGCCGCCAGGCGCGCGTCCGCGCGCCGCGCCGCGTGCTCCGCCTCGCGCTGCAGCTTGCGCCAGCTCGCCAGGCGCCGCTCCGCCAGCTCACCGCCCGCCAGTGCTTCCTGCACGGCGCACCCCGGCTCGGTCACGTGCGCGCAGTCGGCGAACCGGCAGCGTGCCGCGAGCGCGGCGACGTCGGCGAAGGTCGCGTCCAGCGCGTCCGGTGCGGCCACGAGCCCCACGCCCCGGACCCCCGGGGTGTCCACGAGGACCGCCCCGTCCGCGAGCGGGACGAGCTCGCGGTGCGTCGTGGTGTGCCGCCCGCGGCCGTCGGCCCGGCGCCCGCCCGTGGCCATGACCTGGCGCCCGGCGAGCGCGTTGACCAGGCTCGACTTGCCGGCACCCGACGGACCCACCGCGACGAGCGCGACGCCGGGCGCGAGCAGGGCGCGCACCGGCGTGAGACCCGTCCCGTCGACGACGCTCACGACGTGCACGTCGACGCCGATCGCCACCGCCGCGACCTCCGCGGCCATGCCCTCGGGATCGGGCACCAGGTCGGCCTTGGTCAGCACGACGACGGGCCGGGCACCCGAACGCCACGCGAGCGTCAGCAGCCGCTCGACGCGCCCCAGGTCCGGGTCGGGGTCCAGGTGCTCGACGACGAGCACGAGGTCGACGTTGGCCGCGACCGCCTGCTCGAGCGACGTGCGTCCCGCGGAGTCGCGCACGACCGCGGTGCGCCGGGGGTGCAGCACCGTCGCGCGCCAGGCCGCGTCCACGCGACCCCCCCGCTCCACGTCGACGACGTCACCGACCGTGGGCGGGACGCGCGTGCCGTCCGGCAGCGGCAGCAGGCCGTCGCGCGGCAGGTCGGCCCGGTGCGCGGCGGCGCCCAGGTCGTCGTCCGGGACGACGAGCAGGGCACCGCGGTCCGCACGCACGACGCGGGCGCGCAGCGGCGCACCGTCGTCGGCGGTGGGGGGTGCGGCGGGCTCGGTCACGCTGCCGACGCTAGGCCGGGGGCACGCCGGGCCGCGACGGATTTCCGCCCGCAGGGCGCGCGCGACCTCAGCCCGCGACGTACTCCGCGCCGCCGGAGACGCCGAATGCCTCCTCGAGCGAGCCGATGCCGTTCTGGTGCAGGTGGGCGGTCAGCTCGCGGCCGACCCACCGCAGGTGCCAGCCCTCCGGGGCGTACCCCGTCACACCGGTGTTCTGCTCGGTGTACCGCACGACGAACCCGTGCTCCCACGCGTGCTCGGCCAGCCACGCGCCCTCGGGCGTCCGCGTGAAGCACGTCTGCAGGTTGCACGACGGGTCGGAGCCCGAGTCGATGTCGACCGCCAGCCCGGTCTGGTGCTCCGAGTACCCGGGACGGGCCGAGTAGCGCTCGGCGTGCGCGAACCCGCGACGCGCCTCGATCGCGGCGCGCGCGTCCGCCTGCTCCGCGTGCGAGCGGTAACCGCTGCGGACGACGAGCCGGGCGCCCTGGCCGCGGGCCGCCTCGACCATCGCCCGCAGGTCCGGCTCGACCGCCGCGCGCACGCGCGCCCCGTCCACGTCGACGAGGTCCGGGGGCACGTGGTCCGGGGTCACGGGGTGCTGCTTGTTGACGATGACCCAGGGGCTCCCGGGGTCGCTCGTGGAGTGCTGCGCGAGGTCGAAGGTGGGTGCGGCTGCGGGTGCGGGGGTCGTCGTGGGGCGCGGCGCCAGCGACGGCACGACGATCGCCTGGTCCCAGGGCACCTCCTCCGCCAGCCCCTGGATGGCGGCGGTCTGCCCGCCCCACAGCACGGACCACAGACCCGACGCGACACCACCGATGCCCACGAGGGCGGCGACCCCCAGGGCGACGAGCGCGACGCTGCGCCAGGGCGGAGTCCTCATGCGAGCGATCGTAGGTGCGAACCGGACGAACCGGTCAGACAGCCACGAACATCACCCGTCGGTGCGCCACCGAGACCTCGTCCAGCCGAACGTCGAGGCTCCCGCCGAGCGCCAGCGCGGCGTCCGACGTCACGGGCGCCACCACCGCCGGGTCGCGCAGCTGCACGGCGCCGCGCGCCCGGCCGTCGCGCGGCTCGTCCGTGTCGACCACGACGCCGGTGAACGTCGCGCCGACGCGGGGCTCGAGCACGACCGCCTCGACGAGGTCCAGCGCGCCGCGGTCGAACGCCGAGACGCGTCGGCCGGTCCGCATCATGGTCCCCGGCAGCTCCGGCAGCGCGGCGAGCACCCAGTCGGGCACGTCCCGGCCGGCGACCGCGGCGAGGCAGACCTCGGTGCCGTAGCGGTCGACCAGCCGGCGCAGCGGCGCGGTGACGTGCGCGTACGGTGCGCGGATGGCCGCGTGCTCGGCGTCGTCGCCCGCGGGCACCGGCGGCCCGTCGGTGCCGAACGCGCGGTAGCCGGCGCCGCGGAACAGCGTGGTCGCCTCGCGCAGGAACGCCGCGTGCGCGCCGATGTGCGAGTCGAGCCGCGCGAGCAGGTCGGGGTACGGCAGCGCGTCGGGCCAGTCGATGCCCAGCGCCGTCGCCGTGCGCCGCAGGCGCGCGACGTCCTTCGGGTCGGCCGGGGGCAGGGTGCGCACGACGCCCGCACCCGCGTCGAGCATGAGCCGCGCCGCGACGATGCCCGTCAGCAGCGAGATCTGGGCGTTCCACCCCTCGACCGGCAGGGTCGCGCGGAACCGCAGGCCGAAGGTGCCGTCGTCGGACCGCACGACCTCCTGCTCCGGGACGTCGAGGGACGCACCGCCGCGTTCCCGCTCGCGCGCCTCGCGCAGGGTGCCGACGTCGGCCAGCCCGCGCAGCAGGTCGTCGGCGGTGCCCGCGTCGAGGCGCTCCTGGACCTGCTCGTAGGACAGCTGGGCGCGGCTGCGGACGAGCGCACGCTCGACGTGCACGTCGACGGGCTCGCCGTCGGCATCGAGGTCGATCGACCACAGCGCGGCCGGACGCACCTCGTCGGCGAGCAGGCTGGCGGCGCCCTCGGAGAGCACGGTCGGGTGCAGCGGCACGCGGCCGTCGGGGCTGTAGCAGGTCATGCCGCGGCGGTGGGTCTCGCCGTCCAGGGCGCCGCCCGGTGCGACGAACGCGGCGACGTCGGCGATCGCGTACCGCACCCGCCACCCGCTGCCGCGGCGCTCGACGTGCACGGCCTGGTCGAGGTCGGTCGACCCCGGGGGGTCGATCGTCACGAAGGGCACGTCGGTGCGGTCCGCGCGCTCGCCGGGTGCGTGCGGCGCATCGGGTGCGCGACGCGCGGCGGAGCCCGCCTCGGCCAGGGCGTCGGCGGGGTAGGTGACCGGCAGCTCGACCTCGGCGCGCAGGGCGTCGAGGCCGGCGGTCACCGCACGCGAGGTCGCGTCGTCGGCGGGGGCGGGGAGACGGACGGGGCGGCCTGGCACGGCTCGACTGTAGGCGTACGCGTCGCGCCGCGAGGTCGAGGCGCGCGCACGTCCGCAGGGCGCGCACCCGGCGGCGCAGCGGCGCGCGTCTCACCTGGCAAGAAACCCGACCGATCTCATCCTCTTTTGACGTGCACGCGCCTAGCCTGCCGAAGGACGCACGCACGGACCCGGGCACCCCCGGACGCGACGGGAGACACCCACGTGAGCACCATCCAGGCGCAGCCGCTGCCGCGGCCGGGCACCCGGGGCACGACACCCCTGCGGCCGGCCTCGCTGCGCACGTGGCACGAGCCGCCGGGCGCTGTGGTGCGCGGCACCGTGGTCGTGCTCGTCGGCCGCGGCGAGACCGCCGAGGTGTACGAGCGGTTCGGTCGCCGGCTCGCCGCCGACGCCTACCGCGTCGTCGCCGTCGGCGAGGACCACCCCACGCCGCACGCCGTGGCCGAGCTGCTCGCGCCGCTGCCCGCACCGCACGTCGTCGTCGGCACCGACGTCGGCGCGCTGGCCGCCGTCCGGGTCGCTCGCGCGGGGCACGTGGACGCCGTGGTCCTGGCCGGGCTGCCGACGTCGGCCGGCGTGCAGGGCCTGATGTGGCAGGCGGAGCTCGACGCGCGCACCGCCTGCACGTCCCACCAGCGGGTGCTGGGCCAGGCCGCGCGCAGCAGCCTCTTCGCCGACGTGACCGCGATCGTCGCCCTCGACCTCACCCGCCCGGACGACGCCCCGCTCGACGTGCCGGTCCTCGCGCTGCACGGCGCCGCCGACCGGATCAGCCCGGCCGAGCAGGCCGTCGCGGCGTACCGCACGCTCGGCGCCCGGCACGTCGCGCTCGTCGCCGACGGTCGTCACGACGTCCTCAACGACGCCGCGCACCGCAGCGTCGCCGCCACGGTCGTGCAGTTCCTCGAGCGTGTCCGCCAGGGCCGCGACCTCCCCGTGCTCGTGGACGACGTCGCCGCCGCACCCCAGCCGGTGGGCCACGCATGACGCACGCCACCCTGCCCGCCGGCCGCCGATGTCCGGGCCCGCGTCACGGCCACGTCCCCGCCCGGCCGGCGGCCGCGTGCCGTCCCGCGCGTCCCCGAACCGTCCGCCGGACGGGTCCGGCACGCGCTCCCCCGCCCGACCGTTCGCACCCCGCACAGGAGAACCGTCATGACCCGACCCGACCCCGCCCGCATCGTCGCCCTCGTGGGCAACCCGCGCGCCGGCTCACGCACCCTGGGCGCTGCCGCGTCCCTCGCCGGGACGCTGGCCGCCCACCTCGAGACGGCCGAGCCCGTCCTCGTCGACCTCGCGACGCTCGCACCCGCGCTGCACGTGCAGCCCCGGACCACCGAGCTCGACGCCGCGCTCGCAGCGGTGGCCGGCGCCGACCTGCTCGTCGTCGCGACGCCCGTCCACAAGGCGTCCTTCACCGGCCTGCTGAAGTCGTTCCTCGACCTGTACGGCCCCGACGGCCTCGCCGGCGTGACGGCCGTGCCCCTGGTCGTCTCGGCCACGCCCGCGCACGCGCTGGTCGGGGAGGTGCACCTGCGGCCCGTCCTCGTGGAGCTCGGCGCGACCGTGCCCACCCGCACCCTGAGCGTCCTCGACACCGACCTGCTGGACCTCGGCCCCGCGGTCGACCGCTGGTGGGTGCGTGCCGAACGCCCGCTGCGCCGCGCCGTCGGCTCGTCCGCGCCCGCCGGCGACCTCGTGGAGGTGGCCCGATGAGCACCAGCACCCACGACCTGCACGCCCTGGAGCGTGCCCTGGCCGACCACGACGAGCCCGCCCTGTCCGCCGACGCGTACAAGCAGGTGTTCCGGCGTCACGCCGCGGGCGTCGCGGTCGTCGCCCTGCGCGACGAGGACCGGCTGGTCGGCTTCACCGCCACGTCCGTCATCTCGGTGTCGGCGGTCCCGCCGCTGCTGGCGTTCTCGCTCGCGTCCGGGTCCTCGTCGTGGCCCGCGCTGTCACGCGCGGCGACCCTGACGGTCTCGTTCCTCGCCGCCGGCCAGGAGGACGTCTCGACGCGCTTCGCGACCTCCGGCATCGACCGCTTCGCCGCCGGCGGCTGGACGGCGCTGCCGACCGGTGAGCCCGTGATCGACGGCGCGCAGGCGTGGGTGCGCGGCCGCATCGTGCAGCGCACCCCGGTCGGGGACAGCTACCTCGTCTCGGTCCGCGCGCTCGCGCACGGCGTGGCGGACGTCGACCCGCTCATCTACCGGGACCGCGTCTACCACCGGCTGGTCACCCCGACCCCCTGACGCAGGACTGGACTGCTCTCTCACGCGAGAGAGCAGTCCAGCCCACCCCTCCACCCCGCGAGAGAGCAAACGAGCCCGCTCTCCGGCGGCGAGAGAGCGATCCGCCGTGCGGGCGTCAGCCGAACAGGCGCGGGAGCGTCGCCTCCCACACCTCGCGCGCCTCGGTCAGGGGCAGCGTGAACAGGCCACGCACCTCGACCGCCGCCGCGTGTGCGTGGTCCTCGTCGTCGGCGGGCGTGCCGGCGCCGGGCGTGCACGTCTCGGCCGTCTCGCCCAGGCGCAGCGCCGGGACGCCGCGTGCGGTGCACAGGTCGTGCAGCCGGACCTCCTCCGAGCGCGGCACCGCGACGATCGCGCGGGCCTGCGACTCGGAGAACAGCGCCTCGAAGGGCGTCACGCCGTCGCGCTCGCACAGCGCGTCGAGGCCCACCTGCACCCCGACGCCGTACCGCAGGCTCGACTCGACGAGCGCGAGCGCGAGGCCGCCCTCGGACAGGTCGTGCGCGGCGTCGACGAGCTCGTCGCGCGCGGCGGCGATGAGCACCTGCGCGAGGCGGCGCTCGGCGTCGAGGTCCACGCGCGGCGGCACGCCGCCCAGGTGGTCGTGCGCGACGTCGGCCCACGCGGACCCGTCGAGCTCGGCGCGCGTCGTCCCCAGCAGGTAGACGGCCTGGCCGGGCGCGGTCCAGCCGGACGGCACCGCCTCTGCCACGTCGTCGAGCACGCCCAGGACGCCGACGACGGGCGTCGGGTGGATCGCGGAGTCGATCTGGCCGGGCTCCCCCGTGCCGTTGTACAGCGACACGTTGCCGCCGGTCACGGGCACCTCGAGCGTCTGGCACGCGTCCGCCAGACCCCGGATCGCCTCGACCAGCTGCCACATGGTGTCGGGGTGCTCGGGGCTGCCGAAGTTGAGGCAGTCCGTCACGGCCAGGGGGCGCGCGCCGACGGTGGCGACGTTGCGGTACGCCTCGGCGAGGGCCAGCTGCGCACCCGTGTAGGGGTCGAGCTTGGTGTAGCGGCCGTTCGCGTCGGTCGCGAGGGCCACGCCCAGGCCCGTCGCCTCGTCGACGCGCACGACGCCCGAGTCGTCCGGCTGCGCGAGCGCGGTGTTGCCCTGGACGAAGCGGTCGTACTGGTCCGTGACCCACGCCGGCGAGGCGAGGTTCGGCGAGGCCAGCAGCTGCAGCAGCGTGGCGCGCAGGTCGTCGCCGCCCGCGGGCCGCGCGTAGCGTGCGGCACCCTCGGGCGTGCTGACCGAGTCCGCGACCAGCGCGTCCTGCCAGGCGGGGCGTGCGTAGGGGCGGTCGTACACCGGGCCGTCGTGCGCGACCGTCTTGGGGTCGACATCGACGATGCGCTGCCCGAAGTGGTCGATCGTCAGGCGCCCGGTGCCGGTGACCTCGCCGATGACGGCGGTCTCGACGTCCCACTTCCCCGTGATGGCGAGGAACTCGTCCAGCTTCTCGGGGCTGACGACGGCCATCATGCGCTCCTGCGACTCCGACATGAGGATCTCGCCGGCCGTCAGGGTGGGGTCGCGCAGCAGGACGTTCTCCAGGTCGACGTGCATGCCGCCGTCACCGTTGGACGCGAGCTCGCTCGTGGCGCAGGAGATGCCGGCGGCCCCCAGGTCCTGGATGCCCTCGACGACGCGCGCGGCGTACAGCTCGAGGCAGCACTCAATGAGCACCTTCTCCATGAACGGGTCACCGACCTGCACGCTCGGGCGCTTCGATGGCTTGGTGTCGTCGAACGTCTCGGACGCGAGGATCGACGCGCCGCCGATGCCGTCGCCACCGGTGCGCGCACCGAACAGCACGACCTTGTTGCCGACGCCCGACGCGTTGGCCAGGTGGATGTCCTCGTGCCGCAGCACGCCGAGGCACAGCGCGTTGACCAGCGGGTTGCCCTGGTACGAGGCGTCGAACACCAGCTCGCCGCCGATGTTCGGCAGCCCGAGGGAGTTGCCGTACCCGCCGACGCCCGCGACGACGCCGTGCACGACGCGCGCGGTGTCGGGGTGCGCGGGGTCGCCGAACCGCAGCTGGTCCATGACGGCCACCGGGCGCGCGCCCATCGAGATGATGTCGCGCACGATGCCGCCGACGCCCGTCGCGGCGCCCTGGTAGGGCTCGACGTACGACGGGTGGTTGTGCGACTCGACCTTGAACGTGACGGCCCACCCGTCACCGATGTCGACGACGCCCGCGTTCTCGCCGATGCCGACCAGCAGGTGCTCGCGCATCGCGGGCGTGGTCTTCTCGCCGAACTGGCGCAGGTGCGTCTTCGAGGACTTGTACGAGCAGTGCTCGGACCACATCACCGAGTACATCGCGAGCTCGGCGGCCGTGGGACGGCGGTCGAGGATGTCGCGGATGCGCTGGTACTCGTCGGCCTTGAGGCCGAGCTCGGCGTAGGGCTGGTCGAGGTCGGGCGTCTCCGCGGCGTGCTCGACGGTGTCGGACGTGTGCGGGACGGACGGGACGTCGGGGCGCGCAGGTGCGGTGGTCATCGGTTCCCTCGATGGAGGCCGGGTCCTGAAGGGGGCGCTCGCCCGCGCAGGTTCCCGCGCCGCAGGTCGGCAGACGCCTCAGCGTACCGGCGCACGGGCGTCGCCCGGGGCGGGTGTCCACCACCCGTCCGACGGTGCGCCGACCGGGTGAAAACGGACGCGACGTCCCCCCGTCGGCCGCACGGGGGGACCCCGGAAGGAGGACCGCGCCGGACTCTCATGCCCTTCTCACCCGCTTCGTCCCTTCTGCCCGATAACCTCCGACCTGCCAGGTCAGCGGGTCGCGACGTCGCCCGACCCGCAGGCGGTGCCCTCACCACCCCTTCCCCGAATGCCGAGGTCAGATGTCCGCGCGCCGCACCACCGTGCTCACCGCCGCCAGCGGGGTCCTGGCCGCGCTGACGCTCGTGGGCGCGGCGACGGCCGCGAGCGCCGGGTCGGACGCGCCGACGCCGTACCTGGTGACGGGAGCCGGCGTCGAGCTGCCCGCGGGGGCGTCCTTCCAGGTGGACGGGCACGTCAACGTCGTCTACACCTCGGCGCTCGGGACCGCGGCGCGCAACGTCCACATCGAGGGGCCGGGGACGCGGTTCGGCGACCTCGTCGGCACGTCGGCGCTCACGTGGGAGCGCGCCGGTCTGCCGCCGGACGCGTGCGTCACGTGGGTGCAGGTCGGTGGGTACGACGAGCACTTCGGCGAGGGCGGCCAGGCGCCGGTCTGCCGCACGGACACCCCCGCGCCGGTCGCGCCGCCCGCGGGGCCCACGCCCGTCGACGCCCCGCCCGCGGCACCCGCGACGACGCCACCGTCCGCTCCCGCCGCGCCGCCCGCGGCCGACGCGCAGGCCCCGGTGCCGACGCCCCCTGCGGCGTTCTCCACCGCCCCGGCGGCCCCGGCCGCCATCCCCGAGGCCGCCGCCGCGCCCGCACCTGCCGCGGCATCCACCGCACCCGAGCGCGCCGAGGTCCTCGCGGCGGGCGCGACCACGCCGAGCCCGACGCCGACCGCGCTCGTCGCCACCGCCGAGCGCTCCGAGGTCCTCGCGGCGACGGGCGCCCGCACGGGTGCGCTGCTGGGCGGTGCGGCCCTCGCGCTGACCCTCGGCAGCACCCTCGTCGTGTGGCGCCGTCGCCGCGCCACCCCCTGACCACCCGCCGCCCGGTGGACGGCCGGGCGGAAGGGAGCGTGAAGCGTTGCTGCCGCACTCCGGCAGCAACGCTTCTCGCTTTCCGGGTGCGGACCGCCGCACGCGTCAGGCGTCGTCGTCGGTGGGGTTGCAGCGGGTCATGAGCAGGGTCGTCGTGCTCACCTCGGGACGCCACGGCTCGAGGTTCCACGACGCCTTGTCGCGTGCGCCGAGCACGTGGCACCAGAGCTGGGCCTGCATGGACGGGGACGCGGCCTCCGGCTCCGCGAGCGCGAGCTGGGACACGAGCGCCTGCTGCGCGGCGAGGGTCCCGCCGCGCACCCAGTCCGCCGGGACGACGAGCAGCGACCGGCCGCCGTCGGCGTCACCCCACGTGGCGGACGACACCGCCGCGGTCCCGACGACGAACGACGCGGAGGAGGTGGCGGCCTCGAGCGCCAGCACGTCACCCTGCGAGCGCCAGGCTCCCGGTGCGCCGTCGTCACCCACGGGTGCGGTGAGGGCGGCGACGACCGTGCCGGCTGCGTCCTGGAGCGTCACCGAGCCGTCGCTCTGGAGACCGGCCTGCCCACCCTCCGGCGGCGCGACCCAGGCGAGGGTGCCGGCGCGGCCCGTCACGGTGGTGAGCGTCGTGCCGTCCGTCGCGTCCTGGACCTGGAGCGTGGCACCGTCGGCCGGGAGCAGCGCGCCCGCGCCGTGGCCGGCGGACGTCGCGCCCGCGAGCGGTGCCCCCGCGTCGCGCACCTGCCCGCTGGCGGGCACGGGGAGCGCGCTCGGCGTCTCCGGGCCGGGGCTCACGGGCGTCGCCGACGTCGGGGCGGGGACGGGCGCGTCACCGGGGGGCGCGCAGCCGGCCGCGAGCACCACGAGGCCCGCCACGACCCCGCACCACGTCACCCGCCGACCCACGGCGCGACGGTAGCCGCCCGAGGGCCCCACGACGATGCCCGCCGCGGGACGGCCATGGACATCACCCCGGCCAGGTGGCAGATTGCCCGCACCCGATGAAGGGACGCCCCATGCCCGGCACCGAACCCCGCGACCAGCCTCCGGTCGATCCCGCCGCGGCCTTCCGGCACCTTCCCGAGCCGATCGCGCTCGCCGACACCGTCACCGGGCAGGACGTGGGCCCCGTCCCGGACCCCGACGGCGGCCGCGACCCGAACCACGAGTGGATGCTGCGCCACGGCTGAGACCGCACGCCGGACACGCCGCCGCCGCCCCGCTCGCCGCCGCCCGGCCCGCGTGGTGTGCTGCATGGGTGGACGGCTTCACGCGTGACGGCCTGCGCTTCGACGTGCGCGACGCCGGGCCGGCGGCCGGGCCGGCGGCGGTGCTGCTGCACGGGTTCCCGCAGGACGGGTCGGCGTACGACGCCGTCTCCCCGCTGCTGACGGAGGCGGGCGTGCGCGTGCTCGTCCCCGACCAGCGCGGGTACAGCCCGGGCGCCCGGCCGCAGGGCCGACGCGCCTACGCGGTGCCGGAGCTCGTCGACGACGTCGTCGCGCTGCTCGACACCGCCGGGCTCGACGAGGTGCACGTGGTGGGCCACGACTGGGGCGGTGCCGTCGCCTGGGCCGTCGCCGCGCGCCGCCCGCGCCGTGTCGCGTCGCTCACCGTGCTGGGCACCCCGCACCCCGCGGCGATGCGCGCCGGCCTGCTGCGGGGGCAGGCCCGGCGCTCCTGGTACGTCGGCGCGTTCCAGGTGCCGGGGCTGCCCGAGCGCGCGCTGCTGGCGCACGATGGCGCCCGCCTGCGCGACGCCCTGGTCCGCTCGGGCCTGGCGCCGCACCGCGCCGCGCAGTACGCCGCCCGCATGTCGGAGCCCGGCGCGCTGACCGCGGCCCTCGCCTGGTACCGCGCGCTGGGCGTCCCGCGCACCGGCAGCACGGGTCGCGTCCGCGTCCCCACGACGTACGTGTCGGCCCGTCGCGACCCGTTCTTCGCCCCCGCGTCGGTCGAGGCGACGGCGCACCACGTCGACGCGCCGTTCACGCGCATCGACCTCGACGCCGACCACTGGCTGCCGGAGCACCGGCCCGCCGACGTCGCCGCCGCGGTCCTCGGTCAGGTGCGTGCGTGAGGCTCTGGTCCCTGCACCCCTCGCTGCTCGACCGGCAGGGCCTGACGGCGTGCTGGCGCGAGGGGCTCCTCGCGCAGGCGGTGCTCGCGGGCCGGACACGCGGCTACACGCAGCATCCCCAGCTCGTGCGGTTCCGCCGTCAGCCCGACCCGCTCGCGGCCGTCGCGGCCTACCTGCACGCCGTCGCGGACGAGGCCGCCGCGCGCGGCTACCGGTTCGACACCACGCGCGTCGACGTCCCGGGGGGTGAGCGGACGCGCACCGCGCCCCAGGTCCCCGTGACCGACGGGCAGCTCGCCCTCGAGTGGCGGCACCTGCTGGGCAAGCTCGCGGTCCGCTCCCCCGAGCGGTACGCGGTCGTCGAGCAGTCCGGCGGCCCGGTGCCGCACCCGCTGTTCGTCGTCGTGCCGGGTGGCGTCGAGGAGTGGGAGCGGGCCACCTGATCCTGTGCCCGACGTAGCGCCGGCGCCCGACGCACGGCACCCTCGGGAGGGCGACACCCGCACCTCGACACCTGAAGGGCACCCTCGATGACGACCATGACCTTCCTCGGGCACTCGTGCGTCCGCCTCGACCGCGACGGGCAGTCCCTGGTGATCGACCCGGGGAGCTTCAGCGCACCCGACGCGCTCGACGGTGCGACGGGCGTGCTCGTCACGCACGAGCACGCCGACCACGTCGACCCGGGGTCGCTGCAGTCCGCCCTGGCGACCGTGCCGGGTCTGCAGGTGTGGGGGACGGCGGCGGTGGTCGATCTCCTCACGGCGGCCGGCGTCGACGCGTCCCGGCTGCACGCCCTCGCCCCGGGGGACACGGCCGACGTCGTCGGGTTCTCGGTGACGGCGCTCGGCGGGCAGCACGCCGTCATCCACCCGGACATCCCGCGCGCCCACAACCTCGCGTACCTCGTCGACGGCACCCTGCTGCACCCGGGCGACTCGTTCACCCCCGCCCCGGCCGAGGCGGGGGTCGAGGTGCTGCTGCTGCCGGCCGCCGCGCCGTGGCTGAAGCTCTCCGAGGCCGTGGACTACGGCCGCTCGGTGGGTGCACGGACTGTCGTGCCCATCCACACCGGCATCTACAACGACAACGGCATCGGGCTGGTCGACCGCGTCCTCGGCGGGCTCGTCGGCGAGG
This sequence comes from Cellulomonas dongxiuzhuiae, assembly GCF_018623035.1. Classification (NCBI taxonomy): domain Bacteria; kingdom Bacillati; phylum Actinomycetota; class Actinomycetes; order Micrococcales; family Cellulomonadaceae; genus Cellulomonas; species Cellulomonas dongxiuzhuiae. Next base: position 3,223,055 of record NZ_CP076023.1, read on the forward strand.
GGTACCGGCGGCTGGCGTCCGGGGAGACGCTCGACGTCAGCGGCGGCTGAGCGGCGGGCGTCCTCGCCGCCCGGTCAGGACGGGGCGGCGTCACCCTGCTGCGCGGTGCGAGCCTCGTCGAGCGCGCGCTGCGCCCGCTTCGGGGCACGGCGTCGCCACGCGGCCTCCAGCAGCTCGGCCGCGTGGCCCCAGTCCGGGTCGCTCGCCGGGTCGACCAGCATCCCGACCCAGCCCTGCGCGCCGTCGTACGAGGGGACGAAGAAGCGCACCGGGTCCTCCGCGAGCAGCTCGCGCTGCTCCTCGCGCGTCGTGCCCACGCGCAGCGCGAGGCGGCCGTCGTCGTGGTGGTCGACCGTGAGCCACGCGAACCGCCGACCCCCGAGGACGACGGCGGTGTGCCCGTACTCACTCGGCGGCAGCACCGTCACCTCGGGCAGCCCGGCGGCGAGCTCGACGAGACGCTCGCGAGCGTGCTCGGCGTCGGACGCGATCCACGACGTACCCATGGGGCCGACGCTAGCGACCAGCGGGTGCCACGGCACGCGTGCCGGGCCGGCACAGCCCACGGGTCACCGTCCCGTCGACGACCACCCGTCGGCGTGCATCCGCTCGACACCGTCGAGCAGCAGGTCGAGCGCGAAGGCGAACTCGGCGTCGGCGTCGCAGCCGGCCCCCGCGTGGGACGCCGTCGTCGCCATGCGGATGATCGCCGGGTAGGTGGCGGCGAGGGCCGTCACGGCCTGCTCACGCTCCGCAGGGTCGGCGGGCAGCGCCGGCGTGGGGAGCACGTCGCGCGTGAGCCCCCACATGCGCGTGCTGAGCGCGTGCATCGCGTGGTGGACCAGGTCGACGGACAGGCCACCGCCGAGCATGACGTCGATGAGCGAGTCCATGTAGGACAGGACGGCCGGGCCGGCGCTCGTCCGCGTCTCCACGGCCGCCTGGGCCCACGGGTGCGTCGTCATGACGTCGCGTGCCGACAGGATGCGGGTGCGCAGCGCGACCTTCCACGGCTGCCCGTGGGGCGCCGGCGCGATGTCGCGCACGATGTGCTCGACCATGCCGTCGACCAGCGCCTCGCGGTGCGCGACGTGCTTGTAGAGGGCCATCGGCGTCACGCCGAGGGCGTCGGCGAGCCGCCGCATCGACATCGCCTCGAGTCCGATCCCGTCGGCGAGCGTGACCGCGGCGTCGAGCACGCGCGTCCGGTCGAGCGACGGACGGGTCGGGACGGTTGACACGTATACAGCGTATACCTATGGTCATCGGAGCGCCGGTATACGGCGTACACCTACGACGATCGGCGCCTCATGCCTCGCTCCGCCCGAACCCACGAACGCGCAGCCGGCGTTCTGTACCTGTCGACCCACGCGACGTCCGTGCTCGCCGTGGTGGCCTACGACGCGGGAGTGCCGGCGCTCGGCGTCCTGCTCGAGGTCGCGCTCGCCCTGGGCTGTCTCGGCACCGGCGTGCTGCTGCTCGTGCTCCTGCGGCACCACGGCCAGGCACGCGCCCTGACGTTCGCGCTGCTGCGCACGCTCGAGGCGGCGGTCATCACCGCCGGGACGCTGCCGATGCTCGCCCTGGCGTGGGGCGGGCCTGCGACCGCCGGGCTCGGTGACACCCTCGTCGACCTGCACACCGCCGCGTTCCTCGTCGGCCAGGGCCTGGTCATCAGCGTCAACACCATCGTGCTGGGATGGCTGCTCGTCGACGCCGACGTCACCCCCCGCGCGCTCGGCGTGCTCGGCGTCGCGGCCGGCGTCGTCGTGCTCGGCAGCAACACGGCCCAACTGCTCGGCCTCGTCCCGCAGGGCGGTGCCGTCGCGGGGATCTGCGCGGTGCCCGTCTTCGCGTTCGAGATCTGGTGGGCGGTGCTGCTGCTCACGCGCGGGCTGCGACCGCGAGGGCCCGCACTCCACGGGGACGTCGTGACGGCGCCCTCGCCCGCCCACGCGGACGCCGCACCGACGAGACGCCACCCGTGACCCTCACTGATGCACTTCTTCGCATCGGTGAACCCGATCAGGTCCAGCACCAGCCCGACGATCTCGTCACCGATCTGCGCGACGAACGCCTCAGCCTCGGCCACCGCCTACTTCGCCGCCGCACGCTGCGTCGCGTACGGGTCGGTCGCCGTCGGCTGCGGCGCCCCGCTGAGGTGATGCGGGCGAGGCTCCCTGCCCGTGGGGTCCGTCATCGCCGTCGGACGGTTCGACGCGTACGCGTACGACGACACCGCCGTCACCTGCCCGGACCCCACCACCGGGTCCACCGAGTCGAACCGACCCGTCCCGGTGTCGTAGTTGCGCGCCCGCAGGTGGTACCGACCCGACTGGGTGTCGTCGCGGTACCCACCGGTGAACTGCATCGGGTTGCCCGGCGCGTCCTGCCCCAACCGTTGCCGACGTCAGTCGTCCCGCGGGCTGACAACACGACCGCGCGCCACGAGCTTCTTCCCTTCATAGAGTTCGATGGTCGTCAACCGCCGCGCTTCGGCTTCGTATGTGTTGCCAAACATCAGCTCGATCTGGACGGCGAGCTCCACACCCAGCGCAATCTGTTGGGCGCCGTCCACAGTGCGAACGACACAGGAGCTCATCACCTCTCCGAGGCGCAACTGCGAGCGGACCTCATCGGCCGGTGCAGACATCCGCCCGCCTTCATCCGGCCTCAAGAAGCGGACCATCGCATCAAGGACCACGGGGCCGCCCTCGTCAGAAGACATGGTCGATCGCTCTCAACGATGCGTGGAAGACGTTGCTTTGGACACCGGGCTGCACCGTGTAAACACCTCCGCGGAAGATGGAGACGTCGATGTCCCTCGAGAAGTCGAACGCCTTGAGGGAGTCCTTTGACACCGTGACGCGGAGAATGGCGACCTTGGACGTGTCCCAGTCGGCGTAACGCATCGCGTCATCGAGCGTCGTCGCGAACTGCCGCCCTTCGAGACTGTTGGCGCCCGGGTCGAAGCGGCCGCTCGACATCACGGAATCGTACTCGCGCACGCCGACCGCTCGGTAGAGATCCACATTCTCCGACGGGTCCGGGTCGACCGCACAAGCTGCCGCCTTGCTGCGCAGGTCGTCGTTGTGAGTGACGACGCCTGCCCCGGCTGCGGTGACGACGGTGTACGTGTGGTCGGTGTCGACCGTCAGGTTGTGGACCGTCGCGACGACCGTGTCGCGCTCGACCGCAGCGATGGCGACGGGCGCGCCGTCGGCGTCGACGAGCTGGTCACCGACCTGCAGGTCTCTCGCCGGCACCCACTCGCCGCCTGCAGTCAGGAACAGGTGCCCGTCGGTCGCGGTGATCGTCTCGCCCGCGGGCGGCCCGCCACCCCCGGACCCGACCAAGGTCAGCCCGACGAGGTCCTTGGCCCCGTGCCCAGTGATCGTGGCGACCACCTGCCGGTGCGTCCTGGTCCCGTCCGCGGCCACCGCCACGACCGTGTCACCCACGGCCACGTCGTCGATCGCCTTGACCGACCCGTCAGCCATCACCACACCAGTGCCAGGGACGAACGAGTTGCACGTCTCGGACTTCTTGTTCTCCGCCGCCTTGCGCGCCTGGTCGTTCGCACGCTTGGCGTCGTCCACCTCACGCGACGTGCGCGAGGCCACCGTGCGCGACTGGTTCGCCGCCGCCTTCGCCTGCTCCGCGGCCGTGTTCGCCTGCTTGATCGCCGCCGAGTCCGGCACGACCTTCGGGTTCCACTTCGGGATGTCCGCCAGCGCCTTGCTCGCGGCCTTGAGCTTGGAGTACCCCTCGACCAGCCGCTTGCCCACACCGATCGCCTTGATCGCGACCTTCGCGGCCTTGAACATCTTTCCCCACGGCACCGCGTTCAACGCCGTGGAGATGCACGCCCCGACATCGCCCTCACTGATGCACTTCTTCGCATCGGTGAACCCGATCAGGTCCAGCACCAGCCCGACGATCTCGTCACCGATCTGCGCGACGAACGCCTCAGCCTCGGCCACCGCCTTCTTCGCCGCCGCACGCTGCGTCGCGTACGGGTCGGTCGCCGTCGGCTGCGGCGCCCCGGTGAGGTGATGCGGGCGGGGCTCCCTCCCCGTGGGGTCCGTCATCGCCGTGGGACGGTTCGACGCGTACGCGTACGACGACACCGCGGTCACCTGCCCGGACCCCACCACCGGGTCCACCGAGTCGAACCGACCCGTCCCCGTGTCGTAGTTGCGCGCCCGCAGGTGGTACCGCCCCGACTGCGTGTCGTCGCGGTACCCGCCGGTGAACTGCATCGGGTTGCCCGGCGCGTCCTCGGCCAGCTGCTGACCACCGGCCTCGAGGTCGGTGCCCCGCGCCCCGCCGAACGGGTCGTAGTCGTACGACCACTGCGCCGCACCGCCCGCCGACACCACCGCCGACGTCCCGCCCAGCCAGTCCCGCACGTAGTGCGAGAACTGCTCCCCGCCCTCGGCCAGACCCAGCGGTGACCCGTCCGGCGCGTACAGGAACGACGTCGTGCCCTCCCCGTCCGTGCCGGTCCGCGTCTCCGTCGCGATCGTCGGCAGCCCGCCGTTGACGTCCCACGCCCACGCCGTCGACCCGGTCGCCCCGGCCTCGTCCGTGCTCGTGGACGACAACCGCATCCCCGCCGCGTCGTACGCGTACGTCGTGGACACCCCGTCCGACGTCGCCGAGGCGAGCGTGCGGTCCAGGTGGTACTCGTACGTCTCCTCACCGTCGGACGTCAGGTTGCCCTCGGCGTCGTAGGTGAACTCCCGCGTCCCGGCCTCCACGTCCGGGATGCCGGTGAGCGTCCCGGTGACGGTCGTCTGCTCGCGGGTGAGCTGGTCGCCCGCGTCGTACGTCGCCGTGGTCGTGGCCTTGCCCGTCGCGGTGGTGACCGCGTGCGACGTGCGGTTGCCGACCAGGTCGTAGCCGTAGTCGTACCGCTCGGCGGCCGGCGCCCCCGGTGCGCAGCTCTGGGCGCCGTAGCAGGCGGACGTCAGGCGGTGCGCCTTGTCGTACGCGTACGACGTGGCCTCGACGACCTCCGGTCCCCCGGCGTTGCGCGTCTGCGTGATGAGCGTCGGGTTGCCGACGGCGTCGCGCACCACGTCGTGCGCCGAGACGACCTCGCCCCCTGCGCGGGTCGTCGCGACGCGCGTCATGCGCCCTGCCGGGTCGTACTCGCGCGCCTCCGTCAGCCCGGTCGACTCCGGGAACGTGATGGACGTGAGCTGGTCCGCCACGTCCCAGCCGAAGCCGTACGTCGCCGAGCGACCCGCGCCCGCCGCCGTGAGCGACCTCAGCCGGTCCGCGACGTCGTACGACGCCGTGACCTTGGTGCCGTCCGGGTACGTCCGCTCGGTGAGGTTGTCCTGGTCGTCGTAGCCGTAGGTGAACTTCTCGACCGCGCCGCCGACGTCGGTGCGCGTCACCTCGGCCAAGCGGCCGGTCGTGTCGAACCTGTGCTCCCGCACGCCACGCGGGTCGGCCATCGAGACGAGCCGGTTCTTGGCGTCGTACCCGAACGTGAAGAGCTCACCCTCGGTACCGAGCTTGCGGCTCACGAGCCGGTCGAGCGTGTCGTACTGCATCGCGACGGTGCGCGCCTCGCGGTTCGGGTCGAGCCGCGGGTCGCCCTCGACGACGCGTGCCGTGACGAGCTGCGTGAGGTTGGAGTTCGCGTCGTACACGTACTCCCGGCGCCGTCCGATGGCGTCGGTCGACGCGACCGTGCGGCCGGCGCGGTCGTACTCGAGCTTCGTCTCGTGCCCCAGCGGGTCGCGACGCCCCTTGATCTGGCCGTTGGCGTCGTAGGTGTACGTCAGCACCTGCTGGTCGCCCGTGGCGTCGGGGCCGCGGACCGTGAGCAGCCGGTCGGCCGCGTCGTAGCGGTACTGCACGACCGAGCCGGCGGCGTCGGTCGCGCTGGTCAGGCGGCCGACCGCGTCGTAGGACGAGCGCGTGGTGTTGCCCAGCGGGTCCCGGACCTCGACGGGGTTGCCCGCCCGGTCGTAGGTGTACCGCGTGGTGAACGCGGCCGGGTCCGCACCCTCGAGGTGCCCGCGCGGCTCGGTGATGGCCACGGGGCGGCCGTCGTCGTCGTACTCCCAGGTGATGACGCCGCCCGAGGCGGTGACCTGACGCGTCGGGTTGCCGACCTGGTCGTACTCGATCCGCGCCGGGGACCCGACGCCCGAGCCGCCGGTGCGGCGGTTGGCGCCGTCGTACGTCATGCCGAGCGTGTCGCCGTCCTCGTCCTTCATGCCCGTGACGTTCCCGGCGGCGTCGTACGACATCTGCGTCGTCGCGCCGAGCTCGTCGATCTGCTCGACCGGGCGTCCCAGCTCGTCGAAGCGCGAGTCGACCTGCACCAGCCGGCCCTGGGCGTCCGGGCGCTCGGCCCGCACGAGGTTGCCGCGGAAGTCGTAGCGGAAGGTGGTGGTGTACGCGGCACGCCGCTTCTCGACGTCGGCGTCGGACTCGCCCGACCGCTTCGCCGCGTTGCCCAGCGGCAGCCGTTCGGTGGCGACGCGCCCCTGCCCGTCGTACGTCCACGTGGTCCGGTTGCCCTCGCCGTCGGTGACGGACGCCGTGCGACCGGCGGCCGTGTACGTGTACTCGGTGACGTTGCCGATCGGGTCCTTGAGCGTCACCAGCCGCGACGCGTCGTCGTAGGTGTAGCGGTAGGAGTTGGCGAGCTGGTCGGTGACCACGACGACGTTGCCGATCTCGTCGTACGTCGTCTTCACCGGCGCGTCCTTGCCCGGGTCACGACGCTCGACGAGCCGGTCCTGCGCGTCGTACGCGTAGCGGGTGCGGAACTGGTCCTTGTTCGCGCCCGCGACCGTGCCGCGCGGGTCGACGACCGACACGAGCCGGCCGGTCTGGTCGTACGTGAACTCGGTGCGCCGCCCCGTGGGCGTGACCTCCGCGGTGCGGTTGCCCGCCGCGTCGTACTCGTACCGCGTGACCTTGCCGCGCGGGTCGGTGCGCGTCGCGAGCAGGCCGCGGCTCTCGTACGTGTACCGGTACCCCTCCTCCTGCTCGGGGTCCTTCTGGCCGGTGATCCCGTTCTGCTCGTCGTAGGTGTACGTCCACGTGTTGCCGCGGCCGTCCGTGTGCGTCCGCAGGTTGTTGCCCGCGTCGAACGCGTTGCGCTCCTTCCAGTCGAACGGTGCCGGCGCCTGACGCTCGACGGGGTTGCCGGCGGCGTCGTGCAGCGCGCCGGACTGGTTGCCCTCGGGGTCGACGACGAGGGACTCGTTGAGCTTCTCGTCGTAGCGGTACGTCACGGTGTCGCCGTTGCCGTTGCGCGACCACAGCAGGACGTTCTTGCGGTACCCGTCGCGTGAGACGACGCCGTCGGGGTCGGTCGTGGTCGCGACCTCGGAGGCGGCGTCCCACGCGAACGTCGTCACCGCACCCGCGGCATCCGTCTGCCGCACGACGCGACCGTCCGCGTACTCGTTGGCGACGTCCCGCTTGCCGCGCGCGTCCTGCACGTGGTCCAGCCGCCCGGCGGAGTCGTAGTGGTACTGCCAGGTGGAGTTCCGGGCGTCCTGCACCTTGAGCAGGCGGCCGTCCTGGTAGTCGAACTGCACGCTGCGGCCGTCGGGCAGCGTGAGCTTGCTGATCGCACGGACGTCCTGGCGCATCTCGACCCGCACGACGCGGCCCGCGGCGTCCGTGACCGACGACAGCAGGCCGTTCGACCCGTACGCGAGCGTGATGCCGTGGCCGCGGGCGTCCGTGACGGACAGCAGCCGGCCCTGCGCGTCGAAGGTCAGGCGCCGCTGGTCCGGCGGGGTCAGCACCCAGCCGCCGCCGGCACGGTCGGTCAGCACCGCGCGCACGCCGGCCGGCCGCTGGTAGCCGTCGGCGGTGCGCTGGTACACGGCCTCGGAGCCGTCCTCGGCGCGCACCCGCACGGCGTCCGCCCCGGCCTGCGGGACGATCACCCGGGCGTCGTACGTCCACGTCCACCCGGCGCCGAACATGCCCGTGCCGGTGTTGGCCGACGAGTAGAAGCGCACGGCCTCGAACGGGATGCCGTACGACGTCATCGTCAGGTCGCGCTCGGTGCGGTTGAACGCCCCGGTACCCGTGTTGACGAGCGCGCCGCGCAGCTCCTGGCCGTCGACCGTGCGGCCGAGCACGTTGGCGCACGCGCAGCCCGCGGCCTGGGCTGCGGGCAGCTCAGGCGGTGTGACGGTGGTGCGGGGGTTGGCCGGCGCGGACGGCGGCGAGTCGAGCGTCGCGCCGTCGTCGGCGAGCAGGGAGACCGTGACGGTGTACTGGCGCGCGGGGTCCAGCGTCCACCCGTCGGCGGCACCGAAGCTGCGGCAGAACTTGCGCGGTGCGTCGCAGCGCGACAGGTCCGCGCGGCCCAGGTCGGCGGACACCTGCTGCGTCCCCGCCTCGACGTCGGTGACGGTCGCGCGCCAGCGGGCCCACGAGGTGGGGTCGCCGTCGGCGACGTCCGCGTCGAAGTACACGACGAGCGACGTGTCGCCCAGCAGGTAGCCGGGCCGCACGACGAGGTCGCGCGCGCCGCCGTCGGCGAGCACCTGCGCGGCGGTCGCCGCGAACGTCGGCGCCTGGCCGCTGAAGCGTGACGCCGCCGGGCGGGCGACGCCCGGGACCAGCGGCGGGTTGACCGGCGCCTGCTCCGACACCGGCACGGCGGGCGGCTCGATCGGGACGTCGTCGGGGTCGCCCTGGCGCACCGCGTTGGGCGGCAGCGGCCGCTGGACGGGGGCCGCGCCGTCCTGCGCGACGGGTGCCGCGGGAGCGGGCGCGGCCGCCGCGAGCGGTGGTGCGAGCACCACGCCGGTGACCAGCACGACCGGTGCGAGGACGTACGCGGTGAGCGAGCGCAGGACGGACCTGTGTGGACGCGCGGACATGCGGAACCCCCCAGCGCACGCCCACATCACCGTCGACGCGCCTCGCGACCGCCCCCTGCAGCGGTCGAGCCGGTCACACCCAAGGGGTCAGCGAGGACGCGCCGCCAGGTGCTGCCCGCATCGCGAGATGACCACAGGCCGACGGCGCGGCCGCAGATCGCGCGTGCCGACGGGGTGTGGGAGGACGTCCCACGAGGTGACCCGGCCGCCGGAGCCCACGCTCGGCACTGTCGGGTTCGTCCACATCTGCACCGTGAGTGAGAACATTCTCATCGTTACCGGTTGCTCCGAGGCCGCTCCCGTCGGACCCTCAGCCGCCCTTCGACGGGTGTCCAGCGGCCCTGCTCGTCGCGGTCAGCGCTCGGGCATCGTGTACAGCGCGACCCGCACGGTCGCCGGCTCCCCGTCGAACAGCACCCGGATCTGCTGGCGCATGTCGCTGGGGCGGCTCGCCTCGCACGCCCACGCGTCCTGCGGGACCGCGTCGAGACCGTAGGCCGCGAGCTCGTCCGCCGTCAGGCTCAGCGAGACGCGCGGCGCACCGATGCCGGCGTCGACGCACATCGCCTCGACCTCGTCGGCAGGCGCGGAGAAGGTGACCAGCCAGGCGTCCGTCATGGTGTCGTCGGTCCGCGGCTCGGCCTGCACGTCCGCGGCACCGGCCGGGAGCGCGAGCCCGTACGACGTGAGGACGCTCGCCGGGTCGTCCGTCCCCGCCGACGTCGCGTCCGCCGAGGGTGTGGCCGCCGACGTCGTGGCAGCAGGCGGCGTGCGGTCGTCGCTCGTCCCGCACCCAGCCGCCAGGAGCACGGCCGCCAGGGCGACCCCCGTCGTGACCGCCCGCGCCACGCCGCGACCTCGGGTCGTCGTGCTGCTCATCGTGTGCCCTTCCTCGAGGTGACGGCGGACTCGCCGGTCGCGGTGAACTCCTGCGCCACGCCCGCACGGTGCAGCTCGGCGAGCTGCTCGTCCGTGACCTCGAGCGGACCGATCGTGACGCCCTTGCCACCGTCCCAGTTGTACTGGTCGCGCAGCACGAACGACGTCGTCGTCTCGTAGGTCCACGCGGGTTCGGTCGCGGTCGGCGGGTACACCGTGACCTCACCGACCGCCGACCACTGGATGCCGCCCATCGCGTAGAACCAGTCGTCGCTCAGACCCTGGCCGATGTAGAACCCGCTCCACGGCGTGCTCAGCGGGTAGGTGACGGGCTCGGTGAACCCGGCCTCCTGAGCCTGCAGCAGGGCGGTGACACCCATCTCGTCCTGCAGGCCCTGGTACTCGGTGGCGAGCGCGGGGACGTCCGTGAGCAGGGCGTCGACGTCCTGCTCGAGCGGCTCACCGCTGTTGCCGAGGAAGTGCAGGAGGTTGCGTGACGCGTTCGGCCAGACGCCCGAGAGCGTGTTCGCGCCCGCCTCCGCGGCGAACTTCGTCGCGTCGTCGTCCACACCGGAGTCCTCCGACGCGTAGGCGCCCGCGCCCGGGTCGACAGGTTCCCAGCTCGGCGGCTCCGCGAGGCTCACGCTCTCGCCGAGGAAGGCGATCCCGAGGCCCAGCGTCTCGTCCGGGTTCAGCGTCCCGGGCGGCGGGCCGGGAACGGGGTCGGTGCCCCGCCGGTCGTCGCGCCGGCTGCCGCGTGCGTCGCGTGCGGTGTCGCGGCGGTCGGCGTCCGACGCCGCGACCTCCCCCTGCGTCGCGCCGGCACCCTCGCCGCCCGTGTCGTCGTCCGCCCCCGCGGGCGCAGCGGCCGGTGCGGCGCCCGCGCCGTCGTCACCGGCGCCGCCGTCGTCACCGGACCCCGCGGCATCCGCCTCGCCCGCCGTGCCGCACCCGGTGCCGCCACCGACCGAGCAGAATGCCCGCTCGATCCCGGCCGTGACGGCCGACGCCGCCCCGCCGGCCGCCGCGACCACCAGCCCCACGACGACCACGGCCAGGACCACGACACCGACGTACTCGACGGAGCCCGCGCCCCGGTCCCGTCGCGCGGCAGGCACCGGGGCATGCGGCTGCGAGGGAGGTGGGGGGGTCACAAGCGGACAAACTACACGCCGGCGGCGGGGTCGCCGGACCACCGCCGCCGGTGCGCGGTCACCGCGTGACGTGCTTCTCCGGGATCGGCGCGTCACCCGACGCACGCTGCGCGCGGTAGTACGCACGGGCCTCGTCCTGCCGCTGCTGCTCCTGGCCCGAGGCGATCGGCGCGCGCAGGTGCTCGGGCCCGTACCCGAAGGCGTCGACGAGGTCCTGCGCGTGCGGGCGCAGCCGCACCAGCAGGCGCTCGATGTACGACGTCACGGCGCGCGCGCGACCCGCCGACAGCCGCCCGTTGACGAGGTACCAGGCGAGGTTGCGCTCGACGAGCGTCAGGCCGAACAGGTCGCGCACCCACGTCAGGACCTGCCGGGTCCCGGCGTCCTCGACGCGCTCGACGGCCCGCGTGAACGCCTCCCACTGCACGCGCTCGGCGTGCGCACGCGCGGCCTCGATGAGGTCGTGCTGGTGGGCGTTGAACAGCTCGGCGGCCTTCTCGGGGCTCATCTTGCGGGCCGGCGCGAGCGCCTGGGCGGCGTGCGCGACCATCGTCTCGACACGGTCCGTCAGCAGGTCACGCTGCGTGTCGGTGTCGCGCAGCTGCCCGACGGACCGGCGCGCGTCCCCCCGGTCGCCGAGCGTCTGGACGGCACGCACCAGCGGCGTGCGGTGCAGCGCCGCGTCGGTCACCCGGTCGACGACGAACCGCGCGAGGTCGCTGCGGTCGCTCTGCACGGCGGACAGCGACTTGGCGTAGTCCCCCAGCAGCCGCTTGGCGACCAGCTGGTAGAGCACGGTGTTGTCACCCTCGAACGTCGCGTACACGTCGAGGTCCGCGTGCAGGCCCGTCAGCCTGTTCTCGGCCATGTACCCCGCCCCGCCGCACGCCTCGCGGCACTCCTGCAGCGTGCGCAGCGCGTTCCACGTCGACGTCGGCTTGAGCGCGGCCGCGAGCGTCTCGAGGTCCTCCCGCTGCTCGGGGGTGTCGCCGCGACCGGAGAAGACCTCGTCGAACGCGGCGAGCAGCTCCTCGTGCGCGAACGCCGTCGCGTACGCGTCGGCGACCAGCGGCAGCAGGCGGCGCTGGTGCTGGCCGTAGTCCAGCAGGACGACCTCGTCACCGGCGCCGCCGGCGAACTGCCGGCGCTGGTTCGCGTAGGTCACCGCGATGGCCAGCGCGATCTTGCTGGCGTTGGCCGCCGCGCCGTCGAGCGAGACGCGGCCCTGCACGAGCGTGCCGAGCATGGTGAAGAACCGGCGACCGGGGCTCTTGATGGGCGAGGAGTACGTGCCGTCGGGTGCGACGTCGCCGTACCGGTTGAGCAGGTTGGTGCGCGGCACGCGGACCCCGGTGAAGTGCAGGCGCCCGTTGTCGATGCCGTTGAGGCCGCCCTTGACGCCGTCGTCCTCGCCGCCGACGCCGGGCAGGAACTCGTGGGTCTGCGGGTCCCGGATCGGGACGTAGAAGGCGTGCACGCCGTGGTTGACGCGCGGACCGCCGGGCGCCGCCGTGACGAGCTGCGCGAACACCACGGCCGCTGTGCCGTGCACGGCCGCGTTGCCGAGGTAGTCCTTCCACGCGGCACGGAACGGCGTGTGGATGACGAACTCCTGCGCCTGCGCGTCGTACTCGGCCGTCGTGCCGATCGACGCCACGTCCGACCCGTGGCCCGCCTCGGTCATCGCGAACGCACCGGGCACCTGCAGGTGCATGGCGTCGGACAGGAACGTGTCGTGGTGGTGCGCCGTGCCCAGGTGCAGGATCGCGGACGCGAACAGCCCCCACTGCACGCCCGCCTTGATCTGCAGCGACGGGTCGCCGGCGACGAGCTCCTCGAAGCGCGCGAGCGAGCCGCCGTGGTCGTCGGCACCGCCCAGGTGGGGCGGGAAGGACCGCAGCACGTCGTGCTCGGCTTCCAGCCGCCGCAGCTGCGTGAGGACGCGCTCACGGTGCTCGGCCACCGACAGGCCCTCGATCTTCTGGAAGTCGGGGTCGGCCACGATGGCGCGCGACGCGCGCCGCAGCTGCGCGTAGGTGCCCAGCACGAGCTCCTCGAGCGCGGCCACGTCGACCCGCGGGGTCACCGGGGCGGCCGCCGTGCCGGTGCTGGGGCGTTCGGTCGTCGTCGTCATCGCTGCTCCCTGGGGGTGGGGGCGGCGCCGTCGCCGCCCGTGGGCTGCTGGTCCGCCGGGTGGGCGGGGGTGGTCTGCGGGGGACGCGGGTGCTCGCGCGCGAGCAGGCCGACGGGTCCGGCCCACAGCCAGGCCGCGACCTGCGCCGTGAGCGCCTCGCGGTCGGGTGTGCCGGGCTCACCGCGGTGGGCCAGCCACCACTCGCCGGCACCGCGCACGAATCCGACGGCCCCGGCGGCCCACGACTCCGCGAGCGCGACCGTCGCGGGGTCGGGGCGGTCGTCGGGCGTCCGGGCGTCGGGGGCGCCGCCGTCGGCCCCGGGGCGGCGGGCCGCGCGGGGGCCGTCCCGGTCCTCGGTCAGGCCCCGCGCGAACGGCGCCGCGACCAGGGCCGTGACGGAGTCGAGGAAGTGGCCGAGCGGGCCGCCGGACTCCACGGACCCGTCGCGCGTCACGAACGCGTAGACGTGCGGCGACGACTCGATCATCTCGAGGTAGACGGCGACCATGGCGCGCAGGCCGTCGCGGGGCGTGGGGGCGACGAGCAGGACGCCCTCGAGGGCGCCCCTGATCTGCAGGACGACGGCCTCGGCGACCGCGATCTGCAGGCCCGTCTTGTCGCTGAAGTAGCGGTAGACGATCGACTTGGAGGTCCCCGCGGCGGCGGCGATCTCCTCCATCGACACGTCAGGCCCGCGGTGGTGGACGGTGCGCCGCGCGACGCGCACGAGCTCGGCGCGTCGCGCCTCGCGGTGGTCGGCCCAGCGCGTCGAGCGGCCGTCGGGCGGCGTGTCGTCGTCCGACGCGGCGGGCCGGGGACCCGCAGGCGCGACGTCGGGGACCACGCGCGGGTCGGGCGCGTCGTCGCGTGCGCGGTGCGGAGAGGTCGTCGTCGACGCTCCCGGAGTGACGGGGCTCACGCAACCGAAGGTATCAGGTACTGTGGGTTGCGGACATCATTCCGGGACGTTCGTCCCTCTCCGGAGGGCACGGGGTCCGCTAGCCCGTCATCGACGTCGATGCGAGAGGGAGCGCCACATGGCCGCCCGCACCCCCAGCACCTCCCCGTCCACCGCAACGAGCCCGCCGCCCGGCGCACCGCGCCGCGCGTACGTCCTCGGCGGCAACCGGATCCCGTTCGCCCGGGCCGGCGGCAAGTACGCGCAGGCGAGCAACCAGGACATGCTCACCGCCGCCCTCGACGGGCTCGTCGCACGCTTCGGCCTGCAGGGCGAGTCGATCGGCGAGGTCGCCGCCGGCGCCGTGCTCAAGCACAGCCGCGACTTCAACCTCACGCGGGAGGCCGTGCTCGGCTCGGCGCTGGCCGCCACGACGCCCGCGTACGACGTGCAGCAGGCCTGCGCGACCGGCCTGGAGACCGTCGTCTCGCTGTCCAACAAGATCCGCCTCGGCCAGCTCGAGTCCGCGATCGCCGGCGGCGTCGACACGACGTCCGACGCGCCGATCGCCGTCAGCGACCGGCTGCGGCGCGTGCTGCTCGACCTCTCGCACGCCCGGACGCCGCAGCAGCGGCTCAAGGCGATCGCGCGCCTGCGCCCCAAGGACCTGGCCCCCGCCACGCCGCGCACGTCCGAGCCGCGCACCCACCTGTCGATGGGTGAGCACCAGGCCCTGACGACCGCGCAGTGGCAGATCACGCGCGAGGCGCAGGACGAGGTCGCGCTGCGCAGCCACCAGCGGCTCGCCGCCGCGTACGACTCCGGGTTCTTCGACGACCTCGTCACGCCGTACCGCGGCCTGACGCGCGACGCGAACCTGCGCGCGGACACGTCGATGGAGAAGCTCGCGAAGCTCAACCCCACGTTCGGCCTCGGCCTGGACGCGCCCGCCACGATGACGGCGGGCAACTCGACGCCGCTCACGGACGGTGCGTCGACCGTGCTGCTGGGGTCGGCCGAGTGGGCGGCCGCGCACGACCTCACGCCGCTCGCCGCGGTCGTCGACGCCGAGGCCGGCGCCGTCGACTTCGTGCACGGCGTCGACGGGCTGCTCATGGCACCGGTCTTCGCGGTCCCGCGCCTGCTCGCCCGGCACGGCCTGAGCCTGGCCGACCTCGACTACGTCGAGATCCACGAAGCCTTCGCGTCCACCGTCCTGACGACGCTCGCCGCCTGGGAGTCCGAGGAGTTCGGCCGCGAGCGCCTGGGCCTGGACGGCGCGTTCGGCACCGTCGAGGCGGACCGGCTCAACGTGCACGGGTCGTCGCTGGCCGCCGGGCACCCCTTCGCCGCGACGGGCGGACGCATCGTCGCGACCATCGCCAAGGAGCTGCACGTGCGCCGCGCCACGCAGGTCGCTGCGGGCAACGACGCGCCCGTGCGCGCCCTGGTCTCGGTCTGCGCCGCCGGCGGCCTCGGCCTGACAGCCCTCCTCGAAGCCGCCTGACCCCTCTCTCACCCCCTCCCCAGGGGGCGAGAGAGCAATCCCGTCACTCCCCCCGCTCCCGGTGGGAGAGCAGCCCAGCACCGCCCGACGACGCAGGAGTCGCGATGACCGACCGTTACCTCGAGCTCGTCAACAGCGGGCTCACCCAGAAGCTCGCGCAGCAGCTCGGCCTGCCCCGGCCCGCCGTGCTGCGCCGCCACCGCCCGGGGCAGCCGCTGCTCGACGGGCCCGCACTCGTGCTGGGCTCCGGGCCCGACGCCGACGCGCTCGCCTCGCTGCTGTCGTCGCCCGCGGGCGGCGCCACGCCGACGGGCGACGCTCCGGCCGTCCTCGACGGCTGGGACCTCGAGGTGCACCGGCACGCGTCGCCCGACGTGCGGTACGCCGCGGTCGTGCTCGTCCTGACGGACGTCGAGCACCCCGACGACCTGATGGCGCCCGTGCTCGCGGCCGCGTCGACCCTCAAGGGGCTGCGACGCGGCGGCCGCGTCGTCACGGTCTCGCGCCCCGCGCTCGACTCCGACGCACCCGCGGTCGCCGCGGCCCGGCAGGGCGTCGACGGCCTCCTGCGGTCGCTCGCCAAGGAGCTGCGCAACGGTGCGACGGGCAACGGCGTCGTCGTCGCGCAGGACGTGGCCGTCACCGCGCCGAGCGTCGTCGCGGCGCTGCGGTTCTTCCTCTCGGCGCGCTCCGCGTTCGTCGACGGGCAGCTGCTCGAGGTCGACTCCGACGCGGGCGAGCTGCCGACCGACTGGGACAAGCCCCTGGCCGGCAGGGTCGCGGTCGTCACGGGCGCGGCGCGCGGCATCGGCGCCTCGATCGCCGACGTGCTCGCGCGCGACGGCGCCACCGTCGTGGCCGTCGACGTGCCCGCCGCCGGCGAGCAGCTCGTGCAGGTCGCCAACCGTGTGCGCGGCACGGCCCTGCAGCTCGACGTCACGGCGCCGGACGCGGGCGAGCGCATCCTCGAGCACGCGCGGAGCCGCCACGGCCGGCTCGACATCGTCGTCCACAACGCGGGGATCACGCGCGACAAGCTGCTCGCCAACATGAGCGACGACAAGTGGGCGTCGGTGCTGGCCGTCAACATCGCGTCGCAGCTGCGCATCAACGAGGCCCTGCTGACGTCCGGGGACTTCGTCGACGCGCCGCGCATCGTGTCGCTCGCGTCGACCTCGGGCATCGCGGGCAACCGCGGCCAGACCAACTACGCGGCGTCCAAGGGCGGCGTCATCGGCATGGTGCGGGCGACCGCGCCGCTGCTCGTGCCGTTCGGCGGCACCGCGAACGCGGTCGCGCCCGGCTTCATCGAGACCGAGATGACCGCACGCATCCCGGCGGTCACGCGGCAGGTCGCGCGCCGGCTCAACTCGCTGCAGCAGGGTGGTCTGCCCGTGGACGTCGCCGAGGCGATCGCGTTCCTCGCGTCACCCGCGGCCGGTGGCGTCGTCGGACGCACGCTGCGCGTGTGCGGCCAGAACATGGTGGGCCGGTGACCTCGCCGGCCACGCAGGTCGTCCTGCCGCGGGTCCCGTCCCTCGGCGGCCTGTACGGACGCGGGCTCGTCGCGTCCGCCCGGCTCGGCGTCACCGGCGGCGCGCGGTCCGCGGGGCGCGCGCTGCCGGACGTCACCTACGTGGTCGACGACGTCCGCGCGCAGGCCGACCACCTGACCGCCTACCAGCACCTGCTGCACGAGGCCGCGACGGACGCGCTGCCCGCCGGGTACGTGCACGTGCTCGCGTTCCCGGTGGCCATGGCGCTCATGGTGCGGCCCGACTTCCCGCTGCCGCTGCTGGGCATGGTGCACGTCGCCAACCGCGTCGAGCAGCGCCGGACGCTGACGCTCGGCGACCGGCTCGGTGTCCGCGCCTGGGCGCGGGACCTGCGACCCCACCGCGCCGGCACGCAGGTCGACCTGGTCACCGAGGTCGCGTCGGGCGGGGACCTCGCGTGGCGGGGCGTCTCGACGTACCTCGCGAAGGGCGTGCGCCTGGCTGACGCGCGCGACGAGGCTCGTGACGACTCCGTGCGGCCGGCCTTCACGCCGCCCGTGCGCACGGGCCGCTGGGAGCTGCCCGCCGACGTGGGCCGGCGCTACGCGGCCGTGTCGGGCGACCGCAACCCGATCCACCTGTCACCGCTCACGGCACGAGCGCTCGGGTTCCCGCGCGCCATCGCGCACGGCATGTACACGGCGTCGCGCGCGCTCGCCGACGTGGGCGCCGCGCGGGGCGACGCGTTCACGTGGTCGGTGGAGTTCGCGGCCCCCGTGCTGCTGCCCGCGACGCCGGACGTCCGCGTCGCCCCGGTCGACGACGGCCACGAGTTCGCGGTCTGGCACCCCCGCACGGGCCGCCTCCACCTCTCGGGCACGGTCACACCCCTCCCCGGGGCGTGAGGAGGGCGATCCCGCACGGCCCCGCACGTGCCGAGGCAGGTCCCCGTCGGGGGCGTGGCAGGCTCGGGGGATGCTGAGCGGTGACGCCTACGACCTCGAGCCCGACGCCGACCTCGACGCCATGCGGTTCGCGGGGCTCGACCTGAGCGGCCGGGACGCGTCGCGCGCACGCATCCTGGAGTGCGAGGTGGACGACTGCGACCTCGACGGGACGGTGCTCGACGGCGCGCGCGTCCTCGACACGTCGTGGACCGCGGTGCGCGCGGGCGCCCTGCGGGCACCGTCGTCGACGTGGCGCGACGCGACGCTCACCGACCTGCGCGTCGGCGCGTTCACCGCGTTCGCCTCGACGTGGACGCGCGTGACCGTGACCGGCGGCAAGATCGACTACCTCGACCTGCGCGAGTCGAGCGTCGAGGAGCTGCGGCTGGAGAACGTGACCCTCGGTGACCTCGACCTGAGCCACGCGCGCGTCAAGCGGCTCGTCGTCGTCGACTGCGACGTGCGCCGCCTCGACACGACGCAGGCTCGCCTCGTCGAGTGCGACCTGCGCGGCGCACGGCTGCGGGTCCTTGAGGGCGTCGGCGGGCTGGGCGGCGCGAAGGTCACGCGCGACCAGCTGCTGGACCTCGCACCCCTGCTCGCACAGCACGTCGGCCTCGTCGTCGACGACTGACGCCCGCCGGCCTCGGCGGGGCCCGCCAGGGGCGTGCAGGTGCGAGGATGCCGGCGTGCGACGCGTCCCGACACCGCTGCCGGCCGACGACGTCACGACCGCGCTCCGTCTGCTCGCGCGGGAGTGGGCGACGCGGCTCGCCGGGGCGGCCGACGTCGACGGTCCCGACGTCGACGGCGACGGGTCGGAGAGCACGACCCTTCACCCGTACGCCGACGGCGCGTACTCGGTCGCTGTGACGCACCGGCGCGACCGCCTCGTGGTGTCGGTCGCCGCTCTCGACGGCTGGACGCTGCCGCGGACGCGTGAGGGCGTCGCCGTCGTCCGCGCGGTCGCCGACATGGCGATCGCCGGCGAGATCGAGGTCGGCACCGGCGCCTGGTGGGTCCGGTGCTACCGGGTCACCCTGCCGGACGGCACCGTCCTGACCGACACGACCGATACCAGCATCTGGCGACGTCTGATCCTCGAGGACCGGGGCCCTTGGCGGACCCGGTGGCACAGCACCAGCACGCCGTACGTCTGACGCCGCCGCCCCCACCAAGGGTCACCGTGCCGTGCAGCAACCCGCCGGTCTGCCATGCTGCGGCGATGCCTCGCCCCCACGGCCCGGTCCCGGCAGACGCCACCACGACGGCCCTCCACCTGCTCGTCGAGGAGTGGCGGACGCGCCACGGGGAGGTCGCCCAGGTCGACGGTCCCGAGCCCGTCGACCCGGGGACCGAGGGGCTCGGCATCTACCCGCACGCGGACGGTGCGGTGGAAGTCGACCTGTGGCACGGCGCGGAGGGTCTGCACCTGTCGATCGGTGGGTCCCCCGGCTGGGACCTCCCCCGCAACAGCTCGAGCGTCGACACCGTGAGGGCCGTCGCTGCCGCAGCCGTCGAGGGGCGGATCGAGGTCGGCCGCGGCGGTGGCCTGACCCGGTACCGGGTCACGTTGCCCGACGGTGCGGTCGTCGAGGACGACGCGGCCGACGGGTTCTGGCACGCCATGCTGTTCGAGGTCCGCAAGCCCCGGCGTCTCGCGTGGACGACGTCCGCGCCCTACGAGCCGCCGACCGCCTGACGACGGCATTCGGCGCCGTTCACCACCCCGCGAGCGCCACGACCTCCGCGGCGATCTCCCCCGGGGTGCGGCCGTCGGTCGGCACCCGGTGCACGTCGTCGCCCGCCGCGGCCTCGAGCCGGCCCGCCGCCGCGTCCGAGCGCGTCACGTGCGCGTCGTAGGACTCGCCCTGCTCGCGCCGCCGCAGCCGCTCGCGCGCGACGCCGTCCGAGGCCGTGAGCAGCACGGACGTCACGTGCGGCTGGTCCCCCACGGCGGCCGCGAGGACGTCGGCCTCCAGGACCGACACCGTGTTGGTGTAGACCAGCCGCCGGTGGCCCAGCGACCGGTACCGGCGCCACACGTCCGCGAGGTTGGCCGCGGCGACGCCGTGCTCCCAGGGCGTCGGGTGCGCGAGGTCGAGCGCGTCGCCCTCGACGACGGCGTGCGGCACGTCGCGCCCGACGAGCAGGTCGTGGACGGCCGCCGCCACGGTCGACTTGCCGACCCCCGACCGCCCGCCGATCAGCAGCACCGACGTGCGCTCATCGGCCACCGCACCCCCGGCCAGGCGCGCCTCGAGCCTGGCCCGGACGTCGGGCCACTCGTCGGCGAGGACCGAGAAGTACAGCGAGTCCTGACGCGTGCCGTCCGCCGCGACGCGGTGCCCGCGCAACCGGCCCTCGGGGCGCGCGCCGAGCTTGGTGACGGCCGCGATCGACCGCGCGTTGCGCGCCTCCACCCGGTAGGCGACGCGCGCGACGCCCCACGTCCCGTACGCGTGGGACATGAGCAGCAGCTTGCACGCGGGGTTCACGTGCGTGCCCCACACGCGGGGGTCGTAGTAGGTGTGCCCGATCTCCAGGCGCCCCATCGTCAGGTCGACGTCGTAGCAGGACGTCGACCCCACGACCTCGCCGTCGACGATCACGGCGAAGGCGTACCGGCCGGGCGTCGCCAGCGCGGTCGAGACGACGTCGCGCAGCGCGGCCGCACCGCGCGGCGTGGCCGACGTCATGCCGGCCCACACGCGGTCGTCGACGAACCGCGCCAGCGCCTCCGCGTGCTCGACCGCGAGCGGGACCAGCCGGACACCATGACCCTCGAGGGTCAGTTCGTGCAGCACCGGCCCATTCCACCACCGCCGGGCCGGGTCAGTCGTCGAGGGCCGGGCCGCACGCGGCGGCCGCCGTGGCCGCCAGGTGGTCCAGGCCCGCGACCTCGATGAGCGGGCGCGTGTCGTCCACGACCGACCAGCAGCCGTCGACGACCTCGTACTCGGCCTGCGCGCCGCGCCGCAGCAGGTCCGCGAGCGCAGCGAGGAGCCGGTCGACGTGCTCGGCCGTCGTGCCGACCCCGACGGACGCCCGCACGGCGCCGTTCGACGCCCCGAGGTGCGCGAGCAGCGGGTGGGCGCAGAACCGCCCGTCGCGCACGCCGATGCCGTGCTCGGCGGACAGGTACGCGGCGACGAGGCCCGGGTTGAGGTCGCCCACGACGAACGTCACGACCCCGACCGGGTCGACCGAGTCCGGCCAGATCCGCGCGACGCGGACCCCGTCGAGGGCGTCGAGCCCGGCGACCAGGCGCGTGCGGAGCGCCTGCTCGTGGGCCTCGAGCGCACCGGCCGGCAGGGCCGCGAGCGTGTCGCACGCCTGCGCGAGGGCGATGGCCCCCAGGACGTTGGGCGACCCGGCCTCGTGCCGTGCCGGCGCCGGCTGCCAGACCGTCCGGTCGGCCCGCACGTCGCGCACCGCACCGCCCCCTGCGAGGTACGGCGTGCCCGTGTCGAGCCAGTCCCGGCGGCCCACCAGCGCGCCCGCGCCGAACGGGGCGTACGTCTTGTGCCCCGAGAACGCGACGTAGTCCACGCCGCTCGCCGCGAGCGAGAAGCCGCGGTGCGGCACCAGCTGCGCGCCGTCGACGGCCACGCGCGCACCGGCGGCGTGGGCGATCTCGACCACGCGGTCCAGGGGCAGCGCCTCGCCCGTCACGTTGGACGCGCCCGTGAGCGTGAGCAGCACGTACGAGCGCCGGGCGAGCTCGGCGCGCAGGGCGTCGAGCGTCGCGGCGACGGTCGGCTCGAGCGGCAGGATCGTGGCGATACGCCCCGTCCCCGCGTGCGCCCCGCCGCTGCGCTGCACCCACGGCAGCAGGTTGGCGTGGTGCTCGACGTCGAGGACGAGCACGGCCCCGCCGGCGGGCACGACGCCCGCGAGGAGGTTGAGCGAGTCGGTCGTGTTGCGCGTGATGACGGCGACGTCGTCCGGGCGGGCACCGACGAACCGGGCGATCGTGTCGCGCGACGTCTCGTACAGCGCCGTCGAGACCTGCGAGAGGTACCCGGCACCGCGGTGCACGGACGCGTAGAGCGGCAGCACCTCGCTGATGCGCGCGGTGACGGCCTCGAGCGCCGGCGCGCTCGCGGCGCAGTCGAGGTTGGCGTAGGTGCGGCTGGTGCCGTCGACGAGCGGCACGGTGGTGGACGCGCCGACGACGGCCAGCAGGGGTGCCTCCTCGCGGGGCGCGGCCGGGGTCGCGGTCGAGGTGCCCGTGACCTCGTCGGCACAGGCGAACAGCTCGGTGACGGACGTCATGGTGCTCCTCCGGAACGGTCCGGGGACCCCCAGGAGGTCCCGCGCTTGCCGGCACCGAACGGCGCGCGGCCAGGTCGTCACCCGGGGCACCCCGCCGCGGAGGAGGGTTGCCGGCCAGCGAGCCGGGGCTTGACGCTGGCGCTCATGACCTGGGTCGAGGATCCGCGTCCCGACGTGCGCGTGTCAACGCCGACACGACGTTCCTCCCAGCATCCGAGACGGTGCGTCTCGCATGCTGTGCATTCAGGTGCGGCGGGGTGGGGCGAGATCGCGCACCATGACCACGCTGCGGTAGGTCTTGCCGGGCCACTGCACGGTGTCGGCGTCGACGAAGCCCCACCGGCGGTACATGGCACGCAGCCCGGTCGCGGGCACCGCCGTGTCCAGCCCCACGGACCGCATGCCGCGCTCGAGCGACCACGTGCGCACGGTCGTCCAGAGCCGCGTCGCGAGCCCGTGCCCGCGCGCGTCCGGGTGCACGGCGAGCTGGTTGAGCCACACGCGGTCGGGCTCGAGCGCGAGCCCGGTGAGCGACCTGATCCCGCGGCCCGGCGGGCTGGACGCGGTCACCGTCCCGACGAGGCCCCCGGCCGGGTCGGCCAGCACCCAGCAGGCACCCACCCGCAGGCTCCGGCGGGCGGTCGTGGCCTCGTCCTGGGACGCCCCGGTGAAGTTGAGGCCGTCGGCCGCGAGGTCGGCGTACGCGGCGTGCAGCAGGCGCGTCAGCGCGGGCACGTCGGCCATGGTCACGGGTCGCAGCACGAGGTCCTCGGGGGCATCCATCGCGCACCACCCTGGCACGCGTCCGCGCCGACCCGCACGGCGGTTCCCCGCGTGAGACGCGCTGCCCGGCGGTGACGGGCGTGGCGTAGCATCTCGCCCGACCATCCAGAGCGGCCGAGAGATCTGGCTCGACGACGCCGCAGCAACCCGCACGGGAGACCGTGGTCGAGGGTGCTACCGCCAGAGACGATGGGAGGACCATGAGCGTGCAGCCACGCCCCGCACCCGGTTACGCCGGGGACATCACGCCGACCGAGGCCTGGGACCTGCTCGCCGAGCGCGACGACGCCGTGCTCGTCGACGTGCGCACCGACGCCGAGTGGCGCTACGTCGGCGTGCCCGACCTGCGTCGGCTGGGACGTCAGGCGGCGCTCGTCGAGTGGGTGTCCTACCCGTCCGGGCAGCCGAACCCGCGGTTCGTCGACCAGGTCGCGGCCACGGGCGTCACCCCGGGCGACGGACGCCCCGTCGTGTTCCTGTGCCGGTCGGGCCAGCGCTCCATCGGCGCGGCCCAGGCGGCGACGGCCGCGGGCTACGGCCCGGCGTACAACGTCCTCGACGGCTTCGAGGGCGCGACGGGCCCGGACGGCCACCGCGGCCACACCGGCTGGCGCGCCGACGGCCTGCCGTGGGTCCAGCCGTGAGCACCCCCCCGCCCGGCCCCGGCGACTGGGACGACCACCGCCTGGACCGCGGCACGCTGCGGCCCGACACGCTCGCGGTGCGCGGCGGCCTCGTGCGCAGCGAGTTCGGCGAGATGTCCGAGGCGGTCTTCCTCACGCAGGGCTACACCTACGCCACGGCTGCGCAGGCGGAGGCGGGCTTCGCCGGTGACGTCGACCGCTTCCTGTACTCGCGGTACGGCAACCCCACCGTCACGAGCTTCGAGGAGCGGCTGCGCCTGCTCGAGGGCGCCGAGGCCTGCTACGCGACCGCGACCGGGATGTCTGCGGTGTTCACGTCGCTCGCGGCGCTCGTCCGCTCCGGGTCGC
The DNA here is from genome assembly GCF_018623035.1 of Cellulomonas dongxiuzhuiae. NCBI lineage: Bacteria > Bacillati > Actinomycetota > Actinomycetes > Micrococcales > Cellulomonadaceae > Cellulomonas > Cellulomonas dongxiuzhuiae. The sequence continues at coordinate 3,247,006 of NZ_CP076023.1, forward strand.
GGATCGTCGCTGCCCGCGCGCTGTTCGGGTCGTCGGTCGTGATCTTCGACGAGATCCTCGCCAAGTGGGGCGTGCGGACCGACTACGTCGACGGGCACGTGCCCGAGCAGTGGGAGCAGGCGCTCGCGACGCCCGCGGACGTCGTGTTCTTCGAGACGCCGTCCAACCCCATGCAGGACCTGGTCGACATCGCGCACGTGAGCCGTCTCGCGCACGCCGCCGGAGCGACCGTCGTCGTCGACAACGTCTTCGCCACACCCGTGTTCTCCCGCCCGCTCGACCACGGCGCCGACGTGGTCGTGTACTCGGCGACCAAGCACATCGACGGCCAGGGCCGGGTGCTCGGCGGGGCGATCCTCGGGTCGTCGCAGTACGTGCGCGGGCCCGTCCAGACGCTGCTGCGCAACACCGGCCCCTCGCTGTCCCCGTTCAACGCGTGGGTGCTGCTCAAGGGCCTGGAGACCCTGAGCGTGCGGGTGCGCCACCAGGCGGCGTCGGCCCTGACGCTGGCACGGTGGCTCGAGGAGCAGCCGCAGGTCGCGCAGGTCCGCTACCCGTTCCTCGAGTCCCACCCGCAGCACGACCTGGCGCGCGCGCAGCAGACCGGCGGCGGCACGGTCGTCACGTTCGACCTCGCCGTGGCGGGCGACGCGGCGGCCGAGGCGGCGAAGACGGCCACGTTCGGCGTCCTCGACGCGCTGCGGGTCGTCGACATCTCGAACAACCTGGGCGACGCCAAGTCGATCGTCACGCACCCGGCGACGACGACGCACCGCAAGCTCGGCCCCGCGGGCCGGGCGACCGTCGGCATCGGCGAGTCGACGGTCCGGCTGTCGGTCGGGCTCGAGGACGTCGAGGACCTGCGCGACGACCTCGCGCAGGCGCTGGCCACGCTCGCGCGCTGACGCGGCCCGGGGGCTGACGCGGTGCGGGACTGACGCGCGTCGCGGCGGGCGCGCGTCAGCCGGCCGGGACCAGGCCGACGGCCACCGTCGAGTCGGACGCCGCGACCACGCTCACGTCGACGGGGCCGCCGGGCACCTCGAACGCGTCGCTGTCGGCCATGGTCGAGCCGCCCTCGATCATCGGGATGCACGGCGCCTGGTACGACGTGAGGTCGTTGCCCCCGGCGGCCACCGTGACGGTGACGGGTGCACCGTCGCTCGACGTGCACGCGACGCGCAGCAGGTGCGGACCGGCTGTGGTCTCGGCGACCTGCGCCGTCTCGGTCGCACCGCCGGCGATCTCGGCCGCGAGCGCCTGGACGGCCCCGCCGGCGGCCTCGAGCGCGGCGCTCTGGTCCGCCACGGGGGGCAGCTCGGTCGCACCCTTGCCCTCGCCCGTGACCGGGGGTGGGGAGAGGTTCTCCTCCGGGGCGTCCGCGCCGTCGGGCGGGGTGGTGCCGTCGGAGCACGCGGCGAGCGCGAGCAGCAGGAGGGGGACCGCAGCGAGACGTCGTCGGGATCGCATGGCGGGGACGGTAGCGCAGCGACCTGTGCAACGCGCACCTGTGTCCACCAGAGGGACGAACCGTGCGTACCGGACGCACGGGGCGGCGCCCGCGCTGGCTGACCCGATCGGGTGAGAGGCTGCCTGCATGCACTTTCGCTTCCTCGGCAACTCCGGCCTCAAGATCTCCGAGCTCACCTACGGCAACTGGCTGACCCACGGGTCCCAGGTCGAGAACGACACGGCGACGGCCTGCGTGCGCGCCGCGCTCGACGTCGGCATCACGACGTTCGACACCGCGGACGTCTACGCCAACACCGTCGCCGAGTCGGTCCTCGGCGACGCGCTCGTCGGCGAGCGGCGCGAGTCGCTCGAGATCCTCACCAAGGTCTTCTGGCCCACCGGGCCGAAGGGCCCCAACGACACGGGCCTGTCGCGCAAGCACATCCGCGAGTCCATCGACGGGTCGCTCAAGCGCCTGCGCACGGACTACGTCGACCTGTACCAGGCGCACCGCTACGACCACGAGACGCCCCTCGAGGAGACGATGCAGGCGTTCGCCGACGTCGTCCGCCAGGGCAAGGCGCTCTACATCGGCGTCAGCGAGTGGACCGCCGACCAGATCCGCGCGGGCCACGCGCTCGCGAAGGACCTGGGCGTGCAGCTCGTCTCGAACCAGCCGCAGTACTCGATGCTGTGGCGCGTCATCGAGCCCGAGGTCGTCCCGACCTCCCGCGAGCTCGGCGTCTCGCAGATCGTGTGGTCCCCCATCGCGCAGGGCGTGCTCACGGGCAAGTACGCGCCGGGCGCCCCGCTGCCCGCGGGCTCCCGCGCGACGGACGAGAAGGGCGGGGCGAACATGATCAAGTCGTTCCTGCGCGACGACGTCCTCGAGCGGGTCCAGGGCCTGCGCCCCGTCGCCGACGAGCTCGGGCTCACGATGGCGCAGCTCGCGATCGCGTGGGTGCTGGCCAACGACAACGTGTCCGCGGCGATCATCGGCGCGTCGCGTCCCGAGCAGGTGCACGACAACGCCAAGGCCGCGGGCGTCGAGCTCCCCGCCGAGGTGCTCGCGCGCATCGACGAGGTCCTCGGTGACGTCGTCGTGGCCGACCCGGCCGAGACCGCCAAGGCGTCGCCGGCGAAGCGCCTGGTCTGACCCCGCCCGGTCCGACGCACGCCCCCGCACCGGTCCGGTGCGGGGGCGTCGTCGTCACAGCTCGACGGTCGCGTGCTCGCCGCCGGCGTACGCGCGGCCGGTGACCTCGGCCTTCACCCGGCTGATGACGGTCGCGAGCCGCCCGCGACGGCGAGGGTCGCCGCGTGCCGGCGCGACCGCCCCACCAGGGCGAGCGCGACCGTGTCCACGCCGGTCCGGGCGGCCAGCGCGGTCGCGTCCGCGGTCAGGCGACCGGCCGGGGCGATGAGCCACGTGGTCGACGGTGACCACGTGAGGGCGGCGAACGCCTCGGCGTACGCGACGGCGGCCCGGCGCCGGGCCGCGTCGGCGTCGTCGTCGGCGACGACCGCCTCGACCTCCAGGACGACCCGGACGTCGGCCCGGTCGCGTCCGACGGCGCGGACCTCGTCCTCGAGCACCTCGACGAGCGCGCGCACGGCCGCCGCGGTCGGCAGCGCCGCGGAGTGGACGATGCGCACGACGTCCGCCCGGGCGGCCGCGAGCGCGAGCGTCGTCGGGTCGAGCGCGTCGGCGTCCAGCAGGAACTCGGTCGCGTCGTCACGACGCGAGGAGGCGGCGACCTCGACCGTCGGTGCGGCGGTGGGGGCGGCCGGGCGTGCGGCGGCGGGGGCGGCGGGGGTCGCGCGGAGCGGCGCGAGAAGGTGCTGAGCCACGGGGATCGTCCTCGGGGGTGGTGCGGGTGCGCAGCCGGGCTGAGCCGCAGGCGCGCGGGGTCGTCAGCTCAGCGACAACACACCCGGACCGAGAACATGCGGCCGACAGTAGCCGCCGGCCCGTCGTGACGCCACCCCCTCCCGCCTGCCGGAACGCCGGGCGTCCCGGCCGCTCGCGTGGTCGCGGCCTGCCCGCGGGGGTTGGATGGGGTCGTGACCCGGAACCCGGCGTACCGCGACGTCACGCCGGCGGCGCGACTGGCCGTCGCCAGCGGCGCCGGCGTGATCGCGGGCTGGGGCGTCGCCACGGCCTACGCGGGATCGTTCGCCGCGGCCCTCCTGTCCGGCTGGGCCGTCGCAGGTCTGGTGTTCGCCGGCTGGAGCTGGGCCTTCCTGTGGCCGCTCGACGCCGAGCAGACCCGCACGCACTCGCTGCGCGAGGAGCCGACCCGGCTCGTGACGCACGCGCTGGTCGTGGGCGCCGGGGTGATGAGTCTCGTCGGCGTCGTGGTGGTGCTCGCGACGCACGACCGGGGGCGCGTCCTCGCGCTCGTCTCGGCGCTCGTCGCGGTCGTCGCGTCGTGGACGTCGCTGCACACCGTGTTCGCACTGCGTTACGCGCGGATCTGGTACACCCCGCCGTACGGCGAGATCGACTTCCACCAGGAGGAGCCGCCCCGGTACTCCGACTTCGCCTACGTCGCGTTCACCGTCGCCATGAGCTTCGCGATGTCCGACCCCGACGTCCGCTCGTCGGACCTGCGGCGCGTCGTCCTGGCCCACGCGCTGCTGTCGTACCTCTTCGGCACGGTCATCGTCGCGCTGCTCGTCAACGTGGTCGCCGGGCTCACGCCCTGACCTCACCGGCCCAGGAGCCCGCGCAGCGTCCAGGCGTTGCGCACGGCGTTGCCGCCGCCGTCGTTGTTGAAGTAGGCGACCACGTCGTGCCCGCCGGCGGACCACTCGCCGATGCGGTCGGCCCACCAGCGCAGGTCGTCGTCGGAGTACGACCCGGCGTACAGGTGCTGGTGGTCGGGGCCGTGCAGCCGCACGTAGACGAGGCGCGACGTGGCCCGCAGGACGCACGGGACGCCCGCTCCGGACACCACGCAGTACGCCGCGCCGTGCTGCGCGAGCAGGTCGAAGACCGCGTCGGTCTGCCACGACGGGTGCCGCAGCTCGACCGCCACCTGCACCCAGTCCGGCAGGGTGCCGAGGAACCACGCGAGCCGGGCGTCGTCCCGCTCGGCGTCGGGCCGCAGCTGCACGAGCAGCGCCTCACGGCGTCCCCGCAGCTCGTGCCACGACCGCGAGATCCGCTCCGACCACACCTCGGGCCCGTACAGGCGCCGCGCGTGCGTCAGGCCGCGCGACGCCTTGACCGACATCGTGAAGCCCTCCGGCAGCCGCTCGCGCCACGACGCGAACGCCGCCTCGCGCGGCCAGCGGTAGAAGCTCGCGTTGAGCTCGACGGTGTCGAACGCCTCGACGTACCGCGCGAGCCGGTCACGGGCCGGCAGGCCCGGACGGTAGAGGACGCCGTCCCAGTGGTCGTACGACCACCCCGACGTGCCGATGCGGATCGTCACCCCCGTACCCTCGCCCGTCGCGCGCGGCCACGCACGCCGACGGTCGGACGACGCGCGCGCGCACCGCGGGGAGACGTGAGGTCGCCCGCGTCAGCCGACGAGGGCCTGCAGGACCGACGTGAAGAACCGCAGCCCGTCGGTCCCGGACCGCGGGCCCCGGGCGCCGTCGGGACCGAAGCCGGCCTCGACCGCGTGCTCGGGGTGCGGCATGAGACCCACGACGTTGCCGGCGGCGTTGCTGATGCCCGCGATGTCCCGGCGGGACCCGTTGGGGTTGCCGTCCTGGTACCGGAACACGACGCGCCCCTCGCCCTCGAGCTCGTCGAGGGTGCGCTCGTCGGCGACGTACTGCCCGTCCTGGTTCTTCAGCGGGATCGTGATGCGCTCGCCCGTGGCGTACGCCCGCGTCCACGCCGTGTCGGCATTCTCGACCGAGAGCACCTGCTCCCGGCACAGGAAGTGCAGGTGGTCGTTCTTGATCATCGACCCGGGCAGCAGGTGCGCCTCGGTGAGGACCTGGAAGCCGTTGCAGATGCCGAGCACCGGCAGGCCCCGGCCTGCGGCGTCGACGATCTCGCCCATGACGGGCGCGAACCGGCTGATCGCCCCGGCGCGCAGGTAGTCGCCGTAGGAGAACCCGCCGGGCAGCACGACCGCGTCGACGCCCTTGAGGTCGGCGTCCGCGTGCCACAGCGCCACGGGCTCGCCGCCGGCCAGGCGCACCGCGCGGGCGGCGTCCCGGTCGTCCAGCGTGCCGGGGAACGTGACGACCCCGATGCGACCCATCAGGCCAGGCCCTGCGACGTGACGGTGGCGGCGGCGTCGGCCTCGATGTCGGCGACGCGCACGACGTCCTCGATGACCGGGTTCGACAGCACCTGCTCGGCCGCGGCGGCGGCGGCGTCGAGGACCTCGGGCGTCACGGGTCCGTCGACCTCGAGCTCGAACCGCTTGCCCTGCCGCACCGCGGTGAACTGGCCGAAGCCCAGACGCGGCAGCGCGTTCGCGACGGCCTTGCCCTGCGGGTCGAGGATCTCGGGCTTCGGCATGACGTCGACGACGACTCGTCCCACGGGTGCTCCCAGGTTCGCGCGAGGGGGTTTCGCTCCCGATCCTACGGCGCGCCGCGGCCACGAGGGTGACCACCCCCCGAACGTGGACACGTCACAGGGCCGTGTGGCTCCAGGCGCCGGCGACGAGCGTCGCGGCGACCCGGGTGCCGCGCAGCGCCCCCGGCGTCGCGGCGGCCGCCACGGGGTCGTCGTCCAGCACCACGAGGTCCGCGGGGCCGCCGACGCGCAGCCCGAGCGGCTGACCGTCGACGGACGACGCGAGCGCGGTCACCACGTCGATCGCCTGCTCCGGGTGCCACGCCGGGCGGTCGTCGCCCGTGCGCCGGACCGCGGCGTCGACCGCGAGCCACGGGTCCAGCGGCGCGACGGGAGCGTCCGACCCGAGGGCCAGCGGGACGCCCGCCGCGTGCAGGGACGCGAACGGGAACGCGCGGTCGGTGCGGCCCGCCCAGTGGCGGTCGGCGACGTCGCGGTCGTCGGGCAGGTGCGCGGGCTGCACGCTCGCCGTCAGGCCCAGCTCCGCGAACCGGGCGACGTCCGCCGGGTCGAGCAGCTGCGCGTGCTCGACCGACCCGCGGGCACCGCTCGCGGCGAACGCGTCGAGCACGAGGGCGTTGGCCGCGTCGCCGATCGCGTGGACCGCGCAGCGCAGGCCGTGCGCGTGCGCGTGGCGCAGCAGCGGCACCAGCTCGTCGGCCGGCACGTTGAGCACGCCGCGTGCCAGTGCACCCTCGACGCCCGGGTACGGGTCGTGGCACCAGGCCGTGCGCGTGTTGAGCGAGCCGTCGACGATGACCTTCAGCGGGCCCTGCGTGACACGCGGTCCCGCGAGCCGGTCGCCGGTCGCCAGCTCCTCGGCGACGACGCGGTCGAGGTACGTCGGCCACACGCCCGCGCGCACGCGCACGGCCGGGTCCCCCGTCGCGGCCCGGCGGCGCCACACGGCCACGTTGTCCGCGATCTCCAGGTCGACGACACCGACGACCCCGCGCGCGGCCGCGGCCCGCAGCGCGTCCGCCACCAGCGCGTCCTGCGTCGCGTCCGGGACGTGGTCGAGCGCGCCCATCAGCGGCATCCACTCGGTCTCGCGCAGCACGCCCGTGGGGTGCTGCGCCACGCCGAACATGCGCAGCCCCGCGCTGGACACCCACGCGCAGTGCAGGTCGCCCGAGACCAGCACGACGGGCACGTCGCCCGCGACCGCGTCGAGCAGGGCGGCCGACGGCTCGTCGGGCCACGTGCCGTCGCGGAACCCGAGCCCCACGAGCGGCCGCCCGGCCGCGGGCGGGTGGGTCGCCAGCCGCTCGGCGACGAGCGCGACGGCGTGCGCCGCGGACACGGCCCCCGACACGTCGAGACGGCCGCGCGCGAGCGCCCACTGCGTGAGGTGGGTGTGCTGGTCCCACAGTCCCGGCAGGACCAGGCGGCCGTCGAGGTCGACCACGTCCACCCCGGGCCCCGCGTCCGCGGCGGCGCCGATCGCGCTGATGCGCCCGTCGCGCAGCGCGACGTCGACCGGTGCGTCGCGGCCGAGCAGCCGGGCGCGGTGCAGGACGAGCGGACGGACGGCGTCCACGGGACCTCCGAGACGTGGGACGGACGAGGCGCTGGGAGACTACGCCGTCGTCCGCCGCGCGCCGACCGATGTCGGTAGCGTGGCGGGTCCGGCACGTCCGCGCGTGGGCAGGGGTGGCACATGGGGTACGACCCGACGTTCCTGGGACCGCTGGTCCCGCTGCCCGTCGCCGCGCAGCCGGTGCGCGAGCTGCCCGCCACGCACTTCACGGTGCTGCTGGACCCGGTCCGCCGCCTCGCGGCCGCGACCGCGGTCAACGTCGACGGCGTCACGCTGCTGGACGTGCCGCGCGACGACGACTGGCACCTCGACGCGCGCGTCCCGGCCGACGAGCAGGCCGGCCCGGAGCTGTACGCGCGCAACGACCTGGACCGCGGCCACCTCGTGCGCCGGCGCGACCCGGTGTGGGGCGATCCGGGCGTCGCCGTGCAGGCCGCCCGTGACACCTTCGCCTACCCGAACGCGGCGCCGCAGGCGTCAGGGTTCAACCAGAGCCGCGAGCTGTGGCTGGGGCTCGAGGACCACGTGCTGGAGCACGCGCGCGCGCAGCGGCTCCGGCTGTCGGTGCTCACCGGTCCGGTGCTCGCGGGCGACGACCCGCTCTACCGGGGCGTCCGCCTGCCGCTGCGGTTCTGGAAGGTGGCCGCGTGGGCGCTCGACGGCGGCCGGCGCCTGGCCGCGGCGGCGTTCGTGCTCGACCAGAGCCCGCTGCTGCCGGCGACCGAGCTCGCCGCGCAGACGCACGCCGCCGCCGCGGCCGACGAACCCCCGCCGCTCGGGCCGTTCCGCACGTTCCAGGTCCCGGTCGCCGACGTCGCCGATCTCACGGCCCTCGACCTCGGTCCCCTGACGGCCGCGGACGTGCTGGCCGTGACGGCGCCGCAGTCGCGCGCGTGGCGCGAGCTGGCGGCCCTCCCGGAGGTCGACCTCGGCACGTGACACCTCGCCAGGTGACGCGGGGTCACACGTCGAGCGTGCGTCCCGTCAGCCGCTCGTACGCGTCGAGGTAGCGGTCGCGGGTCCGGGCGACGACGTCCGCCGGCAGTGCGGGCGGGGGCGCGTCCGACGCGCGGTCCCAGCCCGACGCGGGCGACGTCAGCCAGTCCCGCACGTACTGCTTGTCGAAGCTCGGCTGCGGGTGGCCCGGCTCCCACGCGTCCGCGGGCCAGAAGCGTGACGAGTCCGGCGTGAGCACCTCGTCGCCGAGCGTGACCGCACCCGTCGTCGGGTCGGTGCCGAACTCGAGCTTGGTGTCCGCGAGGATCACGCCGCGCTCGCGCGCCACGGTCTCGGCACGCGCGTACACGGCGAGCGTGAGGTCCCGCAGCCGCTCGGCGAGCTCCGGGCCGACGGTGTCGACGACCACCGAGAACCGCACGTTCTCGTCGTGGTCGCCGAGCTCGGCCTTCGCCGCGGGCGTGAAGATCGGCTCGGGGAGCCGGGAGCCGTCGACGAGCCCCGCGGGGAGCGCGATGCCCGTGACGTGGCCGTCGTGGCGGTACTCGGCCAGGCCCGAGCCCGTGAGGTAGCCGCGCGCCACGCACTCGACGGGGAACATCTCCAGGCGCCGGCAGACCATCGCGCGGCCGGCGACCGCGTCCGGCACGTCCGTCGACACCACGTGGTTCGGCACCAGGTCCGCGAGCTGGTCGAACCACCACAGGCTGAGGGCGGTGAGCACGACGCCCTTGTCGGGGATCCCCGGGCTCAGCACGTGGTCGTACGCGGACACGCGGTCCGACGCGACGACGAGCACGACGTCGCCGTGCAGGTCCCGCAGCGCGACACCGGCGGTCGTGCCGTCGGGCTCGTACAGGTCGCGGACCTTGCCGGAGTAGACGTGCCGCCAGCCGGGCAGGACGGGGGGCGTGCCGAGGGATGCGTCGTTCACGGTGCACAGTGTGGCGTGCACCGCGGGCCGAGTGCGACGCGCGACCGTCCAGCGGCCACGCGTCGCACTCCCCCGCACTGCTCGGGGCCCGCTCGGGGCCCGTCGTCGGTCAGACCCGCGCGGTGCGCCGGCGGGCGACCAGCACCAGCGCGGCACCCAGCACGAGCCACCCGGCCACCGCAGCGGCCGCGCCCGGCAGGGACATGCCGGTCACGGCGAGATCCGGGGTGGCGGCGGCCGCACCGGCCGTGGGCCCCGTGGTGGGCGTCGGGGCGGCCGTCGGCGCGGCCGTGGCGGTGATCGTCGCCGTGGCCGTGGCGGGTAGCGTGTCGCTGTCACCGGCGGTGCTCGCCGTGACGACGCAGTCGCCCACGGCCGTGACGGACAGGAGCCCGTCGACCACCGTGCAGGAGCCCGTCGCCGTCAGCGTGACCGGCAGACCGTGCTGCGACGTCGCGACCGCGCGGACCTGGTCGCCGACCCGCAGGGCCGGCAGCTCGAGCGTGACGACGTCGCCGCGCCGCGCGACCTCGGCCGTGACCGTCCGGGAGGCCGGCTCGGTGTCACCGTCACCGGGGTGCGACGCCGTCAGCGAGCAGGTACCGGCGGAGACCGTACGGACCGTCGTCCCGTCGACGACGCACGCGCCGGCGGCGGTGTACGTGAGCGGCAGACCCAGGCTCGACGTCGCCGTGACCGCGACGGGCTCGTCGCCGTACGTCAGGTCGGCGGGCAGGGCGCCGAGCGTGATGGTGTGCGCGCGGCGGGCGGCCGTGACGTCGAGGGACCCGGTGGACGCGCCCACGGCGGCGGTGCCGGCGTAGCGCGCGGTGACCGTGGTGGTGCCACCGGGGGCGACGACGCCCTCGAGCAGCGCCGTGCCGTCGACGAGCGTCAGGGCGGGGTACGACGTGTCGCCGACGGTGACGTCGACGGTGCCCGCGGCCGGGCCGCGCGCTGTGGTCACGTCGACGCGGACGTCGAACGTCTCCCCGACGACGAGCTCGGCGGGGTCGGCCGTGACGGTCGTGGTCGTCGGGGCGACCGGGACCACGGTCACCGGCGCCGAGGTGTCGGACGGGCCGAACGCGTTGACCGCGACGACGCGGAACGCGTGGGACGCACCGTTCTCCAGGTTGCCGATCGTCGTCGACGTGGCCGGGTGCGGCTCTTCCGTCGAGGCGCAGACCGACTCCCCGATGCCGGGCGCGGTGCACAGCACGAGGTACTGCGTGACGCCCCCGCCGCCGGGCGGAGGCGACCACGTCAGCGTCGCACTCTCGTCGCCGGCGGTCGCCACGAGGTCGGTGGGTGCCGACGGCAGGCGTGTCGCGAGGTGGAGCGACGCGGTCCCCGTCTCGCCCCGGGTGTACGAGCCCAGTCCGATGACGTACGTCCGGCCTGCCTCCAGCTCGACCGCCAGCGCGGCGTCGTAGTCGCTGGTGTCGTCGTTGCGAGCCACCTGGGTGCCGCCGACCCACACCTCGAGGGTGTTGTCCCACCCCGACGGCGCGATCGACAGGGCGCGGATGTGCACCTGCACGTCCTCGGCGGGCGTCCAGGAGTACCACGCGACGTTGGCCCACTCCCCGCTCTCGGCGGAGTCGGGGACGTTCTCGTTGGTCGCGGTGAAGGACGCGTCGAGCGAGGTGACCGGGAGCGGCACCGCCGTGGCCCACGAGGCACCCCCCTCGACCGGTGCCCCGTGGGCGACACCGGGGACCAGCGTCACGCCGAGGGCGAGGACGAGGACGAGGACAGCGCGCGCAGGACGGCGCCGCCGTCCGGTGGGGCGGATCGGCATGTCAGCTCCGGGGGTGGTGGCGTAGGTCTCCGGAGCATGTCGCGGCCGCGCACCCCGTGGGGAGGGATGAATCTGCCGGCGCCCGCTTCCTCCCGGTACGTCGCAGCGCAGTGCACACCGCGGGGCGTCAGGCCTCGCTGACGGCCTGCGCGATGTCCGTCCGGTGCTGCGACCCCGCGAGGTTGACCTGGTCGACCGCGACGTACGCGGCACGCCGCGCCGCGGCCAGCGTCTCGCCGACGCCGACGACCGACAGCACCCTGCCGCCGTCCGACACGAGCAGCGGGTCGTTCAGGGGGTTCTCCGGGTCGTCGCCCGTCGTCCGCACGGCCGTGCCGGCGTGCAGCACGTGGACGCCGGGCACCGTCTCGGCGGCGTCCAGGCCCGTGATCGGGTCGCCGGTCCGGACCTCGCCCGGGTAGCCGGCGGACGCGATGACGACGGTCACCGCGGCGTCGGCACGCCAGTGCAGCGGCTCGACCTGCGCGAGGCGTCCCTGCGCCGCGGCGAGCAGCACCTCGGCGAGCGGCGACGCCAGCCGCGCGAGCACGACCTGGGTCTCCGGGTCGCCGAACCGCGCGTTGAACTCCACGACGCGCAGGCCACGGCTCGTCAGCGCCAGGCCGCAGTACAGGACGCCGACGAAGGGGGTGCCGCGGCGCGCCATCTCGGCGACCGTCGGACGCGCGACGGTCTCGACGACCTCGTCGACGAGCCCCTCGGGCGCCCACGGCAGCGGCGAGTAGGCACCCATGCCGCCGGTGTTCGGGCCCTGGTCGCCGTCGAGGGCGCGCTTGAAGTCCTGCGCGGGTACGAGCGGGAGCACGTCGGTGCCGTCGCTCAGCACGAACAGGGAGATCTCCGGGCCGTCGAGGTACTCCTCGACGACCACGCTGCCGCCCGCCTTGGCCAGGCACGCGGCCGCGTGCGCGAGCGCCGCCTCCCGGTCGTCCGTGACGACGACGCCCTTGCCGGCGGCCAGGCCGTCCTCCTTGACGACGTACGGCGCCCCGAACGCGTCGAGCGCGGCGGCGACCTCCTCGAGCGTCGTCGCGACGCGGGCCGCGGCCGTCGGCACGCCGGCGGCGGCCATCACGTCCTTGGCGAACGACTTCGACCCCTCGAGCCGCGCGGCCTGCGCCGACGGCCCGAACGCCGGGATCCCGACCGCGCGCACCGCGTCGGCGACACCCGCGACGAGCGGCGCCTCGGGCCCCACGACGACCAGGTCGACGCCGAGCGACTGCGCGAGTGCCGCGACGGCGGCACCGTCGAGGGGGTCGACCGCGTGCAGCGTCGCTCGCTGCGCGATCCCGGGGTTGCCCGGGGCCACGTGCACCCCGGTCACACCGGGGTCGAGCGAGAGCGTGCGGGCCAGGGCGTGCTCACGGGCACCGGTGCCGACGACGAGGATCTCCACGGCGCACGACCCTACCGGCCGCGCACGCGGCTGCCCGCGCACGTCCGCTGCTCAGACCAGCAGCTCGTGCCGGATGATCGTCGCCTCGCGGCCCGGGCCGACGCCGACCGAGGAGATCCGGGTGCCGGACACCTCCTCCAGGAACTGCAGGTACCGCTGCGCCGCCTTCGGCAGGTCGTCGAAGTCCCGCGCCCCCGAGATGTCCTCGCTCCAGCCGTCGAGGTACTCGTACACCGGCCGGGCGTGGTGGAAGTCGCTCTGGTCGATCGGCATGTCCTCGACCCGCCGGCCGTCCACGTCGTACGCGACGCAGACCGGCACGCGCTCACGCCCCGTGAGCACGTCGAGCTTGGTCACGACGAGGTCCGTCAGACCGTTGACGAGCGACGCGTACCGCACGACGACCGCGTCGTACCAGCCGGTGCGGCGCGGACGGCCCGTCGTGGTGCCGAACTCCCCGCCCGTCTGGCGCAGCCACTCGCCGTCGTCGTCGAGCAGCTCGGTGGGGAACGGCCCCTCGCCCACGCGCGTGGTGTACGCCTTGGCGACAGCCACGACGCGGTCGATGCGTGTGGGCCCGACGCCCGAGCCGGTGCACGCGCCGCCGGCCGTGCACGCGGAGGACGTCACGAACGGGTACGTGCCGTGGTCGACGTCGAGCATGGTCGCCTGCCCGGCCTCGAAGACCAGCGTCTTGTCCTCGTCGAGCGCGCGGTTGAGGTACTGGGGCGTGTCCGCGACGAACGGGCGCAGGCGCTCGGCGTGCCGCAGCAGGTCGTCGAGCGTCTCCTCGACCGTGATGGCGCGCCGGTTGTAGACCTTGACCAGCAGGTGGTTCTTGTGGTCCAGCGCGCCCTCGACCTTCTGGCGCAGGATGCCCTCGTCGAACAGGTCCTGCACGCGGATGCCGATGCGGTTGATCTTGTCGGCGTAGGTCGGGCCGATGCCGCGGCCTGTCGTGCCGATGCGGCGCTTGCCGAGGAACCGCTCCGCGACCTTGTCCATCGTGCGGTTGTACGGCGCGATGACGTGCGCAGCCGACGACACCAGCAGGCGGGACGTGTCGACGCCCCGCGCCTCGAGCGCGTCGATCTCCTCGAACAGCACCTCGATGTCGATGACGACGCCGTTGGCGATCACCGGGACGACGCCGGGCGTGAGGATGCCGGACGGCAGGAGGTGCAGCGCGTACTTCTCGCCCTCGATGACGACCGTGTGACCCGCGTTGTTGCCGCCGTTGAACTTCACGACGACGTCGGTACGGCCGCCGAGCTGGTCGGTGGCCTTCCCCTTGCCCTCGTCGCCCCACTGCGCCCCGAGCACCACGACGGCCGGCATGACGATCACCACTTCCCGCTGCCTGCAGTAGGGCTCCGCCCGCAGACGGGCGCGAGCGGGCTCGCGGCGCGGGTGACCCGAGGACGCGCGGCAGTGACGCGTACCTCGCCGAAGGGTACCGGAGGCGCGCGCCGGACCGCGGACCCGCCCACGGGCGGGTCCGGCGCGTCCGCCCGTCAGCGCAGCGCGGCGACCTCGTCGGCCGACGTCCCGCAGTCCCGCAGGAACTGCCGGCAGCGCTCGGCCTCCGCCGTCTCACCCAGGGCGTCCGCGGCCGTCGCGAGCGCGAGCAGCGCGCGCAGGAACCCCTGGTTCGGCTCGTGGGAGGCGGGCACCGGACCGCGTCCGCGCCACCCGGCACCGCGCAGCGCGTCCAGGCCCCGGTGGTAGCCGGTGCGCGCGTAGGCGTACGCAGCGACCGGGTCGTCGGCCCGCTCGGCGAGCAGCGCCCACACCAGCGAGGACGCGGGCGCCGCGGGCACCACCTCGCGGGGGTCGGCGCCGGACGCGAGCGCGGCGCGCGCCGCCGCGTCCGGCCCGTCGGCGGGCAGCAGCGTCGGGGCGGGGCCGTCGAGGAGGTTCTCGTGGGTCATCGCGCCAGTCTCGCACCGGCCCGCTGCGCCCGACGACGGGCGCACCCGGGCGAACCCCCGCGACCCGGACCTGCGGTCGCCACCGTGGAGCACCGCGGATAGAGTCGAACGGTCGACCAGCACGCGTCCCCCGCCGCACCTCCCCCGGCCGGCTCGAGCACAGGACAGCCATGATCGAGATCTCGACGTCCTCCACCACCACGACGCTGCTCGTCGCGGGCGACCTCGACCTCGCCGAGCGGGAGCAGTTCCCCGAGGTGACGGCCCGGGTCGTGGGGCTGCGCCGGCAGCTGCTCGTCATCGACATGTGCCGCGTGACCTTCATGGACTCCACGGGCGCCGCGTTCCTCATCTCGCTCGCCGACGCCGGACGCCGCCGCGGCGGCGCGACGGTCCTGCGGGGTGCGGCGGACCGCGACCTGTTCGTCCTGGAGATCTGCGGCGCGCTCGAGCTGTTCCGCATCGACGCGGACCACCACTGCGAGCTGGGCGCCGAGATCCCGAGCAGCCCCGAGGGCGCTCCCGCTCCTGCCTGACCTGCCGGCGCGTCCCTCGAGGGTCGGACGTCACGTCCGCCGGGACGGGGACGGCAGCGAGCCCGGGCGCACCTTCGCCCACACGACCTTGCCGCCCCGCGAGTGCCGCCAGCCCCAGTCGGCGAGCCGCTCGACGATCTGCATCCCGAACCCGCCGACCCGCCCGGGGTGCCCGTCGGTCGTGACGGGTGGCGTCGGGTTGCCGTCCTCCACCTCGATGCGCAGGCCGTCACCGGTGTCGTACAGCTGCAGGGCGACGTGCCCCCAGCCGTGCAGCACCGCGTTCGCGACCAGCTCGGACACGATGAGCTCGGCGTTGGCCGCGTCCGGCATCTCCCACGCCTCGCACGTGCGCACCACCGCGTGCCGCGCCCGCCCGATCGACGCCGGCTCGCTCGGCAGCGCCCAGCGCCGACGCCGTGGGCTGACGGCACCCGCGAGGTGGTCGTCCACGCCCGGCACACGCAGCACGACGACCGCGACGTCGTCCTCCGGGTGGTCGGCGAGCCGGGACAGCAGGTCTTCGCCGATGCCGGCCGCGTCCTGGGCGGTGATCCCCGCCGCGACCGCCTCGAGCACCGACAGGCCGTCGCGCAGGCTGCGGTCGCGGCGCTCGACGAGCCCGTCGGTGTAGAAGACGACGACGTCCCCGGGGACCAGCACGACCTCGTCCGTCGCCCGTCCGCCCGCCCCGAAGCCCACGAGCCGGCCGCCCGTCCCGCGCAGCTGCTCGGCGTGCCCGTCGCGCACCAGGAGCAGCGGCAGGTGGCCCGCTCGCGCGTACTGCAGCACCCACCCGCCCGCGCCGTCGCGCCGCAGCGCGGAGTAGACCATGCTCGCGGCGCGCGGGATCCGCATGCCGCCGAAGAGCTGGTCGACGCGGTCCAGCACGGGCCCGGGCGTCGTGATGTCGAAGGCGTAGGACCGCACGACCGACCGCAGCTGGCCCATCGTGGCGGCCGCCTCGACGTCATGCCCCACGACGTCGCCGATGACGATGCTGACCGTCTCCGGGTCGATCTGCAGGACGTCGTACCAGTCGCCGCCGACCTGCGCGTCGTCGGCGTTGGGCGAGTAGTACGTCCACACGTCGAGACCGTCGACCTCGGCCTGCTCCGGCAGCATCGCGCGCTGCAGCGTCTCCGCCAGGCGGTGCTCGCGGTCGTACAGGCGGACGTTGTCGATGGACAGTCCCACGCGCCGCGCGACGAGCTCGACGACCGTGCGCTCCGACGGTCCCAGCGCGGCACGCCCGCCGCCGCCGTGGGGGCGCACCACGAGGAGGCCGACGGTGCGGCGCCGCCCGGGGACGGGCTGCACGAGGACGCGGTCGCCCGCGTCCGGCCCGTCGGCGGCGAGCCTGCCGGACAGCCACTGCGAGTAGGTGCCCTCGGGGTGGCCGGCGGTCAGGTCGAGCTCGACCAGACCGTCGCGCGCGCCGGACAGCAGCTGGCCCACCGGGTCCAGGGGGCAGCGCGACAGCAGGCGCCCCGACGGGCCGTGGTGCCGCACCGCACCGCCGTGGCCGGCCTCGAGGCCGTCGGCGGACCACAGCCCGTGGTCGTACAGGAAGAAGTGCGCCCGGTCGACGACCTGCGACTCCAGCAGGTTCGCGATCTCCCGCAGGCCGTGCGGCTCGTCGACGTCCATCAGCAGGTCGGAGACCCGGGCGATGAGCGACAGGCTCTGCCGCTCGCGGTGCTGCTCGGCCACGAGCGCCGCGTGCTCGGCCGACGCGGTCAGCTCCGCCGTGAGGTCCTGCACTGCCACGACGTACGTGCCGCCGGGCACGCCGAGCCCCGGCGGCACGGGTGAGACGTGCGCGACGCAGCGCACGTCGGCACCGTCCCGGCGCCGCAGGACCACGGGGTGCGTCGACGGGCCGCGCGACACCGCCCGCGCGGCGTCCGGGTCGGACGGCCGCACCCGCGGGTCGCCGAGCACGTCGACACCGACGAGGTCCTGCGGGGCGTGGCCGAGGGCCTGTGCGAGCGCGTCGTTGACCCACACGACGTACGCACCGGTCCGCGAGGCGTGCAGCAGCGCCATGGGCACCTGGGTGGCGCCGAGAGCCGCACCGAGCACCTGCCGCGACACCGCAAGGGGCGACGCAGGAGCACCTGCGGCCGGCGCGGGCGTAGGCTCGGGCATCGGTTCGATGGCGTGGGAGTTGACCTCCACCACCTCCGATCGTCTAGCGTGCCGAACGACGGACGGCTCGACCACCCCGGTGAGCCCCGCCAGCGCCCGGAAGGAGCATCGTGCGAGACGTTAACAGTCCTTCCAGCGACCAGGACGCCGCCACGTCGGACTCGACCGAAGCGACGACCGTCGGGGAACCCGGCGCCGTGCAGGTCATCGTCGGTACGGACCGCACCCGCATCGTCCTGTCGGGCGAGGTCGACGCCGACCTCGGACCGGAGCTGCAGGAGGCGACCGCCGAGGCGGAGCAGCGCGGTCTGCCCATCGAGGTCGACGCGCACCACGTGACGTTCATGGACTCCTCGGGCGTGGCCTTCCTGGCCCGGCTGTCCATCCGCAGCGAGCACCGGGTGCGCCTGCTGCGCGTACCGCCGACCGTGCGGTTCCTGCTCGAGGTCACCCGCATCGGCGAGCTGCTCGACGTCGTCGACGACGACGGCGCGGCGCCCTTCGAGCCGGTGGACTCCCCCGGCTGAGCCGGCGCACCGCCTGACGCCGACGGCCCCGGAACCCCCTTGCGGGGACCGGGGCCGTCGGCGTCGGTCGTGCGGCGGTCAGGAGATGCGGGTGCCCGCCGACCGCAGCTGCTGGCAGGCCTCGACGACGCGCGCGGCCATGCCCGCCTCGGCGAGCTTGCCCCACGCGCGGGGGTCGTACGCCTTCTTGTTGCCGACCTCGCCGTCGATCTTCAGGACGCCGTCGTAGTTCGTGAACATGTGGCCGACGACCGGACGCGTGAACGCGTACTGCGTGTCGGTGTCGATGTTCATCTTGATGACGCCGTTGTCGACCGCCTCGGCGATCTCCGCGGCCGTCGAGCCGGACCCGCCGTGGAAGACGAGGTCGAACGGCGACTCCTTGCCGATCTTGGCGCCGACCTCACGCTGGATGTCCGCGAGGATCGACGGGCGCAGCTTGACCGCACCCGGCTTGTAGACGCCGTGCACGTTGCCGAACGTCAGGGCCGTCAGGTAGCGGCCCTTCTCGCCGGCGCCGAGGGCCTCGACCGTCTTGAGGCCGTCCTCGGCCGTCGTGTAGAGCTTCTCGTTGATCTCGGCCTCGTGGCCGTCCTCCTCGCCACCGACGACGCCGACCTCGATCTCGAGGATCGTGCGGGCCGCGCGCGAGCGCTCGAGCAGCTCGGCGGCGATGACGAGGTTCTCCTCGAGCGGGATGTCAGAGCCGTCGAACATGTGCGACTGGAACGTGGGGTTCTCGCCGCGCTTGACCTGCTCCGCCTCGAGCTCGAGCAGCGGGCGGACCCACGAGTCGAGGTTCTTCTTGACGCAGTGGTCCGTGTGCAGCGCGATCGTGACGCCGTAGTGCTTGGCGACCTCGGTCGCGTACGCCGCGAGCGCGAGCGTGCCGCTGACGCGGTTCTTGATCGTCGAGCCGGACGCGTACTCCGCCCCGCCGACGGAGACCTGGATGATGCCGTCCGACTCGGCCTCCGCGAAGCCCTGGATGGCGGCGGTGACGGTCTGGGACGACGTGATGTTCACGGCGGGGTAGGCGAACTTGCCGGCCTTGGCGCGGTCGATCATCTCGGCGTAGACCTCGGGGGTGGCGATGGGCATCGCTGGTTCTCCTGGGTGCTCGGGGCGGGGTATCCCCTCGAGTCTGCCACCACCGGCCCCCGGACGTTCCGGGACGTCCACCGGGACCCGTCAGCCGTGCCGCACGAGCCACGTGTGCATGGCGATCGCGGCGGCCGCCCCCGCGTTGAGCGAGCGCGTGCTGCCGTGCTGGGTGATGTGCAGGACCACGTCGCACACCGCCTGGGCGCCCGCGGTCAGGCCCGTGGACTCCTGCCCGAGCAGCAGCACGCACCGCGGCGGCAGGACGTGGGTCTCGAGCGCCACCGAGCCCGGCACGTTGTCGATGCCGACGATCGGCAGGCGCGTGCCGTCCGGCCCGGCCCCGGCCGCCCACGTGGCGAGCGCGGCCGCGTCGGGATGGTGGTGGACGTGCAGGTACCGGTCGGTGACCATGGCGCCGCGGCGGTTCCAGCGGCGCCTGCCGACGACGTGCACGCCCGCGGCGTTGAAGGCGTTCGCCGTCCGCACGACCGACCCGATGTTCAGGTCGTGGGACCAGTTCTCGATGGCCACGTGGAACGGGTGCCGGCGCGTGTCGAGGTCCGCCACGATCGCCTCGACCGTCCAGTACCGGTAGGCGTCGACGACGTTGCGCCGGTCGCCGTGCGCCAGCAGCTCGGGGTCGTACCGCGGGTCGTCGGGCCACGCGTCGGGCCCGCCGGGCCAGGGCCCGACCCCGACGTCGTCCACCTGGTGCGCGCCCTGCGGGCCGCCGTTCTCGTCCGTCACCCCCCGATCCTCCCCGACCGGGCGGCCCGCATCCTCCCGCCGGGTGCGCCTACCCTGGACCTCATGCTGACGACGACGGTGCTCACCGCCGCCCTGACCGACGCGAGCCTGCCGCTGCTGGCGGGAGGCCCGCTACCTGCGCTGGGGCCGGACTTCCTCGACCCGGACCACCTGATCAGCTCGTTCGGGACCGCCGTGGTCGTCGGCGTCGTCGCCGTCGTCTTCATCGAGACGGGCCTGCTGTTCCCGTTCCTGCCGGGCGACTCCCTGCTGTTCACCGCCGGCGCCCTCGTCGCGCAGGACAAGTTCCCGGTCCACATCAACATCTACGTGCTCTGCCTCATGCTGTTCGCCGCGGCGTTCCTCGGTGACCAGCTGGCGTACGTGATCGGCCGCCGGCTGGGCCCGAAGGTGTTCAGCCGCCCGGACTCGCGCTTCTTCAAGCAGAAGTACATCGACCAGACGTACGCGTACTTCGACAAGTACGGCGGCCGCACCATCATCGTGGCGCGCTTCGTGCCGTTCGTGCGGACGTACGCGCCCGTCGCGGCCGGCGTCGGCAAGATGAACTACCGGCACTTCGTGTCCTACAACGTCGTCGGTGCGCTCCTGTGGGGTGTCGGCGTGACGCTCCTGGGCTACTGGCTGGGGAATTTCACCTTCATCAAGAACAACATCGAGGCCCTGCTGATCCTCATCGTCGGCGTCTCGGTGCTGCCCGTCGCGCTCGAGCTCTGGCGCGCGCGCCGCAAGGAGAGCACCGGGGAGACGGTCGAGGGCCGCGACACCGACTACGACGAGCCCGCCGAGCGTGCCGCCGTCGAGCGCGAGGTCTTCGGTGCGGCGTCGACCGCGCCCGTCCCCGGCCAGGCGGGCACGCAGGTCGTCGAGGACGGTGGCGAACCGGAGCCGGAGCCGCAGCGATGACGCGGGAGATCCGGTCGTGGCTGTGCGACATGGACGGCGTCCTCGTGCACGAGGGGACGGCACTGCCCGGTGCGGCCGAGTTCATCGAGGCCCTCAAGGCCGCCGAGCGGCCCTTCCTCATCCTCACCAACAACTCGATCTTCACGCCGCGTGACCTGTGCGCACGCCTCGCCGCGACGGGGATCGACGTGCCCGAGCGGTCCATCTGGACGTCCGCGCTGGCCACGGCGCAGTTCCTCACGGACCAGATGCCCGGCGGGTCGGCGTACGTCATCGGCGAGGCCGGCCTGACGACCGCCCTGCACGAGGGCGGGTACACCCTGACGGCCGCCCGCCCGGACTTCGTGGTCCTCGGCGAGACGCGCACGTACTCGTTCGAGGCGATCACCCAGGCAGTGCGCCTCATCCAGGGCGGCGCCCGCTTCATCGCCACGAACCCCGACGTCACCGGGCCCAGCGCCGAGGGCGACGTCCCGGCCACGGGCGCCGTCGCCGCCATGATCTCCGCCGCGACGGGCCGCAAGCCGTACTTCGTGGGCAAGCCCAACCCCATGATGATCCGCTCCGCGCTCAACCGGATCGACGCGCACTCCGAGACCACCGTCATGGTCGGCGACCGCATGGACACCGACGTCGTCGCGGGCATCGAGGCGGGCCTGCGCACCTACCTCGTGCTGACGGGCTCGACGCGCGCCGCCGACGTCGAGCGCTTCCCGTTCCGCCCCACGGCGGTGCGTGACTCCGTGCAGGACCTCATCGAGCTCGTCTGACCGACGCCCGGGGGCGGGTCGCCGCCGACCAACGGCGCGACGGGGCCGTACGTCCCGGTGATGCTCCGGCGGCACGGGAGACCCTGGGAGCATGCGCAACAGCGAGCTCGCCCGGGTGCTCCGCGCGGCCAACCCCTGGTGGTCGCGCCGCCGGCGCGCGACCTGGGTGCTCGACGACGACGACCTCGCCGCGCGCGCACGGCACGAGTGGGCGCCCGCGACGGCATGTGCACGGGCCGCGCTCGCCCCTCTCGCCGACGGGCCGCGCCCCGCGACCGTGACGCTCGTGGTCGGACCGCGCGGCGTCGGCAAGACGACGGCGGTCAAGGACGTCGTGGCCCACCTCGTGGCGGATCCCGCGACCGACCCGCGGCGCGTCGTGCTGATCCCCGCGCAGCTGACCGACGCCACCGGGACGCTCGACGACCTCGAACCGGCCGATCTCGCGACGGCCGTGCGCACCCCCACGCGGACGGGTGCACCGGCGTGCGACGGGCCGCGCGTGCTGGTCGTCGACGAGGTGGGGGCGGTCGCCGGGTGGCCGCGCGTGCTCGCCGACGCGGCGCGACGCGGCGACCAGGTGGTCGCGACCACGTCGGTCCTCGACCCCGCCGACCTGGCCGAGCTGGAGGCCGCGTGCCCCGCCGGCAGCCTGACGGTGCGCCGCCTGCAGCCCGCGAGCCTGTCCGAGCTGCTCGGTGCGTGCCCGACGGCCGCCGTGGGTGACGTGCGGGCCGCGTACCTGCGCCACGGCGGCCTGCCGCGCGCGGTCGCGGAGCACCGCGACCTGGGCGACGTGAGCCCCGAGCTCGTGGCCTCGCTCGCCGCCGGCCTGCACCGGGACGTCTGCCGCGGCGTGGACGGCTGCCCCCTCGACCTGCTGCTGTCGGGCGTCTGCGCGACGACGGACCGCTTCGTCGAGCCCGAGCCGCTCGCGCGCCTGCTCGGGCTGTCGACCGCCGAGGTCGGCCGGCTGCTCGCACGCCTCGAGCACGCGCACGTGCTCGACCCCCGCCGCGGCCTCGTCGACCCGCTGCTGCACCGCCTGCCGTCGCTGATCGCCCCCGAGCGCCACGTCCCTCCGACGGCCCAGCACATCGCGACGTTCTCGCACTGACCGGCGCGACGAGGCCCGCCTGCCCGCACGCAGCGGGGAGGCGGGCCTCGTCGGTGCCGTCAGAAGCCGACGGCGGGCGCCTGCCGGATCTGCGGGTCGTCCACCTCGAAGTACTCGGCGCGCGTGAACCCGAACATCCGCGCGATCACGTTGGCCGGGAACGACTCCACCTTGGTGTTGAGCTCGCGGACGTTCGCGTTGTAGAACCGGCGGCCCGCGGCGATGCGGTCCTCGGTGTTGGCGAGCTCGGCCTGCAGCTGCTGGAAGTTCTCGCTCGCGCGCAGCACCGGGTAGTTCTCGGCCACCGCGAGCAGCCTGCCCAGCGCCGAGTTCAGCGCGTTCTCCTGCGCCGCCTGCTCGGCGGGCCCGGCCGTCGGCCCGGCGGCGGCCGCGCGGGCCCGCGTGACCTCGTCGAACACGCCGCGCTCGTGCGCCGCGTACCCCTTGACGGTCTCGACGAGGTTGGGGATCAGGTCGTGCCGGCGGTGCAGCTCGACGTCGATCTGCCGCCACGACTCCTGCACGAGGTTGCGCAGCCGGACGAACCCGTTGTACAGCGCGACGGCCCACAGCAGGAGGATGACGACGACGGCGATGACGACGACGGCGACGATGGTGCCGTTCACGGGGACTCCTAGGGGGTGCGAGGTGCCCCGAGCGTACCGGCCGGGTCGTGGCCGTGGTCCTGCCACACGTGGCGGGGCACGGCGTCGGCGACCGCGTTGAGCAGCATCAGGCCTGCGGCGACGCGGTCGACGTCGGTGCGCCCGTCGTCCCACGTCACCAGCCACGTGCCCTCGATGCGCCACGGTCGGCCCAGCGCGTCGGGCCGCAGCAGCCGCTCCAGCAGCCGGGGGTGCAGGACGGCGTGCGCGGTCCGCACGTCGGACGCCACGACGCGGTACTCCCGGTTGAAGGCCTCGAGCTCGAGCTGCAGGTCCTTGCCGCCGGCGAGCTTGGCGAGCCGGGCTCCGACGCCCTCGGCGGTCACCTCGAGCCTCGGGAGGTACGCCGGCAGGCGCAGGGCGACGACGTGCGCGTACGACGTGCTCCGGTTCTTGCCCGCGCCGGTGACCCACCGGTACGTGAACGAGACGGCCGGGCGGCCCTGCCAGTCGCGCCGCATCACCTCGATCGCCGCATGGGAGTCGCCGGAGCTGAACGGCACCCCGGTCTGGATGCGCTCGAGCTCCCCGTCGGACCGCGCGTACTCCCAGCCGTTGAGGCCCGCCCACGCCGCGAGCCGGTCGTGACGACGGCGCTGCCACCGGTGGGCGAGCCACGCGACGACCGGCCCGACGAGCGCCGCCACCACGAACAGGACGACCTCGGAGGCACCGAGGCTCATCCGCGTCAGGACGACGTAGCCGATGCCGAGGGTCCACAGGGCGACGATGCCGGAGAGCACCGCCCGGCGCCCTCGCCGCGGCGTCGTCCCGCCCGCCGCGGGGCCCGGTGGTCCGGGCACCCGCGGCGGGGTCGGGATCATGCCAGGCCCAGGTCGGTCAGGTCGAGCAGGTGGTGGTACGACACCCCCAGCGCCTCGATGGCCTCGCGCGCGCCCGTGGCGCGGTCGACGATCGTCGCGACGGCGAGGACCTCGCCACCGGCCTCGCGCACGGCCTCCACGGCGGTGATGGCGGACCCGCCCGTGGTCGACGTGTCCTCGACGACGACGACGCGACGACCGGCGACGTCGGGTCCCTCGATGCGGCGCTGCAGGCCGTGGGCCTTGCCCGCCTTGCGCACCACGAACGCGTCGAGGTCCTGCCCGCGCGACGCGGCGGCGTGCAGCAGCGCCGTGGCGACGGGGTCGGCCCCGAGGGTGAGCCCACCGACCGCGTCGATCTCCGCGGTGCCGAGGCCGGCCTCCTCGAGCAGGTCGAGCAGGAGGTGCCCGATGAGCGGCGCGGCGCGGTGGTGGAGCGTCGCCCGGCGCAGGTCGACGTAGTAGTCGGCCTCCTTGCCGGACGAGAGCGTCACCCGGCCGTGCACCACGGCGAGGTCACGGACGAGGGCGATGAGCTGGTCGCGGGGCGTTGCGGCGGGGGCGTCGGTCACGGCCCGAGATTACCGGCCCGCCCGGCCGCCGACGCCCGCCGTCCGGGTCCCCCGACGCACCCGTCCCTCACCCCGTGACGCGCACCTCGACCCGGCGGTTGAGAGCGCGGCCGGTCGGGTCGTCGCGCCCGTCGGCCTGCTCCTCGGCGACCGGCTGCGCGCTGCCGTGCCCGGTGACGACGAGCACGAGGTCGGGGCGAGCGGCCGCGAGCGCACCGGCGACGGCCTGGGCGCGCGCCTGCGAGAGCGGCACGTTGACGTCGTCGCCACCGAGCCCGTCGGTGTGGCCGTCGACCGCGACCGCGGCGCCCTGGGGCAGCGCGGACGCGAGCTCGCCGAGCGCGGCGTCCGCGCCCGGGGCGAGCGCGGCGCTGTCGAAGCCGAACAGCAGGTCCGACGTCAGGGTCGTGACGCCCTGCGCCTCGCGCGCGAGCTCACGCACCGACTTCTCGCGCACGAGCGCGAGCGGCCCGCCGACCAGGGCCAGCGGCCCGCCCGTCGGACGCAGCGTCGCGCGCTGGACCATGTCGGGCGTCACCGGCGTGCGTGCGAGCTCCGCCCACGGCGGCTCCCCCGCGGAGGACGTGGCCGCCGACGTGGTCCCGCCCGTGCCGCCGAGGACCAGGGGCACGGCCGCGGCGAGCGCGAGCGCGAGGCGCCCACGGCGCGGGCCCCGCCCCGCGGCGCGGGCCGTCACGCGCCCTGCCGTGCCGTCACGCCCGTGAACACCGGCAGCCCCTCGGCGACGAGCACGTCGAGCGAGCCGCCCGCGTTCTCCGGCGCGGGCAGCGCCGCCCAGCCCTCCAGCGTCGAGTGGTTCCGCAGCTTGGTACCGACGCGGTCCACCGGCGAGGCGAGCATCGTGTCCTGGCACTCCATGCGCTCCGGCGCGCCGCCGTTCCAGTCACCCTTGACGCACAGCGGCCGGAACGCCTGCAGGTGCGTGGTGTCGGTGACGAGCGGCGCGGGTGCGAGCCCGAGGTCGTAGAGGCTCATGCTGTCGTCGTCGTCCCGGTCGGGCGCGTCCCAGCGCAGCGCCCAGCGCACGGTCAGGACGCCCGCGTCGACGCGGACGTCACGCAGCGTGAGCGTCAGCTCGCCGCCCGCGGAGTCGGCGCCGACCGGTGTGTCGACGGTCTGCTCGGCGATCACCTGGGTCGCGACGTCGTCGACCGGCGGGACCTGCCCGCCCTCGCCACTCCCCGCGGGCTGCCCGCTCGTCGTCGTCGGCTCGTCGGCGTCGCCGGTGCAGGCCGACGTGAGCGCGACCGCGCCGACGGCGACGAGCGCGACCAGTGCCCGACGCAGGGCGGGACGGGTGGGCAGGCGCATACGGGATCCTCCGGAGGACGACGGTGAGGTCCGCACGCTACCCCCGCAGGACCCCCGAAGGGGATGAACCGGACGCAGCCGCCGGCTCGGACCGGCTCAGGCGTCGGGGGCCGGCGCCTCGAGCGCCTCGTCGAGCAGCGCCCGGCGGTAGCCGCCGAACGTGCGCACGGCGGACCGCGGCGCGAGCCGCAGGAGCGCCGAGGCCGCCTTGTACCGCAGGCTCGGCGTCGAGAGCACGACACCGCGGCGGACGTCCGCGAGCGCCGCGGCGACCACGTCCTCGGCGTCGAGCCAGCCGATGGCCGGGTAGTGCGCGGTGTCGATGCGGCCGCGCTCGTGGAACTCGGTGCGCGTGAACCCCGGTGCGACGACCGTCGCGGTGACGCCCGTGCCCTTGAGCTCGACCGCGAGCGCCTCCGTGAAGACCCGCACCCACGCCTTGTGCGCCGAGTACGTGCCCGACGCGATGAGCCCGGCGACGGAGCCGACGTTGAGGATCGCGCCGCGCTCGCGCCGCACCATCGCCCCGGCCGCTGCGTGCGAGAGCGCCATCACCGTGCGGACCATGAGCTCGAGCGCGCGGTCCTCGGCGGCGAGGTCGCCCGACACGAAGTGCTGGTTGAGCCCGAGACCGGCGTTGTTGACGAGCAGGCCGACGGGACGCTCGTCGGAGCGCAGGCGCTCAGCCACGCGCTCGACGTCCGCCCGGTCGGTGAGGTCGGCGGCCAGCACCTCGGCGTGGATGCCCGCGGCCGCCTCCAGCTGCCCCGCGAGACGGGTCAGCCGTCCCTCGTCGCGCGCCACCAGGACGACGTCGTGCCGCGCCGTGGCGAGCTGCCAGGCGAACTCCAGACCCAGGCCGGCGCTCGCGCCGGTGACCAGTGCGATTCCCATGGCGCCACCCTACGGATGCGACCGCCGCCGCGTCGCGCGGTGGGTGCGGCGCGGTCCGCCGTGCCCGTGCGGCCACCCGCGGCCGCCCGTAGCGTGGAGGGCCACGTCGACACGGAGGTGAGCATGGAGACGGCTCTGGTTCCCGCACCGCTCGCACTGGTCACGGGCGCGTCGAGCGGCATCGGCCTCGAGATCGCCGTCCGGCTGGCCGAGCTGGGCCACGACCTGGTCGTCACGGCCGACGACGACCAGCTGGCGCTCGCAGCCGACGGACTGACGCAGCACGGCCGGGCCGTCCGCGCGGTCCGCGCGGACCTGACGCAGCCGGCGGGCGTCGACGCGCTGGTCGCGGACGTGACGGGGACCGGCCGACCGCTGGACCTCCTCGTCCTCAACGCGGGGGTGGGCGCGGGCGGCGCCTTCCTCGACGTCGCGCTCGAGGACCACCTGCGCACGATCGCGCTCGACGTCGTCGCACCCGTCCGGCTCGCGCACGCGCTGCTGCCCGCGATGGTGGCGCGCGGCTCGGGCCGGGTGCTCGTGACGTCGTCGGTGGCCGCGCTGATGCCCGGCCCGTACTACGCGACGTACGCCGCGGCGAAGGCGTTCGACCTGTCGTTCGCCCAGGCGCTGCGGTACGAGCTGCGCGACACCGGGGTGAGCGTGACCGCGCTGCTGCCGGGGCCGACGGACACCGACTTCTTCGAGCGTGCGGACATGCAGGACACGCGCGTGGCGCAGGGTGGCAAGGACGACCCCGCCGACGTCGCACGGCAGGCGGTCGACGGGCTGCTCGCCGGTGACGAGAAGGTGGTGGTGCACTCGGTGCGGGCCCGGGGCCAGGCCGCGGCCGGTGCGCTGCTGAGCGACGGTGCCGGTGCGGCGCTGCAGGCCCGGTTCACCGAGCCGCTGCGGACCGAGGAGCCCGCCGAGGGCTGAGGAGCACGCTGAGGGCTGAGCGGGCCCCCGGCGTCCACAGGGCGGGCCGGCGCGGCCCCCGGTGTCCCCGGGGGCTCGTAGGGTGGGCGGGTGCAGTCGGACCCCGCCCTCCCGCAGGCCCGTCGACGACGGTCGACGGCCTCCGCCGACGAGGCGCCGGTCGCCGACGTCCCGACGTGGGACGACGAGCCGGCCGAGCCCTGGTGGGACGAGGCACCGCCGCCCGACGACGCACCCCCGCCCGAGGCCTGGGCCGACGAGCCGTGGTCCGGCGCCCCGTCGCCGGGCCGGACGACGGCGCGGCACCCCGACGCCCCCCGCAGCACGGCCGCGGGGACACCTGCGCCGTCGCACGGCACCCCGGCCGACGTGCTGCACCGCGTGTGGGGCTACGACGCGTTCCGGGGCGACCAGGCCGCGATCGTCGACACGGTCGTCGCGGGCGGCGACGCGGTCGTGCTCATGCCCACCGGCGGCGGCAAGTCCCTGTGCTACCAGGTGCCCGCGCTGGTCCGCGAGGGCACGGGCGTCGTCGTCTCGCCGCTCATCGCGCTCATGCAGGACCAGGTCGACGCCCTGTCCGCGCTGGGCGTGCGGGCGGGGTTCCTCAACTCCACGCAGGAGCGCCAGCAGCGTCGCGCGGTCGAGGACGCCTTCCTCGCGGGCGAGCTGGACCTGCTGTACCTCGCGCCCGAGCGGCTGCGCGTCCCCGAGACGCTCGACCTGCTGGACCGCGGGCACGTCGCGCTCTTCGCGATCGACGAGGCCCACTGCGTGTCGCAGTGGGGGCACGACTTCCGGCCCGACTACCTCGCGCTGTCGCTGCTGCACGAGCGCTGGCCGGACGTGCCCCGCGTCGCGCTGACCGCGACCGCGACGCACGCGACCCACCGCGAGATCTGCGAACGTCTGCAGCTCACCGACGCCGCGCAGTTCGTCGCGAGCTTCGACCGGCCGAACATCCGCTACCGCATCGTCCCCAAGGACAACCCGCGCGCCCAGCTGCTGCACCTGCTGCGCACCGAGCACGACGGTGACGCGGGCATCGTGTACTGCCTGTCGCGGGCGTCGGTCGAGCAGACCGCCGCGGCGCTGCGCAAGGAGGGCATCGACGCGCTGCCCTACCACGCGGGCCTCGACCGCCGGGTCCGGGCGGCGAACCAGTCGCGGTTCCTGCGCGACGACGGTGTCGTGATGGTCGCGACCATCGCGTTCGGCATGGGCATCGACAAGCCCGACGTGCGGTTCGTCGCGCACCTCGACCTGCCGAAGTCCGTGGAGGGGTACTACCAGGAGACGGGCCGCGCGGGGCGGGACGGCCTGCCGTCGACGGCGTGGCTCGCGTACGGGCTGGCCGACGTCGTGCAGCAGCGCCGCATGATCGACACGTCCGAGGGCGACGCCGCGCACAAGCGGCGCCTGACGCAGCACCTCGACGCGATGCTCGCGCTGTGCGAGACGGTTGACTGCCGCCGCACCCAGCTGCTCGCGTACTTCGGCCAGGAGTCCGGTGGGCCGTGCGGCAACTGCGACACCTGCCTCGAGCCGCCGGAGTCGTGGGACGGCACCGTCCCCGCGCAGAAGCTGCTGTCGACCGTGGTCCGGCTCGACCAGCGCGGGCAGCGCTACGGCGTCGGGCACCTCGTCGACATCCTGCGCGGCAAGGTGACGCCGCGCGTGCAGCAGCTCGGGCACGAGGCGCTCTCGACGTTCGGGATCGGGCAGGACCTGTCGGACGGCGAGTGGCGCGGCGTGGTGCGCCAGCTGCTCGCGGCCGAGCTGCTGGCCGTCGACACCGAGGGGTACGGCACCATCCGGTTGCTGCCCGCGTCGGCCGACGTGCTGCGCGGCGAGCGCGAGGTCCGGCTGCGCCGCGAGGCCGCGCGCACCGCCCGCGCGCCGCGCGAGCGCCGCGGGTCGGGCAAGGCCGCGGCGGCCGCGGACCTGACCGGCGCCGACGCCGGGGCGTTCGAGGCGCTGCGTGCCTGGCGTGCGGCTGCGGCCAAGGAGCAGGGCGTGCCGGCGTACGTCGTGTTCCACGACGCGACGCTGCGCGAGATCGTCACGCGACGGCCGACGTCACGCGCCGAGCTGGGGACGATCAGCGGGATCGGTGCGGCCAAGCTCGACCGCTACGCCGAGGGCGTCCTCGCGACGCTGGGCACGCTCCCGGAGGGCTGAGGCGACGACTGTCAGCCCGCCGCGCCCGTCGACGACCGGACGATCAGGCGGGTGGGCAGCATCACCGGGAAGGCCGCGTCGCGCGCGGAGACGGCCGGTTCGTCGAACCCGTCGCCGTCCTCGTCGCCCGACCTGCCTCCCTCGAGCCGCGCGAGCAGCAGGTCCGCGGCCATGCGGCCCGCCTGCTCCACGGGCGACGCCACGGTCGTCAGGGCGGGGCGGACGAGGTCGGCACCGAAGATGTCGTCGCAGCCGATCACGCTCATGCGCTCGGGCACGGCGATGCCGCGGGCGTCGAGCCGCTCCAGGACGCCGAACGCCAGGAGGTCGTTGAACGCGATCACGGCGGTGACGCCGGCGTCGGTCGCCGCGTCGGCGGCCTGCGCGCCGGACGCGCGGAGCGGCGCGTAGGGACCGAGCACCACGAGCTCGACGCCGAGGCGCACGGCGGCCGGCTCGAGCGCCTCACGGCGTCGACGGTCCGACCAGGACGTCGCGGGTCCCGACGCGTAGGCGACCCGCGTGTGCCCCGACGACGCGAGGTGCTCGAGCGCCTGCACCATGCCGCCGGCCGTGTCGAGCAGCACTCCCGGGGTCCCGGGGATGGTGCGGTTGACGACGACGAGCGCGAGGTCGGCCGCGGCCGCCCCGATCTGCTCGTCGGACAGGCGCGAGGCGGCGAGCACGGCGCCGTCGACCTGCCCGCGCAGCTTGCGCAGCGTGTCGAGCTCGACCTCGGCGGACTCCTCGGTGTCCGCCAGGACCTGCACGTACCCCGACTCGCGCAGCCGGGCGCCGGTGCCGCGGACCAGCCCGAAGAAGAACGGGTTGGTGACGTCGGGGAGCACGAGCGCGACGGTCGCGGTGCGTCCGGAGAGCAGCGCGCGGGCGGAGGCGCTGGGGATGTACCCGAGCTCCTTGGCGACCGCGACGACGCGGTCGGCTGTGTTGGCGTTGACCCGACCCGGCCTGGTGAGCGCGCGCGAGGCGGTCGACACCGCGACTCCTGCCGCCGCAGCGACGTCACGCAACGTGGGCTGCCGCCTGACGGCCATGCACCCTCCCGGTCGGCTCGTCACACCCCGCGCGACGGTGCGCAGAGCAGTTCTTGCTGGCAAACGATTGCCAGCCTAGCGTGTTCCTGCCTAGTCTCACCAGTGCCCTCTCGCGACGACGCGACCGGGCGGAAGGAGCATGTCACGATGTCCGGCACCGCCATCCGCACTGCCGAGGTACTGGTCTCCAGCCCTGGTCGCAACTTCGTCACGTTACGCATCGTCACGCAGGACGGTGTGGAGGGTCTGGGCGACGCCACCCTCAACGGACGCGAGCTGTCCGTCGCCAGCTACCTCACCGACCACGTCGTCCCTCTGCTCATCGGCAGGGACGCGCACACCATTGAGGACACGTGGCAGTTCCTCTACCGCAGCGCCTACTGGCGGCGCGGGCCCGTGACGATGGCCGCGATCGCGGCGGTCGACGTCGCGCTGTGGGACATCAAGGCCAAGCTCGCCGGCATGCCGCTGTACCAGCTGCTCGGCGGCGCCTCGCGCCGCGGGATCATGGCGTACGGGCACGCGTCGGGCCGTGACGTCCCCGAGCTGCTGGACTCGATCCGTCAGCACCTCGACGAGGGCTTCCGCTCCATCCGCGTGCAGACCGCGGTGCCCGGGATCACGGCCGTGTACGGCGTCGCCGCCCAGCCGTCGTCGTCCGGGCGCTACGACTACGAGCCCGCCCAGCGCGCGCCCCTGCCGGCCGAGGAGGACTGGGACACGCGCGCCTACCTGCGGCACATCCCCCGCGTCTTCGAGGCCGTGCGCAACGAGTTCGGCCCCGAGCTGCCGCTGCTGCACGACGGCCACCACCGCATGACACCCATCCAGGCCGCGCGCCTGGGCAAGGACCTCGAGCCGTACGACCTGTTCTGGCTCGAGGACTGCACGCCGGCCGAGAACCAGGACGCGCTGCGCCTCGTGCGCCAGCACACGACCACGCCGCTGGCGATCGGCGAGGTCTTCAACACCGTGTGGGACTACCAGACGCTCATCCGCGAGCAGCTCATCGACTACGTCCGCTCGGCCGTCACCCACACGGGCGGCATCACCGCGCTGCGACGGATCCTGGACTACGCCGCGCAGTACCAGATCAAGTCCGGGATCCACGGGCCGACCGACATCTCGCCCGTCGGCATGGCCGCCGCGCTGCACCTGGACCTCGCGATCCACAACTTCGGGATCCAGGAGTACATGAAGCACTCCGCGACGACGGACGAGGTGTTCCGCACGTCGTTCACGTTCGCCGACGGCCACCTGCACCCGGGCCACGAGCCCGGCCTCGGCGTCACCTACGACGACGACGCGGCCTCGCGGCACCCGTACCAGGCGGCGTACCTGCCGTTCAACCGGCTCAAGGACGGCACGGTGCACGACTGGTGAGCGCCTCGACCTCCACCCACGTCCATCCTGCGTGGCTGCCCGACGCCGCGTTCGCACCGCTCGGTTCCCGACGCGTGCTCGTGGCCGTCGGCCCCGACGCGGGCCCGGTCGGCGCGACCGTCGTCGACGAGGTGCGGCGGGCGACCGCCACGCACGGCGGGTCGCTCACGGTCCTCGCGCCCGGTGAGGCGCTGCCCGACGCCGCGTCCGTCCGGTCGCACGACCT
This sequence comes from Cellulomonas dongxiuzhuiae, assembly GCF_018623035.1. Classification (NCBI taxonomy): domain Bacteria; kingdom Bacillati; phylum Actinomycetota; class Actinomycetes; order Micrococcales; family Cellulomonadaceae; genus Cellulomonas; species Cellulomonas dongxiuzhuiae. Next base: position 3,279,543 of record NZ_CP076023.1, read on the forward strand.
CGTGCTGGTCGTGGCGTCACGCGCCCACACCCGCGGCAGCGGGGCGGCCCGGCAGGTGCCGCCGCCGGCGCTCGCCGAGCAGCCGCCGCACCCGAACGACCCGCTGGTCGCCGCGGCCACCGACGGCGCGCTCGTCGCCACCGGTGGGGTGGCGGACTTCAGCCCGGACATGTTCGTGCGGGTGCGGGCCGCAGGCACCACCGTGGTCGTCGCCGGCGCCGCGGCGGGCCTGCTCTACGGCCTGCATGACGTGATGAGGCTCGGCGAGACGGCGTTCGGGGACTGCGACATCGACGTCACCGACCTCCCGGTCGCACCGGTCCGCATGCTCGACCACTGGGACAACATCGACGTCCACCCCGTGATGGGCCAGGTCGAGCGCGGGTATGCCGGCGGCTCGATCTTCTACGCCGACGGCCGCGTGCGCGAGGACCTCTCGCGGGTCGCCGCGTACGCCCGGCTGCTCGGGTCGATCGGCGTCAACGCGGTGGCGATCAACAACGTCAACGTCCACCGCACCGAGGCGCGCCTGCTCACCGACGGTCTGGACGACGTCGCGCGGGTCGCCGACGTGTTCCGGCCGCACGGTGTGCGGACGTACCTGTCGGTGTCGTTCGCGTCGCCCGTCGTCCTCGGCGGGCTGTCCACGTCGGACCCGGCGGACCCCGACGTGCAGGCGTGGTGGGCGGCCGCCGCGGACCGCGTCTACGCGACGATCCCCGACTTCGGCGGCTTCGTCGTCAAGGCGGACTCCGAGGGCCAGCCCGGCCCGTTCGCGTACGGCCGGGACCACGCCGACGGCGCGAACCTGCTGGCCCGGGCGCTGCGCCCGCACGGCGGCACGGTGTTCTGGCGTGCGTTCGTCTACAACCACGAGCAGGACTGGCGCGACCGCCGCACCGACCGCGCGCGAGCCGCGTACGACCACTTCGCGCCGCTCGACGGCCGGTTCGACGACAACGTCGTGCTGCAGGTCAAGTACGGGCCCATCGACTTCCAGACCCGCGAGCCGATCTCGCCCGTGCTGGCCGCGATGCCCCGGACCCGACTGGCCGTCGAGCTCCAGGTCACGCAGGAGTACACGGGCCACCAGAAGCACGTGTGCTACCTGGGGCCGCTGTGGTCGCAGGTGCTGACGTTCCCGCTCGCCGACGACGCGACGCGGCCCGTGTCGTGGATCGTCTCGGGGCTGCCGGGCCCGGCGTCCGACGACGACACCGGGTTCCTGCCGGCCGGCGGCGTCACCGCCGTGTCCAACGTCGGGGACGACGAGTTCTGGACCGGCCACCCGCTCGCGCAGGCCAACCTGTACGCGTACGGGCGGCTCGCCTGGAACCCGGAGGCGGACCCGGTCGCGCTGCTCGACGAGTGGATCGGCCTGACGTTCCCGGGCGCCGACCCGCGCGTGCGCGAGACGCTGCACACGCTCATGGACGACTCGTGGCTGACCTACGAGGCGTACACCGCGCCGCTGGGCGTCGGTTTCATGGTCGACCCGGGGCGTCAGCACTACGGCCCGAACGTCGACGGGTACGAGTACTCGAAGTGGGGCACGTACCACTTCGCGGACCGCGACGGCATCGGCGTCGACCGCACCGTCGCGACGGGCACCGGCTACGCCGGGCAGTACCCGTCACCGTGGCGCGAGACGTACGAGGACCTGGCCACGTGCCCCGACGAGCTGCTGCTGTTCTTCCACCACGTGCCGTACGGCCACGTCCTGCACAGCGGGAAGAGCGTCGTCCAGCACATCTACGACTCGCGCGCCGACGCCGTCGACGTGGTGACGTCCTGGGTCGACGCGTGGCAGACGCTGCACGGACTGGTGGACGACCGGCTGCACGCCCGCGTCGCCGAGCGACTGACGGAGCAGGTCCGCTCCGCCACCGAGTGGCGCGACCAGCTCCGCTCGTACTTCTTCCGCAAGTCCGGCGTCCCCGACGCGAGCGGCCGCCCGATCTACTGAGCGCACCCTCCGCCGGGGCGCCGTCGGAGCGCGCACGAGAAGGTGTGAAGCGTTGCTGCCGGATTCCGGCAGCAACGCTTCACACTCTCGGCGGGTCGGGCGTCGCCGGGTCGGGCGTCAGCGGCCGGTGCCGTCGATCGCGTGCTCGTCGATCGCCGCCAGCTCGTCGTCCGTCAGCGGCGGTGCCGACAGCGCCGCGACGTTGTCCTCCAGCTGCGCCACCGAGCTGGCACCGACCAGCGCGGACGTGACGCGCTCGTCGCGCAGCACCCACGACAGCGCGAGCTGCGCGAGCGTCTGGCCGCGGCCCGCGGCGATCTCGTTCAGCGCGCGGGCCCGGGCCAGGTACGACTCCGAGATCGCACCCTGCGACAGGAACGGGCTCGCCCCGGCCGCCCGCGATCCCGCCGGCGCCTGGCCGCCCAGGTACTTGTCCGTCAGCAGCCCCTGGGCCAGCGGCGAGAACACGATGGTCCCGAGGCCCAGCTCGCCGACCACGTCGAGCAGCGACTCGTGCTGCCCGGCGCCGACGTTCTCGACGTGCCGGTTGAACATCGAGTAGCTGGGCTGGTGGATGAGCAGCCGCACGCCCATCTCGACGAGCACCGCGTGCGCCTCACGGGTCTGCGACGGCGAGTAGTTGGAGATCCCGACGTACAGCGCCTTGCCGCTGCGCACGGCCTGCGCCAGCGCGCCCATGGTCTCCTCGATCGGCGTCGAGGGGTCCGGACGGTGGTGGTAGAACACGTCGACGTAGTCCAGGCCCATGCGCCGCAGGGACGCGTCGAGCGACGCCAGCAGGTACTTGCGGGACCCGCCGTCCTGGTACGGCCCGGACCACATGTCGTAGCCCGCCTTGGTGGAGATGACGAGCTCGTCGCGGTACGGGCGCAGGTCCGCCGCGAGGTGCCGGCCGAAGTTCTCCTCCGCGGCGCCGGGCTGCGGTCCGTAGTTGTTCGCCAGGTCGAGGTGCGTGATGCCGAGGTCGACTGCGCGGCGCAGGACGTCGCGCTGCGTGGCGAACGGCGTGGTGTCCCCGAAGTTGTGCCACAGCCCGAGCGACAGCGCCGGCAGGTCGAGCCCCGAGCGTCCCGTGCGGCGGTAGGTCATGGTCGCGTACCGGTCGTCGGCGGCACGGTACGGGTCGAGCGCGGACATGCGGTGCTCCTCGTCGTCGGGGGGTCGCCCCAGGCTACGACCGAGCACGTCGTCGCCGCGGGCCTGCCCGCTTCGGCTGCGTGTCAGCGGTTGTCGGGCACCACGCCCGTGACGCCACCTCTCCTACTCCGGCTCCAGGTCGAAGGCCAGGGCGATGGCCAGCGCGAGCCGGGCCTCCTGGTCGGGCAGCAGGTAGCCGATCTGCCGTCCGAGCGCCGACGCGGGCACGGTCTGGACGTTGTCGCAGCTCACGACGCAGTCCTGGTCGAGCCCGTTCGCGCGGCCGAGGGGCACCTCGGTGGACAGCCCCCGCACGGTGGTGGTGATCGGCGCCACCGTGACGCTCGACAGGTGGGGACGCACGAGCTCTCGCGTGAGGACGAGCACCGGTCGCGCCTTGTCGAGCTCGGCGACGTGGATGGGCCGCATCAGTCGAGCCCGCGTGGTGCGGGCAGCTGGTGACTCCATGCGGCGAGCGCGTCGAGGTCCGTGCCGGACGGGTCTCCGCGCAGGATCTCGACGTCCCGCGTCGCGAGCTCACGTCGGAGGTGACGCTCGAGGGCGACCTCGACGACCGCCGCACGGCTGCGCGCGCGTCCCTCGGCCACGAGCGCGTCGACAGCCTGGACGAGGTCGTCGTCCAGGCGCACGGTGATCTGGATCGTCATCCCGTGATGGTATCGCAGACGGGATTCACGGGACATCCCACGGCGACGCCGCCCCGCGTCCGGACGCGGGAGTCGCGCCGGACTCCGCGCCGACGCGCCCGCTCCGACCGTCAGGTCCGCAGGACCAGGACCTCGGCCGACCCCAGGGTGAGCGGCGCGCCCACCTCCACCACGCGCCCCGTGAGCAGGTCCTCCCCCGCAACCTGCGACGTCACCGTCACGGGCGCCGACCCGTGGTGCAGCACGAACGCGTACGTCGTCCCGTCGGGTGCGACGCGGCGGGTCACCTCCACGCCCTCGTCGTCGGCATGGGGACCGACGAGGCCGTGCCCGGCCAGCACGTGCCGCAGCACCCGCGCGACGCCCGCGTCGTCGAGCCCCGTCGCCACGTGCCACGCGGCACCGTCCCCACGGCGGGCGCGCGTGACCGCTGCCCGTCCCGCGTAGAACTCCGCACCGTACGTGCCGACGACCTGCGTGCGCTCGTCCGGCACGAGCAGCTCGAACACGAGCGTCGCGTCGTGCGTGGTCGTCTCGCCGTCGAGCACCAGGGTCACGGGGTTGACGGCCCCCGGCACCCCCGAGTCCGTCTCCTCGACGCGCGTGCCGAGCAGCGGGTCCAGCGGCGGGACCCCGCAGTACGCGTTGTCGTCCTCGTCGACGCGCCCGCCGTAGAACGTGGTCACCAGGGTGCCGCCGCGCTCGACGTGCGCGGTCAGCCGCGCGACCACGTCACCCTTCAGCAGGTGCAGCACGGGTGCCACCACGACCTCGTACCCGGACAGGTCCGCGGTCACCGGGACCACGTCCACCTCGGCGTTCGCCGACCACAGCGCCCGGTGGTACGCCAGCAGCGTCTGCAGGTACGAGACGTGCCGGTTGTAGCCGTCGGTCATCTCGACCGCCCACCACGAGTCCCAGTCGAGCAGCAGCGCGACGCGCGCGGGCGTCCGCGCGCCGAGCAGCGCGGCTCCGGTGCGCGCCAGCCCCGCCCCGAGCTCCGCCGCCTCACGGAACACCCGGGTGTCCGTGCGCCCCGAGTGGTCGATGAGCGCGCCGTGGTACTTCTCGCACGCGCCCTTCGACTGCCGCATCTGGAAGTACAGGGTCGCGTCGGCGCCGTGCGCGACCGACTGCCACGTCCACAGGCCCAGCACCCCGGGCCGCTTGACCGGGTTGACGTCGCGCGACGCGGTGGTCGACGGCGTCTGCTCCATCACCCAGAACGGCCGGCCGTCCTTGAGCCCGCGCATCGCGGCGTGCGTGGCCGCCATGCGGGCGGCCGTGCGCAGCGGGTCGTCGGGCAGCGGCGGGTAGTTGTCCCACGACACGAAGTCGAGGTCGGCCGCCCACCGGTGGTAGTCGACGGGCTGGTAGAAGCCCATGAGGTTCGTCGTCACGGGCGTGTCCGGCACGTGCGCGCGGATCGCCGCCTTCTCGGCGACGAAGCCCTCGCGCAGGCGGTCGCTCATGTACCGGCGGTAGTCGAGCGTGATGCCCTGGAACGCCGTGTGGTTCGGCCCACGCCAGTGCTCGGAGAGCATGGACGGCGGCACCACCTCGTCCCAGTCGCCGAAGACGTGGGACCAGAACAGCGTGTTCCACGCCGCGTTGAGCCGCTCGAGCGTCCCGTACCGTGCCCGCAGCCAGTCGCGGAACCCTGCCGCGCACAGGTCGCAGTAGCACGCGCCGCCGTACTCGTTGCCGACGTGCCACGCGACGACGGCCGGGTGGTCGCCGTACCGCTCGGCGAGCCGCCCCGCCATCGCCACGGACAGCCGGCGGAAGTCCGGCGACGACGGGCAGTGGTTGTGCCGCTGCCCGTACACGTGCCGCCGGCCCTCGAGGTCTACGCGGCACGTGTCGGGGTACGCCCGCGCGAGCCACGGCGGCATGGCACCGCTCGGCGTCGCCAGGACGACGTCGCGGCCCTCGGCGTGCGCCCGCCCCACGATCGCGTCGAGCCGCGTGAAGTCGTACGCGCCCTCGCGCGGCTCGGTGTGCGCCCACGCGAACACGCCGACGGTGAGCGTGGTGACGTGCGCGAGCGTGAACGCCGCGTGGTCCTCGTCCCACACCTCGACGGGCCACTGCTCGGGGTTGTAGTCGCCGCCGTAGCGGAGATGGTCGCTCGCCGGCAGGGACATGGCACACCTCACGGGGTCGAGCAGGTCGGACGGGTCAGGCGGCGTCGGACGGCTCCGCCGCGTCGGCCGGGTCCGCGGTGAAGCGTGCGGTCGCGTCCTTGACCACCGGCTCGGTGGTCGTCATGACGGCGAACGCCAGCAGCCCGGACACCATGACGAGGACCCAGTCCGACGTGAACAGCACGATGCCGAAGCTGAGCACCAGCAGGGACAGGACTCCCAGGGTCACCAGCGGCTTCGCTGCCAGGTAGTAGGCCGACAGCCGTGCGACGTCACGCGTGCGCAGGCTGAGGTGGGAGGACAGCGCGAGCGCCACCACCGCCCACAGCAGCACCGCCACGGCGATGACGACGAGCGCGATGCCGTAGCCCGCCGGCACGCCTGCGGCGTCGAGGTGCGCGAGCGAGAACCCGATGACGGCCAGCGCCACGACCGTCGGGACCCACAGCCGCAGCACGTCGAGCGCGTTGAGCCGGTACCCCCGCCAGAAGTGCCGCGCCGGGCTCAGGTCCCGCTCGACGACGAAGCGCCGCCACGCGAACATCCCGGCCGCCAGGGCCGGACCCATCGGCAGTGCCAGCAGCGCCGCGATCCACACGTTCGCGGCGTCGTCGCGCAGGAACGGGACGAGCAGCAGCGGCACGCCCCCGGTGAGCACGACCAGACCGCAGACGACGAGCACCCACAGCACGACCGCGGCACCCCGCGACAGGGGGCCGTCGCCCACCTCGTCCAGGTCGCCGGGGCGGGCCATCACGCCCGCCCGCGCTCGTGGCGCGCGACGAGCCGGTCGTCGTCGGCACCGAGCAGACGACGGTCGTCGAGGCCCTCGTGGTGCGCGGGCGTGACGGGCGTCAGCTCGACGAACGTCACCTCGTGGCGCGCGAGCGTCAGGTCGAGCTCGACGCGGCCGCCGGCCGTCCGTGCGACGTCGTGCTCCACGGACGGTCGCGCGCACGCGTGCAGCAGGTCCAGCTCGCGGGCCGTCGGGGACATCGGCCGGCCCATCTCGCGCCACGCGGCGAACGCGTTGCCGTCGTGCTCGTTGACGCGCTCGCGGAGCACGAACGCCGCGTCGCCGCGCACGGGCAGCGACAGCTCGACGCGGTGCTCGGCGGCGTCGGCGCCGTCGGTGCCGCCCACCGGCTGCCAGGCCAGCACCGTGACGCGCCCGTCGGGGTCGGAGCACACGAGGTGGTCCTCACCGCGCGCGAGCACGTCACGGCCCATGCGGGCCATGAAGGCGTAGAGGTGGTACGTCGGCTTGGCGACCTGCCGGTGCGTGAGCATGCCGAACCCGCCGTGGAAGAAGGACGTCGGGACGTTGGCCTCCTCGAAGACGTCGCAGAACGTCCAGTAGGAGAACGACGCCGCCATGTCGCCACCGCCCGCGAGCACCGGGGCCAGGAACGCCGCGTTGTACGCGGTGTCGTGGATCGGGTTGTCGGGGCGGTAGGAGGTGTTGAACTCGGTGATGTGCACGGGCAGCCCCGCCAGGGGCGTGCCCTGCAGGTAGCGGCGCGGCGCGTCGAACTGCTCGAGCAGGTCCTGCGGCGGCATCTGGGTCTGGTAGACGCCGAACGGGATCCGCTGCACGGGTCCGGACGCGTACGCGTGCCGGCTGACGAAGTCGATCGGCACGTCGCGGCTCGTCACGAAGTCGGTGAACGGCGCCCACCACTCGTCGTCGGAGCCGCCGCAGATCGCCGGGCCGCCGACCTGCAGGCTCGCGTCGACGTCCTTGATCGCGCGCGCCGTCTCCTCGTAGAGACGGAAGTAGGCGGGCTGGTCGGCGTCCTTCCAGAACACCGTGAGGTTCGGCTCGTTCCACACCTCGATCGGCCACTGGCGGACCTCGTCGATCCCGTACCGCTCGATCTGGTGGCGCAGGAACGCCTGCACGAGCGCGACCCACTCGCCGTGGTCGCGCGGCGGGGTCACGTTGCCCTTCCACCAGAACACCGTCTGGTCGCCCGACGCGAGCTGCGAGGGCATGAACCCGAGCTCGAGGAAGGGCTTGATGCCGACCGACAGGAAGAAGTCGTGGACCTGGTCGACGTAGCTGAACGCGTACCGGCTGTGCGTGCGGCCGTCGATCTCGTCGGTGCGCAGCACGCCCATGTCGTCCGACAGCACGCCGTGCCCGCGGATGTGCCGGAACCCGATCTCCTGCTGCACGCGCGTCAGGGAGTCGCGGTAGTCGGAACGCAGGGCGAGGTTCATGCGGCCCGTGCCGACGCACGCGCGCCAGGCGTCGGGCAGCGGACCGGTGGGCTGGGCGGGAACGACGGTGCGCACGGGTGCGACCTCCAGGCGACGGTGACAGGGGGCGACGACGACGTCCGCCGCGGCGGACGGGAACACCCTCGCACGTGCGCGCCAGGGCGGTGGCACGACGGTGCACGGACTGCACCACCGCAGGGAGAAGCCCGGCCCCCTCGCCCGCCGGGGCGGGACGAGGGGGCCGGGCCGGGTGGATCAGCCGTTCTTCTCGGCGAACCGCTTCTGCGCGGCGTTCACGACGTCGAGGTACTGCTGGAGGCTCTTGCCCTCGAGCTCGGCCACGTACGCGTCCCACTCGTCGAACGAGCGCTGGCCGAGGATGAAGGCGGCCGTGTTCTGGTTGACGTGGTCCTTCAGGGCCGTCGTCCACAGCGACACCTGCTCGCGCTCGAGCTCGTCCAGCGGGGCCGGCGGCGCCACCTCCGCGAGCTCCTTGTCGGACATCGACTGGACGAACTCCACGACCTCGGGCCGCAGCATCGACTGGTCGAGCTCGTCGGAGGAGCCGTGCTCGAGCATCCACACGCCGTTGTGGTAGCCGTAGTCGACGTTGAGGAGCTTCGGCGCACCCGGGTTCAGACCGTTCTGGTCGATCTCCGGCATGAGGGTGCGCGTGCCGTCGGCGTCCTTGGTGTAGGTCTCGCCCTCGACGCCCCACTTGGAGAACTCGAGGCCCTCGTCGGAGTAGAACAGCCAGTCGAGGAACTGGAGCATCGCGAGGAAGTCGTCCTGCTCGGCCACCTTCGACGAGAGCATCACGCCGCTGATGAGGCGCCCACCGGCGACGATGTCACCGGCCGGACCACCCGGGACCCGGATCATGACGACCTCGCCGGTCTGCCCGGTCTCGGTCATCGCGGTGCGGACCTTGAGGATCTCCTGGTCGTTCGTCAGCTGCGCGAACGCCTGGCCGTTCGCCATCTTCTGGATGGCCTGGTCGTCCTCCTGCGTGAGGCTCTCGGGGTCCATGAGCCCGTCCGCGACGAGCCCGTTGAAGTACTCGAGCAGCTCGCGGTACTCGTCCATGGCGCCGGTGTAGACGAACTCCTCGGCGTCCTCGTCCCACCAGGTGCCCTCGCCGTAGCCCCAGCCTGCAGCGGTGCCGAAGTTCGGGGCGGCGACGTTGAGGGAGGCCTCGAGCGGGCCGTTGGCCGACCAGCGGTCGGACAGCGGGTACGTGTCGGGGTAGGCGGCCTTGACCTTGGCCAGGTCGGCGGCGAAGTCCTCGTAGGTCTCCGGCGCGAGGCTCAGGCCGAGCTGCTCCCACACGTCCTTGCGGACCGCGTACGTGTAGGTCGGGCGGACCGACTCACGCAGGCCGGGCAGCACGTAGTACTTGCCGTCCTCCTGCCGCGTGCGGTCGATCTCGGCCTGCAGGTCCCACTTCTCGACCTTGTCCAGGAAGTGCGGCATGTTCTCGACGTAGTCGCTGACCGGCAGGATCGCCCCGCCGGCGACGAACGCCGAGTCCTGGCCGGGGTACGTCACCGAGATGATGTCGGGCGCGTTGCCGGCGCCGATCGCGATCGACTGGGCCTGCTGCCAGTCCGACAGCGGGGCGGTCTGGATCTCGAACTCGACGTTCTGGTTCTCCTTGAACTTGGTGAGGATGTCCCAGTCGTCCTTGAGCGGGTAGTTCGGGTGGTCGCGGTACATCAGCCCGAAGCTCACCGGCTCGGTGGCCTTGAACGTCGTGCCGACCTCGTAGTCCGCCATCGCGCCGACCTGGCCGAGCTCGCTGGCCTCCGGGGTCTCCGCGGCCTCGTCCTCCGCGCCTCCCGAGCAGGCCGCCAGGGCCAGCGCGAGGGTCGCTGCGGTCGCGGCGTACGCCACGGACCGCTTCTTCGTGGTCCTCATCATTCTCCTTCGGGTTCGAACGTCGTCGTCCTGCATCCGGGGAAGTGCACCGCCGTCCGGAGGACCGCGGGGGCTGGGGTGGGGCTCACTGCTTGACCGAGCCGAGCATCACGCCCGACACGAAGTACCTCTGGAGGAAGGGGTAGAGGCAGACGATCGGCAGGACGGTGAGCAGCATCGTCACCGCCTTCACGTTGGCCGCGATCTGCGTGGCCTCGGCGGAGCCCGCGGCACCGTCGACGCTCGTGGCGCCCGCGATGAGGTTCCGCAGGTAGACGGTGACCGGGTACAGATCGCGGTGGTCCATGTAGAGGAACGCCGCGAACCAGGAGTTCCAGAAGGAGACGGCGTAGAACAGGATCATCGTGGCGATGACGGCCTTGCTCAGCGGCAGCACGATCCGCAAGAGCTTGCCGTAGGTGCTCAGCCCGTCGATCTCCGCGGCTTCCTCGATCTCGGTCGAGAAGTTCTCGAAGAACGACTTCATGACGAGCAGGTTGAACACGCTGATGGCGTTGGGCAGCGCGATGGCCCACACCGAGTTGCGCAGCCCGAGCTCGTTCACGAGCACGTAGTTCGGGATCAGGCCGCCGTTGAAGAACATGGTGAAGACGGCGATGCCGATGAAGACCTTGCGACCCTTGAGGTGGTACTTGGAGATCGCGTAGGCGAACGTCGTGGTGAGGACCATCGCGACGAGCGTCGCGACGCCCGTGTAGTAGACGGTGTTCTGGTAGTTGCGCCAGAACATCGAGTCGCTCATCACCAGGCTGAACGTCGTGACGTTGAAGCCCTTGGGCCACAGGTTCACCTGGCCGGCGTTGATGTACGACTCGGAGCTGAACGCCTGGGCCAGCAGGTTGACGAACGGGTACAGCGTGACGCCCGCGATGATCACCAGCAGCGTCGCGTTGACGACGTAGAAGACCCGGTAGCCCCGGGTGTCCTTGACGGTGCGGGTGGCGTAGACGGTCGGCTTCGACAGCTGCTCGTCGAGGTGCGTGACGTTCTCGGTGGTCACCACAGGGAGGCTCCGACCACTCGGCGCGAGATCGCGTTGGCGGACAGGACGAGGGTCAGGCCGATGATCGCCTCGAACAGGCCGATGGCCGTCGCGTAGGAGAACTGGCTGGACCCGATGCCGACGCGGTACAGGTACGTCGCGATGACGTCCGCCGTCGGGTACAGCAGGGGGTTGTACAGGAGCAGGATCTTCTCGAACCCGACCGCCATGAACGACCCGATGTTGAGGATCAGCAGCACGACCATCGTCGGGCGGATGCCCGGCAGCGTGACGTGCCACGTCTGGCGCCAGCGGTTGGCGCCGTCGATGCGCGCGGCCTCGTAGAGCTGCGGGTCGATGGTGGACAGCGCGGCGAGGTAGAGGATGGTGCCCCAGCCGACGGTCTGCCAGATCTCCGAGGAGATGTAGATCGTCCGGAACCAGTCCGGCTGCTGCATGAACCCGATCGCGTCACCGCCGAGCGCGGTCATGATCTGGTTCACGGTGCCGCGGATCGCGGTGAGCTGGAACACCAGCCCCGCGACGATGACGATCGACATGAAGTGCGGCAGGTAGGAGATCGTCTGGATGATCCGCTTGAAGCGCTGCGAGCGCAGCTCGTTGAGCATGAGCGCGAGCACGATCGGCAGCGGGAAGATGATGACCAGGCTGAGGACGCCGAGGACCAGCGTGTTCTGGAAGACGTTCCAGAACGTGGGGTCCTGGATGAACATCCGCACGTAGTGCAGGCCCACCCACTCCTCGCCGAAGATCGACCCGCCCGGGCGGAACCGGCGGAACGCGATGACGTTCCCGAACATCGGGACGTAGCGGAAGATCGCGAAGAACAGCAGCGGCAGGATCAGCAGCGAGTACAGCTGCCAGTCGCGCCGCAGCGCGCGACGCCAGGTCCGGTGCCCGCTGAGCCGCTTGCGCGCCGCGCGGTCCTGGGGCGTGCGCGGCCCGTCCGCACCGCGTGCGGCGACGGCCGGGGCCGGGTCGTGCGCGAGGGCTGCCTGCGCGGCGCCCCCGCCGACGGTCACACCGTCCGTGGACATGCGTTCACCACCCTTCCGTTGTGAGGAGCACCGGAACGGGTGCTCAGGTGGTGGCGGCCGTGGCCGCGCGGCGACGGACCGGGCTTCGCCGGGTGCACGTGCTGCTGCTGCGCCTGCATCGATCTCCACGCCCTCGTGGCCGAAACGTCTCGACGGGCCGTCCCGTCAAGGTGATGGCCGACACGTTAGGCAAACGTTTGCGATGGCGTCAACCCGCGTGACCGAAACGAGACCGGTGGCAGACGGGGGGACCATCCGGACGTATGCCTGACGGGGGCGCGACGTCACCCGGACCGGTGCTACGGTCAGTCCCGAAACTTGCGAGCCCGTCCCGGGCGCGTCCTCGGCCCCGGCCGGGTGCGTCGCGGGCCCCTGGTCAGAGGAGACCTTCGTGGCCACGTCCAGCGGCACCACCCGAACGGTCACGATCGCCGAGATCGCCGCGCTCGCCGGCGTCTCCGTCCCGACCGTGTCGAAGGTCCTCAACGGCCGCGCCGACGTGGCCGCGGGCACCCGCGCGCGCGTCGAGGCGATCCTCGAGGAGCACAGCTACCGCCGCCGCCGCGGGCGCGGCTCGGGCGACCCGAACCTCATCGACCTGGTGTTCCACCACATCGACAACGCGTGGGCGCAGGAGGTCATCAAGGGCGTCGAGGACGCCGCGGCCGCGCACCGCGTCGGCGTGGTGCTCTCCGAGCTGGGCGGTTCCCACCGGCCGCAGCAGGAGCTCATCGACGACATCCTCGCGCGGCGCCCCCTGGGCGTGCTGCTGGTGCTCTCGAGCCTCGACGCGACGCAGCGCCACCAGCTCGAGTCCCGCTCCATCCCGTTCGTCGTCGTCGACACCTGGGGCGAGCCGCCCGCCGGCGTCCCGACCGTGGGCTCGAACAACTGGAACGGCGGCCTGATCGCCACGCGGCACCTGCTGTCGCTCGGTCACCGGCGCATCGCCGTCATCGCCGGGCCGTCCGACGTGCTGTGCTCCCGCGCGCGCGTCGACGGCTACCGCAGCGCGCTCGACGAGGCGGGCATCCGTGCCGACCCGTCGTTCGTGCGCTGGGGCGACTTCCACGTCGACGGCGGGTACAACCACGGTCTCGAGCTGTTGTCCCGCCCCGACCGCCCGACCGCGATCTTCGCCGGCTCGGACTACCAGAGCCTCGGCGTCATGCGCGCCGTGCGCGAGCTCGGACTGTCGATCCCCGAGGACGTCTCCGTCGTCGGGTACGACGACATCCCGCTCGCCCAGTGGCTCGGCCCGTCGCTCACGACCGTGCGCCAGCCGCTGCGCGAGATGGCCGGCACCGCGACCGAGATGGTGCTCAGCCTGGCGGCGGGGCAGCAGCCCGCGAACCTGCGGATCGACCTCGCGACCGAGCTCGTGGTGCGCGAGTCGACGGCGCCGGCACCGGCGGGGACCGTCTAGATCTCCCCACGCCGGGCGTCGTCACGAGCCCGGTCGCCGCGGGCGTCGGCACGTGGCGGCGCGGCGGTCAGGCCGGTGCCACCACGACGGCGGGACGTCCCGGCTGCAGCACGACCTGGCGGCGCTCGGCGGAGCCGTGCGCGCGCACGTCGACGACGGCGGGTCGGTCCGCCTCGAGGACCGCGCGCTCGACGCGCCCGTCGCGCCATGTCAGCTCCGTCAGGCGCAGGGCGCCGCGCAGCCGCAGACCCCGGACCCGCCCGGCGGGCCACGCGGCGGGCAGCGCCGGCAGCAGGTGGACCTCGCGCACCCCGTCGGGGCCGCGCCGGTGGGCCTGCACGAGCGCCTCGGCGACACCCGCCGTGAACCCCAGGTTGCCGTCGATCTGGAACGGCGGGTGCGCGCACAGCAGCGAGCGGTAGACGCCCCCGCGGGCGGACCCGTCACCGCCGGACGGGTCCGCGTCGACGGGGTGCAGGAAGGCCGTGACCAGCGCCGCGACCCCGTCGGGGTCCCGCAGGCGCGCACGCAGCGCGAGCCGCCACGCGAGCGACCAGCCCGTCGAGTCCGGTCCGCGCGCGTCCAGGGTCCGCAGGGCGGCGGCGGCGAGCGCCGGCGCGGAGTCCGGGTCGATCGACGTCCCGGGGAACACCCGGTACAGGTGCGACTGGTGACGGTGCTCGGGCTCGGCGTCGGGCACGTCGGTGCGCCACTCCGCGAGGCGGCCGTCGGGGGCGACGCGCTCGGTCGGCAGCCGCTCGAGCGCGCCGTCGACGGCCGCGCGCAGGCTCTCGTCGTGGTCGCCGGCCACGTGGGCGAGCCGGCGGACCTGCTCCAGCAGGTCACGGACGATCGCGAGGTCGGACGTCGTCGACACCGACACCGCCGCGGCACGGCCGTCGGGCAGCAGGTAGTGGTTCTCCGGGCTCGTGGCGGGCGACGTGCCCAGGGTGCCGTCGGGCAGCTCGACGAGCAGGTCGAGCACCGCGAGCGCGGCGCCCCGCACGACGGGCCAGTGCCGCCGCAGCGCGTCGTCGTCGCCCGTCCAGTCGTGGTGGTCGACGACGTGCCGGGCCAGCCACGCGCCGCCGAGCGGCCAGCTCGACCAGCTCGCGGAGTCGTGGCCGCGGCCCGTCGGGCCCGTGAAGCACCACGGGTCGCTGTTGTGGTGGGCGACCCAGCCGCGCACGCCGTAGAGCGTCCGCGCGGTGGCCGCCCCCGCTACGGCGAGCCGGTCGAGCCAGGCCAGCAGCGGCTCGTGGCACTCGGCGAGGTCACCGACGAGGGTCGGCCAGTAGTTCATCTCGGTGTTGATGTTGATCGTGTAGTTCGAGCTCCACGGCGGTCGCACGCTCGCGTTCCAGATGCCCTGCAGGTTGAGCGGCAGGGTGCCCGGGCGCGACCCCGCCACCGTCAGGTAGCGCCCGTGCTGGAAGGCGAGCACCGCGAGGTGCGGGTCCGGCTCGCCGTGCGCGTGCCGGACCAGGCGCGCGTCGAGCGGCAGGTCCGGGACCGCGGCGTCCAGGTCGAGGGACACGCGGCCCATCAGTGCGGCGTGGTCGGCGACGTGGCGCGCGGCGATGCCGTCGACGTCCGCGAGCGCGTGCCGCAGCCCGGCGAGCGCGTCCGCGGCGACGCGGGCCCGGTCGCCGTGCAGCGTGCCCGTCGCGACGTCGTGGTCGGTGGCGGTCGTCAGGACGACGCGCAGGCGACCGGTCCCGCGGACACGGACCGCACCGTCGACGACCTCGACGGAGGCGGCGTCGCCGGCCAGCACCGCGAGCGCGACGGCCGCGTGCACGGACCGGCCGCCGTACCGCACCGGGTCGGGGCCGGGGACCCAGTCGGGCAGCACGTGCGACGGCATGTCGAGCGTCGCGACAACGACGGCGGCCCGCGGGTCCCCGTCCGGCGCGTCGACCGGCGCCGGCGCGTCCGCCCACGGGTGCCGCGACGCGAGCCGCACCCACGCCTCGCCCGCGTCGGACGCGGCGCCGGCGGTGGACCGCTCGAGCAGCAGCGCCCGGTCGGGGTGGCTGACCAGCACGTCCTGCCGCCACGGGACGCCGGTGGCGGACGTCCAGGTCGTCGTCACCACGCCCCGGGCCAGGTCCAGGGTGCGGCGGTACCCCGCGTCACCCGCAGCCGCGCCGTGCGCGAGGACCACGTCGACCAGCGGCTGGTACGCCTGCACCCAGCCGCTCTGCAGGCGCGCGAGCTCGGCCTGCGCACCCAGTGGGTCGCCGTCCGCGAGCAGCCGCCGGGCGCGGCGCACGACACCCGGCGCACCGTCGCGGCCCAGCGGCCCCACGGGCTCGACGGGACCGTCGTGCGGCGCACCCGACCAGCACGTGTCGTCGTTGACCTGCAGCAGCTCGTCCCCCGTGCCGCCGTGCACCATCGCGCCGATCCGCCCGTTGCCGACGGGGAACGCGTCCGTCCACGTGCGCGCCGGCTCGTCCAGCCGCAGCAGCAGCGGGACCTCGACGGCCTCGTCGCCCCTGTCGGCACCCACCCGTTCCACGTCGTCCGCCACGACCACACCCAACCACGGTGGCAGGATCGTCCGGTGCACGTCGCCTTCTTCGAGCCCCGCATCCCCGGCAACACCGGCAGCGCCATCCGCCTGTGCGCGGGCACGGGCGCGACCCTGCACCTCGTCGAGCCGCTGGGGTTCGAGCTGACGGAGGCCCGCCTGCGGCGCGCCGGCCTGGACTACCACGACCTCGCGCACGTCGTCGTGCACCCCGGGCTCGACGACCTGCTGGCCGCCGTGCCGACGTCCCGGGTGTGGGCGTTCACGACGCACGCCACGCGCCGCTACACCGACGTCGACTGGCGCGACGACGACGTCCTGCTGTTCGGCCCCGAGCCGACCGGCCTGCCGCCGCACGTCCTGGCGCACCCGCGCATCGCGGACCAGCTGCGCATCCCGATGCTGCCGGGCCGCCGCTCGATGAACCTGTCGAACGCGGCCGCCGTCGCGGCGTACGAGGCGTGGCGCGTGCTCGGGTTCCCCGGCGGGGTGTGACGCGCCGGGGCGGTCCCGAGGCGACGCAGGGCCCGCGCGCTGGGAGCATCGAGGCATGTTCACGACCCGCCCGGTGCTCACCGGGACGTTCGGCATGGTCGCCTCGACGCACTGGCTGGCCAGCGCGGTCGGCATGCGCACGCTCGAGGCCGGCGGCAACGCGTTCGACGCGGCCGCGGCCGCGGGGTTCACGCTGTCGGTCGTCGAGCCGCACCTCAACGGCCCGGGCGGTGACGCACCGCTCCTGGGGCACCGCGCCGCGGACGGGCACACGTTCGTCGTGTGCGGGCAGGGCGTGGTGCCCGCGCTGGCGACGACCGACGCGTACCGCGCCCTGGGCGTCGAGGAGGTCCCGGGGACCGGCCACCTGGCGGCCGTCGTGCCGGGCGCGTTCGGTGCGTGGCTCGACCTGCTGGCGCGGTACGGCACGCTGCCGCTGGCCGACGTGCTCGGGCCCGCGATCGGCTACGCGCGCGACGGGTACCCGCTGGTCGCGGCCGGCGCCCGCACGGTCGCGACCGTCGCGGACATGTTCCGCGCGCACTGGCCGACGAGCGCGCAGGTGTACCTGCCCGGCGGCGCCGCCCCCACGGCGGGCGACCGGTTCCGCAACCCGGACCTCGCGCGCACGTTCGAGCGGCTGCTCGCGGAGGCGGCCGCGGCGGGGCCCGACCGCGAGGCGCAGATCGAGGGCGCGCGCCGCGCCTTCTACGAGGGCTTCGTCGCCGAGGCGGTCGACGCGTTCGTCGCGGGCACGCCCGTGCTCGATGCCACCGGCCGCGCGCACACGGGGTTCCTGCGCGGCGCCGACCTCGCGGCGTGGCACGCGACCGAGGAACCGACGGTCGCGGTGCCGTTCGCGGGCGTCGAGGTGCACAAGACGGGCCCGTGGGGGCAGGGACCGGTGCTGCTGCAGCAGCTGCGGATGCTCGAGGCGCTCGGCGTCGAGGACCTGGTCCGCGACGTCGTGGCACGTCCGGGACGCGAGGCCGAGGACGACGGCCCGCTGGCCGAGCTCGTGCACGTCGTCGTCGAGGTCGCGAAGCTCGCGTTCGCGGACCGTGACGCCTGGTACGGCGACAGCGGGGACGTGCCGCTGGACGCGCTGCTGTCGACCGCCTACGCGGCGCGGCGGGCGCGCCTGGTCGGGGCCGGCGCCGACGACGGCTACCGGCCCGGTGACCCGGACGGGAGGGCACCGCGCCTGCCGCGGGCGCTGGTGGCCGCGCGCGCCGCGGCGGACGCGGGCGGGCCCGGGGCGGTCGCCCCGGCGCCGGCGGGCCTGGGCGAGCCGACCGTGTCGCGGATCGGGCTGAGCCCCGGCGACACGTGCCACGTCGACGTCGTCGACCGCTGGGGCAACCAGGTGTCCGCGACGCCGTCGGGCGGGTGGTTGCAGTCGAGCCCCGTGGTGCCGGGCCTGGGCTTCGCGCTGCCCACGCGCGCGCAGATGTGCTGGGTGGAGGACGGTCTGCCCGCGAGCCTGGTGCCGGGGCGCCGGCCGCGGACGACCCTGAGCCCGGCCATGGTGCTCGGGTCCGGCCACGGGTTCGCGTTCGGCACCCCGGGCGGCGACCAGCAGGACCAGTGGCCGGTGCCGTTCCTGCTGCGGCACCTCCTCGGCGGCATGGACCTGCAGGCGGCGATCGACGCGCCGACGTGGCACTCGTCGCACGTGCACGGCTCGTTCCAGCCGCGCACCCACACGCCGCGCGGGGTGGCGGTCGAGTCGCGGCTCGGGACGGGCGTGGCCGGCGCCCTGGCGGCACGCGGTCACGCGGTCGAGGACGCAGGGCCGTGGACGCTGGGCCGGTTGAGCGCGGCTGGCGTTGGGCCGGACGGGTGGTTGCGGGCGGCGGCGAACGCACGCGGGCAGCAGGGGTACGCCGCGGGGCGCTGACGACCGTGCCCCGGACGTTCCGACCGTTACCTGCCCGTGACCTGCGAGGTCACAGGGGGCACCCGGCTCCCTTGACTTTCATGTGAACGCTCAACATCGTGACGAAACAGACATCCGATCTCTCGGGCTGTCACAGGGCTCATCATGAGGGTTCTATGAGGATTTGACCGGCAGGACGATTCAGACATCGGAGCACCGTTACCGTCGAAGACATGCCCTACGACGTCGTGGATGCGCATCTGCAGGTCTGGGACCCCGAGTCGGTCCACTACCCGTGGATGGCGCAGGACCCCCACCTCCTGCATCGCACCTACCGAGTCCGCGACCTCGACGGAGCCCTGGACGAGCACCACGTGGACGGCGTGGTGCTCGTCCAGTCCGCCGACAACCGCGCGGACAGCGAGCACCTGCTCTTCCAGGCGCTGTGCTCGCCCCACGTGCTCGGCGTCGTCGCGTGGGTGCCGCTGGACACCCCCGACGAGGCGGCCGCGCAGCTCGACCAGTGGCGCGTCGAGCCCATCGTCGGCATCAGCCACCACGTCGACCGCGAGGACGACACGCAGTGGCTCCTGGGCGACCGCGTCGACGAGGGCCTCACGCTGCTCACCGAGCGCCGGCTCGTGCTCGACCTGCCCGCCACGACGCCCGAGCTGCTGCGGCACGTCGCGACCGTCGCCGACCGGCACCCCAAGCTGACGGTCGTCGTCGACCACCTGGGGTCGCCGCCGCTCCCCGCGCTGCGCGCCGGCGACTCCGCGACGTGGCAGCGCTGGACCACCGCGCTGGAGATCGCCGCCGAGGCGCCCAACGTCGTCGCCAAGCTCGCCGGCCTCGGTCGGGCCGCCGGCCCCGGCTGGACCGTGGACGACGTGCGCCCGGCCGTCGACCACGCCCTGGCCGTGTTCGGGCCCGAGCGCCTCATGGCCGGCAGCGACTGGCCCACCGCGCTCGACGCGCACGGCTCCTGGGACGAGGTGTGGGGCGGCCTGCGCGCGACCCTGGCCGACCTCGACGAGGCCGCCGTCGCGCGCGTCATGGGCCGCACCGCGGTCGAGACCTACGGCATCCCGCCGCTCGTCCCCGAACGCTGACACCCCGCACCACCCCGACCGCCGCGGCGGACGACGACGGAGACGAGCTCGTGTCACGCACCCAGGACGTCGTCGAGGACGTCCAGCGCCTCATCCTCGACGGTGGGCTGCGCCCGGGCGACCGGCTGCCGGCGGAGAAGGAGCTCGCGTCCGAGCTCGGCGTGTCGCGCGGGTCGCTGCGCGAGGGCGTGCGCGCGCTGGTCGTCCTCGGCATCCTCGAGGCCCGCCACGGCGACGGCACCTACGTCACCGCCCTCGACCCCGCGACGCTGCTCGCACCCGTCGGGTTCCTCGCCGACCTGCCGGGCGACCACGCCCCCCTGCACGCGGTGCGCGCGATGCTCGAGACCGAGGCCGCGGGCCTCGCCGCCCTGCACCTGACCGCCGCCCACGTCGCCCGGGCCCGCACCGCGCTCGACGACATGGCCCGCGCGCTCGTCGAACCCCGCCCGGAGCCCGCCCGCCTCGCCGCCGCCGACCTCGCGTTCCACCGCACCGTCGCGGAGGCGTCCGGCAACGCGGTGCTCGCGGCCCTGCTCGACGCGCTCGCCGGCGAGGGCCCGCGGCGGCGCGTCTGGGACGAGATGCACGAGCTCGCCGGCGACCGGACCCTGGAGGAGCACGACGCGATCCTGGCCGCCGTCACGGCACGCGACCCGGACCGCGCGCGGCTGCGCATGGCCATGCACATGGTCGCCGTCGAGGACCTGCTGGCGACCGCGAGCACCGACGGCCCCGCGCCGCGCCGCCGCAACCTCGCCGAGGCGGCACCGGCGCGCTGAGCCGCGCCGGCCGGTCAGCCCGTGCGCGCGTCGGTCGCCGGCCCGCACGCGGTGGTCACGTAGTCGTACAGCGCACCGCGCAGCGCGTCCGACGCCGCGACGTAGAACAGGGGCTGCTCGACGTCGTCGACCACCGCCTGCACGCCCAGCACGGTGCCCCGCTTGTCCTCGGCGATCGCGTGCAGGTCGCAGCGGGCCGGCACGGTCGCCAGCACCAGCCGCCCGTCGGGCGGCGGCACCGCCGAGTCGACGTCCACCACCCACTGCCCCGTCGAGCCCAGCGGGCGCAGCAGCGTCGTGGACTGCACCGCGACGATCCGCACGCGGGGGCCGCCCGGCACCGGCTCGACGAGCAGCGTCACGTCCGCCACCGAGGTGCCGTCGACGTCCCGCACGGCGAGCCCGTCGGCGAGCGTCACCCGCAGACCGGCGGCGACCGCCGCGGCCGCGCAGTCCTCGCCGTGGATGCGCCGCAGGTCGTCCGTCTCGTCGGTGGGAGTCACCGTGACGGTGCCGGTGCGGCCGTCGGCGGTCGTCACGTCGAGCTCGACGCGCGCACGCGGGTCGTCACCGGCCGCGGGACCGCACACGGCCGCGCCGAGCGCGACCCGCACGCGTCGCATGCGGCTCGCGTCGACGTCGCGGCCCTCCTCGGACTCCCCCGACACGAAGGCGCTGGTCAGGCGCGCGCGGGCGATGCTGACGTCGACCGGTCCGGTGTTGCGGACCTGCAGCTCCACGACCCGCGCGACGCGGTCGCTCCGGGCCTGCGCGACCTCGACGTCGAACGTGACCGAGCTCGGCAGCGGACCGCGCGACGTCAGGGACGTCGGCACGGACGACGAGCCGGCGGCCGTCGGTGGCGGGCCGCCGACGCCGCACGCCGCGAGCGCGAGCACCCCCACGACGACCAGCCCGGCCGGCGTGCCGCCGACCCCGGACGCGCGCCTGCCACCGGCCATGCCCGAGCGTCCCACGTCCCGGCCCGCCCTCGGGAGCCCCCGGTGCGCGCGGTCAGTCCCCGACGAGGCCGCGGGCGAGGAAGTCGATGGACTCCCCGATCGCCGGCAGCGCGGGCACGGGCGGGATGTCGAGGTGCCCGTGCAGCATGCCTGCGGCGACCATCTCGCGCGTGGGGACGCCCGCGTCCTGCAGCTGCAGCAGGAACATCTCGCCCGACGGCCGCAGGTCGTCGACCTCGCTCACCACCACCGACGTCGGCGGCAGGCCCGCGACGTCCCCGTTGCCCGCCATCGCCTCGGCGGGGAACCCGGACAGGCGGCCCAGGTAGGTGCGCGTCATGTCGAGCATGGGCGCGGGAAGGAACCGGATGCCGCGCGGCAGCCGGCGCAGGTCGTCGACCTGCTCGTCGGGCAGCGCGGGCGACGGGAAGTGCATGCCCGGGTAGGCCAGCAGCAGCGCGTCGGGCGCGCGCGTGCCGCGGTCCCGCACGCGCACGGCGACGCCTCCGGTGAGGGCCGCGCCCGCGGACGCACCGCCGAGCCCCAGCCGCGTCACGCCCAGCGCCGGCGCCTCGCGGACGAACCAGGTCCACGCCGCGTGGACGTCGTCGAGCGGGATCGGGTAACCGGCGCCGGGCGTCGCGAGCCGGTACCCGACCGACGCGACGACGATCCCGTGCCGCGCCGCGAGCTCCGCGGACACCACGTGCGCCTCGCACATGTCGAGGTCGCCGTACGCGAACCCGCCGCCGTGCGCCCAGACCAGACCGGCCCCCGACGCCGGGCGGGCGGACGGCCGGTACAACCGCACCGCCACGGGCCCGTGCGGCCCGTCGACCGTGAGGTCCTCGACGTGGACGTCGGGGAGCCGGTACCCGGCGGACAGCGTCGCGGTGCCCGCGGCCCAGGAGTCCCAGTCCGTGACGGTGCGCAGCAGGTCGGAGAGCAGGGGGTGGATCGACATGGTCGCCGATGCTTGCACATCCGGGCCCGTCGGGACGCGCACGAGGTCCGACCGGGCTGCTCTCTCACGCCCCGGGGGGGTGACGGGATCGCTCTCTCGCGGGGGAAGGGGGGTGTCAGGAGGGGTGGGGGGTGCCGTCCGGCTCGTGCCGGGCGTACGCGCGGCGCGGCAGGCCGTAGGCGAGGTCGACGGCGGTCTCGAGCGCCTCGTCGAGGTCGAGCCGGTGCTCGACGACGAGCCGCGCGAGGAAGCCCGCGTCGATGCGACGCGACAGGTCGTGCCGCGCCGGGATGGACAGGAACGCGCGGGTGTCGTCGACGAAGCCCGTCGTGTTGGCGAACCCGGCCGTGTCGGTGACCGCCTCCCGGAACCGGCGCATGCCGTCGGGGCTGTCGAGGAACCACCAGGGCGCCCCCAGGCGCAGCGCCGGGTACACGCCCGCCAGCGGCGCGAGCTCGCGGCTGAACGTGTCCTCGTCGAGGGTGAACACCACGAGGCGCAGGCCGGGGTGGTGGCCGAAGGCCGTCAGGAGCGGACGCAGCGCGTGGACGTACTCGGTCGCGACGGGGATGTCGTAGCCCACGTCGTGCCCGCGGGACGCCATGACGTGCGGGTCGTGGTCGCGCAGCGCACCCGGGTGCAGCTGCATGACCAGACCGTCCTGCGTCGACATGCGCGCCATCTCGAACAGCATGTGGGCGGAGAAAGCGCGCGCCGCGGCGGGGTCCACGTCGCCCCGCAGCGCGGAGGCGAAGACGGCCGAGGCGTCGGTCTCGGACATCGGCGTCGTGTCGGCCAGCAGGTGGCCGTGGTCGGTGGCGCGTGCGCCCGCCTCGACGAACGCCCAGCGGCGGGTCTCGAGCGCCCGCAGGAAGTCCCGGTACGACCCGACGGGCACCCCGGCCCGCTCCCCCAGCAGCGCCACGTCGTCGGCCCAGCCCGGGCGGTCGACGTGCAGCACCGCGTCCGGCCGGAAGGTCGGGACGACCCGCTCACCCCAGCCGCGGGTGGCGAGGTCGGCGTGGTCGGCCAGGTCCGCCGACGCCGGGTCGGTCGTCGCGATGATCTCGATGCCGAACCGGTCGAGCAGCGCCAGCGGGCGGAAGCCCGGCTCGCGCAGGCGCTCGGCGACCGTGTCGTAGGCGGCGTCCGCCGTGGCCGCCGAGAGCCGCTCGGTCACACCGAGCACCTCGACGAGCACGTGCTCCAGCCAGAAGCGCGTCGGCGTCCCGCGGAACAGGTGCCAGTGGGCGGCGAACGTCCGCCAGATCTCGCGCGGGTCGCTCTCGACCGCACCGCCGTCGCGTCGCGGCACGCCCAGCGCGTCGTGCGGGACGCCCTGCGACACGAGCATGCGCACGAGGTAGTGGTCGGGGACGACGAGCAGCGAGGCGGGGTCGCCGAAGGCCTCGTCGCGGGCCAGCACGCCCGCGTCGACGTGGCCGTGCATCGAGACGATCGGCAGGTGCGCCGTCGCCTCGAGGATCTGCCGGGCGACCGGTCGGGTCACGGGGTCGGCCGGCAGCGCGCGGTCGGGGTGCAGCGCCCAGCCGGGAGCAGCGGCTGCGGGGTCGGGCATGGGATCCTCCAGCGCCGGGCCGCGGCAGCGCGGCGTGGCGCTGCGGCGGTGCGGACGACGGGGGTCGCCCACCTCGGTGAATACGTTTGCAGACCGACCCTGCCACCCGTGTGCCGCCGATGCAAGAACGGTCGGTCCCCGTTGCCCAGGCTGGTCGGACCGTGATGAAATCGGTTTCATCGCATGTCCGCCCCCGCCCGCCCGGCGTCCGGCACCCGACGCGACAGGAGCTCCCATGGCCGTCACGCTGCGCGACGTCGCACGTGCCGCCGGTGTCTCCGCCGCGACGGCCTCGCGCGCGCTGTCCGCCCCCGACCTCGTCGCCCCCGAGCGCCGCGAGCTCGTCCGTCGCGTGGCCCGCGAGCTCGGCTACCGGCCCAACCGGGCGGCGCGCGAGCTCATCACCGGCCGCAGCGGCTACCTCTGCCTCCTCGTGCCCGACCTGGAGAACCCCTTCTTCGCGGCCGTCGCCAAGGCCGTGCAGTCCCGCGCCCGCGCGTCGGGCCACGCGGTCGTCGTCGCCGACGCCGAGGAGGACCCGCTGCTCGAGGCCGAGCTCGTCGCGCAGCTCGGCGCGCAGGCCGACGGCGTCCTGCTGTGCTCGCCCCGCATGTCGGACGACCACCTCGCCGCGGTCGCCGCCGACGGACGCCCCGTGCTGCTCGTCAACCGCGAGGGAGCCGGGGTGCCCTCGGTCGTCGTCGACAACCGCGACGGCGTGCGGCAGGCCGTGCGGCACCTGCACGCCCTCGGCCACCGCCGGATCGCCTACGCGGGCGGACCCGCCGGGTCGTGGTCCGACGCCCGTCGTCGCGACGGGCTGCAGTCGCTCGGCCCCGACGTCGAGGTGCTCGACCTCGGGGCGCACCCGCCGGCCTTCGCCGGAGGCGTCGGAGCCGCCGACCTGGCCGTCGCGAGCGGCGCGACGGCGGTCCTGGCCCACAACGACCTCATGGCCCTCGGCCTCATCGACCGGCTGCGCGCGCGTGGCGTACGGGTCCCCGACGACATGTCGGTGGTGGGGTTCGACGACGTCCCGGTCGCGACCCTGGTGAACCCCGCGCTCACGACGGTCGCGATGCCCCTGGCACGCCTGGGCCGGACCGCCGTCGACCTGCTCCTCGTCCCCCGCGAGCCCGGGGCCCCCACCACCGTCCTGCCCGTCGAGCTCGTGGTGCGTGGCACCACCGCGCCACCACCCCAGAACTCGGAGCCCCGATGACCCTGCCCCGCCTGTCCGCCGCCACCTGGGCGGACCGCGCCGCCCGCGGCCTCCCCGACGAGGTCCGCGGACCGGCGGTCGACCCCGCCACGCTGACGATCGGCCAGGTGCACCTGGGCATCGGCGCCTTCCACCGCGCCCACCAGGCCGTGTGCGCCGAGGACGCGGCCGCCGCGACCGGTGAGACCGGCTGGGGGCTGCTCGGCGTCACGCAGCGCAGCGCGCGGGTCGCCGACCAGCTGGGACCGCAGGACGGCCTGTACGGCGTCCTGACGACGGGCGCGGACGCCACGTCCCTGCGGGTCGTCGGCGCGGTCCGCGGCGTCGCCTTCCCGGGGCGTGACACCGCCCTCGTGCTCGACACCGTCGCGGCGCCGACGACGCACGTCGTGAGCCTCACGGTCACCGAGAAGGGCTACCGCCGCGCGCCCGACGGCCGGCTCGACACCGCGGCGCACGACGTGGCGGCGGACCTGGCGTCGGCGACCGGCGAGCTCCGCCACGACGACGACGCCGCGACGCTGACACCCATCGGCCTGCTCGTGCGCGGGCTCGTGCGGCGGCACCGCACGTCGGGCGCTCCCCTGACCGTGGTCAGCTGCGACAACCTCACCGACAACGGCGCCGTGCTCGCGGGCCTGGTCACGCAGGCGCTGGCCGCCGTCCCGGGGTCGGACGACGTCGCCGCGTGGGTCGCCTCCTGCGTCCGGTTCCCCTCCAGCATGGTCGACCGGATCGTGCCGGCGACGAGCGGCGCCCACCGCGCCGAGGCCGAGGCTCTGCTGGGGCTGCACGACGAGGCGCTCGTCGCCGGTGAGCCCTACTTCCAGTGGGTGGTCGAGGACGACTTCGCCGGTCCGCGGCCCGCGTGGGAGCACGCCGGTGCGACGTTCACGCACGACGTCGCACCCTTCGAGCGGGCCAAGCTGCGCATCCTCAACGCGACGCACTCGACGCTGGCGTACCACGGGGCGCTGCGCGGCTACGCGACCATCGCCGAGGCCGTCGCCGACCCGGACCTGGAGGCGCTCGTCCGTGCGCTCGTCGACGAGGACGTGCTGCCCACGCTCGTCGCGCCCGACGGCCTGGACCTGCCCGCCTACCGCGACGAGGTGCTGCACCGCTTTGCCAACCCCCGCACCGGGCACACGACCCTGCAGGTCGCGATGGACGGCTCGCAGAAGCTGCCCGTGCGGCTGCTCGGGACCGTCGCCGACCGGCTCGCGGCCGGCAGCGTGCCGCACGCGGCCGCGCGCGCGGTCGCGGGCTGGGTCGCCTACCTGCGCGCCACGACGACGGGCGAGCTCGTCGTGGCCGGCCGCCGCGTGACGCTCGACGACCCGCTGGCCGCCCTCCTGGCCGATGCGGTGACCGGCCCGGACCCCACCGACCGGGTCCTCGCGCTGCGTGAGGTCTTCCCCGAGCAGGTCGCGGCGTCGAGCGCGTTCCGCGACGCGGTGCGAGCGGAGCTGCGCGACCTGACCCCGGCAGCGGCCGTGCGCTGAGGAGCATGGCGGCTCCCACGCGCCACGACACAGCCGGCATCCAGGAAGCTCGCGGAAAAGGTCGAAAACCGGGCACACCGGACCCCCGGTTGCTGGTTCACTACTCGCCGTGACCACGCGATCCTTCCGCTTCCTGACCGCCCCCGTGCTCGCCGTCGCGCTCGCGGCGGCCCTCACCGGCTGCGGCGTCCTCGACTCCGTCCTGGGTGACAGCCCCGAGCCCGCGCAGCGCGACGAGCCCGGCGGTGAGATCACCGCCTCGGCCGAGGCCGACGTCTTCTCCCTGCAGCTCGGCGACTGCTTCGACTACGCAGCCCTGTCCGAGGCGACGGAGATCTCCTCGGTGTCGACCATCCCGTGCGGTGACCCGCACGACGCGGAGATCTACGCCGAGACCACCCTCACCGAGGAGCAGTTCCAGTCCGACCTGGCCCTGACGACCGCCGGGGACACCGAGACACCGACCGTCGCGGACCAGTTCTGCTACGACGCCTTCGCGGGCTTCGTCGGCAAGGCCTACGAGGAGTCCACCCTCGACTACACCCTCTTCTCCCCCTCCGAGGAGGGTTGGGAGCAGGGCGACGACGTCGTCCAGTGCATCGTCCTGCACCCGGACGGCGGGTTCACGGGGTCGATGCGCGACTCCACGCTCTGACGTCGGCGGCTCCCACCGTCACCCGACCTCGTCACCCCTTCCCGACGGCACCACGCCCGCTCACCGGTCGCCGTCGGGGAGGGTGACGCACCCCACAGCCGATTCCCAGGTCTTCATCCCGTCCGGCACGCCCGATCGGTCCGGGACAGGCGCCCGGCGCTGGTTCACTGCTCGGCATGAGCCCTCGTCCCCTCCGTTTCCTGACCGTCCCCCTCCTGGCCGCGACCCTCGCGGCCACCCTCACCGGCTGCGGGATCCTCGGTGACACCGCCGAGCCCGCGCAGCGCGACGAGCCGGGCGGCGAGATCACCGCATCGGCCGAGGCCGACGTCTTCTCCCTGCAGCTCGGCGACTGCTTCGACTACGCCGCCCTCTCCGAGGCGACCTCGATCTCGTCGGTGTCGACCATCCCGTGCGGCGACCCGCACGACGCGGAGATCTACGCCGAGACGACCCTCACCGAGGAGCAGTTCCGCTCCGACCTCGCCCTGACGGAGGCCGCGGACGCCACGACGCCGACCGTCGCCGAGCAGTTCTGCTACGACGCCTTCGCGGGCTTCGTCGGCAAGGCCTACGAGGAGTCCACCCTCGACTACACCCTCTTCTCCCCCTCCGAAGAGGGCTGGGCGCAGGGCGACGACGTCGTCCAGTGCATCCTCCTGCACCCCGACGCCGACATCACGGGGTCGATGCGCGACTCGGCGCTCTGACACCGGGCGTCCCCCGGCCGCCTACCGGCGCGCCGGGGGCGTCCTGCCCGTCGAGGACCCCCAGACCCGCGAGCACCTCGGCCTCGACGCGCCGGGTCCCGGCGCCTAGGGCTGCCGGGTGCCGCGGGTGCGGGTCGTCCACGACGTGACGGACCGCCACGCGGGCGGGCCGGTCGGACAGGCGCACGACCTCGTCCGCGAGGGTCACGGCCTCGCGCACGTCGTGGGTCACCATGACGACGGTCCAGCGGTGCGCGGCCCACGTCGCGGCGAGCCAGCGCTGCAGGTGCAGCCGGGTGAGCGCGTCGAGCGCGCCGAACGGCTCGTCCAGCAGCAGGACGTCGCGGCCCTGCACGACCGTGCGGGCCAGCGCGGCGCGCTGGCGCAAGCCCCCGGACAGCTCCGAGGGGCGCGCGTCGGCGTGCTCGGCGAGGCCGAACCCGGCGAGCAGGTCCCGCACGCGCGCCCGCGCCTCGCGGCGGCGCAGCCCCTGCACCTGGAGCCCGAGGGCGACGTTGTCGACGACCGTGCGCCACTCGAGCAGCAGGTCGTCCTGGGGCATCCACGCGGCGTGGCCCGTGGTGCCCGTGACGTCGCGCCCGTCGAGCAGCACCTGCCCGCGGTCCGGGTGCCGCAGCCCCGCGACGACGCCCAGCAGCGTGCTCTTGCCGCAGCCCGACGGGCCGACGACGCACGTGAAGGAGCCGCGCTCGACGCGCAGGTCGACGCCCGCCAGGACCGCCCGCGGCCCCCCGGGCGCGGGCAGCGCGAGGTGCACGTCGCGGACCTGCAGCAGCGCGTCACCCACGACGCACCCGCCGGGGCCGCGCCCACGGCACGACCAGGCGCTCGACGCCGCACGTCAGCGCGTACAGGACGAGCGTGAGCGCGGCGCACACCCCGACCGCGGCGAGGACGAGGTCGGTGCGGAACGCCGCGCGCTGCATCGTCATGTAGGTGCCCAGCCCCTGCACGGCGCCCGCGTACTCCGCGACCACGGCGCCGACCACCGCGTACGTCACGGCGATGCGCAGGGCCGTGAAGAAGCGCGGCATCGCGGCGGGCAGGCGCACGTGCACGAACTCCTGCCGGCGGCTCGCCCCCATCGTCGCCAGCAGCGCCGACGCGCCGGGGCCGGCCGCCGCGAACCCCTCGACCAGGCCCAGCGCGACCGGGAAGAACGTCACGAGCGTCACGACGAGGACCTTGGGCGCCAGCCCGAACCCGAACCACAGCACCAGCAGCGGCGCGACGACGAGCACGGGCACGGTCTGCGACGCGACCAGCAGCGGCACGACGCCCGCCCGCAGGCGCGGCAGCCGGTCGAGCGTCACGGCGAGCGCCCCCGCGACCACCACCGAGACCGCGAACCCCACGAGCGTCACCGTGAGCGTCGCGCCCGTGTGCCCCGCCAGGGTCTCGCGGTGGGTCCACGCCTGCTGCGCGACCCGCGCCGGCGACGGCAGCAGGCGGGGCGCCACGCCGCCCGTCGCGACGACGACCTGCCAGGCCGCGAGCAGCGCGAGGACGCCCAGGCCCACGGGGGCCAGCCGCCCGGGCGTGCCCGTCACGACCCGCCGCCGAGGTCGACGTGGTAGGTCGCCCAGTCGGGGCGACGCGTCAGCGGCTCGCCGTCCGGGCCGCTGAGCAGCCCCTGGTCGAACAGGAAGTCGCCGTACCCCGCGAGCTGTGCGGTGTCGATGCCGCCGACCGTGCCGTCGTCGGCGCGCATGTAGTCGCGCGCGAGCAGGCGCTGGCTCTCCACCACCATGGCGGGGTCCGCGAACGCGTCGGGGTGCGCGGCGACGAGGATCTCCGCGGCCTCGTCCGGGTGGTCCGCCGCGTACGCGTAGCCCCGGCGCAGCGCGTCGACGAACGCGGCCGCCGCCTGGGGCTCCTCGGCCACCCAGGACCGACGGGCGTCGACGAGCACCGCGTACGCGTCGGGGAACCCGTAGTCGGTGTACCGGAAGTACCGCAGCGGCGTCCCCAGCCGCTGCGCCTCGAGCCCCTCCCACGCGACGAACGGGATCGCGACGTCGGCCTCCCCCGCGTACAGCGCGGCGTACGCGCTGGTCCCCAGGGTGACCGACGTGAGATCACCGCGGCCGCCGTCGGCGCGGATCACCGCCTGCAGCAGCGGCACCTCCGCGGGGCCGCCGAACCCGGCGTAGACGCGCCCGTCGAGGTCGCGGGGCCGGGTGATCGTCGTGTCGTCGGCGCGCACGCCGATCGCCGACGCCCAGTGCTGCAGCGGCGCGAGCACCGCGACCACGTCGGCACCGGCCGCCTGCGCGAGGACGGAGTCGCCGTGGAAGCTGATGCCCGCCTCGGCGGCGCCGGCGTCGATGAGCGCGTCGGGCTGGACGGCTGTGGAGGGCAGCACCTGGACGTCGAGGCCCGCGTCGTCGAACCAGCCCTTGGCGAGGGCGACCTCGAGGCCGGTGTGGTTGGTGTTGGGGGTCCAGTCGAGCGCGAACCGCACGACCGTGCGGTCGGCTGCGGCGGCGGTGCCGCGTCCGTCGGTACAGGCGGCCGACGCGAGCACGACGGCGATGAGGGCGACGGTCGGGGCGAGACGGGGTCGAGGCATGGGAGTCTCCGGATGGCCGAGGTGGCGGGGCGTGCGGGCACGGCGCAGCGACGCCACGCGGCCACGGACGTGGGCGCGGGCGCGGGTGGGACCGACGGGTGCGACCGATGAGGCAGGGACGCGGCGGCGTCAGGTGGCGGCGGGCCCCCGGCGTCGGTGCGGGTGGGCGTGCAGCGGTGGACGCATGGGAGACATGCGCGACATCCCTTCGCTAGTGCGACCTAGATCAGGTTCGACGGGTGTGATCTCAGCCGCTGGTGCGGCACCCCGTGTCACGACGCATCGACCCTAGCCAGGCCCGTCGCGCACGTCGCGGTCCCGTCCGCACTGTGGTCCGCCGACCGCCCCGCCGGCCACGGGCCCGGCCGGCTCCGGACGCACGACGACCCCCGACCGGGGTGCCCGGTCGGGGGTCGTCCTGCCCGTGGTGCCGCGGGCGTCCCGCGGCGGCGTGCTCAGCCGAGCGGGCCGTACAGCGCAGGCGACGTGCGCGCCCGCGTGGTCTGCTCGAAGTCGTACGCGAGGCCCAGGAGCGTGCCCTCGTCGAACGCGCGACCGACCAGCTCGAGGTTGACCCCCGCGCCCGTGATCGTGGCGTCGGCCGCGGTCGCCTGTCCCATCGGCACCGTCACGGCCGGCAGACCCGAGTTGGGGCTCAGCCGCATGTTGGTGCTGTGCGTGCCGTAGGGCGTGCCGCTCGGGTACGCCATGGCGTCGAGGTCGAGGTCGTCGAGCAGCTGCGTGACGAACGTGCGCCCGTTCGCGAGCGCCCGGGTGTGCGAGCCCTGCGGACCCGCCCACGCCTCGTACTGCTCGTCCGTGACGGCGGCCCGCTGCAGGTACGTGCTCCGGCGGGACGTCACATAGTGGCCGCCCGCGAGGATGTCCTCGATCGTGCGCGCCTGCACCGCGGGCGACAGGTGCCGCTCGACGTACCCGGCGAGGTCCCGACGGAACTCGTCGGTGCTGCCGCTCGGCTCGGCGAGCACCGCGTTGAGCTCCGCGGACGACGGCACCTCGACGAGCGTGGCGCCGCGCGCCTCGAGCGCCGCACGGGCCTCGGCCCACAGCCGCACCGTGGTGCGGTTGGTGCCGATCATCGACGGCAGGTACCCGATGCGGGCGCCGTCGAGCGCGTCGGCGTCCAGCGACGCGGCGTACGACTCGGGGACGAGCCCGGCCTGCGAGGCCGTCACCGGGTCCGCGTCGTCGACGCCCACGACGGCGTCGAGCGCGACCGCCGCGTCGAGCACGGAGCGCGCCATCGGCCCGCCGGTGTCCTGGCTGAGCGCGAGCGGGATGATCCCGTCGCGGCTCGCGAGGCCGACGGTGGGACGCACACCCACCAGCTGGTTGTACGACGACGGCACGCGGATCGAGCCACCGGTGTCGGTGCCGAACCCGATGCCGGCGAGGTTCGCCGCGATCGCGGCACCCGTGCCACCACTGGAGCCGCCCGCGCTGCGCGACGTGGCGTACGGGCTGGCGATGCGCACCGTGCCGCCCACCGGCAGGCCCGCCGAGTACTCGGAGACGAACCCGTACGCGAACTCGTCGAGGCCCGCCTTGGCCAGGACCACCGCGCCGGCCTCCCGCAGGCCCGCGACCATCGTCGCGTCCGTCGTCGTCTGGTTGTCCTGCCAGCAGCCGCAGCCGCCCGTGGTGGGCATGTCGAGGGTGTCGTAGTTGTCCTTCACGGCCACCGGCACGCCGAGCAGGGGGCTGGTCATGCCGTGCGCGGCACGCTCGGCGTCGGCGGCGGCCGCCGCGGCGAGCGCGACGTCGCTGACGGCGATGATCGAGCTGAGCGGCCGGCCGCCCGCCCCGGTGTCGACGAGCGTGTCGTCGTACGCCGTGATCCGCTCGAGGTAGGCCTGCGTGATCTCGACGGACGTCGTGACGCCCGCGTTCATCGCGGCCTGCATGTCCAGGACGCTCGCCTCGACCAGCTCGAACGCGCCGTCGTCGTACACCATGCGCTGGGAGACCTGGGCGAGGTCCGTGAGCGTGAGGGTCCCGTCGCCGTCCACGTCGGCGACCGCGACCTCGGTCCAGCCGGACGAGCCGGCGGTCGCACCGAGGTGCGCGGCGACGACGTCGAGGTCGGCGGTGGTGACCTGGCGGTCGCCGGTCACGTCGAGCTCGGTGAGGTACGGGGTGAGGAAGGCTCCGCCCGGCGCGGCGGCGGCCGGTGCGGCGGTGGCGGGTGCCGCGACGGCCCCCGCCAGGGCGAGGGCGCCCGTCACCGCGACGGCGGTGACGCTGCGGCGCAGCTGCGGTCGGTCCACGGGTCGGCTCCTGCGGGTCGGGTCGGTCGGGGCGGTGCCGGGGCGGCTCATCGGGCGGCCGCCGTCCGGCGACGCACGAGGAACGCACCGAGCGCGACCGCACCGAGCGCGAGCGCGAGCAGGCCACCCACCTGGGCGCCGGTCGCGCTCAGGGTCCCGGTGCCCGGACCGGACGCCGCAGCGCCGGCCGTCGCGGACGGCGACGGCACGGGAGCGGTCGCCTCGGGGGTGGTCGTCGGGGTCGGGGGCGTCGCCGTCGGGCCGGGCGTCGTCGTCGGGCCGGGCGTCGGCGCGGGCGCGACCTCGACGGCGACGGACGTCACGTCCGCGGCGGCGACCGTGGCCCCGTCGGAGCCGACGAGCGTCAGGCCCGACAGCGTGACCGTCGCCGTGCCGCCGGCGAGCGTGCGCAGGCGCACCGTCGTGGCGACCGTGCCCGTGAGGCCCGGGGACGCACCGAGCCGCGTGTGCCGCACCGTCACCGAGCCGGTGCCGCTCGTGACGTCGTCGAACCCGCCGTCGGGCGCGTCCGTCACGGAGTCGAACGCGAGGAGCGCGGGGTCGAAGGTGAGCGTCGCCTCGTACGCGTACAGGTCGGTGACGTCCAGCAGGTCCAGCCGGACGTCGACGGTCGCCCCGGCGGTCACGGGCCCGGTGGGGACGGCGAGCGTGGCCTCGTCGACGGTGGGGGCGGCAGCGGCGGGGACCGCCGTCAGGAGGGTGAGACCGAGGACGGCGAGGGCGGCGTGCAGGGCACGTCGCCTCGGCCTC
Source organism: Cellulomonas dongxiuzhuiae (assembly GCF_018623035.1). NCBI lineage: Bacteria > Bacillati > Actinomycetota > Actinomycetes > Micrococcales > Cellulomonadaceae > Cellulomonas > Cellulomonas dongxiuzhuiae. Next base: position 3,313,162 of record NZ_CP076023.1, read on the forward strand.
GACCCGGGGGTGCGGTCGCGCATGAGGGCGGTGTTCCTTCCGAGCAGACGGCACGCACCGGCGGACCGGTGCGTGCCGTGAGAAGCGCCCCCTGCGCTCCTGCAGGCTCGCAGCGCGGTGTTTCGTGCCGGTTGCCGTCGCGTTGCCACCCGGGCCGCCGGGCACCGCTCAGGTCACGATCGCATGGCCCGTCCGGACATCCCGGACGAACCGCCCGGCGCTCACCTCGGCACTCACCCCGGCGGCGCCTCCGCGAGGCGTGCGATCGCGGCCAGCCGCTCGTCCCAGCGGGCACCGACGGCCTCGAGCGTGCGCGCGAGCAGCCCGAGGCGCGCGCCGACCGCCCGGTACCGCACCTCGCGCCCGGCCCGGACGGGCTCGACCAGCCCGACCTCGGCCAGCACGGCCAGGTGCTTGGCGATGGCCTGGCGGCTCACCGGCAGGCGCTCGGCCAGCGCGGACGCGGACGCCTCACCGCGCCCGACCTCGGTGAGCACCTGCCACCGGGTCTCGTCGCCCAGCGCGGCGCACACCGCGACGACGTCCGTCGCGCCGCTCGCGGACGTCACACCGCCACCCCGCCGGCGACGAGCGCCACGAGCTCGTCGAGCTCGGCCGTCCAGCCGTCGCGGTGGTCCGCGAGCTGGCGCAGCCGCTCGTCACCGAGCCTGTCGAAGCCCGTCTCGACGACCGTGAGCAGCGTCCCGGTGCCGTCGGGCACGAGCGTGAAGGTCGCGGTCAGCTCGCTGGCGGGGTCCAGGTCACCTCCGCAGCCGGGCCACGCGAAGGCGAAGCGGCGCGGCGGGTCGTAGGCCTCGATCCGCAGCGGGACGTCGTGCTCGCCGTCCCACCCGAGGGTGCCGGTGCCACCGACGCGCAGGTCCGGCAGCGAGGCGCGCTGCCCGAACCACCGGGCGACGAGGTCCTCGCGTGTGAGGACCTCGAACACGCGGGCGGGCGGGGCGTCGACGCGGACCGTGCGGGTGACGCTCGAGGTGGTGTCGTCGACGAGCGCGGTGGTCTGGTGAGCGGTCATGGCTGCCTCCTTGGTGCAACTCTTCTGTTGCAGACAGCCTGCACCCGTCGGCGCCGTGACGCAACCCCTAGGTTGCATGTGCGGAGACCGCGTCGCGCCTGCCGCCGCCGGCCCCGTGCGAGGATCGGCGCCGTGACACCGAGCGCCTCGTCGGCCCCGCTGCGGACGCGCTGATGTCGGCCGTCCTCGGCGCGCTGGGCACGATGGGCGCCGTCGTCGGGCTCGGCTGGGCGCTGGGCCGGTGGCGCGTCCTCGGCGAGCGGGCGGCGCCGGTGCTGGCGCGCGTCGTCTTCGCCGTCGCGACGCCCGCGCTCCTCGTCTCGACCGTCGCGCACGCCGACCTGCACCTGCTCGCGTCACGGACGGCCCTCGTCACGTGGCTGAGCACGACGGTGGTGGCCGTGCTGGCCGTCGTCGTCCTGCGCCTCGTGTGGCACCGGCCGGCCGCCGACGTCACGGTCGGCACGCTCGCGTCCTCGTACGTCAACGCCGGCAACATCGGCCTGCCGCTGGCCGTCTACCTGCTCGACGACCCCGTCGCCGTCGTCCCGACGCTGCTCTTCCAGCTCCTGGTCCTGGCGCCCGTCGCGTTCGCCGTCCTCGACGCCCGACCCACCCCGCCCCTGGAGACCGACCCGGGTGACGCCCCGGCCCCCGCGCCGGGCGGCCGCGTTCCGCTCGCGATGCGCCTCGAGACGGTCGTGCGGCGCACGCTGAGCAACCCGATCATCCTCGCGACGCTCACCGGGCTCGTGCTCGCCGCGCTGCCGTGGTCGCTGCCCGAGGTCGTCCTGCAGCCGTTCGCGCTGGTCGGGGCCGCGGCCGCACCGCTCGCGCTCATCACGTTCGGCATGTCGCTCGCGGTGCCACGCACGACCGGTGGGGCGGCGCCGCGGCGGGACCTCGCCCTGGCCGTCGGGCTGCGGTCGGTCGTCCACCCCGTCCTGACCTGGGGCGTCGGGAGCGCGCTCGGGCTGCCGGCGCCCGCGCTGCTGGCCGTCGTCGCGATGGCTGCGCTGCCGACCGCGCAGAACGTGCTGGTCTACGCGATGCGGTACCGCCACGGCGAGGCGCTCGCACGCGACACGGGCCTGGTCACGACGATCCTGTGCGTCCCGGTGCTGCTGGTCGTCGCGGCGACGCTCGGCTGAGCCGCCGAGACCGGCCGCGGTCGTCGACCGGGCGCCGGAGGACGACCCGGCCCGGTCTCGCGCTTCGGCCGTCCCACGTCGTGGTCAGTCCCTGCGGCGGGGGCGCGCGCGGACGTGCATGCGCTCGCCCTGCGGCCCGTAGAGGGCGAGCACCTCGACGGGGCCGTCGGACACGTTGCCCAGCCAGTGCGGGACGCGCGTGTCGAACTCGGCGGCCTCGCCGGCGACGAGGTCGAGCGACCGGCCCCCGAGCACCAGGCGCAGCGTGCCGCTCAGCACGTAGAGCCACTCGTAGCCCTCGTGGACCCGCGGCTCGCCGACCTCGGGCGGTGTGCGCGGCGGGTACTCGAGCCGGTACGCGTGGGGACCCTCGCCACGGCGGCTGAGCGGGACGTACGTGACGCCGTGGCGGACCGTCGGGTGCGGCGCCACCCGCGGGTCGTCGCCCGCGGGGACGTCGACCAGCTCGTCGATCGTCACCTCGTGGAACCGTGCGAGGGGCAGCAGCAGCTCGAGCGTGGGGCGGCGCCGGGCGGACTCCAGGCGCGACAGCGTGCTGACGGAGATGCCGGTGACGCCCGCGACGTCGGCGAGCGTCGACCCGCGGTGCTCGCGCAGCGCACGGAGCCGGGGGCCGACCGTTCCCAGCACCGTGTCGAGATCATCCATGCCCACCATTTGCCGTCTCGGCAACTGCACTTGTCAACCAGCGCCGCTTCCCGCACGCTCGGAGCATGCCGATCGAGACCGCCTCGCCCGTCGACGTCCTCGTGCTCGGCGGCGGTGCCGCCGGGCTCTCCGCCGCTCTGTGCCTCGGCCGCTCGCGTCGCAGCGTGCGCGTCCTGGACGCCGGCGAGCCCCGCAACGCGCCGTCGCCGCACGCGCACAACCTGCTCACGCACGACGGCACGCCGCCTGCCGAGCTCCTCGCTGCGGGCCGCGCCGAGGTCGAACGCTACGGTGTCGAGCTCGTCACCGCGCGGGCAGTGGACGCCCGTCGCCTGCCCGGCGACGAGCCCGCCTTCGAGGTCCGCACGTCCGACGGCACGACGCACCGCGCCCGGCGCCTCGTGCTCACCTCGGGCCTGCGCGACGAGCTGCCGGACGTGCCCGGGCTGCGCGAGCGGTGGGGCCGCGACGTCCTGCACTGCCCGTACTGCCACGGCTGGGAGGTGCGGGACCGCCGCCTCGCGGTGCTCGCCCCGGGGTCGTCGGTCGTCCACCGCGCCCTGCTGACGCGGCAGCTCAGCGACGACGTCACGGTCGTGCTGCACGACGCCGTCGAGCTCGACGCCGACGCCCGCGCCGACCTCGCGGCCCGCGGCGTGCGGGTGGTCGCCGGACGCGCCACCGGCGTGCGGGTCGAGGACGACGCCCTGACGGGACTGACGCTCGCGGACGGGACGACGGTCGCGTGCGACGCCGTCTTCGTCGCCCCGCGCGCCGTCCTCGACGACGCGCTCGTCGACGGCCTCGGCCTCGAGACCCACGCGGTCGGCGACACCGACGAGGACCTCGGCCGCGGCGTGACCGTCGACGGCACGGGTGCCGCGTCCGTCCCGGGCGTGTGGGCGGCCGGCAACGTCGCCGGGCCGCACCACGCGCTGGCGTCGAGC